>NZ_JBFULG010000001.1:0-712911 GCF_056400425.1 Lysobacter sp. P5_B12
ACTTGCATGTGTTAGGCACTTGCATGTGTTAGGCCTGCCGCCAGCGTTCACTCTGAGCCAGGATCAAACTCTTCACTTAAGTTTTGCGGCTCGGACCGAAGTCCTCGCCAATTTCTTGAGTGCAGTCGTCGTCCCAGGCTCGAAATCACTCGCTGGCTAAACAATTGCTTGTTTGCCATTTGAATTGACTTGTTGCTCTGTTACGAACGTCTGCAAGATGGACAACGTATCCACCCGCCAGACGCCCGCACAAGTCACCTGCGCACACTGTCAAAGATCGTCGGGATCGGCCTCAGCGCCTTCTCCCTTCCCCCGCCGCACCGAAGTGCCCGAGGGAGCCGCACATCATACAGGCGATCCGAAGAACGTCAACACCTGATGAAGACAAATTTCGTGGAAGCGAGCAGCGATTCAGTGATGTCGTCGCTGGCGGCGAAACCGCTGCCGCACCCGCTTCCGGCGGGCCGCGCATTATGCCGATTCGGCGGAAAGGAGCAACTGTTTTTTCGATCGGATTTCGACATTCGATCCAATCCGATCAAATGCCGTGCGCGACTTCAGCCAAACCTCAAGGCGCCGCGACCAACCTGACGCGCGCGAAGTTGCGCTTGCCGATCGCCAAAACGCCTTCGAAACCCGGCCCGAAGGCCAGCGCCGCGTCTTCGACGACCGCGCCATCCACGCGCACCGCGCGTTCCTTGAGTTTGCGATTGGCTTCCGAATTACTTGGCGCGAGCCCCGCGGCGACGAGCAATTGCGCGATGCGCAAACCATCGGCGGGCACCGCCACGTCCTGCAGCGGCAACGACGCGACATCGCCTTCGCCACGCACGGCTGCATTCCAACCGGCGATCGCGACTTCCGCAGCCGCTTCACCGTGGAAACGCGCGGCCAGTTCGCGCGCCAGGCGCAGCTTCACGTCGCGCGGATTCAACGTACCCGCCGCGACTTCGGCGTTGAGACGGACGGCCTGCACCGCATCGATCTCGAAACTAAGCAGCTCGATCCACCGCCACATCAGCGCATCGCCGATCTTCATCGTCTTGGTGACCATGTCGATCGCCGGCTCGTCGATGCCGATGTAGTTGCCCAGCGACTTGCTCATTTTCTGCACGCCGTCGAGGCCTTCGAGCAGCGGCATCGTCAACACGATCTGCGGCGCCTGCCCGAAGTGTTCCTGCAGCCCGCGCCCCATCAGCAGGTTGAATTTCTGGTCCGTGCCACCGAGCTCGACATCGGCCTTCAACGCCACCGAGTCGTAACCCTGCACGAGCGGATACAGGAATTCGTGGATCGAGATCGATTGCTGCGCCGCGTAGCGCTTGGCGAAATCGTCGCGCTCGAGCATGCGCGCCACGGTGTGCTGCGCCGCGAGCTTGATCATGTCCGCCGCGCCCATCTGCCCGAACCACTCGCTGTTGAACCGCAGTTCCGTGCGCTCGCGATCCAGCACCTTGAACACCTGGTCGGCATAGGTGCGCGCATTGGCTTCGACGTCTTCGCGCGTCAGCGGCTTGCGGGTGACGTTCTTGCCCGTCGGGTCGCCGATCATCCCGGTGAAGTCGCCGATCAGGAAGATCACCTGGTGCCCCAGGTCCTGGAACTGCCGCATCTTGTTGAGCAGGACCGTGTGGCCCAGGTGGAGGTCGGGGGCAGTCGGGTCGAAACCGGCCTTGATGCGGAGCGGACGGCCGGTCTTCAGCCGGGCTTCCAGCTCGTCGCGCTTGAGGATTTCGTCGGCGCCGCGGCCGATTTGTTCTAGGGCAGCCTGGATCGACACAAAGATGAACTCGATGAGGGTTGTTACGAATCCGTGACCCGGATCGTGAAGGTAGCGTTAAAGCGGGGTTAAAACAAAAACCCCATCCCACTCAAGGGTTTGACGCAGGTTTCTAGCGTGTCTATGGTAGCGCCGTTACGCGCAGCTCACGGCGCGCTAACTGGTTTTCGAAGGGGAAGCACCATGGGCAAGTCCGGAATCGACAAGGCACGCCGCGCACGGCTCGACATCCTGCGCGAAGCGGCGCTGCACCGCCACGTCGCCGCGCGCCTGCCGGCCGGCTTCAGCGGCCGGTGGACCCGTCGCCAGTGGGCCCATGTCAGCCTGTTCGCCACGCTGGGCGTGCTGGTCGCCGCCATCGTCCCCGGTTTCTCCGATGCGCGCCACGCCGGCGGCCTTTCGCCGACGCAGGCCCGCACCACCCTCGCTCTTTCGCTGCCGCCGCTGTCCATGGCCCGCTTGCACGGCCAGGCCGGCGACAGCTGGCAGATCGTCCGCGTCGAACGCGGCCAGACCCTCGGCAGCCTGTTCGACGACATGGACGTGCCCGCGTCCACGATGCACCAGTTGCTCGAGCAGCCCGGCGCCAAGCAGGCGCTCACGCGCATGAAGCCGGGCACCGAGCTCGCCTTCGACCTGCCCGTCGGCGGCCAGCTGCGCGCGTTCCGCTACGACCGCGACGAAACGCATCGCGTCGAATACCGCATCGACGGCGACAAGGTCAGCGAGAAAGTCATCGAGCGCCCGACCGAATCGCGCACCGTCGTCATCAGCGGCAACGTCGGCAAGTCCCTGTTCCATTCGGCGCGCAAGCTCGGCCTGTCGGGCAGCGCGATCACGACGCTCACCGACGACATCTTCAAGTACGACATCGACTTCAACGAAGACGTCGCGTCCACCGACCGCTTCAGCGTCGTGGTCGAGCAGACCTGGCGCGACGGCGAACTGATCCGCACCGGCCCGGTGCAGGCCGCGACCTTCACCGTCGGCGGCAAGCTGCATTCGGGTTTCCGCTTCGAGCGCAACGGCAAGTCGGAATACTTCACCGCCGACGGCCGCCCGCTGAAGAAGAGCTTCATCCGCATGCCGATTCCGTATGCGCGCCTGACTTCGACGTTCGGTTCGCGCCGCCACCCGGTGCTCGGCACCGTGCGCCAGCATCAGGGCGTCGATTACGGCGCGTCCACCGGCACGCCGATCATGGCGGCGGGCGATGCGCGCGTGCAGTTCGCCGGCTGGAAGGGCGGTTACGGCCGCGCGGTGATCCTCGACCACGGCCGCGGTTACACCACGCTGTACGGCCACATGTCGCGCTTCGGCGACATCAAGGTCGGCCAGCGCATCCCGCAGGGCAAGGTGATCGGCTACGTCGGCATGACCGGCCTGGCCACGGGCCCGCACCTGCATTACGAATTCCGCATCAACGGCGTGCACCGCAATCCGCTGTCGGTGACGATGCCGCCGCCCGAACCGCTCAACGGCGCCGCGCTCGCGCAGTTCCGTTCGCAGACCTCCACTGCGCTGGCACGCATCCAGAGCGTCGAGAAGGTGATCTACGCCGACGCCGACGTGCCGTCGAAGCCGGTCAAGAACAAGAAGGCCTGACGTTCGCGTGGAAACACGCGACGCACGTCCAAGCGACGGTGAACTCCACCTCGGCCTGATCTCGGGAACGAGCGCCGACGGCATCGACGCCGCGCTCGTCCGCTTCGAAGGCTCCCATTGCAGCCTCGTCCGCGGCGAAACCTATCGCTGGGATCCGCAATTGCGCGCGCGCCTGGTGGCATTGGGCCAAGGCGGCGATGCGCGATCGCTCGRCGAGATCGGCATGCTCGACGTGCAGGTCGCGCAAGCCTTCGCCGATGCCGCGCTGCGTTTGATCGAAGCTGCGCGCCTGTCGCCGGGCGACGTGCGTTCCATCGGTTCGCACGGACAGACGATCCGCCATCGCCCCGCGGCCGCGCATCCGTTCACCTGGCAAATCGGCGACGCGCATGTCATCGCCGAACGCACGGGCATCGACACGATCGCCGACTTCCGCCGCCGCGACCTCGCCGCCGGCGGCCAGGGCGCGCCGCTCGTGCCCGCCTTCCACGCCGCGCTCCTGCACGATGCGAATGAAGCGCGCGCCGTGCTCAACCTCGGCGGCATCGCGAACTTCACCCTGCTGCCGCGGCAGGGCGATGTGCGCGGTTTCGACACGGGCCCCGCGAACGCGTTGATGGACGCGTGGTGCGAACAACACCACGGCACGCCCTTCGATGCGCACGGCGCTTTTGCCGCAAGCGGCCGCGTCGACGAAGCACTGCTCGAACGCCTCCTCGCCGAACCGTGGTTCACGCTGCCGCCGCCGAAGAGCAGCGGCCGCGAACACTTCCACCTCGACTGGGTCCGCGCGCAGCTGCGCGGCGGCGAAGCACCGGAAGATGTGCAGGCCACCTTGCTGGAAGTCACCGCGCGCACGGTCGCCGATGCACTGCGCGCGCACCAGCCGGACACCCGTCGCGTGCTCGTCTGCGGCGGCGGCGTGCACAACCCGGTGTTGCTGGCGCACATCGCCGCGCACTTGCCGGGCGTACGCGTGGAATCCACGGCCGTGCACGGGCTCGATCCGGATTTCGTCGAAGCGATGGCCTTCGCGTGGCTCGCGCGCGAAACGTTGGCGGGGCGTCCCGGCAATGTGCCGGCGGTGACCGGTGCGCGCGGTCCGCGCGTGCTCGGTGTCCTCTACCCGCGCTGATCAGCGCCGGCGCTAGAGGTCTTCGACCCAGCGATCCAAGATGTGCGTCGGCGCCGGCGGTTCGGGCGCACGGCCGATCAGCCCGAAGCCCTGGTCGCTCGCCACGCCTTCCATCGCGGCGATCGCTTGTTCCAGCGCGGTCGATTCGCGGTCGTTGAAATGCACGTGCAGGCCTTGCTCGCAGGCCATCAGCCCGCGTTGCAGCAGGTTTTCGAGCGTGACGTGCATGCTCCAGCCGCGCGCATCGGCCAATCGCTTGATGCGATCGGCCATGTTCGGATCGATGTCGCGCAATACCAGGTCGGTCATGCGGCCTCCATCCAAGCCCAACGTCAAACCGGGTGGGAACGGGCCGGATCATGCCCCGATGCCTTCACGCGGACAACGGGGCTCAGCGGTCCGCCGGTACGTCGATGTGGCGGAACCGGGGCCAGAGGTAGAGGAACAGCAGCGTGGCGGGCAGGACGGCCAGGGTCGCGATGATGAAGTAGGTGCCGTAGCTCGTGGCTTCCACGATGCCGCCCGCGAACACGCCCAGGACCTTGCCCGGCAGGTTCACCATCGAACTGAGCAGTGCGTACTGCGTGGCGGTGTGCTGCTTGTTCACCAGGGCCGACAGGAAGGCGACCGCCGCGGTGCCGAGGAAGCCGAGGGTGATGTTCTCCGCCGAGATCACCAGCGTCAGCGCGGGAATGCTGCCCGGGTGCGCGATCAACCACACGTACAACAGGTTGCACGAGGCACACAGCACGATGGACGCGAGCAGCGGCTTGCGCACGCCCCAGCGCGCGATCGCCATGCCGCCGAGGAACACGCCGATGATCCCCATCCAGATGCCGTAGATCTTCGTGACCGCGCCGATTTCCGTCTTGGTGAATTCCAGCGACAGGTAGAACGGGCTCATGATCCCGCCGACGAGCGCCTGTTCCGGAATCTTGAACAACAGGATGAACGCCAGCGTCAGCAGCGCGGTCTGCGCGCCGTAGCGGCGGAAGAAATCGACGAAGGGTTCGACGACGCTTTCGCGCATCGCTTCGTTCCAGTCCGCGGGGCGTTTGCGCAACACCTGAGGTTCGCGCGCGATCAGCGTGACCACGACCGGCAGCAGCATCAGGCCCGCCAGCAACTGGTACACCGCGCTCCACGGCATGTGGTCGGCCATGAACAACGCGAATGCGCCGGTCACGATCAACGCGATGCGGTAACCGAGCGAGTACGTCGCGACCAGCGCGCCCTGCACCGAGGGTTCGCCGATTTCGATGCGGTAGGCATCGACCGCGATGTCCTGCGTCGCGCCCGCGAATGCGACGATCAGCGTGAACACGACGAAGACGCCCAGCGATGCGGGCGTGGCCCATGCCATCCCCAACAAGCCCGCGATGACGGCCAACTGCGCGAACAACAACCACCCGCGGCGTTGCCCGAGTCGCACGAACAGCGGCAGCCGCCAGTGGTCCAGCAGCGGCGCCCACAGGAATTTCAGCGCGTAGGTCATGCCCGCGCTGGCGATCACCGTGATCTCCTTGAGCACGATGGCGTTTTCCTTGAGCCAGTACGCCAGCGTGCCGGCGACCAGCAGGAACGGCAGGCCCGAGGCGAACCCGAAGAAGAACATCGTCCACGCCGCGGGTTGGGTGAACGCTTTCCAGACGGAGGGTTTCGCGGGCTTCGCGCCGGGCGACGCACTCACAGTTTGTAATCCACGACGAACGGCGCGTGGTCGGAAAAGCGCGGCGTCGGATGGATCTCGCATCCCTTGAGCTTGTCGCGCAGGGAGGGCGTGCAAAACTGATAGTCGATGCGCCACCCGACGTTCTTGGCGCGCGCCGCGCCGCGATTGCTCCACCAGGTGTAGTCCTGGCCGTCGCTGTGCAGCGCGCGGTACGCATCGACCCAACCGGTGTCGTCGGCGCACATGCCGTTGAGCCAGTCGCGCTCGCGCGGCAGGCAGCCGGAGTTCTTCTGGTTCGACTTCCAGTTCCTGATGTCGAGCTCGCTGCGCACGATGTTCCAGTCGCCGCACAGCACGTAGTCGCGGCCGCTGTGCAGCCAGTGGTGGAGGATCGGCCGCAGCCACTCCATCACTTCGAACTTGAAGCCCTGCCGCAATTCGCCCGACGAGCCCGACGGGATGTAGAACGACACCACGCTCAGGTTGCCGAAGCGGGCTTCGATGTAACGTCCTTCATCGTCGAACGGCGCCCAGCCCAGGTTGGTGCGGACCTCGTCGGGCTGGCGCTTGCTGTAGATGGCCACGCCGCTGTAGCCCTTCTTCGTCGTCGCGTCGCGGAACCAGGCCTTGTAGCCCTTGGGCAGGAATTCGGGGCCGGAGACCTGGTGTTCCTGCGCCTTGGTTTCCTGGAGGCAGAGGACGTCGGCGCGCTGGTCGTTGAACCAGTCGAAGAACCCCTTGCCCGCCGCGGAGCGGACGCCGTTGGCGTTGAAGCTGACGATGCGCAAATCGCGGGATCCGTTCTCGGGTGCAGCGCCAAGCCTAGCCCATCCGCGCGCGCCGCCGGACCTGCCCCGCGCCGGGCCTTATCATTGGCTTCATCCATCCAATGCCCGACGGCCCCACGTGACCGACCACCGCGCCCGCTTCCTCACACTCGCGCTGCGTGCGCAGGCCCTGCGCTTCGGCGCGTTCACGCTCAAGTCCGGCCGCGAAAGCCCGTACTTCTTCAACGCCGGCCGCTTCGATTCGGGCGCGGCGCTGGCCGAACTGGCCACGTGCTATGCCGATGCGGTGGACGCCGCCGGCCTGGGTTTCGACGTCCTCTTCGGGCCCGCTTACAAAGGCATCCCGCTGGCGACCGCGGTGGCCTGCGAATACGCCCGGCGCGGCCGCGACCTGCCGCTGTCGTTCAACCGCAAGGAAGCCAAGGCGCACGGCGAGGGCGGCGTGCTGATCGGCGCGCCGCTGGCCGGCAAGCGCGTGCTGATCATCGACGATGTGATCACCGCCGGCACCGCGATCCGCGAGGCGCTCGGCATCATCCGCGATGTCGGCGGCATCCCGGCCGGCATCGTGATCGCGCTCGACCGCCAGGAGCGCGCCAGCGAGGCGCATGCGCAGTCGGCCGCGCAGGCCGTCGCGGATGAACACGCCCTGCCGGTCGTGGCCGTGGCGACGCTGGCCGACCTGCTTGCGTTTGCCGGCGAAAGCGCCGACCTTGTGGACCACCGCGATGCCCTGCTCGCTTACCGCGCGCGATACGGCATCGCCACCGCGCCGTAAGATGGCGCCCGGGGACGAACGCAGAACAGGGGCTGCGACCATGCCTTCCAGCAAAACGCTCACCACCGCCACGTTGTTGCTCGCGCCGCTGCTCGCGCTTGCGCTGCTGCCCACCGATGCGCACGCGCAAAGGCGCGGCACGCCGCCGCCGAAGAACAAGAAACTCTATTGCTGGGAAGAAAACGGCGCGAAGGTCTGCGGCGATGCGCTGCCGGCCGAGGCCGCCGGCGTTCGCCGCACGGAGTTCAATGCCTCCGGCCGCCACACCGGCGAAATCGATCGCGCGATGACGCCGGAAGAACGCGCCGCCTACGAGGCCGGCCTCGCCGCCGACAAGGCACGCGCCGAAACCGAACAAGCGCGTACCCGTCGCGAATTGGCGATGGCCGAGTCGTACGAAACCGAGGACGACCTGCGCAAGTCCTTCCAGGAGCGCATCGACCTGGTCGAGGAATCGCTGAAGGCCTCCGAACTGGGCGTCATCGGTTTGCGCCAGAGCCTGGTCGCGCTGCTGCGGCAAGCGGGCGAGAACGAACTCGCCGGCAAGCCGGTCTCGCCCGTCGCGCGCACCAACATCAACACGCAGCATGCGGAATTGCGCCGCCGCGAGCGCCTGTTCGCGCAGCAGCGCGTGCAACGCGCGAGCCTGGACGAAGAACTCGATTCGGTCCTGACGCGCTATCGCGAAATCAAGCAGGGCCAGCAGGCGAAGAAAGACGCCGCCGCTTCGGCTACGCCTGCACAGCCGCCCGCGACGGGCGGCTGATCCACCCGGGCTTCAGAACGGCAGCACGAGGTCCGGCCGCACCGCGAGCAGTTGTTCGCGGAAGGCGGTCTGGATGCGCGCGAGCGCCTCCTTGTTGTCGCCGTCGAAGCGCATCACCAACACCGGCGTGGTGTTCGATGCGCGCACCAGGCCCCAGCCGTCCGGCCAGTCGGCGCGCAGGCCGTCGATCGACGACAGGCGCCCGCCTTCGAACTTCGCCTTCGCCTTGAACAGGTCGACGAACGAATGCGGATCGTCGTTCGGCGCGGGCACCTTGATCTCGGGCGTGGACACGCCATCGGGCAACGCATCGAGCACTTCGCTCGGCGAGGTGCTGCGGCTTGCGAGGATCTCGAGCAGGCGCGCGGCGGCGTAGATGCCGTCGTCGAAACCGAACCAGCGTTCCTTGAAGAAGAAGTGGCCGCTCATCTCGCCCGCGAGCTCGGCGTCGGTCTCGCGCATCTTGGCCTTGATCAGCGAATGGCCGGTCTTCCACATCAACGGGCTGCCGCCGTGGCGCAGGATCTGGCCCGGCAGGCGACCGGTGCACTTCACGTCGTAGACGATGACCGCACCGGGGTTGCGCTCGAGCACGTCGGCCGCGAACAGCATCAGCAGGCGATCGGGGAAGATGTTGTGCCCGTCCTTGGTCACCACGCCGAGGCGGTCGCCGTCGCCGTCGAAGGCCACGCCGATGTCGGCGCCCAGGCGCTTGACCATCTTCACGAGGTCTTCGAGGTTGTGCGCCTCGCTCGGGTCGGGATGGTGGTTGGGAAACGTGCCGTCGACTTCGCAGTACAGGGGCGTGACTTCCGCGCCGATCGCGGTGAGCACCTGCGGCGCGATCGCGCCGGCGACGCCGTTGCCCGCGTCGACGACCACCTTCAGGCGGCGGTCGAGCTGCACGTCGGCGGAAATGCGGTCGATGTAATCCTTCGACACGTCGCGCTGCTGCACGTTGCCCGGCGTGGGCGCTTCGTGCAGGCGATCCTCGGCGATGCGCGCGTAGAGGTCTTCGATCGCCTTGCCCGACAGCGTCTCGCCGCCGACGACGATCTTGAACCCGTTGTAGTCCGGCGGATTGTGGCTGCCGGTGACCGCGACGCAGCAACCGGTACGCAGTTGGTAGGCCGCGAAATACACGACCGGCGTCGCCGCCAGGCCGATGTCGACCACGTTGCGGCCGGTCTTGCGCAGACCGCGCACGAGGCCATCGATCATGTCGGGGCCGGACAGGCGGCCGTCGCGGCCGACGATGATGTCGTGCAGCCCGCGCTCGGTCATCAGCGAACCGATCGACTGGCCGATCAATTCGGCGACGCCCGCGTCGAGCGTCTTCCCGACGATGCCGCGGATGTCGTACGCGCGGAAGATGGACTTGTCGATGAGCACGCGGCCGGCAGGCGCCGGCGCGGTGGGTTCGGCGATGCGCGGCGCGAGTGCTTCCTCCGGCGCCGTCACCGGTGCGATGACGACCGGCGCGGCCACCGGCGCCGCGGCGGGCGCACCGGACTGCATCTGCGCCAGCGTCGGTGCTTCGGCCTGGTGTTCGTCTTCGACCGCGACCGCGGGTTTGCGACTGGCACGCAGTGCGAGCCAGCCGAACACCGCGAACAGCAGCGCTGCGATCCAGCACGGCAGCGCGCCGAGCCCGAACGGCGCCTTGCCGGCATCCGGCAGGCCGGCGGCGATGCGCCAGCTCGTGCCCTTCACCGGGGTGGCGAGCACTTCGGCGCCGTTGGCGAGTTCCTTGTCGCCGTGCTCGGCGACGCTGTAACTGCCCTGGCGCAGCGCGAGGTAACTGTCGTCTCCGATCGTGGCTTGCGCGACGGGGCCGATCGCGCGGTCCAGCGGCAGGCGCACATACGCCACGCCGACGCGCACCGGACCGTTGTGCGCGGGCGCGGCGACGGCCAGGCGCGGGCTGCCGCCGTCGCGCACGATCGCGGCGACCGCCTTGTTCTCCGCGATCGCGGTCTCGGCGACGCCGACCTTGCCGTAACCGAGCTTGGGCAACGCGCCGTATTGCGCTTCGAACCCGTCGGCGAAAATCTCGGCCGACTCCGCGCCGACCCATCCCTGCTTCAGCGCGGCGGCGGCGGCGGGAAGATTGCCCTGCGCAAGCGCGGCCTGCACCGTGGCGGATTTCAGGCGCGTGTCGAGTTCGGCCAATTGCTTCGTGACCGCCGAAGAAATCTCCCTGGCGGCGAAGTCGCGCGCCTGGGTCAGCGTGGACGCGCGGTTTTCGGCGCGGTATTGCACCCACCCGCTCCACGCCAGCCACAGTGCGACCAGGCCGCAGAGCACGGCCACGACCGGCATGAGCGGCTTGAGTGCGCCGCCCGGAATGCCGAGTTTGCTCTTCGCCGGTGCGGCGCTGTCTTGTTCCGTCATTCCTGAAAATCCCCCGGTTAACGCACGCCGGTATGGCCGAAGCCACCGCTGCCGCGCGCGCTTTCTTCGAAAGTATCCACTACCTGCAACGTCGCGCGCACGATCGGCAACACGACCAGCTGCGCGATCCGGTCGCCCGGCGAAATCGTGAAGGCCTCGCGGCCCCGGTTCCACGTGCTGATCATCAGCGGGCCCTGGTAGTCGGCGTCGATCAGGCCGGTGCCGTTGCCGAGCACGATGCCGTGCCGGTGGCCCAGGCCCGAGCGCGGCAGGATCACCGCGCAGAGCGTCGGATCGGCCAGGTGGATCGCCAGCCCGGAGGGAATCAGCGCCGTCTCACCCGGCTCCAGCAGCAACGGGGCGTCCAGCGCCGCGCGCAAATCCAGGCCTGCGCTGTGTTCGGTCGCGTAGGCCGGCATCGGCCATTCGTCGCCGAAGCGTGGGTCCAGCACCTTCACTTCGAGCACCTTGTGCGTCATGCGGGCAATCGCTCCTCCACCAGATCCAGCAGGGCATCGGCGAGCGCGGTCTTCGGCGCGGGGCCGAGCGAGCGTTCGCCGAGGGTTCCGTTCGTGTCGCGCCAGTAGATCGACAGCGCATTGTCGTCGCTCTCGAAACCGCTGCCGGCCTGGCCGACGCGGTTGGCGGCGATGAGGTCGATGCGCTTGGCGTCGAGTTTGCCTTGCGCGTATGTGGGCAGCGCGTCTGTTTCGGCGGCGAAGCCGACCACCATGCGCGGGCGGCGCGGATCGCGCGCGACGTCGGCGAGGATGTCGGGCGTGCGCACCAGGCGCAACGTCAGCACCGCTTCGCCGGGGCGCTTCTTGATTTTCGACGGCGCCAGGTGTTCGGGCGTGAAATCGGCGACGGCGGCCGCGCCCACGTAGACATCGGCCGGCAGCGCATCGAGCACGGCCGCATGCATCTGCGCGGCCGATCGCACGTCGATGCGCGCCACGCCCTCGGGCGTCGGGAGATGCACGGGTCCTGCGACGAGCACGGTGTGCGCACCGCGTCGCGCGGCGGCGGCGGCGATCGCGAAACCCATCTTCCCGCTGCTGCGGTTGCCGAGGAACCGGACCGGATCGAGGTCCTCGTAGGTCGGTCCCGCGCTGACGACGACGCGGAGGCCGGCAAGGCTCAAGCGGTCGCCCTCGCGAGCGCGGCGACGATGTCCAGCGGCTCGACCATGCGGCCGGGCCCGGATTCGCCTTCGGCCAGCGGCCCTTCGGCGGGCCCGACGATGTGCGCGCCGCGTTCGCGCAGCAGTGCGACATTCGCCTGCGTCGCCGCGTGCAACCACATGCGGTGGTTCATCGCGGGGCACAGCGTGATCGGCGCGGTCGTGGCCAGGCACAGCGTGCTGACCAGGTCGTCGGCGAATCCGTGCGCGAGTTTCGCGATCGTGTTGGCGGTGGCGGGGGCGACGAGGATGGCGTCGGCCCAGCGCGCGAGTTCGATGTGGCCCATCGCCTGTTCGGCGGCGGCATCCCACAGCGAGGTGCGCACGGGCAGGCCCGACAGCGCCTGGAAGGTCTGGGCGCCGACGAAGCGCTGGGCGTTCTCGGTCATCGCGACCTGCACGGTCGCGCCCGCGTCGCGCAGGCGGCGGACGAGGTCGGCGGCCTTGTACGCCGCGATACCGCCGCAGACGCAGAGCAGCACCTTCCGGCCATGCAGGGCGGCGACGGGTTCGGCCTTCATCGGTCGGAAAACCCCCACGGCGGAATAGGCATCCAGCTTACCCGAACCCCTCCATTCCCCTGATACACCCCCATCCGCCCACACGACACGCTATGGCCATGCGCATCCGCGACTGGCCCTCCCTAGAACGCCCACGCGAAAAACTCGCCGCCCACGGCGCCCGGGTCCTGTCGGACGCCGAGTTGCTCGCCATCTTCATCGGCTCGGGCCTGCGCGGCCAGGACGCCGTGACCACGGCGCGCCACCTGCTGAATACGCAGGGCTCGCTGCGCGCCCTGCTCGATCATCCGCTGCCGCTGATGGAACGGCTCAAGGGTATCGGCCGCGCGCGCGCCTGCCTGCTGCTGGCCGCGCTGGAACTCGGGCACCGCCACTACGCCACCACGCTCGAGCCCGGCGATCTCATGTCCGGGCCGGGCGTAGTCGGCGAGTTCTTCCACCGGCGTCTGCGCGATCACCGCGCCGAAGTCTTCGCCGTGATGTTCCTCGATACGCGGTTGCGGATGATCGCCTTCGAGGAACTCTTCCACGGCACCGTGGACCAGGCGGATATCTACCCGCGCGAGATCGCCAAGCGCGCGCTCGCCCTCAACGCCGCCGCCGTGGTGGTGGGCCATAACCATCCCAGCGGCACGCCCGAGCCCAGCAACGACGATCGCAAGACCACCCTGGAGATGCGCAACTCGCTGCGGCTGCTCGGCATCCGCCTGCTCGACCACGTGATCGTCGGCGAAGGCCCGCCCCTGTCGATGGCCGCACGAGGGCTCTTCTCATGCGTGCCGTAGACTATGCGGCCGTCGTTTCGGCCTTCGGCAACCGTCGTGAAAGCTTCCATCAACGCCCTCGTCGACCAGGGCATCGCCGCGCTGCGCACCGCCGGCACGCTCCCGCAGGATCTCGACATCCCGGCCTTCGTGGTCGAGCGTCCGAACCAGCGCGCGCACGGCGATTTCTCCACCAACGCCGCGATGGTCCTGGCCAAGGCCGCGCGCACCAACCCGCGCGCGCTCGCGCAGGCCCTGGTGGCCGCGTTGCCTGCCTCCGACGACGTCGCCAAGGTCGAAATCGCCGGCCCCGGCTTCATCAACTTCCACCTGGCGCCGGCGGCCTATGGGCGCGAATTGCGCGAGGTCATCGCGCGCGGTTCGGCCTACGGCCACAACACCAGCGGCGCGGGCCACACGGTCGGCGTGGAATACGTGTCTGCCAACCCGACCGGCCCGTTGCACGTCGGCCACGGCCGCGCGGCGGCGATCGGCGATTGCATCGCGCGCGTGCTGGCCGCCAACGGCTGGCGCGTGATGCGCGAGTTCTACTACAACGATGCCGGCGCGCAGATCGACAACCTCGCCAAGTCGGTGCAGGCGCGCGCGCTCGGCAAGACGCCGGACGATCCGTCGTGGCCGGAAGACGGCTATCGCGGCGAGTACATCGTCGATGTCGCCAACGCGTACCTGCGCGGGGACACGGTCGAGTTCGAAGACCACATCGTGCACGCCGCGAAGGACCCGAACGACCTCGACGCTGTCCGGCAATTCGCCGTCGCCTGGCTCCGCCGCGAACAGAACGCGGACCTCGCGGCCTACGGCGTGTCCTTCGACGTCTACTTCCTGGAGTCCTCGCTGTACACGCAGGGCAAGGTCGAGGAAACCGTCCGCGAGCTCGTCGCCCACGGCCACACCTACGAGGAAGGCGGCGCGCTGTGGCTGCGCACGACCGACTTCGGCGACGACAAAGACCGCGTCATGCGGAAATCGGACGGCACCTACACCTACTTCCTGCCGGACGTCGCCTACCACCGCTCCAAGTGGCAGCGCGGCTACGAGCGCGCGATCACCGAGCTCGGCGCGGACCACCACGGTTCGCTGGCGCGCGTGGTCGCCGGCCTGCAGGCGCTGGACTGCGGCATTCCGAAGAACTGGCCGGAGTACGTGCTGCACCAGATGGTCACCGTCATGCGCGGCGGCCAGGAAGTGAAGCTCTCCAAGCGCGCGGGCAGCTACCTCACGCTGCGCGACCTCATCGAGGAAGCCGGCCGCGATGCCACGCGCTGGTTCCTGATCGCGCGCAAGTCCGATTCGCAGCTCACCTTCGACATCGACCTGGCGCGCTCGCAGAGTAACGACAACCCCGTCTTCTACGTGCAGTACGCACACGCCCGCGTGTGCAGCCTGCTGCGCCAGGCCGGGGAGAAGGGTTTCACCTTCGATCTGTCCAACGGCCTGCGCCACGTGGACACGCTGGTCGATGAACAGGCGCAGGCGTTGCTGGTCGAGCTCTCGCGCTTCCCGGAAGTCGTTGAAGCGGCCGCGGTGACGCTCGAGCCGCACGCCATCGCGCAATACCTGCGTGAATTGGCGAATGCCTTCCACGTCTGGTACCACGCGCAGCCCATCCTGGTGGATGATGCGAACCAGCGCGACGCGCGCCTTGCGCTCAGCGTGGGCACCGGCCAGGTGCTGAAGAACGGTTTGGATTTGCTGGGCGTATCGGCCCCGGAGAAGATGTGATGGCGGCACGACGCGGGAAGTCGCAGGCGAAGCGCAACGGGGGCGATTCCAACCCCGCCTGGATCTGGTTGTTCGCGGGCCTGGCGCTCGGCATCGCGCTGATCGTCGGCGTGCCCAAGCTGTGGCCGAAGGGCGACGGCGACGGGTTCTTCCGTCCGAAGCCCAATCCCGATGCGCAGCCCAAGTCCACGGTCAGCGCCGACGAGGACGATGCGATCGTCCCCGAGCCCGCGCCTGCGGCGGCCAAGGCCGACAAGCCGAAGGAAACGCAGTACGACTTCTACACGCTGCTGCCGTCCAACGAAGTGCCGCTCTCCGACGCCGAGCTGGCGGAAACCGAGCGCGCCGAAGCCGCGCGAGGCGCAGCCACCGCGAAGCAGCAGGCGGCCGCGAATCCGGATGCCGCCGATATCGCGCACCCGGTGGTCGCGACCAACGCCGCCGTGACCAACGCGCCCGCGGCGAATGCCGGCGCCGCATCGAACACCCAGGCGCCGGCCACGACCACCGCATCGGTGGCCAAGCCCGAACCCAAGGACGACGGCACGCGCTACCTGCTGCAGGCCGGCGCGTTCCAGGCCAGCGGCGATGCCGAAGCGGTGAAGGCCAAGATCGCGATGCTGGGGCTCAGCGCGCGCGTGGAATCGGCGCAGATGGCCGACAAGACGGTCTACCGCGTGCGCATGGGGCCTTACGGCAGCGCGTCCGAACTCGCCGATGCCAAGCGCCGCCTCAGCGGCGGCGGCCTGCCGGCGATGGCGATCAAGGCGCGTTGACCGCGCGCCGATGACGACCACGCCCCGCACTGCGTTCATCACCGGCGCCACCTCCGGTTTCGGCGCCGCCGCCGCGAAGCGATTCGTCGCCGGCGGCTGGAATGTCGTCGCCACCGGCCGACGCGCCGATCGCCTGCAAACCCTCGTCGACGCTCTCGGTGCCGATCGCGTGCATCCGGCCGTCTTCGACGTGCGCGACGAAGGCGCGATGCGCGCCGCGCTCGACGCGATCCCGTCGCACTTCAACACCATCGACCTGCTGGTGAACAACGCCGGCCTCGCGCAGGGCACGCTGCCCGCGCAGAAAGCCGACCTGTCCGATTGGCAGACGATGATCGACACCAACGTGCGCGCGCTCGTCGTGCTCACGCATGCGTTGTTGCCGGCGTTGATCGAACGCAAGGGCGCGATCGTCAACGTCAGCTCGACGGCGGCGACCTATCCGTATTCCGGCGGCAACGTCTACGGCGGCACGAAGGCCTTCGTTTCGCAATTCTCGCTCGGCCTGCGCGCGGACCTGCATGGCACCGGCGTACGCGTCACCGCGCTGGAGCCGGGAATGGCCGAAACCGAGTTCACCCTCGTGCGTACGCACGGCGACCAGGCGGCGTCGGATGCGCTCTACAAGGGCGCGCATCCGATGACGGCCGAAGACATCGCGGAAACGATTTGGTGGGTGGCGAATTTGCCGCCCCACCTCAACGTCAATCGCCTGGAAATGATGCCGACGCGCCAATCGTTCGCCGGCTTCCAGATCGCTCGCGACTAAACGGGTTCGTCGCTGAGGTAGGTGTACGCGGTGAGCCCGGCTTCGAGTGCGTCCTTCAAGCGCGCGCTCTCCTCCGCCGGCAATCCCGCGTCATCGACCTTCTTCGCGTACGCCTCGCGCAGCGCATCGAGCTTGTACCCGACGTAATCCAGCATCACGTCCGTCGTGTCGCCACGACGCTGCTGGCTCATCGCGTACCCATCGCCGTCCAGATGCACTTCGACCGCATCGGTATCGCCGAACAGGTTGTGGATGTCGCCCAGGATTTCCTGGTACGCGCCCACGAGGAAGAAGCCCAGGCGATAGATCTCGCCGTGCCGCAAGGGATGCAGCGGCAGCGAGCTGTCGAGCCCTTCGTTTTCCACGTAGGTATCGATCTTGCCGTCCGAATCGCAGGTCATGTCCGCGATCACGCCGCGGCGCGCGGGCGCTTCGTCGAGGCGTTCGATCGGCACGATCGGGAACACCTGGTCGATCGCCCACACGTCGGGCATCGACTCGAACACGCTGAAATTCACGAAGTACTTGTCGACCAGGCGCTCGTTCAACTCGTCGAGCAGGTCGCGGTGCGAACGCTCGCCGACGTCCAGGCGCGCGCGCACGGCATGCGCGATCGCGTAGAACAGATCGTCGATGCGCGCGCGATGCGTGAGGTCGATCTGGCCGAGCGCGTAGAGCGACAATCCTTCGCCATGATGGTGTTGCGCGTCGTGGAAGAGTTCCACCGCGGGGCGTTGGTCGAGTTCGTCGTGCAACTCGCGCAGATGGCGGATCACCGCCGGTTCGTCGTCGTGCGGCGGCGGCACGCGGCCTTCGGGCGCTTCCTCGACTTCGGCGACGTTCGCCACGAGCACGGCATGGTGCGCCGTCATCGCGCGTCCGCATTCGGTGACGATGCGCGGCTGCGGCAATGCATGCGCTTCGCAGGCTTCGGCCAGCGGCTGCACGATGTTGTTCGCGTACTGGCTCACGCCGTAGTTGATCGAGCAATAACTGCGCGAACGCGTGCCTTCGTAATCGATGCCCAGCCCGCCACCGACGTCCATGTATTGCACCTGCGCGCCGAGCTTGGACAACTCGACGAAGTAACGCACCGCCTCGCGCATGCCGTTGGCGATGTCGCGGACGTTGGAAATCTGCGAGCCCATGTGGAAATGCAGCAGGCCCAGGCAATCGCCGAAGCCGCTGTCGCGCAGCGTCTTCCACAGGTCGAGCACCTGCCGCGGCGAGAGGCCGAACTTCGCCTTGTCGCCACCGCTGTTCTGCCACTTGCCCGCGCCGAGCGAGGCCAGCCGCATGCGCACGCCGATGCCCGGCCGCACGTCGAGGGCCTTGGCTTCCTCGATGATCAGCTTCAGCTCGCTCGGCTTCTCGACCACGATGTAGGTCTGCAGCCCGAGCTTGCGGCCGATGAGCGCCAGGCGGATGTACTCGCGATCCTTGTAACCGTTGCAGACGATGAGCCCGCCGGGCCGGCTCATCGCGAGCACCGCCATCAGCTCGGGCTTGCTGCCGGCTTCCAGGCCGAAGCCTTCGCCGCGATGCGAGGCGAGCGTGCCCGCCACGCCGGCGTGCTGGTTGACCTTGATCGGATAGACCGCCGTGTAGCCGCCCTTGTAGTCCCAATCGGCCTGCGCCTGCGCGAAGGCCGCCTGCAACTTGCGCAGGCGATCGCCGAGGATGTCCGGGAAGCGCACCAGCAAGGGCAGCTTGGCGCCGTTGGCCTTCGCCTGGTCGACCACTTCGGCCAGCGCGATCGCCGGGCCCTGCCCACCGCGCGGCAACACCGTGACGCGCCCGGCGCCATCGACATCGAAATACCCCTCCGACCAATGCGGGATGGAGTAGGTCTTGCGGGCCTGGTCGACGGACCATGCGCTCATCGGCGGATTACCTCGGTCTGGGGGAACAAAACGGGCGCGAAGTGTACCCCCCGCGGGCCGAACGCACCGCCAAAACGGCCGACGCCCTACAATGCGCGCCCCCACGCCCCAGCCGGACCCGCCGCGATGACCGAACCCACCTGGATGTACGAGAACTTCGAACCCGCCGGTTCGGCCATCGGTTATCGCATCACGCGCAAGCTGGACGAAGTGCAGTCGCCCTTCCAGAAGATCGAGATCTTCGAGAGCACCGATTGGGGCAACGTGATGCTGATCGACGGCGCGATGATGCTCACCACGCGCGACAACTTCCTCTACCACGAGATGATGTCGCATCCGGCGCTGTTCACGCATGCCAACCCCAAGCGCGTGGTCATCATCGGCGGCGGCGATTGCGGCACGCTGCGCGAAGTGCTCAAGCACCCGGGCGTCGAGTCGGCCACGCAATGCGACATCGACGAGCAGGTCACCCGCATGGCGGAGAAGTGGTTCCCCGAGCTGTGCGATTCCAACAACGATGCGCGCGCCGAACTGCTGTTCGATGACGGCATCGCCTACATGGCCAATTGCCCGGCGGGCAGCGTGGACATCGTGATCGTGGATTCGACCGATCCGGTCGGCCCGGCCGAAGGCCTGTTCAACAAGGCCTTCTACGCCTCGTGCTTCCGCGCGCTGAAGGACGACGGCATCCTCGTGCAGCAATCCGAGTCGCCGCTGGTGCTGCTGGAGCTGATCAAGGAAATGCGCGGCGAAATGGGCAAGGCCGGCTTCACGACCTTCAAGACGCTGCCCTTCCCGCAGCCGTGCTACCCGACCGGCTGGTGGAGCTGCACGCTGGCGCGCAAGTCCGGTGGTTTCGATTACCGCGCGGTGGATGCGCGCGCGAAAACCTTCAAGACCAAGTACTACACGGCCGACGTGCACCAAGGGGCCATGGCGTCGATTCCGTTCGTGGCCGAGGCCTTGGGCGACGCTTAAAGCGCGTCGCCGTCCAGCTCGCCGGTGCGGATGCGCACCACCTTGTCGAGATCCCAGACGAAGATCTTGCCGTCGCCGATCTTGCCCGTGCCGGCGGCCTGCATGATCGCTTCGACCACTGCGTCGACCTGGTCGTCGGACACGGCGACCTCGAGCTTGATCTTGGGCAGGAAGTCGACGACGTACTCGGCGCCGCGATACAACTCGGTGTGGCCTTTCTGGCGCCCGAAGCCCTTGACCTCGGTCGCGGTGATCCCCGCCACGCCCGCCTCGGACAGCGCCTCGCGTACGTCGTCCAGCTTGAAAGGCTTGATGATCGCCATGACCATCTTCATCACGTCGTCTCCATGTCGCGTGCCCGCAGCATAACCGCGCCGGGACCGGCTGTAGGAAAATACCCACGGCCTGTCGCTTCTTTTCCCGATGGCGGCCGGCCCGGAAGTTGGACAATCTCGCGTAGCCCGAGGACTTGAGGACAATGAGCGCCATGATCGACCTGGAAAAACTCGACGACCTCGCGCGGCGCCTCAGCAGCCTCGTCCCCCCCGCCCTGCGCGAGGGGCGCGACGAGCTGCAGGAGAACTTCAAGTCCGTCCTGCAGACCGGCTTGTCCAAGCTCGACCTCGTCACCCGCGAGGAATTCGAAGTGCAGCGCACCGTGTTGCTGCGTACGCGCGAGAAGCTGGACGAACTCCAGCGCACCGTCGCCGATCTCGAAGCGCAGCTGGATTCGCCGCCGCCGCGCCACTAGCGGGTTCGCCATGGGCTTGTCGCTCGTGCACACGCGTGCACGCGTCGGCGTGCGCGCGCCTGCCGTTCGCGTGGAAGTGCATGTCGGCGGTGGCCTGCCGTCGCTGACGGTCGTCGGCCTGCCACACGCGGGCGTGCGCGAAGCCAAGGATCGCGTGCGCGCCGCGCTGCAGTGCTCGCAATTCACCTTTCCCGACGGGCGCATCACCGTCAACCTCGCGCCGGCGGACCTGCCCAAGCGCGGTGGACGATTCGACTTGCCGATCGCGCTCGGGATCCTGGCCGCGAGCGGGCAGTTGTCCAACGACGCCTTGCGGGACGTGGAGTTCCTCGGCGAACTCGGGCTCACCGGGGAATTGCGCGGCGTCGACGGCGTGTTGCCGGCCGCGATCGAGGCGGCACAGGCGAATCGACGCCTGGTCGTGCCGCAGGACAACGGCGGCGAAGCCGCACTCGTCGCGTCTGCGGATGTCCGCGTCGCGCGCACGTTGCTGGAGGTGTGCGCATTGCTGGCCGGCGAGAAATCCTTGCCGCGCGCCGAAGCGGTCGCCGTCGTCGAACGCCTCGCGCCGGATCTGCGCGACGTGCGCGGGCAAGTGCGAGCGCGGCGCGCGTTGGAGATCGCGGCCGCGGGCCAGCATCACCTCCTGTTCGTCGGCACGCCGGGCTGTGGCAAGACGCTGCTCGCCTCGCGCCTACCGGGGCTGTTGCCCGAAGCGAGCGAGGTCGAAGCGCTGGAGTCCGCGGCGGTCGCTTCGATCAGCGGCCGTGGGGTCGACGTCGCGCGTTGGCGCCTGCGTCCGTTCCGCGCGCCGCACCACACCACCAGCGCAGCCGCGTTGATCGGCGGCGGGCCCGATGCGCGCCCGGGCGAAGTCTCGCTCGCGCACAACGGTGTCTTGTTCCTCGACGAATTGCCCGAGTGGGGGCGGCACACGCTGCAAGTGCTGCGCGAGCCGCTCGAGTCGGGCTCGGTCGTCGTTTCCCGCGCAGCGTCGCGCGCGGAGTATCCCGCGCGTTTCCAACTCGTCGCCGCGATGAACCCCTGCCCCTGCGGCTGGGCCGGCGATCCGAGCGGCAAGTGCCGTTGCCTGCCCGAGGCCATCGACCGTTATCGCGCACGCGTGTCCGGTCCTCTGCTCGACCGCATCGACCTGCATGTCGACGTACCGCGCGTCCCGCCCGACGCCTTGCGCGAGGAGGCTCCGGAAGGCGAACCGAGCGAACAGGTGCGCGCGCGCGTCGTCGCCGCACGCACGCGACAACTCGCGCGCGCAGGCGTTCCCAATGCATTACTGGATCAGTCGGCGACGACCGCGACCTGCCGCCTCGCGCCGGTGGACCGCGCGTTACTGGAACGCGCGATGGTCGCCTTCGACCTTTCCGCGCGATCGCTGCATCGCATCCTGCGCGTGGCGCGCACCATCGCCGACCTCGACGACAGCGAACACATCGCCACGCCGCACCTTTCCGAAGCGATCGGGTACCGCACCCTGGACCGGGGTGCGCCGGCCGCCTGAGTTTCACTCCGTGCGAAGGCTTGCGCTGTTACACCTTCGCGCTCCCGCGATCGAGAACCGTGCCATGCCAGAGACCGACCAGGACCTGATCGCACTGGAAAAACGCTTCTGGCAATCGATGGTCGACCGCGACACCGACGTCGCCCTGGGCCTGCTGGCCGAGCCGGCGCTGATGGTCTCCAGCCACGGTGCGATGCAGTTCGACCACGCGGGCTATCGCAAGATGGCCGAAGACCCGCGCCACGCGCTCAAGGCCTTCGACCTGTCGAACGCGCGCGTGCTCCGCCCGTCCGACGACGTGGCCATCGTCACCTACGAAGTCGACCAGACCACGACGATGTCCGATCGCGAAGAACGTGTGCGCATGTCCGATTCCAGCACCTGGGTCCGCCGCGACGGCAAATGGCTGTGCGCGATCCACACCGAGACGGCGATGACCGAAGCCCCGGTGAAGGAAATGCGCGGCCACTGACGCAGCCGCGCACTTCTCGACAGCGTCGCCGTCACTTGGCTGGCGCGTCTTCCTTCAACCAGCGCTGCGTGTCCTGCACGCGGTACTTGCCCGAATCGGTCGCCAGCTGGCGCAGCCAATTGCCGTGGCCGGCGCCGTACAGCACCAGCACGCGGTCGCCCGGTTCGGTGCGGCGCACGATGTTGTTGAAGATGGTCAGGTTGCGGCCGTACCAGAGCATGTCCCAGTTCGCGCCGATCGGGTCGTCGGCCGTGCCGTAGAGGCCGATGCGGAAATACGCCTGCGCATTCGCGCGCAACCATTCCGGCGAATTCAAGCGCACGAGCATGTCGCCGATCGTGCCGTTGTCCAGGACGCGCTGGTCTTCGTCGTTCACCGCCTTGCCGATGGCATCGTCCTGCGCACGTTGTGCCTGCTGGCCGTGGCGTTCGATCGCCTTGGGCCAGTCGACGCTCGCCTCGTCCTTGATCGGGCCCATGTCGTTCCAGTCGACTGCGATCACGCCTTTGAGCTTTTCATCGCACGCGATGCGGAAGCCGAGCTGCTCGGTCTCGTTGCGCGTGAGCGGGCGCTTGCCGTGGCACGACTCGGCGAAGGTCTGGTCCAGCGTGGCCTGCTTGGTGGTGTCGGCCTCGACCATGATCTTCGTCGGCTTGAAGCGCGCGATGAGGCGCGCGACGTCCGCGATCTCGCGCTGGCGCTTGGCGCTGAGCACGTCGTCGGCGCGCGTGTTGTGCACGTCGCGGCCCGGGTTGTTCATGTGGAAGCTGCCGACGAACAGGAAGTCCGCGTCGGGTTGCGGGTCGGTCGCCGGCGCGGGCGCCGCGAGGCAGGCCGCGGAGGCGACCAGGGCGGTGGCGGCCAGCGCCAATGCAAAACGTCCGTTCACAGCACGCATCGATCGATTTCCTTTCTTCCGGGGCGGGGGGTATCTGGGGTCCGATGCGCGGGCGCGCGCCAGCGTTTACACGGGCCTGTTAACCCCGTCCCTCCGCCGCCCGTTGTGAAGGGAACAGGGCGCGAAGGGAATGGACGATGGCAAAGCCAAGGGTGCGATGGCGGTGGGTCCTGGCGGCGCTTGCCGCCGTGCCGGTGCTCCTCGTCGGGGCCTTCGGTTACGCGGCATGGAACGCGCAGCGCGCGGACTACGGGTGGCGGCCGTTGCCGGCTCGGCCGGCCTTCGCGATGGGCACCGGGCCGACGGTCGCCATCGACCATGCGCACCACAACGCATCCACCGCGAACTGGTGGGGGCGCTACTGGCCTTTCGGACGATTGCTGCGCGCCGAGGGGTATCGCGTTCGCTATTCCGATGCGGCATTCACGCCCGCGATACTGGCCAGCATCGATGTGCTCGTCATCGCCAACGCTTCGGGCGGCGCGAAACCGCAGTTCCTCGGCATCAACCTGCCTTGGGGTGGCGGAGCGGATCGGAGCGCCCCGGCGTTCACCGCGCAGGAGATCGCCGCGTTGCCTCGCTGGGTCGCGAGCGGCGGTCGGCTGTTGCTGATCGCCGATCACGCGCCGTTCGGCGCGGCGAACGCAGCGCTCGCGGCGGCGTTCGGCGTGCGCATGCATGCCGGGTTCGCCGAAGTCCCGGGCGAAGTATCGGATCCACTGCGCTTCACCCGCGAGAACGGGCGCCTGGATGCCGCGCATCCGATCGTGTCGGGCGGCGAAGGCGGGACACCGGTGGCGTGCGTGCAAACCTTCACCGGCCAATCGCTGGATGGGCCACCCGGCGCGGAGATCCTCCTGCGCTTGCCGCGCGGCTCGGTGGAAACCATCGACGATCACGGCACGTTTCGCGAAACCCCGGCCGGCGCGGGCCAGGGCTTGGCGTTCGCTTACGGGCGAGGGCGCGTCGTGGTGTTGGGCGAGGCGGCGATGCTCACCGCGCAGGTCGCCGATCGCCAACCCTTCGGCATGCAACTGCCAGGTTGCGACAACGTTGCGTTTGCGCGCAACGTGTTGCGCTGGTTGAGTACGAACAATCGCGTCGAAACAGGAGGCCCCCATGTCGGGCGATGAGCTGGTGATGTTCGCGGTCCTGGTCGTCGGCATCGTTGCGCTCGCGGTCGTGCACATCGCGCGCCGCAAGTTGCAGGTGCGACGCCGCATGGCGCGCGATGCGATGACGTTGCGCCTGGGCGAACGCTTCGGCGATGCCGACGCCTTCGTCGCCTTCGCACGCTCCCCCGAAGGTCGCACGCTGATGGAAAACGAGTACGCACCCGCTGCGATGGCACACCGCATCCTCGGCCTGCTGCAGTTCGGCATCATCGCGTGCGCGATCGGTGCGGCATTCCTCGTGAACGGCATCGCGCCGCCACCGGGCACCGACATCAACTTCGTGCGCGAAGCCGACAACGCGCGCTGGTGGGGATGGCTGGCGATCGGGCTCGGCATCGGCCTGGTGCTCGCCAGCGGCGTGAGTGCGTACCTCGCGCGTCGATGGCGCGTGCTGGGCGAATGAACGATGCAGGCCGACGAAGGATTCGCGTCCTTCTACGCGACGTACTACGCGGGGATCTGGGCGTATCTCGCGCGGCTGGGTGCGCCGCCTGCGCTGGCGTCGGACCTGGCGCAGGACACCTTCGTGCGCTGGCTCGAGCGCGATGCTTCGACGTTCGAAGGCACCGCGCGCGCCTATCTGTACCGGATCGCGCTGCACCTGTTCATCGATCATGCGCGTCGGAGCAAGCGCGAGGTGGCCTGGGACGTGGCGATGGAAATCGCCGCGCCCGTTTCGAACGAGGACGTCATTCCACGACACCTCTGGTCGCGGCTGACGATGCGCGAACGCCAGTTGCTGTGGCTCGCGTATGCGGAAGGGTTCACGCACGAGGAGATCGCGACGATCACGCAACTGGGGTCGGACAGCATTCGCGTGCTGCTCTGGCGGGCGCGCGCACGATTCCAGGCATTGCAGAAGGAAAGCGATGATGCATGACGACGAAGACATCGCAGCCTTGTTCGAAGCACAGGCACGCCGACTGCGCGCCGCCGCACCGACGCCACCTCCGTTGTGGCGCATCGTCCAGGCCGCGCATGCGCGCGCCGCGTCGCGCATGGCACGCAGGCTGCGCTGGGCCTGGCGCATCGCGGCGCTTGCGTTCGTCGCAGGCGCCGTTCCGATCGTGTTGCACGATCCACGCGCGCTCCCGGGGCTCGTCGCGCCCTTGTTGCTGGGCGCATTCCTTTGCTGGCGCGACGAGCCGGGAGCCGAGAACCGCTAGAACGCGTGATCGAACGCCACCTCGCCCTGCACGCCGACCTGGTAGGCCGAGACGCGCCGCTCGAAGAAGTTCGTCACTTCCTGCACGTCCTGCAGGTCCATGAAGGGGAAGGGATTGCGCGAGCGCCAGTGCGGCGGCATGCCGAGTTGCGCGAGGCGCTGGTCGGCGCAGTACTGCAGGTACTCGCGCATGTCACGGATCGACAGACCCGCGACGCCGCCCGACAGCGTGTCTTCGGCGAAGGCGACCTCGCACTCCACCGCTTCTTCCATCATCGCCACGATTTGCGCGTGGAAATCAGCGTCGATCAAGTCCGGTTCTTCCTCGCGCGCGGTGCGGAAGACATCGAAGGCGAAGGCCATGTGCCCGCTCTCGTCGCGAAACACCCAGTTGGTGCCCGCCGCGAGGCCATGCAACAGGCCGCGCGAGCGGAGGTAATACACGTAGGCGAACGCGCCGAAGAAGAACAGGCCTTCAATGCACCCGGCGAAGCACGCGAGGTTCAACAGGAACTGGCGTCGCTGTTCCCGCGTCTCCACGCGCTGCAGGTTGCGGATCGATTCCATCCACTTGAAGCAGAACGCCGCCTTGCGCTGGATCGACGGAATGTTGTCGACCGCCGCGAACGCACGTGCGCGTTCGGCCGGGTCCGGCAGGTAGGTGTCGAGCAGCGTGAGGTAGAACTGCACGTGCAGCGCTTCCTCGTACAACTGGCGCGAGAGGAACATGCGCGCTTCGGGCGCGTTGATGTGCTGGTAGAGATTGATGACGAGGTTGTTGGCGACGATCGAATCGCCCGTGGCGAAGAACGCCACCAGGCGTTCGACCAGATGCCGCTCGGCCGGTCCGATCTTGTGCCGCAGGTCGTTGAGGTCGAGCGAGAAGTCGACTTCCTCCACGGTCCAGGTGTTGCGCACCGCGTTGCGGTACATCTCGTAGAAATGCGGATAGCGCATCGGGCGCAGGGTGAGCTCGAAACCGGGATCGAGCAGCAAGGGACGGGCGGCGCTCACTGGCAGGCCTCGCAGGATTCGGGGTTCTCGAGCGAGCAGGCGATGGCTTCGACCGGCGTCGGCGCGGCGCCGACCGTCGTCTTCTGGATCTTCGTCGCCGGGCGCGAGCGCAGGTAGTACGTCGTCTTGATGCCCTGCTTCCACGCGTGCATGTACATCGACGACAACGCGCCGATCGCCGGGCTTTCCATGAACAGATTCAACGACGCCGATTGATCGATGTACGCGCCGCGCGCGGCGGCCATGTCGATCAGCGCGCGCATCGGGAGTTCCCATGCGGTGCGGTAGATGTCGCGCAGGGCCTGGGGAATCTCCGCGATGCCCTGGATCGAGCCTTCCGCGCGCTTGATCACGTCGCGCAGTTCCGGTGTCCACAGGCCGAGCTTCTTCAACTCCTCGGCGAGGTAGCGATTGACCTGCAGGAAGTCGCCCGACAGCGTTTCGCGCTTGAACAGGTTGCTCACCTGCGGCTCGACGCATTCGTAACAACCGGCGATGGACGCGATAGTCGCCGTCGGCGCGATTGCGACGAGCAGGGAGTTGCGCAGGCCGTGCGTCTTGATGCGTTCGCGCAAGGCGTCCCATCGTTCGCTCGCTTCTGGTACCACGCTCCATGCATCGAACTGCAACTCGCCGACCGATGCACGCGTATCGCCGAACGACGGATGTGCGCCGCGTTCAACCGCCAATTCGCACGAGGTATCGAGCGCGTGGAAGTAGATCGTCTCGGCGATCTTCGTCGACAGCGCGCGTGCCGCATCGCCGTCGAACGGCAAGCGCAGCGCGAAGAACACATCCTGCAGGCCCATGCAGCCCAGGCCCACCGGGCGCCAGCGGAGGTTGCCGCGGCGCGCGGTTTCGATCGGGTAGAAATTCAGGTCGATGACGCGATCGAGCTGGCGCACGGCCAGGCGCACGGTTTCGGCGAGCTTGTCGAAGTCGAAGCCGATCTCGGGGTCGACGTGCCGCGCGAGATTGATCGAACCCAGGTTGCACACCGCGGTTTCCTCGGCGGACGTGACCTCCAGGATCTCGGTGCACAGGTTCGACAGATGGATCACGTTCTGCGGCCGCAGCGTCTGGTTGCTCGCGCGGTTGCACTTGTCCTTGAACGTCATCCAGCCATTGCCGGTCTGCGCGAGCGAACGCATCATCCGCGCGTACAACTCGCGGGCGCGGATCGTGCGCGTCGCCTTGCCCTGCGTTTCGGCCTGTTCGTAGGCACGTTCGAACGCATCGCCATACAGGTCGACGAACTCCGGCACCACGCGCGGATCGAACAGCGACCAGTCCGCATCCGCTTCCACGCGGCGCATGAACAGGTCCGGCACCCAGTTGGCGATGTTGAGATTGTGCGTACGGCGCGCTTCGTCGCCGGTGTTGTCGCGCAACTCGAGGAATTCCTCGACGTCGGCGTGCCACGGCTCGAGGTACACGCAGGCCGCGCCCTTGCGCTTGCCGCCTTGGTTCACGGCGGCGACGGACGCATCCAGCGTCTTCAGCCACGGCACGATGCCATTGGAATGCCCGTTGGTCGACTTGATCAGCGAACCGCGCGAACGCACGCGCGTGAAGCTCACGCCGATGCCGCCGCTGAATTTCGACAGCTGCGCGATGTCGCCGTAGCGCTGGTAGATCGATTCCAGCGAATCCTGCGGCGAATCGAGCAGGAAGCACGAGGACAGCTGCTCGTGGTTGGTGCCGCTGTTGAACAGGGTCGGCGACGAAGGCAGGTAATCCAGATGCGCCATCGCGCGATACAGCGCGAGCGCGCCGGGCACGTCTTCGCCGAGCGCGCAGGCGATGCGCAGGAAGAACTGCTGCGGCGTCTCGATCGCCTTGCGCGTGCGCGGATGGCGCAACAAATAACGGTCGTACAGCGTGCGCAGGCCGAAATAATCGAAGCCCTGGTCGAGCATCGGGTCGATGGCGTCGTTGAGTTTGCGCGCGTTGGCCTGTACGAATTCCAGCAGGCGGTCGTTGATCAGGCCCACTTCGTGCCCGCGCGCGATGGACTGCGAGAACGCGTGGATTTCCTGGCCCGCCACTTCCTTGGCGATCACCGCCGACAACAGGCGCGCGGCCAGGCGCCCGTACTCGGGTTCTTCGGCGGTGAGCAGCGCGGCGGTGCGGATCGAGAGTTCGTCGAGTTCGCGCGTGGTCGCGCCGTCGTAGAGGCCCGAGATCGTGCGCGTGGCCACGCGCATCGGTTCCACCGCGTGCAGGCCTTCGGCCGCGCGCGTCACCGCGCGCACGATCTTGTTGAGGTCGACGGCTTCGGACGCACCGTTGCGCTTGGTGACGCGCATGGTGGTGGCGGTGGGCGGCGGCGTAAGATCGAAGGCAGGTGCGACGGCGGCGGGCGAGACGACCGATTCGGCGAGCGTGTCGTGTGACATGGGTGGCTCCGTGATGGCGCACCGGTGCCGATCGCTCCCTCGGCGATCGACAATCGGTCTTGGAACCACACGATGGGAAGGCGGCGTCGCAGCGATCGAGACACGCGCGCGAAAAAAGCGGCGGCCGGCCCCTGCGTCACCAGCCATCTCCCCCCGGAGATTCCGCGGCCGGCACCGCGCGGCGTGCATCGCGCGGTTGTCGGCAGGTCTTCGGGCTCGTGGACACGGTGCGCATGGAGCCGCACCACCTACTCGTCGCCGCTTCCCGGGGCCACCGCCCCAGTGCGTGCGCGACTTCGTTTCCACCTACCGCTGCGGGGCAGCGCCGGAGTTGGACCGGCTTCCCTTTTCATCCGCGAACCTTCGCCCGCGGAACCGACGACCACAAGATATCGCGCTTCGAGTCGTTGTCAATCGACGATGTTGGGGTCCGGCGACAAGCGACCGCGACCGCTACACTCGACCCCAGCCGACAAGGAGTCCGCTTGGAGCACCTGCACGCCATCGACCTGCGCCTGCTTTTCGGCGCGCTTCTCATCCTGGCGGGCATCGCTTCGTCGCTGCTCGCGCGCCGGTTCGGTGCCCCCTTGCTGCTGGTGTTCCTGTTGCTCGGCCTGGTGCTCGGCGAAGACGGGCCGGGCGGCATCAAGTATTCGGACCTGGGGTTCACCTATCTCGTCGGCTCGCTCGCGCTCGCGGTGATCCTGTTCGATGGCGGCCTGCGCACGCGCGCGGCGCAAGTGCGCGGGAGCGTGGTGCCGTCGGTCGTGCTCGCGACCGCCGGCGTCGTGATCACCGCCGCGCTCACCGCGGTCGCCGCGGTGTATCTGTTGCATCTGCCGTGGTTGGAAGCGTCGTTGCTCGGCGTCGTCGTGTCTTCGACCGACGCGGCCGCCGTGTTCTTCCTGTTGCGCGCCGGCGGCCTGCATCTCGAACGCCGCGTCAACGCGACGCTCGAACTCGAATCGGGCAGCAACGATCCGATGGCGGTGTTCCTCACGCTCGCGATGACGACATGGATCGCCGGCACGGGCACGCACGATCCATGGATGCTGTCGCTGCAACTCGGGTGGGCGATCGCCGCGGGCCTCGTCGCCGGTTATCTCGGCGGGCGCTTGATGGTGTGGACACTCAATACCTTCGAACTTCCACCGGGCCTCCATCCGTGGCTCGCACTCGCCGGTGCGGTTGCGTTGTTCTCGATCACCAACCTGTTCCGCGGCAGCGGTTATCTCGCGGTGTACCTGGCGGGCATCGTCGTCGCCAACCGCCCGATGCGCGCGCGCAACGAAGTGCTGTCCGTGCAGGATGCGGCGACGTGGTTCGCGCAGTTGGTGATGTTCCTCTTGCTCGGCCTGCTGGCCACGCCGCACAAGCTCTTCGAAGTGTTGTTGCCCGCGCTCGGCGTCGCGGCATTCCTGATGTTCGTCGCGCGGCCTGCCGCGGTGGTCGCGTGCCTTGCGCCCTTCGGTTATCGCCGGCAGGAAATCGCCTTCATCGCATGGACGGGATTGCGCGGCGCGGTCGGCATCTTCCTCGCTTCGATCCCGTTGCTCGCGGGGTTGCCGAACGCGACCGTCTATTTCAACGTCGCCTTCGTCGTCGTGTTCGTCTCGCTGATCGTGCAAGGCTGGTCGCTGGGACGCGCAGCGCACTGGTTCGAAGTCGCCGTGCCGCGCGCGGACCCGAATACGCGCCGCATCCAGCTCGACCTCCCCGGCCAGCTCGAATACGACATGGTCGGCTATCGCATCGCAGCCGGAAGCGCCGTGCTGCGCGGCGCCGCCCTGCCCGGCCGCGTGCGCCTGGCGATGGTCGTGCGCGAAGGCCGCGTGCTGTTGCCGGAAGATGCAGGCACTTTGCTCGCGAACGATTACGCGTACGTGCTTGCACCGACGGGACAGGCGCCGCGACTGGACTGGCTGTTCGCCGAAGGCCGCGATGCACGCGCCGCCGAGCAGGATCTGTTCGGCAGCTTCACCTTGCCGGGCGATGCACCGCTCGGCGAAATCGCGTCGTTCTATGGATTGCAGATCCCCGCACGCTTCAACGACGCGACCGCGGCGCAGTTGTTCGACGAGCGCTTCGACGAGCAACCGCAGGTCGGTGACAAGCTTGCGCTCGGAAAGGCGGTGCTGGTCGTGCGCGCGTTGAAAGACGAGCGCGTCGCGCAGGTCGGTTTGAAATTCGCGGGCGTCGGCGAACGCTTACTCGGCGGGCGGTGATTCGCGCGGCCAGGCCTTGCGGTTCGGATCCAGCTCCGCCGTCGTCATCGCGTCGGCGCGCAGGCCGAATCCGCACACCGCCAACGGGCCTTCGACGTAGTGCACCAGATTGAAGGCTTCTTCGATCTCGACTTCGTTGATCGCAGCCGTGATGCAGGCGCCCAGGCCGAGTTCGATCGCGCTGAGGAACAGCGTCTGCGATAAATGTCCGACGTCGAGGATCGTCACCCGGTAGGCCTTGGGGTGGTTGCGGTATTTCCAGAAGTTGCGCCCGAACCGCGGCGCCAGAACGACCAGCACGTGCGCATCGGCGAACCATTGCTGCCCACCCACCGCATGCAATGCCAGTTGCGCGAGATCCTCGACGGGCGGCAGCGGTTGCAGCGCGTGATCGCCCGGGCGGTAGTGATACAGGCCCGGCGCGATGCCCTCGACGTTCTGCACGATCAGGTACGCCTCGGTCGGATGCATCGCGCCGCCCGACGGGCTCGTGCGCTTGATCACCGAGAAGTCGTCGGTGGCCTGCACCTGCCCGCGCGCGCCGAAGACGCGTTCGAGCACGTTGGCGAACTGCGCCTGCGGCAATGCGCGCGTCGTATCGAAATTGCGGCAGGTGCTGCGCAGGTCGAGGAGTTCGTCGAAGGCGGTGGGTTCTGCGCGCGCCAATGGAATGCGGACATCGGACGGCCCGCGATCATGGAACGTCGGCGGCGGCGGCCCATGCGCGGCGCGCAGGCCCGATGCGGTATCCACGCCGGCGTCAGCGATCTCCTGCACCGTGTCGATGCCCGACCAGCGCGAGGCCGCGTGCGACAACGCGGACAGGCCATGCCAGTGTTGCTCCCGGAAACGCGCGTCGCCTTCGCGATGCGCCGCATCGCGCGGATCGTCCGTGACGACCAGGCCCTCGGCGATCAGCGCATCGATTGCGCCTGCACCGTGCGCATCGATGAGCTCGGCCACGTCGACCCATTTTTCCGAGCCGATGCAACCGACGACCTGCGCAGCCTGCGCATCGACTTCCACCGGTTGCGCAAGGTGCGGCGCATGGGCGAACCACTGCAAACTCCGCACGACGCCCGTGCCGCCTTGCAGCAGATCGTCGAATGCGAAGGTCGCGACATTCCTCGGCTCCAGCCACAGCACACCGCAACGCCTTGCCCGCATGTCCGCTCCCCGATCGAAGCTGGGACCTTAGGGTTGGGGGCCGGTGCTTGCAACCAACACCGTTTGAACGTTAGGTTTCCGGGGTTTTCATCACACTGGGGAGTGCGATATGGCAGGCAAGGGACCAAAGCTGGACCACAAGACCGCGCACAAGCTGCTGGACAAGCTGTCGAACGACGACGATTTCCGGACGCTGTTCGAAAGCAGCCCGCACGAAGCGCTGACGCAACTGGGTTGGCAGCCCGAGGCCACTGCAGAACGCACCGGCCTGGCCGCGGGAACCAGCGCGTGCCTGGCCTCGTCGGTGACGCTCGCCTCGAAGGATGCGATCGCGGCCGATCGCGACGCGCTCGTCGATTCGCTCGCGATGCCCTTCCAGTTCAAGCCGCCGGCAGGGCTACTCGCGTAACAAGGCTGCACGCGCGGCTTCGCGCCGCGCGTGCAGCGCGCGTGGCAACCCTTCGGGATGCCATGCCTTGTCGAAGGCAGCCAGTTCGCCTTCCGCACGCTTGCCCTGCCCATGGCTGGCGAGCAACGACGCCGCTTCCAACTGGGCCAACCGCGTTTCCGCGATCGTCAGCGGATCCAGCATGCCGCCCGTACTCGGTTCGGCGAAGGCACGCCCGCGATGCGTGGCGACCCAATGCCATTCGGCGACCGCACCCTGCCACTGCCCCGCGTCGGCGAGCGCACGCGCATTGGCGACATGGACCATCTGCAGCGCATCGGGCCGGCGCGCGATCGACGCCAGGCGCGCGATCGCCGATGCCGGCTTGCCGGCCATGCGGTCCTGTTCGGCCAGCAGCACCTCCCACGTCTGTTCCGCGAGGGGATAGCCGGCGACCTTGCTGCGTTCGCCGAGCGCCGAGATGGCTTTGGACAACACCGCGGCGTGACCGGAACGCGCCGCGAGCCATCCCATCGCCAAGCGTTGGTTGGTGCTCGCCATCGGATAGGTCTCGTCGAGCTTGGCGCTGTTTGCGTCCACCCAATCGAGGCGACGCGAGAGCGTGTCGGCGGACGCGCTCCCTTCCGTGACCAGGTCGATCCCGGCGGCATAGAGCTGCCACATGGTGTCGGCCCAATAGGGATCTTCCTTTCCGGACAACTTCAAAGCGTGGTCGAGCGCTTCCCGCGCATCGGCGAACTCGCCGCGATCGATCCGCGAGATGAAGCGCCATTCCAGCGACTCGAGGTCCTGGTTCATGAGCGAGGTGCCGCCGCGCGCGCCGAACACCTTGTCGGCATCGGCGGTGCGCCCCTGCGCCTGCAAGGCCTTCGCGCGGAACATGGCGGCGCCGCGCAACCCCACGGCCTGCGCGCGATCGAACGCGGCGATCGCGCCGCGCACGTCTTCCTGCCCGAGCAGCAGGATGCCCTGCAGGTAGAAGGCCGATGCAGCCATCGCGCTCTGGCGCGCAGTTGCAGCGCGGGCGGCGGGCAATGCGCGTTCGAAGCGATTGGCCATCATCCAGCTGTCCTGCGCGTAACCGAATTGCGCGGACAGGTAATCCGGATACATCTCGGTCAGCTGTTCCCAGCGCGCGAGCAAGGGCTCGGTGGGTCCGAAGCGCGCGATCTGCGTCTGGAGCGCGAGCAATTCGCGCGGCGTCAATCGATCCTTCATCCGCGACGCGGCGATCAAAGCTTCCTTGCCTTCCTTCAGCTTGCCCTGCGCGACCAGGACGCCACCCACGCCCATGCGCGCCAGCGCGAAATCCGGATCCAGTTCGAGCGCGCGGCGGTAATACCCCAGCCCCCCCACCATGTCGCCGTTGTCCACCTTTTGCAGACCGAGGGCGTAGGCCTTGAGCGCGTCGAGGTTGGCGGTACTCGCCTGCGGGAGCGGTTGCGAATCGCGCTCGATGCTCGCGATCGCTTCGCCGAGGTTCTCGCGCAATTGGCCGGTCACCGTGTCGATCGACGACAACGCCGATGCAGCGCCCAGGCCGTCCGAGGTCTCGGAGTAAACGGTCGTCTGCGTCCGTGGATCGATGACTTCCGCGCTCACGCGCACGCGCCCGCCGACTTCGGACACGGTCGGCAGGATCACGGCGCGCGCGCCGTCGCGGATTGCGATTTCCGATGCGATCTCCCGATCCAGCAACGTGCCGGGCGTGCGCTTCATCAAGGTCAACGTATCGCGCACCTTGAGGTCGCTCAGCACGTTGACGTAACGCGATTGCTCCAGGCTGATGCGGAAGGCCTGTTCGAGCGATTCGTCGAGCACCGGCTGGCCGGTGAGGTTGCGCAAATCGCCGACCACCACCCAATCGCGTTCGTTGAACGCAATCGCCGGCGTCGGGCGCGTCAGGAACCATGCGCCCGTTGCGATGCCGGCGACCAGGAACAATTCCGCCGCGAGCGCCGTCGGCCGGCGCCACACGGGAATGTCGCGCCACGCCTTGCCGCCGTTTTGCTTGGGCGCACGCAGCGGTGCGTAACCGGGCTCACCGACCTCGAACACTTCCTGGCCATCGGGCACGCCCTTGAAGCGCCAGCGTCCATGCGATTTCCAGATCAGGTGTTCGCTGCGTTCGCCGAGTTCGCGCGCGGCGCGGCGTGCGAGCGGTTCGGCGGTCGCCGACAACAGGATCTGCCCGGGGCGCGCGAGCGTCATCAGGCGTCCGGCGAGCGGTTTGGCGAGGCCTTCCACTTCCAGCGGCTTCGCACCGGCCTGCACCGCGGCTTCGCTGTTCTGCCACGTCAGCACTTCGCCGACGTGCAGGCCCGCGCGCGCTTGCAGGAGCAATTTGCGGTCGCGCACTTCAGGGCGGTCGCCGAGTTCGCGCAAGCCGCGTGCATAGTCGAGTGCGAAACCTAGGCCATCGACGGGGCGCTCGAACAACAACAGCAAGCCATCGCTGCGATCGATCAATCGGCCGCGCCAACGTTGCTGCAATTCCAGCACGAGGCGGTCGTGCGCGCGAAATAGCGCCGCAGCCGGCGTGTCACCGAGGCGTTCGACGAGCAACGTGGAGTCGCACAGGTCGGTCAACAGCAGGGTACGAACCTGCGGGCTGCTCGCCGGATCGAAGCCGGCCTGCGCGAAGTCATTCATGCACGATCCCTTGCATCGCCGCGCCTAGGCAGGCGCGAGCGCGTCGTCCTGCCATTCCACGCGATTGCCGCCCAAACGCTTGGCGCGGTAGAGCGCCGCATCGGCCAGTGCGTACCAGTCGTCCCACTCGGTGTCGGGCGACACCAGGCAGGCGCCGACGCTGAGCGTGGCGATCGCCGGCGGCGAGGGCTGCATCTCGTGCAAGGCGTGCGCGGTGGTCGTGATGAACTCGGCCACGCGCATGACATCGTCGCGATGCTCGCCCTTGATCATCAGGCAGAACTCGTCGCCGCCCAGGCGACAGGCGATGTCGTCCGGACCGGCGGCCGAACGCAGGATGTTGGCGACGCCCTGCAGCACGCGGTCGCCGACCAGGTGGCCGTGGTCGTCGTTGATGTTCTTGAAGCGGTCGCAGTCGATCAGCAGCAGGCCACGGCCGGGCTGCTCGTCGGTACGACGGCGCTGTTGCAGATGCAGATGGAAGCCGCGGCGGTTGGCCAGGCCCGTGAGTTCATCCGTTCGGGTGAGTTCTTCGGTCTGCGTCAGGCGGTGCGTGGTCGCGCGCAGGGTGTCGAGTGCGGTCTGCAGGTCGAGGTTGCGGCGGCGCAGCCGGCCGATGAGGCTTTGTTCGTTCAGCACCACGCGCATGATGGCGCGGCGCAGGAAATGGGCGAGCAGGCGCGGGTCGCGATCGACCAGGGTTTCGAATTCCTGCTGGCGCAATTCGACCAACATGCCGGGGCTGGACACGGTCGCGTCCGCACTGCGCGCATGGTCGCCGATCAGCAGGCCGAGTTCGCCGAAGAACTCGCGCTGCCCCAGGCGCTTGGCAACCAGGTCGTCGCCGAAGTCCAGGTCGACCGAGCCTTGTGCGATGACGTACATGGTCGTGCCGAGGTCACCGCGGCGAAACAATTTTTCGCCAGGCTCGACGCGACGCTGCTGCCCGATTTGCGCAAACAGCGCGTACTCCTCCGCAGTCAGGGACGCGGCGGGCTCGAGAACTTCGATGTCGGCTCGGCGCCGTCGAGGCGCGCGGTCGCGATTCACACTTCGATCCCCCGACGTGACCGGCGGCCGAGGATACCACCTGAATGAGTTCATCTCTTGAGGTACGGATTGGGGCGGCCTGTCCGGCCGCCGCCAACCCCGGTCACCCCGCTACAGGCGATAGCGGATTCAAGAACCGTGCAGCTTGTCACGCTGCAGCGGCGGGGCTCACCTTCTGGAACTGCTCTTCCTCCGTAGAACCCTTCAGGGCGACGGTCGAGCTCTGGGCCCCCTGGATGGTCTGCGTCACCGCGTCGAAGTAACCCGTGCCGACCTCACGTTGATGTTTGACCGCCGTGAAGCCCTTGTCGGCGGCGGCGAACTCGGCCTCCTGCAATTCGACGAAGGCGCTCATCTGGCGGCGCGCATAGCCGTGCGCCAAGTTGAACATCGAATAGTTGAGTGCGTGGAAACCAGCGAGGGTGATGAACTGGAACTTGTAGCCGTAGCTCGCCAGTTCCTTCTGGAATTTCGCGATGGTCGCGTCGTCCAGGTGCTGCTTCCAGTTGAACGAGGGCGAGCAGTTGTAGGCCAGCAGCTTGCCCGGGAACTTCGCGTGGATCGCTTCGGCGAAGGCCTTGGCGAATTTCAGGTCGGGCTTGCCGGTTTCGCACCACACCAGGTCCGCGTACGGCGCATAGGCCAGGCCGCGCGAGACCGCCTGGTCCAGGCCCTTGCGCGTCTTGTAGAAGCCTTCGACCGTGCGCTCGCCGGTGATGAAATCGCGATCGTTGTCGTCGACGTCGCTGGTGACCAGGTCGGCGGCTTCGGCGTCGGTGCGCGCGACGATCAACGAGGGAACGCCGAGCACGTCGCTGGCCAGTCGCGCCGCGACGAGCTTTTCGACCGCTTCGCGCGTGGGCACCAGCACCTTGCCGCCCATGTGGCCGCACTTCTTGACCGAGGCCAGCTGGTCTTCGAAATGGACCGCGGCGGCGCCGGCTTCGATCATCGCCTTCATCAGTTCGAAGGCGTTGAGCACGCCACCGAAACCGGCTTCGGCGTCGGCGACGATGGGTTGCAGGAAGTCGATGGCGTCGTCGCCTTCGGCGTGGTGCAGCTGGTCGGCGCGCAGCAGCGTGTTGTTGATGCGCTTGACCACCTGCGGCACGGAATTGGCGGGATACAGCGATTGGTCGGGATACATCTCGCCGGCGAGGTTGGCGTCGGCCGCGACTTGCCAGCCCGACAGATAGATCGCCTTCAACCCGGCCTTGACCTGCTGCATCGCCTGGTTGCCGGTGAGCGCGCCGAGTGCGTTGACGAAGTCTTCGGTCTGCAGGTAACGCCACAGCTTCTCGGCGCCCTGGCGCGCGAGAGAATGTTCGATCGGCACCGTACCGCGCAGGCGCACGACGTCGGCGGCGGTGTAAGGGCGCTCGATGCCGGCCCAACGCGGGTTGTTGGTCCAGTCCAGGCGCAATTGTTCGGCAGTCGGAAGGGTGTTCGTCTTCATCGTGGTGCTCCTTGTCGTGTGACCCGACGGTCAGTCGATCCGTGCGTAGGCCGGAAGGGTGAGGAAGTCTTCGAGCGTGTCTGCTTGCGTGAGCGTTTCCAGGAGTTCGATCGCTTCGTTGATGCGCGTGCCGCCGGGAAGCTGCATGCGGTCGGCGAACTTGCTTGGCAGGCCGATCAGCGCGCGTTCGAGCAGCGCGAAATCGATCGGCGAACCATCGTCCAGGTGCACGGGCGGGTCGCTGTGCAGCCATTGCCACAGTTGGGTGCGGGAGATCTCGGCGGTCGCGGCGTCTTCCATCAGCCAATGGATCGGGACGCAGCCATTGCCTTCGAGCCACGCGGCGAGATAGCGCACGCAGACTTCCACGTTGTTTTCGAAGCCTGCGCGGCTGATCGTGCCGAGCGGCGGCTTGAGCAGGATCTCGCGCAGCTCGATGTCGGTTTTCCCGCGCACGTCGTTGCGCAGCACGAACTGTTGGTGCGCGCCGAGCATCCACGTATCGAAGACTTCGCGCGCCAACGGAATGAGCGCCGGATGCGCGACCCACGTGCCGTCGTGACCGGCGCCGACTTCGCGCACCTTGTCGGCGCGCACGCGTTCCATCGCCCGCGCATTGGCCGCTTCATCCCCCGCAATGGGGATCTGCGCCGCCATGCCGCCCATCGCGTGCGCACCGCGGCGGTGGCACGTGTGGATGAGCAGTTCGGAATACGTCTTGAGGAAGGGCTGCGTCATCGTGACCTGCGCGCGCTCGGGCAACACGCGGTCGCGATGGCGGCGGAAGGTCTTGAGATAGGAAAAGATGTAATCCCAGCGGCCGCAGTTGAGCCCGACGATGCGCGTGCGCAGTGCGTGCAGGATCTCGTCCATTTCGAACACGGCCGGCAGCGTTTCGATCAGCACCGTGACTTTCATCTGGCCTTGCGCCAGGCCGAGCGCGCGTTCGATGTGCGCGAGCACGTCTTCCCACAGCGCCGCTTCTTCCATCGCCTGGAGCTTGGGCAGGTAGAAGTACGGGCCACGGTCCTTCGCGGCGAGTGCCTTGGCGTTGTGGAAGGCGAACAGGCCGAGGTCGAAGAGGGACGCGGAGATCGGAACGCCGTCGACGATCAGATGTTTTTCGTGCAGGTGCCAGCCGCGCGGGCGGACGATCAGCACCGCTTGTTCGGCGAAGGGTTTGAGGACGTAGTGCTTGGTAGAAGCCGGCTTGCTGCCGTCCGGCGCCATCCAGTCGAGCGTGCCGGCGACCGCCTTGCCCAGTGCGCGCTGCCCGGTGAGCAGGTTGTCCCAGGTGGGCGCGGTCGAATCCTCGAAGTCGGCCATGTAGCAATTGGCGCCGGAGTTCAGCGCGTTGATGACCATCTTCGGATCGGTGGGGCCGGTGATCTCGACGCGGCGGTCGAGCAGCGCCTTCGGTAGTTCGGCCACGCGCCAATCGCCGGCGCGGAGGTGCGCGGTGTCGGCGCGGAAGTCGGGAAGCGCGCCGGCGTCGAAGGCGGCCTGGCGAAGTTGGCGTGCGGCGAGGCGTTCCTGCCGCTGCGGTTCGAAGCTGCGATGGAGTTGCGCGAGAAAGGCGAGCGCCGCGGGCGTGAGCAGCTGCTCCTGTCCCGGGAGCGTGCGGGTGAGGGTGACACCCGGCGTGAGGCTGTCCTGGTCCTGCAGTACTGCCGACATGGTCTGTCCTTGGGTCAACCGAGGACTCGACCGTACGAGCCAGTACTGTATTGGACAAAACAGTTATCGCAATGCTATTGATAAGCCACGCTTATATGAAGGTGGCGTCATGGCGAAATCGAAGGCGCGAGGCCCGGATTTCGAGGAGATCGCCCCCCGTTTCGCCTACAAGGCGGACCGGTTGAAGCCCCTGCGGGCCTTTTGCCAGACCGCGCGACTGGGCTCGGTCTCACGGGCGGCCGAGGCGCTCTATGTCTCGCAACCGGCCATTACCCTCCAGTTGCAGGCGCTCGAGCGCGAGCTGGGGGTCAAGCTCTTCGACCGCGTCGGCCGCCGGCTCACCCCGAGCCGCGAAGGCCAGGTGCTCTACGAACTGGCCAAGCCCCTGGTCGAAGGCATCGACGGGCTCGATGCCGTCTTCCACGACAAGGTCCAGGGACTCGACGCCGGCGAACTCAACGTTGCCGCCGGGTCCTCGACCATCCTCTATCTGCTGCCCGGCATCGTCGAAGCCTTCCGCCAGCGGCGGTCCGATGTTCGCCTGACGCTGCACAACGTCACCGGCGCCGGCGGCCTGGACCTGCTGCGCACCGATGCGGTCGACCTGGCCGTGGGTTCGATGCTCGATGTGCCCGCCGACCTGCGCTACATGCCGGTCTATCGCTTCGAGCCGATGCTGATCACGCCGCTGGACCATCCGCTCGCACACAAGGCGGACCTGAAGCTGGAGGATCTCTCGCCCTACGGCCTGATCCTGCCGCCGAAGCGGCTGACCACCTATCGCCTGGTCGACCTGGTGTTCCAGCAGAACCGCGTGCCCTACACCGTCGCGCTCGAAGTCGGCGGTTGGGAAGTGATCAAGCAATACGTCGCGATGGGCCTGGGCATCAGCATCGTCACCGCGATTTGCCTGACCGAAAGCGATCGCACGCGGCTCGCGGCGCGCTCGCTCGCGCAGTACTTCCCTTCGCGCAGTTACGGCGTGGTGGTGCGCAAGGGCAAGTTCCTGTCGCCGCAGGCGCGCGCCTTCATCGAACTGATCCAGCCCGACCAGTCCATCGATCACTCCGAACGCTGAGGCCTCAGGGGCAGCGGTCGGCGCGGAATTCGCAGAAGCGATAACGCATCTGCAAACCCATCGAATGCCCGGTGTATTGGCCGAATTCGTTGAGGCGTTCGCTGTAGGCGGCCGTCGCGAGCAGTTGCCAATGGCCGAACAGGCCCAGGCTCAGCGTCGCATTGGCATCGGTCGCGCGCTTCCAACCGTCGAAGGATTCGTCGCGCTGCACGCCCACCGCGGCCGACACCTGCAGCGCCACTTCTTCGCCGAATGCGAAATAGCCAGACACCACCGGTGCGAAGCGACGATAGTCCTCCGGGCTGTAGTAGCCCGTTCCAGGGTTCGTCGAATAGCCGAGCCACTGCGCCTGCAGGCCGACGTCGATCCACGCCGCCTCGCTGCGATGCACCGCGTGGCGCCAATCGGCGTCGATGCCGCGGTGATTGTTCCCGTCGCTGAAGGCATCGGCGGCCAGGCGCGCGGTGATCGTGTCGCGCATCGTGGGCGTCGATGTCAGGTCGACGACCAGGCCATTGCGCATCACGCCGTTGGACAGCGCGCGCGGCGAGTAGGCCACGCGATCGCGCTCGGCGCCGACACCGTAGGTGAACGCGTCGCTCGCACGATGGGTGAACGCGATGCGGCCGATCGTCGCGCCATCGCTGGTGCCGTCGGCGAAGTCCAGTTCGGAGCGGCCGCCGCGCAGGTCCAGCGCGAAGTCCGATGTCGGCGACAGGCGCACGCCGGCGAACAGGCGGCGCTCGTCGATCGACTCGCCACCGCGCAAGGACGCGAACGGGCTGCCGACGGGCGATTCGTGGGTGCGATTGGTGGCGTCGAAGGAAAGCCGCACCGCATCGCTGACGCGCAGGTTGGATTCCATCGTCGCCGTGCGGATTTCGATGTCGTCCGAATCCGAGTACACCGAGAGCGGCGCACCCACGTAGGAATACAGCGGCAAGCGCACGGCCTTCGTCAGCGCGAGCGTGTCCTTCGAATCGGGTTGCAGGCGTTGCACTGTCGCCAGCGCATCGAGTGCGCGCTCCGGGCGTTCGCCGATGCGCTCGGCCAAGGCCTGGGTCCACGCGATGCCATACGCATCGGCCGGCGCCGCCGGCGCCACCGGAACGTCGCCGAGCGCGGCCACTTGTACCGGCGCGGTCGATGCGCGCGCTTGTTCGTACAAGGGCTGGTTGAGCGCAAGCGCGTCATTGCGGCGACCGGCCCAGGCCTGGATGCGGGCACGCAGCGCGCGCGATTCCGCATCGTCCACGCCCGAAGCATCCAACGCTTCGATGGCGCCGGCGTAATCGCCCCGCCACGCGAGCCGCCGCGCCGCATCCAGTGCGGAATCCTGCGCACTCGCGGGCAGCGCCGTCGCCAGCCCCAGTGCGAGCGCGATCGCGCTTGCGAGCCTCACTTGCGCCATTTTCGATTCCCCGTGATCCACAAGTCCGTTGCGAAGCGCGCCATCGTGACGGTGTCGGCGAGCATCAGGAAATAACGCAAGGGCGTGACGAGCACACCCTTGGCCGCGATCTCCAGGCGCTGCCCTTTTGCGACGATGGCCAACACCGTCAGCGACACCACCATCTCCGCGATCACGGTCACCGCCAGCGGTTCCCACATCTGCAGCGCGAGCATGATGATCAGCGCGGCCGGGAAGCCGACCTTCTCGATCGAGCCCAGGAACAAGGCCCAACCGATCGGACGCCCGTACTGTTTCGTCGCCGTGTCGCCGAAGGGCTGGCGGTACTGCTCCTTGATGACGCGGAGTTCTTCCACGCCCGATTGCTTGTCGCGCCGACGCTTGCGCCAGGTCTTGAATACGCGGAAGGGCGTACGCACCAGGCTGTCGAAATAGAAACAGCTTTGCAGGAAGGACGAGGACCACAGGTAGACCTGCCGCGGAAGGCGCTGCACTTCCGGCTCCTCCGAACGCGCGAGCACATCCTGCAACTGGATGTTGCGGTACCCCTCGTTGTTGAGCGCGAAGCCGATGAAGATGTCTTCGGAATTCGTCAGGTCGTCGCCGAACAGCGGCTCGTATCGGTCGAACAGGTCGGCGATGTACTTGCGGCGATACGCCACCGCGCAGCCCACCGGATTGGTGATGCTGCCGAAGAACACCATCTGGCCCTTGTAGACGAAGCGCTGCAGGAACAGGTACAGGCATTCGCGATAGGCATTGGTGATCCACCACCACAGGCCGTGCAGGCGGCCGCGCCTGGCGTGCGGGTCGTCCCACGTCGGCGCGCCATGCCAGCGCTGGAACTCGGGCGTCTGCGCGAGCGCGTGCCGGTTCTTCGGCCGCATCGGCAGGATGTTGCCGCAGGCGCTGGCGATGCCCACGCCCTGGTAGAGCTCCTGCACGCAACGTTCGATGTAGTTGGTCGATTCGAGGAACGTGTCGCCGTCGAGGATGAACTCGACGTCGCTGTCGAATTCGCGTGCCTGGCGTTTGATGGTCGGCGTCTTGCCGATCGAACTGGCACGTTCGATGACCGTCAGGTCCAACCCGGCCGCCGCTGCGTATTCGCGCGCGCGCGGCACGGTCTCGTCCCGGCCGCCGTCATCGACGAGGATGATGTGGCGCGGGCGCATCGTCTGCCGGGCGATCGAGGCCAGGCAATGGATGATGTTGTCTTCTTCTTTGAAGGCCGGGATCACGACGTCGACGACCGCACGACGCCAGTCCTGCGCCGGCGTCGGGATCGTCTTGTCGGGCCCGCGCAGCAGCCCGATGATGCTAAGCAGCGCGTTCGGACTCAGTACGAACCAAGGCGCGGTAGCCATCGCATCCCTCTTCCAGTTTGGCGCGTTCGATGGCGATCAAATCGTCGATCGTGCGTTCGAGCGTGTATTCGTGTTGGAACCCGGTCATCGCGCGCAGGCGCGACAGGCTCGGGCGCCGGCGGCGGATGTCTTCGAAGTCCTCGCCATAGGCTTCGCGCAAGGGCACGTGCTGGATGTGCGAGCGGCTGCCCGCGCGCTCGATCACCAATTGCGCCAGTTCCAGGATGCTGATCTCGCGGTCGTTGCCCACGTTGGCCAGCAAGGTGTTGCGGCCCGCGAAGTTGGCCAGCGCGTCGAGCGCCACGACCGTATCGCGCGCATCGCAGAACGAGCGCGTCTGCGTGCCGCCGCCGAACACGGTGATCGGCTCGTTGCGCACGGCCTGTGCCACGAAACGCGGCACGACCATGCCGTAACGCCCGACCTGGCGCGGCCCCACGGTATTGAAAAAGCGCGCGATCACGGCGGGAATACCGAAACGCTGTGCGTACGACAGACCCAGGGCTTCATCGGCGATCTTGCTCACCGAATAACCCCAGCGCGTGCCCGCGCGCGTGCTGACCGACAGATCCTGGTCTTCGGACAGGATGTCTTCGTCGTTGTGGCCGTAGACCTCCGAGCTCGAGGCCAGCACGACCTGCGGTTTCCAACCACCCGAATGCGCGGCCCGCAACAGGCGTTCGCAGCCCGCGATGTTGGTGGCGAGCACCTTGGTCGGTTCGGCGAGGACGCGATAGACGCCGACGACCGCCGCGAGGTGATACACGCGATCCGCCCAACCGACGACGCGTTCGAGCTTGTCCCACGTGAGGATGTCGGCTTCGTCGAAGCGGAAGCGTGGATTGTCTTCGTGCGCCGCGACATTGCCGCGCACCCCGGTCGACAGGTCGTCGACCACATGGACCTGGTCGCCCCGCTGCAGATGGAGGTCGACCAGGTGCGAGCCGATGAAGCCCGCCCCACCCGTGATGAGGATATGCATGCAAGTCCTCCCCCTGAAAGGACATTGCGACCGCTGATGTATGGCGCCCCGAACTGTGACCCCGTGCACGAAACATACGCATCAAACGTGCCAATCCGGCCACCAACGGTCGGAAAGGCAGCGATCAGGGGGTGCCGTGGTGCTTGCCCTGCCAGGGGCGATACCACGCGCGGATGCGCTGGATGTCGCCGTGCATGTCGTCGGTCAGTTGGAACAGCGGACCAATGCCGATGATCCGGTCGGGGTAGTGGAAATACGCCGGGACCACGGGGACGTTCGCCCGCTTCGCGATTTTCCAGAACCCCGGCTTCCAGCGTTCGACCGGTTTGCGCGTGCCTTCCGGCGCGAGGCCGAACCAGAACTTCCCGGCTTGGTCGATAAGTGACGCAGCCTGTTCGACCACGCCCTGCGCGGCGCTCCGGTTGACCGCAATGACGCCGAGGCGGCGGAGGATCGGCCCCATCGGCCACCAGAACAACTGGTGCTTCCCGAGGATGCGGATGTCCAGCCCGAGCGCGAGCTTGGCGGCGAACCCCCACACCCCGTCCCAGTTGGAAGAGTGCGGTGCGCCGATGAGCACCGCCTTGGGCACGTCCGGAAACGCGCCGACCATGCGCCAGCCGCCCAGCCGCAGCAGCGTGCGACCGAACCAGCGCGTGAATCGATTGGGTTTCACCCGCGGCACGGACGGCGGCAACGCCAGCACGTGCCCGGGTGGCTCCGAATGAGGTGGCGACATTCCTTGTTCCTGCGCTGTCAGTCGTCCCAGGTGCGGCGCGCACCACGCGAGGACTTGATCGTACTGCGCCCGCGCTTGTCGTCCAGCCTTCGCTGTTTCGCGGCGCGGGACGGTTTGGTCGCCACGCGCTTCTTCGGCACGTGCAACCCGCTGGCGATGAAGGCCGCGAGCCGCTCGCGCGCGTCCTCGCGATTGCGGTCCTGCGTGCGGAAGCGCTGCGCGCTGAGGACCAGGACACCCTCGAGGGTCAGGCGGCGATCGCGCTTGGCGAGCAGGCGCGCGCGCAGGGGTTCGGGCAAGGAAGGCGAGTTGGCGATGTCGAACCGCAGTTCGACCGCGGTGGCGACCTTGTTGACGTTCTGCCCGCCGGGGCCCGACGAACGCACGAAGCGTTCGATCAGTTCCTCGTCGGGGAGTTCGAGACCGGGCGCGATTTCCAACATGCGGCGACTGTATCAGGCGTCGGTGGCGTCGCCGAAGAGGGAAAGCGCCTGGGTGAATTCCGCGTCGAAGGGCGCGCGCACGTCGATGCGCGCACCCGTCGCGGGATGGTCGAAGGCCAGCCGCCGCGCGTGCAGCAACATGCGATGGATGCCGAGCATGCGGAACGCGCGATTGTGTCGGCCATCGCCGTGGCTGGTGTCGCCGATCAGGTGATGCGAGACGTGCTTGAGATGCCGGCGGATCTGGCGGAAGCGGCCCGTCAGCGGATGCGCGCGCAGCAGCGCATAGCGCGAGGTCGGGAAATGCGCGGACGGGAACGCGAGTTCGCAGCTGGCGATGCGTTCGAATGCGGTGGTCGCGGGTTTCTTCAGCGGCTTGCCGGGGCCGCCGTCCAGTGGATGGTCGATGGTGAAGCGCTCGTCGGTCGGCCAACCGCGGCAGACGGCGATGTAGTCCTTCTCCACGTCGCGCGTCATGAGCGTCTTGCCGAGCGCGGAAGCGGTGCCGCGGTCGAAGGCGAGCAGCAGGCAACCGCTGGTCGCACGGTCGAGGCGATGGACCAGGAAGATGGGCTTGCCGAACTGCTCGCGCAGGCGATCGGCGGCGAAGTCGGTTTCCCCGCGGGCGAGCGCGGAGTCGTGGACCATCAGGCCGGCGGGCTTGTCGACGACGGCGAGATAGTCGTCGGCGTGGATCGTGTGCAGTTCCCCCTCCCCTGCTCCGCAGGGGAGGGCCGGGGTGGGGTCAACGTCGTGCATGGCATTGCCGCAGAATCGCTTCCAACACAGCCTCTCGCTCCGACATCACATCATTGTTCCAGAATCGGAGCACACGATACCCCCTGGCTTCGATTCGTCGCGTACGCGTCTCATCATAAGCACCGGCTTGCGCATGTTGGCCACCGTCCAGTTCGATGACAACGCGTGCCTTGATGCACGCGAAGTCGGTGATGTAGCCAGCGATCGGATGTTGCCGCCGGAATTTGAAGCCGTGGAGGTTACGCATGCGAAGCTGGTGCCAAAGATGGCGCTCTGCTTCAGTGGGATTTGCGCGCAGCTGGCGGGCGCGTCGGCGTAGTTCGTCCATCCATGGAGCATGCGAACGGCAAGGCCACTGCGCTATCAGGGAACGCCGCGACGTCTGCAACCCCTCCCCCTCCCCTGCAAGCAGGGGAGGGGGAGGGCGCGGCGCTACGACTTCCTTCGCGGCCAGGCGGCCAGCAACGCCCAGGCACCACCAAGCGCCGCGATCCACACCGCAGCAGGCACGCCGACGATGCGCGGGCCGCCGGCTTCCAGGCCGTACAGCACCGCTGCGACCACTAGCAAACCGGTGCCCAGGATCGCGGAGATCGTGCGGCGTTGCGCGCCGCGGATCATCTGCGTGAGATCGCGCACGTCCTGCGAGCGCATCTGCAGTGAGTGCTGGCCCTGCACCTGTTGTGTCAGCCATGCGTGCAGCAGGCGCGGCATTTCCGGCGCGCGCGTCACCATCTCGGGCAGGCGCTTGCGGAATTCGGCCATCAGCTGTTGCGGGCTGTAGCGATCGACGAGGATTTTTTCGAGCACCGGGCGCGCGACGGCCCAGATGTCGATGGTCGGGTCGAGCTGGCGCCCGACGCCTTCGATGTTCAGCAGCGTTTTCTGCAGCAGGATCAACTGCGGTTGCAGGGTGAGTTCGTAACGCTGCGCGGTGCGGAACAACTTGAGCAGCACTTCGGCGAGCGAGATCTCCGACAAGGGCCGCGTGAAATACGGTTCGCACACGGCGCGCGCAGCGGCTTCGAGTTCGTCGATGCGGATGTGCGAGGGCATCCAGCCGGCCTGCACGTGCAGCTCGGCAATGCGGCGATAGTCGCGATTGAAGATCGCCATGAAATTTTCCGCGAGGTAATACTGATCCTCGCTGGACAGCTGGCCCATGATGCCGAAGTCGAGCGCGATGAAACTCGGATCGCTCTTGCGGTGGGCATCGACCCAGATGTTGCCGGCGTGCGCGTCGGCGTGGAAGAAGTTGTCGCGGAAGACCTGCTGGTAGAACACGCGCACGCCTTTCGCGGCGAGCGCCTTGCGATCGATGCCGGCGGCGTCGAGCGCAGCGATGTCGTCGCTCGGGATGCCGCGCACGCGTTCCATCGTCAGCGCGCGCTGCGCGGTGTGCGACCAGATCGGCTCGGGCACGTAGAGATCGTTCGATCCCAACCAGTTGCGACGCAGCACCGAGGCATTCGCCGCTTCGCGTTGCAGGTCGAGTTCGGCCGCCAGCGTGTTCTCGATCTCGGCCACGATTTCGCGCGGGCGGATCTTGTCGGCGGACGGATGCGTGCGGTCGACGAGTGCGGCGATCGACTTCAGCAGCGAGATGTCCGCGTTGATCTGCTTTTCGATGTCGGGCCGCAAGACCTTGACCACCACCTCGCGCGGCGGCGCATCGCCCACGGCGTGCAGCATCGCCGGATGCACCTGCGCGATCGAGGCCGACGCCAGCGGCGTGGTGTCGAAGCTCGCGAAGGCGACGTCGATCTGGCGGCCCAGCGCTTGCTCGACGAGCGCGCGCGCCGTGTTGCCGTCGAAGGGCGCGACGCGATCCTGCAGCAGCGTGAGTTCTTCGGCGACATCGGGCGGCACGAGGTCGCGGCGGGTCGAAAGGATCTGCCCGAACTTGACGAAGATCGGCCCGAGTTCCTGCAGCGCCAGGCGCAGGCGCGCACCGCGCGATTGCGCGGCGATCTCGCGCGAGGCGCTCGGCACGAACGGCCGCATCAGGCGCAGCCAGCGCTCGGCCGGCGTGTCGTCGAGCAGGTCGTCGAGCCGATAGCGCAGCAGCACGCGACCGATGCGCGCGGCGCGCAGGACCGGCGTCATGCGAGCCCTCCGCGCTTTTGCAGGCGATGCACGCGCGCCGCGAGGCGTTCGACGTCGTCGCGCAAATTGTCGACGTCGTCGAGGAAAGCGTGCAGCTCTGCCTTCGCGACGATGTCGCGCGATTCCTCGGTGAAGTATTCGGCGGCGCTGCCGGCGACGCTCTTGCCCGCGGCCTTCGCTTCGCGCAACGCGGCGGCGACGCCCTTGGCCACCTGCACGCCGAGGATTTCGCCGAACACGGCGACGAAGGGTTGCTGCCAATCCGGATCGAAGCGTTCGGCCATGCGCTGCAAGCGGCGCGCGAGATCCGCGTCGCCCGAGACGCGCACGCGACCGACGGGCGGTGCGTCCTCGCGCTTGAAGAACGGCAGTTGGGCCAGCAAGCCCCCGAGCGTGCCGCGCACGCCAAGGTCGGGTTCACGCGCAGTGTCGGCCGGGCCGACGACCAGGCGATCGCCTTCCACGCGAATCTCGGCGGCCAGCGCCGGCGATTCCACGGCCAACTGGATGCGGCGGCCGTCGAGTGGCCCGAGCGCGGCGCGCGTATCAGGATCGAGCGCGAGCGCGCGATTGAGCGCGGCTTCCAGCGCGCGCCCGGCATGCTGGCGCCAGTTGAAGGACGAGCCGTCGGTGGTCGAGGCGTTCATGCCCCGATTCTAGCGGACACGCATGTGGGCTTCGGCGAGGAAGCGCAATCCGTCGATGATCGTGACCTTGGGGACGTAGCCGAAATCGCGCGTGGCCGGGCCCATGTCGTACCAATGCGCCGTGGACAGTTGCTCGGCGAGGAACCGCGTCAGCGGCGGCTCGCCGCCCAGGGGCAGCACCGTCCACGCCGCCTCGCATACCGCGCCGATCGCGTAGGCGGTGCGGAAGGACAGATGCTTTTCCACCGCGGGCGCGCCCACCGCGCGCAGCAGCGCGTTCACCAGCTTGGCGGCCTCCATGGGCTCGCCGTTGCTGATGAAGTAGGCGCGTCCGGCGCACGCGGCACCCGGCACGAGGTGGTGGAAGGCATCGATGTGCGCCTGCGCGGCGTTGTCGATGTAGGTGGTATCGATCAGGTTCTCGCCACTGCCGACGATGCGCAGGCGCCCTGCGCGCGCGCGATCGGCCAGGCGCGGGACCAACTGGTTGTCGCCGGGGCCCCAGATCAGGCGCGGCCGCAACGCGATGGTCGCCAGGTTCGCATCGTTGGCCGCGAGGACTTCCTGTTCGGCGATGGTTTTCGTCGTCGCGTAGGCGGCCTTGAACTGCGTGCCATAGGGCACGGTGTCCGCGGTGCCGCCTTCGACCGGGTGCGTCGCGCGATGCGTGACGCTCGGCGTGGAGGTGTACACCAGGCGTGCGATGCCATGCGTGCGACATGCATCGAGCACGTTGCGCGTGCCGAGCACGTTCGCGCGGAAGTAGTCTTCGTATGGCCCCCACGCGCCGGCCTTCGCAGCGTTGTGGAAGATCGCGCCGACGCCTTGCGCCGCATTCACGAGTGCATCGCGATCGGCGAGGTCGCCCTGCACCTGGCGCACGCCGAGCGCATCGAGCTCGGGATAGCGACCGCGATTGAAGCTGGCGACGTCGAACCCGCGTTCGACGAGGTTGCGGCACAACGCCTGCCCGAGGAAGCCGCCACCGCCGGTGACCAGGACTTTCATGTGCGTCCCTTCAGTTCGCCCGCCGCCCACGCGGCAAGCTTCTCACGACCGATCTTGGCGTTGTGGCGGATGTCGACGGGGAAGCCCGGGTGGCGCAGGAAGTGGCGGATCTTCGCGGTGTGGACGTGGCCTTCGGCAATATGGCGGAGTTCGTCCGGCAGGTCCGCCGCGTTGTGCCCGGCGCTGGAAAGCGTCTCGAAACACAGCACCGGCGTTTGCGCACCCTTGGGGCCGATGCCAACCAGCGCGGTTCGGAGGGTCGGCGAATTGAAGATCGGCTCGACCTGTTCGGTGCACAGGGTCGTTGCTTCATCGACGACAACACGCTGCGTCTTTCGGCCGCAGAACCACAGCCGGCCTTCCCCGTCGATCCAGCCGAGGTCGCCCATGCGATGCACGATGCGGTCGCCGTTCGCGGTCGTCTCGCGGATCTTCGAAAGCTTCGTCGCGGCATCGCGACGGAAATACGTGTCGGTCGCCGTCGGGCCGGCGACGGTGATTTCGCCGATCCGACCGGGCTGCAGGAGCAAGGCATCGGACCACTGTTCGATCGCGTCGTCGTCGATGCGGATGATGCGGACTTCGTTCGGCGGCACCGGTCGACCAACGCAGGTACCTGCACCACGTTCCGTCGCTTCGCGCGTGGCCTGTAGTTCTCGGCCTTCGATCACGCTGACGGGCAGGCATTCGGTGGCGCCGTAGGGCGTCCACAGTTGCGCATCGTCGGGCAACAGTTCGCGCATGCGTGCGACGACATCGGCCGGCACCGGCGCGCCGGCGGACAACACGCGCTTCACCGTCGGCAGGTGCGCGCCATGTCGCGCGAGTACGGCGACAAGCGCGGGCGAACCGAACAACTGCGTCACGCCGAAGCGTTCGATCGCCTGCAGCAAGCGCTTCGGATCCGCCTTCGCCGGCCGCGTGGGATCCATGTCGGGAATGATCGACGTGACGCCCAGTGCCGGATCGAACAAGGCGAAGGGCGGGAACGTCGGCAGATCGACACCGCCGGCTTCCAGCCCGAAGGCATCGCGCAACATGCCGACCTGCGCGACGAAATGCCGATGGCGATACACCACGCCCTTCGGCAAACCGGTCGAACCACTGGTGAAGAGGATCGCGGCGACGTCGTCGGGTTGCGTGTCGGCGAGTTGCGGACCGGCGTTCGCGCCTTCGCGTTCGACCTGCGCGAGCGTCGCGTCGGCGAGAATCGCGCGCCGCCCGGTGGTGATCCGGATGTACGCACTCGGCGCCCAGCGCAGCAGTACGCGCGCGAACTGCGCGAGCGGAATGCCGATGAACGCATCGGGCGCCGCTTCGTCCAGGCATTGCTTCAGCGCACGCCGGTCGATGCCGGGGTCGACAAGGACCGGCACCGCACCTGCCTTGAACAACGCGAACATCAGCAGGAAGAATTCCGGCGTCGGCCGCACCATCACGACGGTGCGCGTGCCGCGCACGATGCCGCGGCGTGCCAGGCCCGCGGCGATCGCGTCGCTGCGGCGGTCGAGTTCGGCGTAGGTGATCGCGACCTCGTAACGCCCATCGCGGCCCGGACAACGCATCGCCACCTGCGCGCCGCGCTCGCGTGCGAGCACGGGCAGCGACGCGGCGATGTTGCAGGCGGCGCTCACGTCAGCGGATGCGCATCGAGGAAGGTGCGGATCTCCGGCACCAGGACCTCGTGTTTGTCCTCGAGCACGTAATGATTGGCGTCGTCGAACGCATGCACTTCGGCATTCGGCCACGCGCGCGTGAACGCATCGAGGCAGTGCTTGTCGAACACGAAATCGCGCAGGCCCCATCCGATGAAGGCCGGGCGATGCGCGAAGGACGGCAGCGCGCGGCCGCCCGCGGACACGAGGTCCCACGCCGGATCGCCTTCGCGCAACGGGATGTCCTGCACGAAGCGCAGCGTCGCGATGCGGTGGTCCCAGGTGTCGTAGGGCGCCACGTACGCGCGGCGCACATCGGCCGGCATGCGGCGGTCGACGCCGACGTACGACGCGATGCCCGAAAACGCATTGAGCCCGCGGATCGCGAACGCACCGAGCTTCGAATCGCGCCCGAACGAGAGCTGCCACGGCATCGGCTTGGCTTCGGGCAGCGTGAACATCGCGGTGTTGAGCACCACCCAGCGCTTCACGCGCAGCGGATGGCGCATCGCCCAACCCATGCCGATCATGCCGCCCCAATCGTGGACGGCGAGCGTCACCGGGCCATCGATGTGCAGCTTCGCCAGCAAGCGCTCCAGGTCGTCCACGCGCGATTGCAGCGTGTAGCGATACGCCGCGTCGCCGGGCTTGTCGGACAGGCCCATGCCGACGTGGTCGGGCACGATGCAGCGATAGCGGTCGCGCAGGCCGAGCACGAGATGGCGCCAGTAGTAACTCCACGACGGATTGCCGTGGAGCATGACGACGACTTCGCCGTCGCGCGGACCTTCGTCGAGATACGACAGCGCGATGCCGTCGCGGATCTGCATCCGCTTCGGTTCGAACGGGTAATCGGGGAAGGGCTCGCCGCCCCGCTTCACCAGACGACTTCTGCCATCGAGCAATTCAGGCCCGAGCCGATGCCGAGCAGCGCGATGCGGCTGCCCTTCTTCAGTCGGCCCATCTCGCGGAGCTTGGACAACACGATCGGCACCGAGGCCGGGCCGATGTTGCCGTGCTCGTTGAAGATGGTGAGCACCTTGGTCGGGTTGATGCCGAAGGCCTTCACGAAGGCCGCCGTGTGCACCTGGCTGACCTGGTGGATGACGAATTCGTCCATCTCCTCGGCGACCCAACCCAGCGCGATCTTCGCCGCCGCCCACGTCTTCTGCGCGAGCTTGAGGCCTTCGATCAGCAGCATGCGGGTGTCGGTGACCATGCGGTCGAGGTTGCCGCGGCACAGCTTGTTCCACTCGGTGGCCGCGCGCGTGACGCCGCCCTTGTAGCGCGGGGCGCCCGGGACGAGTTCGGCGCGCGCGAGCACCATCGCGGCGGCGCCGGAGCCCAGCGTCAGCGTCGCGAGTTCGTTCTTGAATTCTTCCTCGGTCGTTTCTACACGAAGGAGGCGCTCGACGGTTTTCTCGTACGCAAGGTCCGCGGTTTCGCCGTCGACGACGAGCGCGTAATCGATCTCGCCGCGTTCGATCATGCGGCTGGCGATGTCCATGCCGTTGAGGAAGGCCAGGCACGCATTGGCCACGTCGAAGTTCTGGCACATGTCGGACAGGCCGAGGTTGCCGCTGACGATCGACGCGGTCGAGGGTTCCAGGAAGTCGCGGCTCACCGAGGTGTTGACCAGCAGGCCGACCTTGTTGGGGTCGATGCCGGCGTCGGCCAGTGCCTTCACCGCGGCGAGCGTCGCCGCATCGGAAGCCTGCATGCCTTCGTCCCACAGGCGGCGCGCATGGATGCCCGCGACGTCCTTCAGCACGTCGGTCTTGATGCCGAGGCGATCGAGCGTGGGCTTGAGGCGGGCGTTGATTTCGTCCGAGCTCAATCGACGCGGCGCGTCGACGTGGGCGAGGCCGGCGATGGCGACGTGTTGGAACAACATGGGCGATGCCTTGCAGGTCGGAAGCGGGGCTTTGGTGCAGGTACGCCGCGTACGGCGGCGTACTGCCGGTGCGCGGAGCCCGTCAGGATACCGGCTTCACCGCCGCTGCACACGGTTTCGGGTGGTCCCCGGGTCGCGATCGACCCGGGGATTCATGAAGTTGAGCGGTTCAGCCCGTTTACAGGGCGTTTTCACACCGGCTCAGTGGCATTTCCACGCGGCGTAACGCTGGCTGCCATCGGCAGGCGGGCCCAGGGCCTGCACCGTGTCCGCGCCCAGGCCGGGCGCTTCGTTGCGGGCCAGGGTTTCCAGTTCGTCCTGCACGCGCAAGGCATTGCGGTCGTAGAAGGCGACGCTGTCCTTCACGGACACCTCGACCTCGCCCCGCTTCTCGCAGCCCGCAGGAATGCCCTGCACCACTTTCACCGCGCTCGCGCCGGGCGCCATCTTGACCCACGTGCACGCGGTCAGCGTGCACGCGAGTGCGAGGAGGATCACCTTGCCGCGCATCACTTCTTCGCCGCCGGGGCCGTGGTGGCGGCGCCGCCGACCGGCTTGCCGTCGGCATCGACCACCGACACCGCGCCGATGTTCAACGCGCGCACCGGCTTCTCGATCTTCGACAGATCGCCGACGACGACATAGGTCAGCGCATTCGGATCGATCGCCTTCGCCGCCTGCGCGACCTGCGCGGCATCCAGGCCTTCCACTTCCTTCATGCGCTGCACGACGTAATCGTCCGGACGGTCGTAACGCACGATGCCGCCGATGGTCGACATCACCGCGCCGGCCGTTTCGTAGGAACCGGGCATGCCGCGGATCTCGGTGTTCTGGATGCGCGTGACTTCCTCGGCCTTCGGCGGTGCCTTGCCGTCGGCGTACTCGGTGATTTCGCGGCGCAGTTCGGCGAGCGATTCGGCCGTCTTGTCGATCTGCACCGGCGCGAACGCCATCCACGGGCGCTGGCCCAGGGCGTTGGACGCCATGCTGTACGCGCCATACGCCCAGTGCTTGTCTTCGCGCAGATTCATGTTCAGGCGCGAGGAGAACTCGCCGCCGAGCACGCTGTTGGCGAAGTCGAGCTTCACCGCGCCGGCATCCTTGCTCGACGGAATCACCTGGCCGACATACAGGTTGGCCTGCACGGCGCCCGGCTGGTCGATCAGGAACACGCGCGGCTGCTTCGGCAGTGCGACCTGCGCAGGCGCCGCAAGCTTCGGCGCTGCACCGTCGACCTTCCAGTCGCCGAGCTTCTTCTCCAGCATCGGCGTGATTTGCGCGAGCGTGGTGTCGCCGACGATCACGAGCGTCGCGTTATCCGGGCGCACCCACGCATGGTGGAAGGCGACCAGGTCATCGCGCGTCAGCGAACCGATCGAGGCTTCGGTGCCGGTGCCGCTGAAGGGAATCGCGTACGGATGGTTGTCGCCGTACAACAGCGGCGGCAGCACGCGCATCGCCGCGCCCTGCGGCTTGGCCTTCTCCTGCTTGATGCCCGCGATCCACGAGGCGCGCACGCGATCGATTTCCTTCTGGTCGAAGCGCGGGTTGCGCAGCATCGTCGCGAACAGGTCGAGCGAAGGATCGAGCTTTTCCTTCAACGCCGACAGATACGCCGTCGCGCCATCGAGCGACGCCGACGCACCGAGGTTCGCACCCAGCGCTTCGGCGCGATTGCCGAACGCGAGCGCGTCCATGTCGCCGGCGCCTTCGTCGAGCATGCCCATCGCGAAGCCCGAGGTACCGAGCTTCTTGCCTTGGTCGGAGGCGTAGCCGCCGCCGAACATGTAGCTCATCTGCACGACCGGAACGTCATGGCGTTCGGCGAGGATCACCTTCGTGCCGTTGCTCAGCGTCGCGCGCTGCAGCGCCGGGAACTTGAGCGCCGGGAAGTCGTCGGTGATCGGCACGCCCTTGCTGCGATCCACCGTGCTGGCGGTGGTCTTGTACTTGGGATCGGCCTTCGGCAGTTCGAAGGGCGCCGGCGTGCCCGCCGGATCTTCGGGAAGATCCTTGCGCGCGCCCGGCTGCACGACGAGCACATGGTCGCCCTGCGCGAGCCAATCCTTGCCGGCCTTCTGGACATCGGCGACCGACGCGGTCTCGATCGTCTTCAGGCTGTCGCGGAAGCAACCGGGGTTGCCGGTGTAGATCGCGCATTCGGCGAGCGCGTCGGCCTTGCCGCCGAAACCGCCGATGCGTTCGATGCCGCGCACGAAGCCGGCCTTGAACACGGTGCGGGCCTGTTCGAGTTCCGCGGCCGTCGGGCCTTCCGCAATCAGGCGCTTGAGCTCTTCATCGATCGCCGCTTCGACCTTCGCTTCATCCACGCCCTGTTTCACGTCGGCCTGGATGAGGAAGTTCGAACCCAGCTGCGAGGCGTCGACGTAGGCCGACACGCTATCGACGGTCTTGTCGTCGAACAGCAAACGCTTGTCCAGGCGCGACGACTTGCTGCCGCCGAGCACCTGGGCGAGCAACTGCAGGCGATCGACATCGGCCGCGCCGTACTGCGCGACATTCCACACGCGATAGATGCGCGTCTGCGGCACCTTGTCTTCCATCGTCGCGCGCGTGGTCTGCGTGCGGCGCGCCGGATCGATCTTCGGCTGCGCCATCGTCGGGCTGGCCGGGATGTCGCCGAAGAATTCGGCGGCCTTCTGCTTCGCGGTGGCCAGGTCGATGTCGCCGGCGAGCACGAGCACGGCGTTGTTCGGGCCGTACCAGGTGCGGAACCAGTTCTTGACGTCCTCGAGCTTGGCGGCGTCGAGATCGTTCATCGAACCGATCGTGGTGTGGTGGTACGGGTGGCCTGCCGGGTACATCGTCTTCTGCAGCACTTCCCAGACCTGGCCGTAGGGCTGGTTCTGGCCCTGGCGCTTTTCGTTCTGCACCACGCCGCGCTGCTCGTCGAGCGTGGCCTGGTCGATCGCGCCGAGCAGGTGGCCCATGCGGTCGGATTCCATCCACAGCGCGGTGTCGAGCGCGGTGGTGGGGACGTTCTCGAAATAGTTGGTGCGGTCGGTGTTCGTCGTGCCGTTGAGGTCGGTGGCGCCGACGGTTTCCAGCGGCGGGAAGAAATCGCCCTTGTGGTTTTCCGAGCCGTTGAACATCAGGTGTTCGAACAGGTGCGCGAAACCGCTGCGGCCCGAAGGCTCGTCCTTGCTGCCGACGTGGTACCAGAGGTTCACCGCGACGATCGGCGCCTTGCGATCGGTGTGCACGATCACGCGCAGGCCATTGGGCAGCGTGAAGGTCTCGTACGGGATGTCGACAGTGGACGCGGCGGGCGTCTTCGCCTGCACGGGCGCGGGCGCGAAGGCCGCGCCGCCGAGGGCGACGGACAATGCGAGGGCGAGGGCGCCGGTGGCGAAGGGTCGGGTCGGGGTCATGCGATGAGGCTCCTGGGTCGCAATGGCGATCTGTACGACCTTCGATCCTAGCCCGGCCCCGCCGCCGATACACTAGGTAAGACGGCACACCCGACAAGGACGCGCATGGCCACGCCAGCCCACAGCCTCGTCACCGGCGCCAATCGCGGCCTCGGCCTCGCTTTGGTGCGCGGCTTGCTCGCGCGCGGCGACCGCGTCGTCGCCACCGCGCGCCATCCCGGCAAGGCCACCGCACTGAATACGCTGACCGGCGAATATCCCGGGCGCCTGCATGTGCTTCCGCTCGATGTCGCATCGGAAAAATCGCGCGACGAACTCGCGCGCGAGTTGCCACTCGTGCTCGAGGACGCGCGCCTGGACTTGCTGGTGAACAACGCCGGCGTACTCCACAGCGGCGAACGCTGGGGGAAATTGCACGCCGACATCCTCGAAGACAGCCTGCGCATCAATGCGATCGGGCCCTTGCTGCTGGTGCAGGCGATCGAACATTGGCTCGCCGATGGCGCGAGCGTCGCGAACATTTCCACGCAGATGGCATCGCTGAGTACGCGCAACGAATTCCGTTCGCCGAGTTATTCGATGAGCAAGGTCGCGCAGAACATGGCGACGGTGCAGCTCGCGCTCGCGCTGAAGCCGCGCGGGATCAAGGTCGTCGCGCTCAGCCCCGGCTGGGTGCGCACCGACATGGGCGGTGAGGGCGGCGAGCTCACGCCGGAAGACTCGGCGGCCGGCCTGCTGGAAACGATCGCCGGGTTGAAGGCCGCCGACAGCGGCCGGTTCTTCGATTGGCGCGGACAACCGATGGCCTGGTGAGGGGGGCGGACGTCCGCGGACACCGGGTGCGCCGCGGGCAATTGCTTTCGAATCAACACGTTAACCATTGGCATGCCTCGTGCATCTATTGAGGTATCCGGACACAGACGTCCGACGATTCGAAAGGAGTTCGCCATGTCCCTCACCACGCAGCTCAAGCGCGGCCTGCTCGCCCTCCCCGTCGCCGCGTTGCTGATCCTCGTCGGTGCGATCGCGCCGGCCGGTGCCGCCGCCCCGTCGGACGACTGCCTGGCCGCCGCCGCGGCGAAGCAGGAACTCGTGGCGCCGCGTCGCGTCGACTTCCACTCGATGCTGCCGGGCGCGCTGCACGTGCTGCGCAAGGTCGAGATGCCTGCGATCAAGGGTTGATCCGTCGCACAATGCGCGGATGTTCGATGTCGTCCTCTTCCAGCCCGAGATCCCGCCGAACACCGGCAACGTGATCCGCCTGTGCGCCAATACCGGCGCACGGCTGCATTTGATTCGCCCGCTCGGCTTCACGCTCGAAGATGCGCAACTGCGCCGCGCGGGCCTGGACTATCACGAATACGCGAAGCTCCAGGTCCACGATTCCGTCGGCGATGCGTTGGCGATGATCGAGCCCAAACGTCTGTTCGCATTGAGTACGCGCGGCCGCGTTCGATTCGATACACCGCAATACGGTGAAGGCGACGCCTTCCTCTTCGGCCCGGAGACGCGCGGCTTGCCCGAGGACGTCCTCGCGCAAATTCCCGAAGCACAACGCCTGCGCCTGCCGATGCGGCCCGACAATCGCAGCCTCAATCTTTCCAACGCGGTCGCGGTCGTCGTGTTCGAAGCCTGGCGCCAGCAGGGCTTCGCGGGCGGCGCCTAGCTCACCAACGCTTCGATGAACTTGTGGCGCCACAGCGTGATGTCATGGCGGCGCAAGCGCTTGTGCAACGCGTTCCAGCGCTCCTTGCGTTCGCTCGCCGGCATCGCGTGCGCTTGCGCCAATGCATCGGCCACGCCATCGAGGTCATAGGGATTCACGAGCAGCGCTTCCTTCATCTCCGCCGCGGCGCCGGCGAAACGCGACAGCACGAGCACGCCCGGCGATTGCGGATCCTGCGAAGCGACGAACTCTTTCGCGACCAGGTTCATGCCATCGCGCAGCGGCGTGACCACGCCGATCTCGGCGCTGCGATAGAAGCCCGTCAACACGCCGTGCGAGAAGTCGCGATTGACGTAGCGCACCGGCGTCCAGTCCGGCGCCGCGTGGCGCCCGTTGATGTGGCCGGCGAGGCCTTCGAGTTCGCGGCGCAAGGCTTGGTATTCCGGCACTTCGCTGCGCGATACCGGTGCCAGTTGCAGGAAGGTGATCTGCCCGTGGATTTCCGGGTAGCGATCGAGGAAGCGTTCGAAGGCGCGGAAGCGATCGGGCAAGCCTTTCGAGTAATCGAGCCGATCCACGCCGATGGCGAGCACGCGGCTGCCGAGGCTTTCGCGCAAGCGCTGCACCGACGCGCGCGTACTCGCCGCCTTGGCCTGGCGCGCGATGTGGTCGGTGTCGATGCTGATCGGGAACGCAGCGGCGCGGAATTCGCGACCATCTGCCGTGCGCATCCGCCCGTCCGCGAACGCGCGACCGCCCAGGTAGAGGCGCACGTAACTCTGGAAACGATCCAGGTCGCGCTCGGTCTGGAAGCCGACCAGGTCGTAGGCGCCGAGCGCGCCGAACAACACTTCATGGTTCGGCAAGGCCGCGAGCAGATCGGACGAGGGCATCGGCACGTGCAGGAAGAAGCCGATGCGATTGCCGACTCCCAGTTCGCGCAAGCGTTGCGCGAGCGGAATCATGTGGTAGTCGTGGACCCACACGATGTCGCTCTCGCGCAATTGCGTCGCCAGCTTCTCCGCGAACAGGGCATTAACGCGGCGATAGCCGTCCTGCGTGTCGCGCGTGTAATCGACCAGGTCCAGGCGGAAGTGCAGCAGCGGCCAGAGCGTGCGATTCGCGAACCCGTTGTAGTAGTGGTCGAAGTCCTCGACCGACAGGTCCATCGTGCAGTACGTCGTATTGCCGTTCTCGATCTTGTGCAGGGTGCCCGACGCATCGCGCACGCGTTTGCCGCTCCAGCCGAACCACATGCCGCCGTGTTCCTTGAGCGCCGCGCGCATCGCGACGGCCAATCCGCCTGCGCGATGCTCGTTCGGCATCGCGACCCGGTTGGACACCACGACGAGGCGGCCGTCGCCAAGGGCGCTCATCGTCGACCCTTCATTACGTGGCTTCCTGCCAGGGGCGCGAGAGGCGCATGGCGGCACTGATCAGGCCGACGTGCGAATAGGTCTGCGGGAAATTGCCCCAGGCCTGCCCGTCCTCGAACCCGAGATCCTCCGACAACAGCCCCAGCGGATTGCGCCGGGCGAGCACGCTTTCGAAAAGCGCGCGCGCTTCACCGGCGCGGCCGATCGACGCCAGCGCCTCGACGTACCAGAAGGTGCAGATCGTGAAACTCGTTTCCGGTGCGCCGAAGTCGTCCGGCGCGATGTAGCGATACAGGCCGTGTCCGCGACGCAATCCCTTGCCGATCGCTTCGACCGTCGCGATGTAACGCGGGTCGCTGGGTTCGATGAAGCCGGTGTCGGCCAGCAACAGCAGGCTCGCATCCAGGCGGTCGCCGCCGAAGGCATCGGCGAAGTGGCCCGCCTGCGCGTTCCAGGCCTTGTCGATGATCGTGGCGTGGATGCGATCGGCGCGACCGCGCCAATGTTCGACGCGATCGCCGAGGCCGAAGCGTGCGGCGATCTTCGCGAGGCGGTCGCACGCGGCCCAACACATGACCGACGAGTACGTGTGGACCGACGTGCGGCCGCGGAACTCCCACAGCCCGGCATCGGGTTGGTCGTGCATCAACCACGCCTGCTCGCCGAGCGGTTCCAGGCGCGCGAAGGTCGACGCATCGCCCGGTTGCTGCAGGCGTTGGTCAAAGAACAATTGCGTGGAGGCGAGCATGACGCTGCCGTACACGTCGTGCTGGACCTGTTTCCAGGCCAGGTTGCCGACGCGCACCGGGCCCATGCCGCGATAGCCGTCGAGCGCCGGGGCTTCGTCTTCGTGCAGCGCCGCTTCGAAGCCGATGCCGTACACCGGCTGCAGGTCCGCGCGCTCGCCCGTGACGAGGTTGAAGATGTAGCGGATGTACTCCTCCATCGTCGCGGTCGCGCCGAGGCGATTGAGCGCGCGCACGACGAAGGCGGCATCGCGCAGCCAGCAATAGCGATAGTCCCAGTTGCGCTGCGTGTGCGGCGCTTCGGGGATCGAAGTCGTCATCGCCGCGATGATCGCGCCGGTGTCTTCGTACTGGCACAGCTTGAGGGTGATCGCACTGCGGATCACGGCGTCCTGCCATTCCAATGGAATGGAGAGATAGCGCGTCCATTCGCGCCAGTAGATCGTCGTGCGCTCTTCGGCGTCGCGAATGAAGGCGCCGATGGGTTGCGTCAGTGTTTCATCGGGGCCGAGCACGAAGTGCAACTCGCGATCCAGCACGAAGGGCAATTCGTCGCGCAGCAGGCGCAGCGAGAGATCCGTGGTCAATCGCAGCACATGGTCCGGCAACAACCAGCGCATGTGGTTGCTGCCCCAGGTGCGCTCTGGCTCGCGCGCGCCCCATTCGGCGAGCGGCTGCAACTTCACGCGGATGCGCGGTGCGCCGGAGAGTGGGCGCACGCGACGATACAGGCCGACCGGCCGATACAAACGATTGTAGTGGCGCCAACGCGGGGCGAAGTCGGTGATTTCGACCGCGCCGCCGTTCTTGTCGCGCAGGATCGTGCGCAGGATCGCGGTGTTCGGCACGTAGTGCTGTTCGCTGCCCGCGGAATTCTCGATCTCGATCTCCCACATGCCGCCATCGCGCTTGGGCGAGAGCAATGCGCAGAACGCAGGGTCGCCGTCGAACGCGGGAAGGCAACACCACACCACCGTGCCGGTCGAATCGAGCAGTGCACCGAACGTGCCGTTGCCGATGACGCCGAGGTCGAGGTTGGCGGGTCGGATCATGCGTGCACTCCATCGTGGGCGGTGGCGCGTGCGAGCCATGCGCGCACCGCGGCGGGATTCGGAAGGCGCCAGCGCGCGGCGCTCGGCGTGCGATCGCCGACCAGCACGCTCAGGCCCTGGCACGCATTGACGATCGAGAACGCGTGTTCGTCGGTGAGATCGTCGCCGACGAAGACCGGCGTGCGACCGCGGAACGGCGCTTGCGCCATGAAGCCTTCGACGGCCGTGCCCTTGTCGGGCGACGACCCGCCGGGGCGCAGTTCGAGCACCATGTCGCCGCCCTGCACGCGGTAGTCGGGCAACACGCGCAAGGCCGCCGCGGAGAAGGCGCGGAATGCATCGCGCGCTTGCGGTGCGGCGCGCCAGTGCAGCGCGAGGTTGGGCCCCTTGCGTTCGACCATGGATCCCGGGAAGTTGATCGCGACGTGTTGTGCTTCGGCGAAGACACCATCGAGCGCTTCGGGCGCGACGGGTGGGAATGTGCGGCGCCCGTCGGGTTCGCGACGCTCCAGCCCATGCATGCCCGCGGCGGGAATCGCGCGCAACTGCCCGAACACCTCGTCGATCGCATCGAGCGAACGACCGCTCACCAGCGCGAGTGCGCCGCCGAGCATTTCCGACAAGCGCACGATGTCGCGTTGCAGATCCACGGGCACGACGACTTGCGAGGGATGCGGCGCGAAGTCCAGCAAGCATCCATCGACATCGAGGAACAGGGCCCAGTCGGCCGCGGGCGACGGCGGCAAGGGAAGCACGCCGTCGCGTGGGGGCGCATCACGCGATTCCATCCGGATCATTCTCCCGAAGCGCCGTGAGGCCCGGGTGGACGCCGCGTGATCGTGCGTGGTGTCACGAACTCGAAAAACCGCTGCCCTGCTGGTCGTTGCCCGAACGGATCGCCTGTCCCGGCTTGCCCAGGGCGTCGGCCGACTCGCCGATCGTGATGCGATTGTGGACGTCCTTCACGCCGGCGATGTTCCAGGCGATCTCTTCGGCATCATGTTTCATCGCGCGCGCGGGAACCCAGCCGTTGAGCGTGACGACACCGTCGGTCACCACGGCGATGACCGCGGTCGCGTTGATGGTGTCGGCGCCGGTGAGGTTCTCGTGCAGGATCTCGCCGATGCGTTCGTCCGAACGCCACTGCTGCGTCGGTCCCACGCCGCGATAGCTGACGGCGCCGACGGGCGCGAGGTCGCGGTTGGTCACCGACGGCAAGCCATCGTAGATGTCGCGGTCGCGACGATCGATGCGCACGTCGGCATCGTGCGGCCGGTGATGGGCCATGCGCGGATCGCGATGCTCGACGGATCGGCGCGGGAAATGTTGATCGCCTGGGGTATCGCGCGGCATGGCTGCCTCCTGGGGGTCCTGAACACGAGGAAAGCTAACGCGGCAAACGGCTGCAGCGCGTGACGGGCGATCATGCGGGTTCGACGCGCGCCCCGATAACGTCGAGGCATCCAACGAAACGAGGTGCGCGATGGCCAGGCAGCAATCCGGCAAGGGCGCGGGCGAAGACACCGCACGCAAACATCGTGCCGTCCAGGCCGAGCAGGACGCGAAGGACGCGAAGCACTCCAGGGGCAAGGCGCCAGCGAAGAAAGCGACGCAGGCGGGCCTGCGCAAGGAGCCGACGGACTTGCCCGCGCAGCACATCGCCAAGCCCGGCAACGAGCATGAACTCGATCTCGCGCCCCGTTTCCTCGCGCCGGATTACGTCGGCAGCAAAAAGCTCGAAGGGATGTCGGCGATCGTGACCGGTGGCGACTCCGGTATCGGCCGCGCGGTTGCGGTGTTGTTCGCACGCGAAGGCGCCGACGTGGCGATCGTGTACCTGTCCGAACACGAGGATGCGCGTGTCACGCAGGAACACGTCGAGCGAGAAGGCCGCAAATGCGTGCTGATTCCCGGCGACGTCAAGTCCGTGCGCTTCTGCGAACAGGCGGTCCAAAAGACGCTGAAGGCCTTCGGCAAACTCGACATCCTCGTGAACAACGCCGCCTTCCAGCTGCACAGCGAGCGCATCGAAGACATCAGCGAAGAACGTCTGCAGGAAACTTTGCAGACCAACATCGGCGGCTACTTCCACATGGCGCGCGCCGCGCTGCCGCACATGGAGGAAGGCGGGTCCATCATCAACTGCGGCTCGGAGACTGCGTTGTTCGGCAGCGCGCACTTGCTCGATTACTCGGCGACGAAGGGTGCGATCCACGCCTTCACCAAATCGCTGGCCTCCAATCTGCTCGAGCGCGGGATTCGCGTGAACGCGGTTGCGCCCGGCCCGGTGTGGACGCCGTTGAATCCCGCCGACAGCCCCGCGGAGAAGGTGGCCGAGTTCGGCAAGAAGAGCGACATGAAGCGGCCTGCGCAACCCGAAGAGATCTCGCCCGCGTTCGTGTTCCTCGCCTCGCCGGTGACGGCCTCGTACGTGAACGGTGTGATCCTGCCGGTGATGGGCGGGCCGCGCGGTTAGCGGCCGTACAGTCGGATGAATGCGCGCGGCGGTTCGCGAAACCGTTTGCACGCACGCCTCGTTTACGGACGCATCGCTACCGTAGCCCAACGGCCGCCACACCATTGCGGCTCCTGGGAAGACGAATTGAAGATTGCGCAGATCGCCCCGCTCTATGAAGCGGTTCCGCCCAAGCTCTACGGCGGCACGGAACGGGTGGTGGCCTGGCTCACCGATGCACTGGTAGACGCCGGCCACGATGTCACGCTGTTCGCTTCGGCCGAAGCACAGACCCGCGCGAAGTTGGTTTCGGTGCGCGACCAGGCGATCCGCCTGGATCCGGCCGAGCACAAGTCCGACCTCGCCGCGCACATGGGCATGCTGCAGGAAGTGCGGAATCGCATGGATGAGTTCGACGTCCTGCATTTCCACGTCGACATGATCCATTTCCCGTTCTTCGAGGATTGCGCGGGGCAGACGCTCACCACGCTGCATGGCCGCCTGGATCTGAAGGATTTGCCGGTGGTCTATCGGCGCTGGCCGCAGTTTCCGCTCGCGTCGATTTCCAACGACCAGCGCCGTCCGCTGCGCAATGCGAGCTGGATCGACACCGTACATCACGGCTTGCCGTCGACCTTGCTGCCGTTCAATGCGAACCCGCGCGGCGACTATCTCGCCTTCCTCGGCCGCATTTCGCCGGAGAAGCGCGTGGATCGTGCGATCGCCATCGCGCGGCGCCTCGGCATGCCGCTGAAGATCGCGGCGAAGGTGGACGGCGCCGACAAGGCCTACTACGAGCGCGAGATCTTGCCGCTGTTGCATGGTGCGTCGGATGTCACCTTCGTCGGCGAGATCGGCGATGCGCAGAAGCCGGAATTCCTCGGCAATGCGGCGGCGCTGTTGTTCCCGATCGACTGGCCCGAACCCTTCGGCATCGTGATGATCGAAGCGATGGCCTGCGGCACGCCGGTCGTCGCGTGGCGCTGCGGCTCGGTGCCGGAAGTGATCGATGAAGGGCAGTCTGGTCGCATCGTCGACAACGAGGACGACGCCGTGGCCGCGACGCGCGAGGTGATGGGCTACGACCGCGCCGCGGTGCGCGCGGTGTTCGAGCGTCGCTTCACTTCGGAAGTCATGGCGGAGCGCTACGTGCGCCTCTACACGCAACTCGCACGCGGCCGGTCGCAGGACCTCGGCTTGCGACTGGCCTGACCGCCCATGGATCCGGCGGCGACCGCCGCACTGTATTCGACGCATGTGCTGAAGGACGGCGACAGCTTCCTCGTCGCCAACGGCTACGGCGACGTCGAGGAAGGCAGCACCGGCCTGTTCCGCGACGACACGCGGTTGCTGTCGATGTTCCGCCTGCGCCTTGGCGATACGCAGCCTGCGTTGCTGAGCGCCGCGGTCACGGCGGACAACGTCTTCTTCCTCTCGCACATGACCAATCGCCAGTTGCCGCCGCTGGGTGAGACAGCCGCGGCGGCGCACGGGCTGATCCATCTGTTGCGCGCGCGGTTCCTGTACGAGGAACGCTTGTTCGAACGCATCACGCTGATGAATTACGGCACGAACGCGTTCGTGGCGCCGCTGCGCATCGAGGTGGCCGCGGATTTCCGCGACATGTTCGAAGTGCGCGGCCAGGTGCGGGCTGCGCGCGGCAAGTTGTTGGACATGGAAGCGTCGCTCGGCCCGCGCGGCGTGGTGTTCAGCTACGAAGGGCTCGACAAGGTGCTGCGCAAGTCCGCGGTCGCGTTCTCGCAGCCGGCGACGACCGTCAACGGCTCGACCTTCGAATTCCTGCTGCAGCTGGTGCCCGGCGTCGAGCAATCGCTGTTCGTCGAAGTGGGCAGCGAACCGGGCGGCCCCCTGCCCTCGCGCGAACGCCATCGCGATGCCGCGGCGAAGGCGCGCAAGCGCATGCGCAAGCGCGGCCGCCGTGGCGCGCACGTGCGCAGCAGCGGGCCCTTGTTCGACGCGTGGATGCAGCGCTCGCGCGCCGACCTGGCGTTGCTGACGAGCGAACTGGAAACCGGTCCTTATCCGTATGCGGGCATTCCGTGGTTCTCCACGCCCTTCGGCCGCGATGCGGTGATCACCGCGTTGCAGACGCTGTGGCTCGACCCGGGCATCGCGCGCGGCGTGCTCGGCTTCCTCGCGGCGCACCAGGCGCAGGAGGAGTCCTCGTTCCTCGATTCGGCGCCCGGCAAGATCATGCACGAGACGCGGCGCGGCGAGATGTCGGCGCTGCGCGAACTGCCCTTCGGCCGCTACTACGGTGGCGTGGATACGACGCCGCTGTTCGTGATGCTCGCCGGCGCGTATGCGCGACGCACGGGCGATGCGGGATTCATCGATACCTTGTGGCCGGCCTTGCTGGCGGCGACCGGCTGGATCGAGCGCGTGTGCGATGCCAACCCCGACGGCTTCCTGGACTATGCGCGCGGACAATCCACGGGCCTTTCGAACCAGGGTTGGAAGGACAGCGAAGACTCGGTGTTCCATGCGGACGGGCGTTTTCCGAAAGGCCCGATCGCACTCGTTGAAGTGCAGGGGTATGCGTACGCGGCGTTCCGCGCGATGGCGGAGCTTGCGGAATTGCGACGCGACGAGACCGGCATGCAAGTGTGGGCTGGACGTGCGGCGCGCATGCAAGCCGCGGTCGAATCGAAGTTCTGGATGGATGAGCAGGGCTTCTACGGCATCGCCGTGGATGGCGAGAGCGCGTTGTGCGCCGTGCGTTCGAGCAACCCGGGACATCTGTTGTATTGCGGACTGCCGACTGCCGCGCGCGCGGCGTCGGTGGCGCAACGCCTGATGGAACACGATTTCCATACCGGTTGGGGCTTGCGCACCCTCGCCTCGGGCCAGGCCCGCTACAACCCGATGAGCTACCACAACGGTTCGATCTGGCCGCACGACACCGCACTGTGCGCGGCGGGCATCGCGCGCTACGGCCATCGCGACGCGGCCGTGCAACTGCTGCGCAGCGCCTTCGAAGCCGCAGTCCACTTCGACATGCGCCTGCCCGAATTGTTCTGCGGCTTCCACCGCGTGCAGGGCGCACCACCGATCGCCTACCCCGTCGCGTGCATGCCGCAAGCCTGGGCCGCGGGCGCACCGTTCATGCTGTTGCAGGCGTGCTTGGGCGTGGAGATCGATGGCCAGCGTGGCGAGATCCACGTCGATCGACCGCGGTTGCCCGATGGCATCGATGAAGTGCGCTTGCACGAAGTCGCACTCGGTGGGGAGCGCGTGGATCTGTTGTTCCGTCGCGTGGGCGAGCGCGTGGGGATGTTCGTGGAAGGGAAGAGCGCGGGGACGCCGCCGGTGCGGTTACGGAGTTGAGACCCAGGATTTTTGGGATTCCCAACCGCGCGTGGGCACTGTGTACCAATCGATCCACCTGCGGGTCGGGATGTCGAACCAAGCGTCGATCTCATCTGGTGTGCCGCGTTCGAGCACTTCGTGCACGCGCTCGGCGAAAGGACCTGCGGCGGCATATCTCACCGGGAATCCTTCCAGCCGGGTCGTGAACGCGAGCATCGTCGTAGGCCGCGCGAGATTCCTTCGGAGTTCCGCAATTTCACTCCTGGCCGCCATGTCGCCAAGTGCACGCCTTCGAGACGCGCGCTCCAACCGTTTGTAGGCCCTGCGCTCGACGCGCGTGGCGGCATACAGGTTTCGCCGGCCGGTCGTTTCGGTTGCTAGCAGTGCGAAAAGGCACGGATCGGGATGCCACATCAGTCCGGAGGACAAGCCGACGATCAGCCCGCCGGCGTCATCGACGACGAATGCATTCGGCGCGAATGGGCGCTGTACGTCATGGGGTCCATCGATCAGCTCCCCTCGCCAGAGGTCTGCGTCGCTCGTGGCGCGCACGACGATCGTGCCGCGCAGATCGCCGTCACTCACCCGCAGGATCATGCCTTCTTCGAGGACCAGTCCAAGTGCGGCGATGTCCCGCACGGTGCCGTAGGCGTTGAACCGGAACCCGTCGATATCGAGGCTGTTGAAGTCGACGTAGATGCGTGGCGGGATCATGGGTTCTTCGCCGAGTTCCTCTGGATTTCCATCAGCTGCGACGCGGTCTCGGGAGCCAGCCCCGTGACCGTCGCGTGGTTTGGAGATTGCCCTGGCGTAATTATCACATCGCCGCCGGCCGCCCTGATCGAGCCCACGTTCGTGACACCCACCTGGTTGTTTCGAATCGGCGCGCAAAGTTCGCACACGGTTTTGCCTGCAGCGCTTTCGACGGAGAATCCGACGACTCCGGCGCCTTCATGCAATCCGGTGCCCTTGGCGATCCCTCCCGGGCTATTGCCGCCTAGAGGAGGATTCGCGTTGCCTCCCCGAACGACAAGTGCTTCATCCGGCAATCGCGCAGCCGCCCGACTCGCCTGGACCCCAAGCCCCACCCCACCCGGAACCCCCGGCGTGAGAATCGCCGCGACATCCGCGCCGATGCCGAGCCCATCGACGACCGCGGCGCCGAAATTCCCGCCGCGCACGTTGTCGTAAAGACTCTTCGCGCCGAACGCCACGCTCGGCACGCCGATGAACAAGTCCTCGGCCCAACGCCCATCGGGGTCGCGGAAGCGATACGGGTTGTCGTTCGCGTAGGCGTAGCGGTTGAAGCCCGCGCCGCTGTCGGCCTGCGCTTGCACCGGATCGACGGAAACGAATCGCGCATCGGCCGGCCACGCGGCGATGAGCAGCAGGAACAACGCAAGTAAACGCGCCATGCACGGCATCCGGTTCGGGATGCCGCGATGGTCCTCAGGCGTGCAGGGTTATCCGAGCCGAAGCGGCTCTGCGTGGATGCGACGCGCGATCAGATTTCGTACGCCGATTCGCCGTGGGCGCTGATGTCGAGGCCTTCGCGCTCGCTGTCGTGGTCCACGCGCAGGCCGCGCAGATGTTTGGCGAGCTGGAACGCAAGGAAGGCGACCAGGCCCGACCATGCGAGCGTGATCCCCACGCCCGCCGATTGCACGGCCACCTGGTGCGCGATGTCGAAGTCCGCCGCGCCCATGCCGCCGAGAGAGGGGGCGGTGAAGACACCCGTCAGCACTGCGCCGACGATCCCGCACACACCGTGGATGCCGAAGACGTCGAGCGAATCATCGGCGCGCAAATGACGCTTGAGCGCGTTGACGCCCCAGAATCCCGCGGCGCCGCCGCACGCACCGATCACCATCGCCCCGCCCACGCCGACCGAGCCGCACGCCGGCGTGATCGCCACGAGTCCGGCGACGGCACCGGATGCCGCGCCCAACATCGACGCGCGCGAGCGCAACAACGCTTCGATCGCGCTCCACGTCAGCACCGCGGCGGCGGCCGCGAGCAAGGTGTTGGCGAAAGCGAGCGCGGCGACGCCATTGGCTTCGAGTGCAGAGCCCGCGTTGAAGCCGAACCAGCCGACCCACAACAAGGACGCGCCGACATAGGTCAGCGGCAGGTTGTGCGGCGACAAACGCTCGCGACCGAAACCGATGCGCGGCCCGAGCATGTACGCGCCGACCAGTCCCGCCACGCCCGCGTTGATGTGCACGACGGTGCCGCCCGCGAAATCGAGCGCGCCCAACTTGAAAAGGAATCCGTTGCCGGCCCACACCATGTGCGCGAGCGGCAGGTAGGCGAAGGTGAACCACAGCGCCGCGAACAACAGCACAGCCGCGAATTTCGCGCGTTCGGCGATCGCACCGACCACCAGCGCGCAGCTGATCGCCGCGAATGCGCCCTGGAAGGCAACGTACGCCAGTTCGGGAATGACCACGCCCTGCGTGAACGTCGCGACGGTCGACGAAGGCCCGACGCCCGCGAGCATCGCCTTGCCGAATCCGCCGATCCACGCATTGCCGCCATCGAAGGCGAGCGAGTAGCCGTACGCCACCCACAACACGAGTGCGAGCGAGGCGACGACGAGGACCTGCATCAGCACCGAGAGAATGTTCTTCGCGCGGACCAGGCCGCCGTAGAACAGCGCGAGGCCGGGGACGATCATCAGCATCACGAGCACGGTGGAGAAGCACATCCACGCGACGTCGCCTTTGTCGACCATGCGTCTCTCCCGAAGCGACCCCACCCCGGCCCTCCCCTGCGCATGCAGGGGAGGGAGCACAGCGAATTACAGCGTGTAGTACATCTGGTACTCGAGCGGATGCGTCGCCGCGCGGAAGCGCGTGACTTCCTGCATCTTCAGCGCGATGTAGCCGTCGATGAAGTCGTCGGTGAACACGCCGCCGGCCTTGAGGAACTCGCGGTCCTTGTCGAGCGCTTCCAGCGCCTGGTCCAGCGAGTGGCACACGGTGGGGATGTTCTTCTCTTCTTCCGGCGGCAGGTCGTACAGGTCCTTGTCGCTCGGCGCGCCCGGGTCGATCTGGTTCTTGATGCCGTCCAGGCCGGCCATCATCAGCGCGGCGAAGATCAGGTAACCGGAGTTCATCGGATCGGGGAAACGGATCTCGATGCGGCGCGCCTTCGGGTTGGCCACGTACGGGATGCGGCACGAAGCCGAACGATTGCGCGCCGAATAGGCGAGCATCACCGGCGCTTCGTAACCCGGCACCAGGCGCTTGTAGGAGTTGGTCGTCGAGTTGGCGAACGCGTTGATCGCGCGCGCGTGCTTGAAGATGCCGCCGATGTACCACAGCGCCATCTGCGACAGGCCGCCGTAACCATCGCCCGAGAACAGGTTCACGCCGCCCTTGGCGAGCGACTGGTGCACGTGCATGCCGCTGCCGTTGTCGCCGACCAGCGGCTTGGGCATGAAGGTGACGGTCTTGCCGTTGCGGTGGGCGACGTTCTTGATGACGTACTTCATCGTCAGCAGTTCGTCGGCCTTCTTCACCAGCGAGTTGAACTTGGTGCCGATTTCGCACTGGCCCGCATTCGCCACTTCGTGGTGGTGCACTTCCACTTCCATGCCGACCTGTTCCAGCGTCTTGCACATTTCGGCGCGCAGGTCGTGCAGCGAATCGAGCGGCGCGACGGGGAAGTAGCCGCCCTTCACCATCGGACGGTAGCCGGTGTTGCCGCCTTCGTATTCGCGGCCCGAGTTCCACGCAGCTTCTTCCGAGTCGACATGGAAGAAGGTGTGGCCCATGTCGTTGGCGAAACGGACGCTGTCGAAGATGAAGAACTCGGGTTCCGGACCGAAGAAGGCCTGGTCGGCGATGCCGCTGGACTTGAGGAACGCTTCGGCGCGCTTGGCGACGCCGCGCGGGTCACGGCCGTAGGCCTGCATCGTGGCCGGGTCGAGGATGTCGCACGTCAGCACGAGCGTCGGGTCGGCGGTGAACGGATCGAGGAACGCGGTGGTGGAATCGGGCAGCAGGACCATGTCCGATTCGTTGATGCCCTTCCAGCCGGAGATCGACGAGCCGTCGAACATCTTGCCGTCCTCGAACAGCGAGGCATCGACGATCGACTTCGGGAAGGTCACGTGGTGCTGCACACCGCGCATGTCGCAGAAGCGCAGGTCGACGAATTCGACCTTGTGGTCCTTGATGAGCTTTTCGACGTGTTCGAGGGACATGGCGGTTTCCTGGGGACGGGAGGTGGGTCGGCGCTTGCCGGGACCCTCTAGGTAGAGCAAGGTGCGTGCCAAGCTTGGCCGTATCGTAACCGACTGAATCAAAACGCTTTGTCCGCTCCGCACATCTTTGCACGCCCTCGATTGGTGCAGCCTTGTAGCCGGCTTGCACCAAGACCGCGCGAAACCGGCCGTGACGCCGCGCCCCACGCGCGATGCCCTACGATGCGCGCTCCCACCCTCGCCGACCCGACGACGCCTTCCCCATGACCGACTTCCTCGCCGCGCTGCTGCTCGGCATCATCGAAGGCATCACCGAGTTCCTCCCGATTTCCTCCACCGGCCACCTGCTCATCGCCGAGCGCTGGCTGGGACACCGCAGCGATCTGTTCAACATCGCGATCCAGGCCGGCGCGATCCTGGCGGTCGTGCTGATCTATCGCGAGCGCCTGTGGCAACTGGCCGACAGCTTCCTGCATCCGGCAAAAGCGCAGCCCGTGCACGGCCAACCGCCGCGGGATTACGCGATCAAGCTGGCGGCGGCGTTCCTCGTCACGGCTGTGCTCGGCCTGATCGTCAAGAAGCTCGGCTTCGAATTGCCGGAAGACGTCGCGCCTGTCGCATGGGCGCTCGTGATCGGTGCGGCCTGGATGGTGCTCGCCGAACAACTGGCGGCCAAGCGCGCGCAAGCGCTGGGCGAGCGCGCGACGATCACGTGGACCGTCGCGATCCTCGTCGGCGTCGCGCAGGTCGTGGCCGGCGTTTTCCCGGGGACCTCGCGTTCGGCCGCCACGATTTTCGTTGCGTTGCTGTTCGGCACGACGAACCGGAAGGCGGCGACCGAGTTCGCCTTCCTCGTCGGCATTCCGACGATGTTCGCCGCGACGGGCTACGAATTGCTCCACGTCGCGCGCGAAGGCGGCCTGGCCGGCGAAGACTGGGGCTCGCTCGCGGTGGCGTTCGTCGCGTCCGCATTGACGGCATTCGCGGCGGTGAAGTGGTTGCTGCGCTACATCCAGAGCCACCGGTTCACGGTGTTCGCGGTGTATCGCGTGATCCTCGGCGCCGCCCTGTTGCTGCTGGTGCCTTCGCCCTGATCGATCAGAGGGTGCGCGTCTGCCCGCCGTCGACGTCGACGATCGCGCCCTGCATGTAACTCGCGGCATCGGAGGCCAGGAACGCAACGACCGCCGCGATTTCCTTCGGCGTGCCGAAGCGCGCGACGCGCAATTCGCGCGCGAGTTCCTGCGACGCTGATTCCGCCGCAATCCCGCGTTCGGCGGCCAGGCGCTCGATCCGCACCTGAGTGCGCTCGGTGGCGATGCTGCTCGGGTTGACCGCGTTGACCCGCACGCCGTCGCGCACGCCGCGGTCGGCCAGCGCCTTGGTGAGATTGAGCAAGGCCGCGTTGACGCTGCCGCCGATGGTGAATTCGGCGTTGCCCGTGCGTCCGCCGATGCTGGCGATGTTCACGATGCAGCCGTTGGCTTCGACCAGGTGCGGCCACGCCGCGCGGCACAGGCGCACGGCGCCGAAGAACTTCAGCGCGAAGCCGTCGGCCCACGCCGCATCGTCGAACGCGAGGAAATCCCCGCGCGGCGTGGCGCCGGCATTGTTGACGAGGATGTCGATGCGGCCGAAGCGCGCGATCGCCGCTTCGACGAGCGTCGATGCCGCCTCGGGCTGCGAGAGATCGCAGGCATGCGCGAGTCCGGGAAACGGTAGCGCGTCGACAACGCCCTGCAGCGCCTCGCGCGAACGCGCCGCTGCGACGACGTGGCAGCCCGCTTGCGCGAGCGCCTGCGCGATCGCCGCGCCGATGCCGCGGCTCGCGCCGGTGACCACCGCGATGCGTGCGCTCACCCGGCGTCGACTTTCGAATGCAGCGAATAGGTGCCGTAGATCGCCGCTTCGGTGATCTCATGCGGTTGCAGCGCGTGGAAGACATCGGCGGCGGTGAACTTCGCCGGCAGGTCGAGTTTCGGCACGCGCAGCGCGAACAGGCGGAAGAAATAACGATGCGTGCGCAGGTCGTTGAATGGCGGATACGGACCGTCGTAGCCCGCGTAATCGCCCTGCATGTCGGCGTTGCCTTTGAACCAGCCGGTGTAATCGTTCAAGCCCTGGCGTGCGCCTTGCGGGCCCGGCGGCGTTTGCTTGCCGTGCGCGGTGATGCCGTCGCTGCAACTGCCCGCTGCGATCGCGTGCACGTTCGCGGGAATGTCGACCATCACCCAATGCACGAAGTCGGTGCGCGGCTGATCGACGGGGATGTCCATGTCGTCGCGGCCGACCGTGGCCGGATCGGTCGGCGCGTCGGTGTCGATGCACATCAGCACGAAGGACTGCGTGCCGTCGGGCACATCCGACCACGCCAAATGCGGGTTGCGATTGCCACCGAAACCTTCGGGCACGCCCATCGCGAATTCCGCGGGAATACGGCCGCGGTGCGCGAAACTTTCGCTGCTCAGATGCATGTCGAGGGACTCCCTTCTGTCAGGCAATGGCCGCCGATGGTGCCATGGCCGGTTCGATCGCGCCGTCGAGCCGTTCGGCCACCCAGCGTTCGGCGAAACCGTCGCCGCGCCAGTTTTCCAGGAAGCCGCAATGCCCGCCGTGTTGGGCGATCTCCAGCGTCGCGGTCGGCGGCAGATGCAATGCATGGAATGCGGCGACCGGAATGACCGGGTCGTCGGCGGCCATCAGGATGCTCGCGGGCACGCGCAACTGCGCGAGGCGCTCGCCTGCGATCGAATAGCCTTCGAAATAATTGTCGAGCGAACCGAACTGCGTGTGGCGCTCGACCATCCACTGCGTCAGCGGACGCATGCGCAGGCCGAGCACCTTGTCGTCGAAGTCGTGCTGCTGCGGGAACAGCTTGCGTTTGCGCGCGAGCGAACCGCGCCACTTGCGCTCGAAGTACCACATGTACAGCGGCAGGCCATGTTCCATCGCTTCCATCGTGCTCGCCGGATCCAGCACGGGGCACACGGCCGCGACATGCGCGAGCGGAATGCCGACGGCCCCGGCGCGCAAGGCCACGCGCAGCGCGAAGTTGCCGCCGAGCGAATAACCCGCGATGACCATCGGGCGCGCGCCGAAGCGTCGCGACACCTCGGCCGCCGCGGCGACGACTTCGTCGATGCGGTTGGAGTGGAACAGGCCTTCGTTGAGGTGGTGCGTGTCGCCGTGGTCGCGGAAGTTCAGCCGGAAGATTTCGAAACCGCGCGCGAGCAGGCGCGCCGCGGTGAGCTGCATGTAACTCGAATCCGCACTGCCTTCCCAGCCATGCAACAGCAAGGCAAGACCGCGCGACGCATGCCCGGGAATGGCCGAATGCAGGCCCTGCAGGCGCACGCCGTCGCCGGCGTCGATGATGTGGGCGCTGGTGAGAGCGCCCATCGCCGCGAGCGCCTGGCGCCCGCGGCGCCGACGCAACGCGCTCGACCCCAGCACCGATTGGAGGTGCGGGCTGCGCAGCATGGCGGGCGGCGCGTAGTCGCTGGCGTGCGGCATGAGGCCGAGGCTAACGCGATGCGTGTGGAGGCTGCGCTCTATTGGTTCCGATAAAGGCTTGGCGGACACCCGGCTCAGGGCGCCTCCATCGCGTTCACGATGCGCTCGCGCGCCAGTTCGGCGATGCGGCGGCGGCCGCCGGCATCGCTGGCGTCGATCGGATCCAGGAACCAGATTTCCGCCACGCGGGCCGGCTCCCCGAGCAGGCGCAGGAAGTTGGCGGCGAAGCTTTCCCCCGGCCCGAAGGCGACCACCGGTTGCGCACTCGCGCCGCGCCCGTAGCGCAGCGCGACCGGTTGCACGCGCACCCCGGCTTCGACCGCGGCCAGGAAGATGCGCGCATGGAACGGGCCGATGGCGTGGCCATCGCGCGTTCGGCCTTCGGGGAAGACGCCGACCGAACGGCCCGCGCGCAGGCGCGCGAGCATTTCGTGCAACACGCCGCCCATCGATTCGCTGTTGCCGCGCTCGTGGTAGATCGTTTCGCCGCGCGTGGCGAGGAATCCCACCACGGGCCAGCGGCTGATCTCGCGCTTGGCGACGAAGCCCATCATGCGCTGGCTGTGCAAGGCGGTGATGTCGATCCAGCTGACGTGGTTGGCGACGAACAGCGTCGCACCCGGCAAGGGCACGCCGCGGCGTTCGAGCCGGAAACCGAAGACGCGCATCAGCCCGCCCTGCCACAGGCGGATCAGGCGATGGTCCAGCGGCTCGCCACGCACCTGGATCTTTCGCAGGGGCGTTGCGATCAACAGCATCGTCAGCGGCAGGTCCACCAGCACGTGCCACAGCAACAGGGGGGTGCGCAGCGCGAAGCGCAGGGTGTGCGAAGCGTTCACTGCAGAGGGTTCGCCCCGGGTAGCGGGATCACGGCGAGGGTCAGGCGCGAGATGCAGACCAACTTGCCGCGATCGTCTTCGATGCGGATTTCCCACACCTGCGTCTGGCGACCGACGTGCAGCGGACGCGCGGTCCCCGTGACCAGGCCATCGCGCACGCCGCGCAGATGGTTGGCGTTGATCTCGATGCCGACGCAGCCCTCGCCTTCGCGCACGCTGAGCATGCCGGCCGAGCTGCCGAGGGTTTCGGCGAGCAACACCGACGCACCACCGTGCAGCAGGCCATAGGGCTGCTTCGTCCGCGCGTCCACCGGCATGGTGGCGCGCAGGAAGTCGGGACCGATTTCGGTGAAGACGATCCCGAGCGGCTCCATCGCGGTGCCGCGGGACATCGCATTCAGGGCGGCCAGGTGGTCGCCCGGACGGAAGATCGAATCCCGCGACGGCGCTGGATCGGCCATGCGGGCGCGACGATCAGCCGAACTTGAAGACGCCCGGACGCCAGCCGCGCGTGTAGGGCTGGCGCGTGGACGCGTAGCCGCTGCTGCTGCCGTAGCCGGTGCCGAATTCGCGGTCGCGGCGCACGTGCATGCGGTCGACCAGTTCGTCGCGGCGCGATTCCAGCCAGTCGGTGCGGCCGAGCTGGGCCGGCTCCAGGCCGCGGCGCTTGGCTTCGTGCTCGCGGTAATCGCAGAAATCGTCGTAGGCCTCGAGCTCGTGTTTCAGCTCGCGCACGCACAACTCGATCATCACCGCATCGTCGAGGAAGCCCAGCACTTCGACGTTGTCCGGGATGATGTCCTTCGGATCGCAGAAGTAGACCAGCGCCGAGAGCACGCGGTCGCGGTCTTCTTCCGGCAGGTGCCAGCCTTCGTCGCGCACCATGGCGATCATGTCGTCCAGGCGCAGCAGGCGTTCCTTGATGAAGTCGGGGATGTGGACCTTCGCCGCGTCGGCGAGCAGGGTGCCCGAGCAGGCGATGATGTCGTCGGCCGTGCGGTCCTTGGCGGCTTCCTTCGCCTGCGCCATCGCCTTCTGGAAATGTTCGAGGTCGCGGTCGTTGAGTTCGAAGTTCAGCGAAATCGACATGGCGGCAATCCAGTCCGTAACGATGGGGGGTGAAGGCGGGCAGCCTAGCAGAGTCCTGCCCCGGACCGGAACAATCGGCCTTGCTCGGCGCTTGTCCGCCGATGCCTACAAGATCGGTGCCAAGCCCGCGCCGAAGGCCGTGAAGATGCGGGTCGACAAGCCCTTCAGGCCGAGGCTGACTTCGGGGAAATCGCCGACGGGCGTATAGCAACGGCGGAAATCCGGATCGTCGCGCGCCAAGGGTGCGGGGCATTCGGGGCCCGGCACGAAGTCGTAGCTCGTCGCGTAGCGCCAGGGCCACAGGTCGAAGATCGGCAGTTCCTCGGACACCTTGTCCAGCGAGTAATCGATGCCGGGGAGCACCGGCGATTTGTCGCGCGGTGCGATGACCCAGGCGTTCTCCGGCTGCATGTCGCCTCGGATGCTCGCCGCCAGCGCATGCGCGAACGCCGGATCCTCGATCACCACCATGCTCTCGGTGTTGTAGGTATCGCCGCGCGGGTCGAAGTTGTGCGTGCCGACCACGGCGATCCGCTCGTCGACCACGATCGATTTCGCATGCAAGCCGATGCGCACGCCGGCGCGCTGCAGCGGCACGGGCCCGTTCGCACCACCGCCGCCGCTGCCGAAATAGCGCGTCGCCACGCCTTCGCCCTGCTGTTGCGGCGGTTGTTTCTTCCGCCGTTCCTCTTCTTCGGCGCCGGCCAGCAGCTCTGCGCGCTTGGCTTCTTCCTCGGCACCGGCGGCGATCGCCTGCAGGTCGATGGGCGAGGAGCCCGGGAACGGCTTGAACTCGTGGATGTGGAAACCGAACTCGCGCAGGTAGCGGCGTTTGTACTTGTAGGACAGGGCGTAGACGATGAACGCGTCGGTGGACGCCAGGCTGTTGGTCGAAATCGTCACGCGCGGCGCCGACGCACGCGCATGCATGCCGCGGAACATCTGCTGCGCTTCCTTCGACAGCACCAGGTAGGGGGTTTGCAGCAGCACTTCGGAGTTCGCCGATTCGACGATGTCGCGCAGGCGCTGCCCCGCATTTTCGGCGGTGTCGTTTTCGCCCCGGTGTTTCTCCGGCACGTCGGCGATGAAGTGGACCTGCGCGACGGGCATCGCCGCGCCGGCCAGCGTCCCGATGCGCGTGATATCCGCGGCATCGTTCGACAGCTGTGTCACCCGTTCGGGTGCGGCGAACGCGGCGTGCTCCAACGGGGGCGCGCCTTCGCGCAGGAGCAGGCGGGCGACGTCGTCGAGCCGCTCGGCCGGCACGCTCATCGGCGAGGTCCAGAACGTCTCGAAGTTCGCCTGCATCTGCCCCGCCACGGGTCCGGCGACGAGGACGTCGCGGTCGCGGAAGTCGTATTCGGGACTCCAGTCGTAGTAATCGTCCTGGTAGTTGCGCCCGCCGGTGATCCCCACCGCGTCGTCGATCAACAGCAACTTGCTGTGCATGCGCTGGTTCAACCGATCCCAGCAACAGATCGAGGCCAGCAGGTACTTCGGGTAGTTCAGGCGCGAGTCGTTGAACATCGGGTTGTAGACGCGCAGGTCGAAGTTCGCGTGCGCCGAGGACAGCGCGGCGAGCGTCGAGGCCTTCTTCAACGCCGAAAGTTGGTCGACGAGCACGCGGACGCGCACGCCGCGGCGCGCGGCGGCCATCAATTCGTCGAGCACCAGGCGGCCGCTGTCGTCCTCGTCGAAGATGTAGGTCTGCAGGTCGATCGAGTGGCGCGCCGCGCGGATCAGGTTCACGCGCGCGAGCAGCGCATCGGGGCCGCGGTCGAGCAGGAGGGCGAAGTGGCGCGGTGCATCGGGCGTGGATTCGGCCAACGCGCGATCGCCCAGGTCGCGCAGCGCGGACGGTGCGGCACACGCATCGGCGGGGCGCGGGCACACGACGACGCGATCCCGCGCATCGAACGCGACGCCCTGCGCGCGATCGGCCTTGCCGGTGGGCATCGACGCGCAGCCGCTCGCCAGCGCGAGCGCGCCGACGAGTGCCAGCAGTCGAGCCAAACGTGCCGGCGTCATTGCGCCCCGATGTCGCGAAGCCGGACACGCAGCGAGAAGCGCACTTCATCGCGCATCGCCATGTTCCAGCCGTCGAGGTCGTAGTCGCTGCGACGCACCGCGCCCTTGGCGACGATGTCGCATCCGCGCCCCGGGTCGTGGCAGCCCTGCGGGGCGAGGACGAAACGCTCGCGCCGCTCGATGCCGTGCATGCGCAAGCGTCCGCGCAATTCGCCGCCGGCCTGCAGCAGACCGAGTGGATAGGGATCGGAAAGGAAGGTCACGTCGGGAAAGCGTTCGGCGTCGAAGAAGCGCGGGCCACGCGCAAAACGCCCGTAACGGGGATGGTCGAGGATATCGAGGGTGCGCGTCGACAGCTTCAGGCGCACCTGGCGCCGGCCATCGGGCAACTCCGTCACATCGCCCTCGCTGTCGGGAAACACGCCCAACAGCGTCTGGCCCCAGCGGGTTTGCAGCGAGAACTCGAACTTCGACTGCGCAGGCTCGACGACCGAAATCACGCCCACGGGCGCAGCCGCGGCCGCCATGCCGATGCCGACTCCCGCCAGCAACAGCGTGGCGATCCAGGCGCGCATCTTCAGCCCGTCACGGCCACCAGAACGCGGACAGGCGCGCCGCACCCGGTTCGAGCGCGGCGTCCTTCGGCAGGGTGAGCACGGCGATGCCCGCCGGCGGCATGCCGCGATAGTCGCCGGACTGGCCGCTGTGCATCAGCGCGGCGAGTTGTTCGAAGCCCGGGTTGTGGCCGACGAGCAGGAGGCGATCGACGTCCTTGTGGCCGTCGGCGAGTTCCATCAGGGCGCCGGGCGTGGCTTCGTAGATCGACGGTTCGAGGCGCTGGTCGACATAGCCGACCGCGGCGAGGACCGCTTCGAGCGTTTCGCGCGTGCGCCGCGAAGGCGAACACAGCACGCGATCGGGCACGAGCTGGTGCTCGCGCATCCAGCGGCCGGCGGCTTCGGCTTCGGCGAGGCCTTCGGGCGACAGCGGGCGATCGAGGTCGGCCTGTCCCGTGCTGGCGGGTTCGGCGTGGGCGTGGCGCAGCAGGATGAGTTCTCGCATAAGGCGTCGAGCTTAGCCGACGGCCGGGGCGAGTTGGGGTGAAGTTTTCGTCAGGCGCATCAGACGCGCCTGATCCACTTCAGCAACGGGTCCCAATCGGCCTGGTGCTCGCGCACCTGCTGGGAGTGGTAATCGAAGAGGCTGCGGCCGAGCCCGGCCATCAGGACGTAGGCCTGCGTGTCGCGCAGCTCGGCCACCAGCGGGTAGGGCCACTGGCGCAACGCGTCCATGAATTGCTGGCTCGCATTGGTCCACGGGCGCAGGCGGTTGCCGACCAGGCCCACCGGCAACTTCCCCTTGCGGACGCGCGGGTGCTTGGCGAGCGTGTCGAGGAAGGGCACGGTGGCTTCGATGTCGATCATCGAGGGCAGCACCGGCACCACCACCGCGTCGGCGACATCGAGGAAATGCGCGAGCTCGGCGCCATGCGCACCGGCGGCGGCATCCACCACCACGCGCTGTGCATCGTTCGGCAGGTGCTTGTCCCAGTCGCGGCGCGTGCCGTCGATCGGCAACACCGCGTGTTCCATCAACGCGCGTTTTTCCGCCCAGTGCCGCGACGAGCCCTGGCGATCGGCGTCGACGAGCACCGTGCGTTTTCCATCGACCGCGAAATGCGCAGCGAGGTTGGTGGACAACGTGGTCTTGCCCACGCCGCCCTTGGAACTGGCCACGAGCACCGTCTTCATCCCGACCCCCGGCTGCAACTGGAATGGCTGAGCCTACACGGGGCGGGGCCAGCGTGCTTCGGCCCAGAGGGCAAGACGGTGGACGGCGGTGGCCAGGTCGGCGGCCAGCGCCGGGACGGCGGCGGCTTCCTGCGCCCGGCCGGCGGTTTCCAGCGCTTCGGCGGCGTGGCCCAGTTCGCCGGCCCCGATGCTGCGCGCGGCGCCCTTGATCTTGTGGGCCTCGCGGGTCACGCCGGGGAGGTCGCCGGCCGTGCGCGCGGCCTGCAGCGTGGCCAGGTCGGCGTGGGTGCTGGCGAGGAAGTCGTCGAGCAGCGCGCGCGTTTCCACCGCATCGCCATGGACGAGGCCGGAGAGCACCTGCGCGTCGATCGGCGGCGGACGCTCGGCCTGCGGGAGCATCGCGGCCAGGTCCACCGTCATCGCGGGCGTCGCCTGCGTGTGCGGCAACCAGCGCGCGAGCATCGTGGCGAGGGACGGAATGCCGACCGGCTTGGCGAGGTAATCGTCCATGCCGGCGGCCAGGCAGCGCTCGGCTTCGCCCTTCAGCGCCGAAGCGGTGAGTGCGATGACGGGCGTGTGCGCACGATGGTCGCGCGCTTCCTCTTCGCGGATCGCGCGCGTGAGTTGGTAGCCGTCCAGCCGCGGCATGTGCACGTCGGTGAGCACGAGGGCATAGCGACCGGTGCGCCAGCGAGCCAGGCCCTGCTCGCCGTCTTCCGCCGATTCGCTCGCATACCCGGCGAGTGCGAGCTGGCGCGCGATGACCGCGCGATTGGTCGGATGATCGTCGACCAGCAGCACGAGGCTATGTTCGGCCTGCGCCTGCGCGAGCGTCGGCAGCTTGCGCGGCGCGAGTTTCGCCGTCGCCGGTTGCGCCGATTCGGTCGGCACCTCCGCTTCGGGCGCGTGCGGCAGCACGAGGTCGAAGTGCATCGTGGTGCCCTGCCCCGGCGCGCTGTCCATCGTGACCTTCCCGCCCATCAACTCGGCGAGGCGGCGCGAGATCGCGAGCCCCAGCCCGGTGCCGCCGAAGCGCCGCGTCGTATCGGCGTCGACCTGCGAGAAGGGCTGGAACAAACGCGCCTGCTGCTCCTCCGACACGCCGATGCCCGTGTCGGTGACGCGGATGCGCAATCGATCGCCGCCCAGCGCACCGGCGCCGGGCGCGGATTCCCGCCATTCCAGCGCCGCTTCCACGCGCCCGCTTTCGGTGAACTTGATCGCGTTGGACAGGAAGTTCGCGAGGATCTGTCGCACGCGTAGTCCATCGGCGCGATAGGCCGGCGCGACGCGATCGTCGATCGTGCACGACAAGGCGAGCCCCTTGCTCGAGGCAGAGCCGGTGAAATTCGCGACCGTCATGCGCACCACGCGGCGCAGGTCGACGGGCGACGGCGCCAGTTCCAGCCGACCCGCTTCGATCTTCGAGAAATCGAGGATGTCGCCGATGATCTGCAACAGCGATTCGGCCGACGACTGGATGACATTGAGCGCCCGCCGCTGATCGCCGTCCAGTTGCGTGTGCGCGAGGATCTCGACCATGCCCGTGACGCCCACCATCGGCGTACGGATCTCGTGGCTCATCGCCGCGAGGAAGGCGCTCTTGGCGAGGTTGGCTTCCTGCGCGCGCGCTTCGCTTTCGCGCAGCGCTTCTTCCAGGCGCTTGCGTTCGGTGAGGTCGGTGGCCACCGCGATCAGTCCGCCGGGGCGGCCGGCTTCGTCCTTGAACGAGGCCAACGCGAGCACCACCGGCACCAGGCGGCCGTCGCGATGCACGAGCACGGCTTCGTGCGGCGGGCGATCGAGCTCGGCGAGCAGGTACATCGCGCGCCAGTCGGCCGGCACTTCGGTGCTGCGCTGGCGCCCGAGCGCTGCGACGATGCGTTCGACTTCCGAAGGCGGCACCAACATCGGCGAGTCGTCGGGCTGGGGTGCGCTGCCGTAACGCGGCACGCGCCCGATGATCTCGCTCGCTTCCCAGCCCAGCAGCCGTTCGGCGAAGGGATTGAACATGATCCAGCGCCCGTGCCCGTCCATCGCGAGGATCGCGACCTGCGCGGCGTTGAGCAGCGAACGCTGGAATTCGCCGCGGCGTTCGAGCTCCGCGCGCACGCCCTCGTTCACCGCGAGTTGGCCGGTGAGATCGGATTCGTAGCGCATCACGTCGCGGCGCATGTCGACGAAGGCGTCCATCACATCGCCCAGTTCGCCGCGCGGGCGGAACGCGGGCATCGGCTCGTCGGGGTTGTGCTTGCGCATGTCGCGCGCGAGCTGCGTCAGCGCTTCCACGCCCTTGTAGGCATTGCGCAGGATATGACGCGCCAGCAACCCGGCCAGCAGCAGCGCGACGAGCGACAGGCCGATGCGCAAACGGCTCGCGCGTTTCCCGCGTTCGATTTCCGCGCGCACCATGCGCTCGGAATTGAGCATCGCCAGGTTCGACAGGGCTTCCATGCGCGTGGTCACCGGGTCGATGGCCGGATACAGCTCGGTGTCGGCGAAATGGCCCAGCGCCTTGATGTCGCGCCGCACGAGGATGCCCCGCAAGGTGGCCATCGCCGCGTGTGCGCGCGTGCGTGCGTGGCTCACCTGTTCGAACAGGACCTGCTGCTCCCCGCTGCGCGGCATGGTCTTCAACGCGACCCAACTGCGGTCGATCTTGTCCTGCGCCGCGTCGAGCGTCTGGACGCCCTTCTCCCAGGTCATCAGGTTGTTGCGGACGCGGAAGGTCGTGTCGACCACGTCCAGTCCGTAACCATCGGACACCGCTTTGAGTGCGCGCAGGCGTCGCAGCGAGTTGTCGCGCATCTGCTCCAGCGAGGTGCGCGTGTCCATCTGGAGCATTTCGTCGATGACCAGCACCGTGGCGCCGGCGAACAGCAGCAGACCGAACAGCCCCCACAACTGGTGGCGCATCCCCAGCGAGAACGAGCGCAGGCGCATGGCGCGACCTCAGTCGGGCGCGCGCCAGCGCGACACGCAATCGATCAGGTCCTCGGCCACCACCGGCGCGCCGACCAGATACCCCTGCGCGATGCCGCACCCGAGCTCGGCGAGCATCTGCCAGTCCTCGACCGTCTCCACGCCTTCGGCCACCGTTTCCAGCTGCAGCTTGCGCGCCAGGTCCAGGCTCGCTTCGACGACCGCGCGCTTGCGCGGTTGCGAATGCGCGCCGAACACGAAGCCCTGGTCGATCTTCAATTCGGTGAACGGCACCTGCGATAGCTGCGAGAGCGACGAATACCCGGTGCCGAAGTCGTCGATCGACAGGCCGAATCCCTTGAGCCGCAGGCGCGCGAGCACGCCCAGTCCGCGCGCAGCGTCGGCCATCAGCAGGCTTTCGGTGATTTCCAGGATGACTTCGCTCGGCGACAGGCCGTGGTCTTCGACGATCTGCTGGTAGCGGTCGGCGGCCGATTGGTCGTGCAGGGTCGCGGGCGAAACGTTGACCGACAGATTCAGGCGCAGGCCGTCGTCCTGCCAGCGGCGTTTCCACGCGCAGGCCTGTTCGAGGATCGCGTCGGTGAGGTCGGCGGCCAGGCCGTCGGATTCGAGCAGGCCGACGAAGTGATGCGGGCGGATCACCTGCCCGTCGCCGCGCTCCCAGCGCGCGAGCGCTTCGACGCCGACGATCTTGCCGTTGGCGAATTCGGCCTGCGGCTGGAACCACGGGACGATTTCGCCCTGGTTGAGGCCGCGCCGCAGCTCGGCCAGGTCGATGAAGACCGATTCGTCGACCGGGTTGGATTGCAGGCGCTCTTCATAACGCGTGAGCACGGCTTCGAGTTTCTCGACGCTCAGCGGCTTCTCGATGCTCCCGAGCACGTGAAGGCCATAGGCGCGCGCCATCATCTGCACGGTGTTGAGCAGCGCCGGATCCAGCGCACTGACCAGCGCCACGCCGCGCGCCAGCCGCCGCTGCGCAACGTGGCCGATGAACTCGATGCCGTCCATGCCGGGCATGTCCAGGTCGACGAGCACGACGTCGGGCGGCATGCCGCCGTTTTCGAGCAGCGACAGCGCCGCCACGCCGTCGGCCGCTTCCTGCACCYGCCCGATGCCCAGTTCAGCCAGCAGCCGCAGCGCCAGCCGGCGCTGGAACCCGTGGTCTTCCACCACCATGACCCGCAGCGCGGCCAAGCTCATCGGGACGTCCCCCGGAAGGTGCAACGCATCCTGCGTGCGCCCCCGTATCGAACGCGTCGGGGGGGCAGGGGCGGCCGCAGGAACCGCCGCTGCTACAATCCCGCGTCTTTTTCCCCGGTTTTGCCGCGATGACCAGCACCGCCGAGCTCTCTTCCCCCGCGTCGGCCAACACCGCGCTGACCAACAGTGTCCTCGATGGCGATTACACGCTCGACGACAAATACACGCGCCAATCAGGGCGCATCTATCTGTCCGGCGTGCAGGCGCTCGTCCGCCTGCCGTTGATGCAGAAGCTGCGCGACGAAGCAGCCGGGCTCAACACCGCCGGCTTCGTCAGCGGCTACCGCGGTTCGCCGCTCGGTGGCTTCGACCTCGAACTGTGGCGCGCGCGCAAACACCTGGAAGCCAAGCAGGTGAAGTTCATCCCGGGCCTCAACGAGGACCTCGGCGCGACGATGGTGTGGGCCACGCAGCAGACCAACCTGTTCCCCGGCGCGAAAGTCGAGGGCGTGTTCGGCATGTGGTACGGCAAGGGCCCGGGCGTCGACCGCACGGGCGACGTGTTCAAGCACGCCAATGCCGCGGGCACCGCGCCGAAGGGCGGCGTGCTCGCGCTCGCGGCCGACGATCACGCGTGCCGTTCTTCGACGCTGCCGCACGGCTCGGAACAGGAGTTCGTCAGCGCGATGATGCCGGTGCTCAATCCGGCGGGCGTGCAGGACATCCTCGACCTGGGCCTGATCGGTTGGGCGATGTCGCGTTACACGGGCCGTTGGGTCGGCTTCAAGACGATCGCCGAAACGGTGGAGTCCTCGGCGTCGGTCGATGTCGATCCGCTCGCGCTGAAGATCCTGCTGCCGGAAGATTTCGACATCCCGCGCGGCGGCCTGAACATCCGTTGGCCCGATCCGCCGATGGACCAGGAGATGCGCCTGCACCAGTACGCGGTGAAGGCCGCGCAGGCCTTCGCACGCGCGAACGGGATCGATCGCATCGTCATCGATTCGCCGAACGCGCGCCTGGGCATCATCACCACGGGCAAGTCCTACCTCGACGTGCTGCAGGCGCTGGAATACCTCGACCTCGACGCGCGCGCCTGCGCCGACCTCGGCATCCGCGTGTACAAGGTCGCGATGACCTGGCCGCTGGAACCCGTGGGCCTGCGCAACTTCGCGCGTGGTCTGCAGGACATCCTCGTCGTCGAGGAAAAGCACGCCTTCATCGAAAGCCAGATGAAGGAGTCGATGTACAACTGGACGGGCGAGCGCCCGTCGGTCGTCGGCAAGTACGACGAAGCCGGCGAATGGATCCTCCCTTCGACGGGCGAACTCACGCCGGCGCGCATCGCGCGCGTGATCGCCAGCCGCATCCGCAAATTCCACGACAGCGAACACATCCGCGACGTCATGCGCTGGATGGAAGGCAAGGAATCCGAACTCGCCCTGCCCCGCGCCGCATTCCCGCGCGTGCCGCATTACTGCTCGGGTTGCCCGCACAACACCTCGACCGTCGTGCCGGAAGGCTCCCGCGCGCTCGGCGGCATCGGCTGCCATTACATGGTCACGTGGATGGACCGCCGCACCGACACCTTCACGCACATGGGCGGCGAAGGCGTGACGTGGGCGGGCCAGGCTTCCTTCACCGACACCGAGCACGTGTTCCAGAACCTCGGCGACGGCACGTACTTCCATTCGGGCTCGCTCGCGATCCGCCAGTCGATCGCGGCGAAGGTGAACATCACCTACAAGATCCTCTACAACGACGCGGTCGCGATGACCGGCGGCCAGCCGGTCGACGGCACGCTGAGCGTGCCGCAGATCGCGCACCAGGTGCGCAGCGAAGGCGTGCAGACGATCGTCGTGCTTTCCGACGACATCGCAAAGTGGAGCGATCCGGCGATCTTCCCGGTCGGCGTTGAATTCTTCGACCGCACTGAACTGGACAATGTCCAGAAGCGCCTGCGCGAAACGGCCGGCACCACGGTGCTGATCTACGACCAGACCTGCGCGACCGAAAAGCGCCGCCGCCGCAAGCGCGGCAAGATGGTCGATCCGGCCAAGCGCGTGATGATCAACTCGCTGGTCTGCGAAGGCTGCGGCGATTGCGGCAAGAAATCCTTCTGCGTGTCCGTGCTGCCGAAGGAAACCGAATTCGGCCGCAAGCGCGACATCGACCAGAGCAATTGCAACAAGGACTTCTCCTGCGTCAACGGCTTCTGCCCGAGCTTCGTCACAGTGCATGGCGGTTCGTTGCGCAAGAAGAAAGGCTCCGGTTCCGCCGATCGCCTGTCGAACCTGCCGATGCCGGCGCTGCCCGCGCTCGACCAGCCCTGGAACATCCTGATCACCGGCGTCGGCGGCACGGGCGTGGTGACCATCGGTGCGTTGCTCGGCATGGCCGGCCATCTCGAAGGCAAGGGCGCAAGCGTGCTCGACCAGACGGGTCTTGCGCAGAAGGGCGGCGCGGTGACCACGCACATCCGCATCGCGCGTTCGCCGGCCGACATCCACGCCGTGCGCATCGCCGCGGGCGAAGCCGACCTCGTGCTCGGTTGCGACATGGTGGTGGTCAACGACTACTGGCCGCTGTCGAAGATCCGCAGCGGCCGCACGCAGGTCGTGCTCAACAGCTACGAAGCGATGCCGGGCACGTTCACCACGCGCCCCGACATGCAGTTCCCCGCGCAGGACATCGTCGCGGCGATCAAGCTCGCGCTCGGCGGCAACGATCCGCACGTGGTCGATGCCACGCAGCTCGCCACCGCGCTGATGGGCGATGCGATCGCGGCCAACCTGTTCATCCTCGGCTACGCATGGCAGCGCGCACTGGTGCCGGTGTCGTTCGATGCGCTGATGCGCGCGGTCGAGCTCAACGGCGCGGCGATCGAGATGAACAAGACGGCGTTCGCCTGGGGTCGCCTTGCGGCGATCGACTTGCCGGCGGTGCTTGAAGCCGCGGGCATCGCGCGTTCGATTCCCTCGCAGGACACCTTGCACGAACTGCCGGTCCTCTCGCCGGGCGAATGGGAAGGCCACGAGTGGGGTGCGAATGTCGCACCGAAGCCGGTCGCGATCGAAGACGAGTCGCGCCACCTGCCCGCGCACGGCAGCGACGCTGCGTTCGCGCCGCTCGACGACACGCGCCTGTCGCGTTCGCTCGACGAAGTCGTCGCGCGTCGCGTGGCGTTCCTCACGCAATATCAGAACGCCGGCTACGCCAAGCGCTACGGCGACCTCGTCGCAAAGGTCCGCGCCGCCGAACAGCAGCGCGCGCCGGGCAGCTCCGATTTGAGCGAGGCCGTCGCACGCTATGCGTTCAAGCTGATGGCCTACAAGGACGAATACGAAGTCGCGCGCCTGTACACCAGTGGCGATTTCAAGGCGCGCGTGGCGCAGCAGTTCGAAGGCGACTACAAGCTGGTCTTCCATCTCGCCCCGCCGCTGCTGGCGAAGAAGGATGCCGAAGGCCGCCTGCTCAAGCGCGAATACGGCGCCTGGATGTACACCGCGTTCCAGCTGACGGCGAAGTTGCGCTTCCTGCGCGGCACCGCGTTCGACGTGTTCGGTTACACGGCCGAGCGCAAGATGGAGCGTCGTTTGATCGCCGAGTATTTCTCGACGGTTGCGATGCTGGTCGACGGCTTGAACGACGGCAACGTGGCGCTGGCGACGGAAATCGCGTCGGTGCCCGAACACATCCGCGGCTATGGCCACGTCAAGGATGCGCACCTGCACGATGCGAAGGCGCGCGAAGCGGGCTTGCTGGCGAAGTGGAAGAACCCGTCGGCCGCCTGATCCGGGGCATGAAAGAGGCATGAAAAAAGCCGCCCTTCGCAGGGCGGCTTTTTTGTTTGCGCGCGTGGCTTACTTCTTCGGCGCGTAAATCGCCGACAGGCGATCGGGCTTGCCTTCGATGCGCTCAAGGTGCGGGTAGCGCAAGCCGTCGTAGTACGGCAGCTGGATCGTGCGATACAGGTCGAACTCCTTCACCAGCAGTTCGATCGGCTTGTGGTCCTTCTTCGCCGCCGTGATCGCATCTTCGAGCACGTCGCCGGCGTACTGCTTGCCGTTGACCGCCACCGCCGTCATGCCGGGGCCCATGCCCGCCTTGAACGCAGGGCTGTCCCAGCGGACGCTGGAAATCGCGCCGTCGCCGCCGATCGAGAGGCCGAGCGAATACACGAAATCGGCGCCGCCACGGCCGTATTCGGCCGCTGCAGCCTTCGCGTAGGCATTGGGCTTGTCCTTGAACACGAGCTTCCAGCCCGAGGCTTCGATGCCGCCGGTGAGCGGTACCTTGCCATCGAGGCGATCGTGCAGGAACTTGCCCCAGTCGTCGGCCACCAGGCCGTTGAGCGTGGCCGCGACGTCTTCGAACGTATAGGTGTTGACGCTGAAGTCGCCGTCGTTCATGCCGAAGAACTTCCTGGCGAAGTCGTCGAGCGAGATCTTGTTGTTCGACTTCTCGCGCAGGCGCGAATCCACTTCGAGCCAGATCATCTGGCCGCCGGAGTAGTAGTCCTCGCTCAACTGCCAGCTGGAGTAGGCCTTCGACGTGCGCTTGGCGATGATCGGGTCGTTGGTCGTGTCCTGCAGCGCGCGCCACGACAGGCCGGCGCGGTTTTCGGCGTAGGTGGCGGCGACCAGGGCGAGCGCGTCCTTCGCGGTTTCGAAGTTGCGCAGGCCGGCGCGCGCGGTGATCACGTTGCCCCAGTACTGCGTCTGCCCTTCGTACACCCACAGCAGGCTGCCCTGCATCGGCGTGTTGAAGGTCGGCGTGGTGAGGTCGGCGCCACGGCGATATTTGCCGTCCCACGAGTGGTTGTACTCGTGCGCGAGCAGGTCGCTGCTGCCGGACTTCGGATCCCACGAAGTGAAGTACTTCACGCCGACGCCGTTCTCGCTGGAACGGTGGTGTTCCAGGCCGATGCCCGACATCTGGCCGCTGAGCGCGAACAGGAAGTCGTAATGGTCGTAGTGCTCGGCGCCGTACAACTTGCGCATCTGCTGCACGAGGCGGCGGTGCGCTTCGAGATGGTCGGGCTTGGCTTCCAGGTACTTCGCATCGTCGGCGACGACGTTCAGGCGGACCGGCTTGCCGACGCCGTTGGAGAGATCGAAGGTTTTGAAGTAACGGCCCGCATACATCGGCGAGTCGACGAGCGTGTCGAAGTCGACCGGCTTGTAGGTGACGACGTCACCGGAGCGGCCCTGCAATTCCAGCGCGGTGGCGGCCTGCCAACCGGCGGGCAGCTTCACGCTCGGCGCGAAGGTGATCGCGCTCGCCGCATAGCCGGCCGGGTACAGCGCAACCGTATTCCACTGCAGGTTGAGCATGTTCGGCGTCATGACCACGCGGCCCTGCTCGCGATCGGTCGGCGAGATGAACTGGAACGCCACATCCAGGTTGGTCGCGCCCTGCGGCACGTTCACCTTGAACGCATACACATCCAGCGGGTCGCGCTTCCATTCGATCTTCTGCCCGTTGGCCGAAATCTCCAGGCCCGCGACCTTGTCGACGCGGCCGTAATCGGCGTGGTTGCCCGGCAGCCACTTCGGGAACAACAGCGTCACTTCGCCGGCCTGCACCGGGATGCGCTGCTTCACGTTGAAAACGCGCTGCGAAAGATTGGTGGCGTCGACTTCGAGCGCGATCGTGCCCGGATACGCAGTGGTGCTGGCGGCGTAGACCGGCGCCTGCGGCGAAGACTGTGCGATGGACGTGGAGGAAACGGCGAGCGCGGGCAGCGCGAGCGCCAAGGCGAGGGCGAGCAGCGTGGGACGAGGCATGCGGTGTCCTGGAAGCGCAACGGATGGGATGGGTACAAACATCCCATCGTGCAAATTCGGCGCACGTCCGCCCCCTGCCATTCGGCATGGTCGGACGGAAAACTCCCGCATTCCCGGCGATGCCTTGTCGCTCACGGCCCCCGGGCGTAGGGTTCGGCGCCATCCCCCATGGACAGGAGTCCGCCCGTGAAGACCTCGCTCGTGAACGTCCGTTTCGCCCTCGCCGCCTGCGCGCTGCTCGCCCTGTCCGCGTGCACGTCGGCGCCTCCCTCCGAATCGGCGTCGTCGGACACCACGGTTCCGCCCGCCGCGGCGACCACCACGCCGCCGATGCTCGCCGATTCGTGCAAGGCCGATGGCGCGCAGCAATTCGTGGGCAAGACGGCGACGCCGGAGATCGTCGAACAGGCGCGCGTCGCCTCGGGTGCGAAGACCGCACGCGTGCTCACGCCCGACCAGGTGATCACGATGGAATACCGCGGCGATCGACTGAACGTGCGCGTGAGCGCCGACAACGTGATCGGCAGCGTGGGCTGCGGCTAAGCGAACTCAGTCTTCTTCGGGCTCGGGCGCCGCCAGGCTCGGCGGTTCCCAATCCTCGAGTTCGAAGTCCTTCGGCGTGCCGAGTTCTTTCCGGTCGTCCAGGCGCGGCTGGTTCTGCCAGTAGCGGTTGTCGGCAATCTTCTCGATGCTGCGGTGCGGTTGCTTGTGCATGGCAACCCCTGGCGGTGGAACAGGCGTGCAGCCTGTCACCGCCAGTGTTGCAACCCTGTCAACGCTGGGGCTGCAGGGTGCGGTCGAACAGCTCGAGGATGCGGCGGTACTCGTCGTACCAGCTGTCGGGGTGCGTGAAGCCGTGGCGCTCCAAGGGGTACGGCGCCAGTTCCCACTTGTCCTTGCGCAATTCGATGAGCTTCTGCGTCATCACGACCGAATCGCGGAAGAACACGTTGTCGTCGATCATGCCGTGCGCGATCAGCAGGTTGTCCTGCAGCCCGGCGGCGTACTCGATCGGCGAAGAGACCTTGTAAGCCTCCGGGTCGAGCTCGGGCGTGTTGAGGATGTTCGACGTGTATTCGTGGTTGTACTGCGACCAGTCGGTCACCGGGCGCAGCGCAGCGCCGGCCTTGAAGGTGCCGGGCTTCTTGAACAGCGCCATGAAGGTCATGAAGCCGCCGTAGCTGCCGCCGTAGATGCCCACGCGTTCGCGATCGCCCTGCTTGTTGGCGACCAGCCAGTCCAGGCCGTCGAGGTAATCCTCGAGTTCCGGCGTGCCCATGCGGCGATAGATGTCGGTGCGCCACTTGCGGCCGTAGCCTTCGGACGCGCGGTAATCCAGGTCGAGCACGAGATAACCGCGGTCGACGAGCAGGTCATGGAACATCTGCTCGCGGAAGTAGTTCGGATAGCGCGCGCTGACGTTCTGCAGGTAACCGGCGCCGTGCACGAACATCACGATCGGATAGTGCTTGCCCGGCTCGAGCTGCTTCGGCCCGTAGTACTTGCCCCAGATCGTGCCCGCGCCATGCTTCGAAGGCACCTGCACGTATTCGGGCATGACCCACGTGCGCGCCTTGAACTGCGGCGTGCGCGTGTCGGTGAGTTCGGTCGCGCCATCGCCGTTGCGGTTCACCACGGCCAGTTGCGGCGGCACGTAGCTTTGCGAATGGCGCACGAGCAACTTCGATTCGTCGGGCGAAACCACGTAATCCTCGACGCCGTCGAGCGCGGTCACTTCGCGCACCGTTCCACCCTTGCGGTCGACTTCGCAGACTTCGTAATCGCCCGGCCACTTGCGATTGCACAGGAACAGGAAGCGGCTGCCATCCTTCGACAATTGCGGCTGCGAGGCTTCCCAGTTGCCCGACGTGATCTCGCGCGGCGCACCACCGTTCTCGCTCACGTACAGATGCGCGTAACCGCTTTCTTCCGAAAGGAACCACAATGCGCCATCGGGCGCGAACCCGAAATCGTTGAAGCCCCAGTTGATCCACGCCGGATCGGTGAGGCGATGGCGCGGCTGCAGTTTTGCATTCGCCAGGTCGATCGATGCGAGCCAGCGATCCTTGTTGTCGATCGCGCGCACCATCACCGCGGCCTGGTGGCCATCGGCGGTCCAGTGGATCGCCGGTGCGCCGGCGTTGTCGCCCGAAGTCAGCACCTGCACGTCGCGATTGCCCTTCAGCGCGTCCTTGCCCGCGGCCTTGCGCAGCGCGGCCAGCGGATCGACGGCGATGCCCGGCAGTGCATCGAACTTCACTTCGCGCACCGAGCCATCGCCGACCTTCACCAACCACAAACGCTGCGGCACCGGCGCATTGCGGCCGACGCGCGTGCGCACGTCCTCGAATTCCTCGTAACCCGATTCGGTCACGTACTTCGGCATCTTGCCTTCGGTGCCGACGTCCGCGCCCTTCGCGGTGGTGATCACGAGCAGCCAGTTGCCGTCGGGCGAAAGCGCGCTGTCGGCGATCTCGACGTCCGCGCCGAGGTAAGCCGGCACCGGCGCACGCGTCGGATCGGCCAGGCGCCAAGCCTTGTCCTGCGCACGCGCGGCATCGCGCTGCGCGCGATCGTTGCGGAGCGTGTCGATCAAACGCAGCTGGCGATCGCGCAGGTCGTCTGCGGTGGGCTTGGTATCGGGCGACTTCTCCGCCACCGGCACCGCGGCCTGGCGCACACCGCCGGATGCCGTCCAGCGATACCAGTCGTTGCCCACGCGCCACGACAGGCCGCCATCGCTGCCCCATTGCGGCTGCGCTTCATCGTCGTTGCTGCGCGTGAGCTGCTGCAACGCACCGCTGCGCAAGTCGCGCACGAAGACATCGCCGTTGCGCACGTAGGCCATGCGCGTGCGCTGCGTGTCGTAGACCGGTTGCTCGGCATCGGCGTCCGCGCGCGCGGCGCCGTCGAGCATCGCAGCCGCACCACCGGCGATCGGCTGCACCCAGGTGTCGCGGATCGTCGCACCCGTGCGCTTGCGCTGCGTGTACGCGCGCTGCCCATCCCACGACCACCAGGCCGCCTCGATCGGCGCACCGATCCAGTCCGGATCGGCCATCGCCTGCGCCAGGGTGATCGGTGCGTTCGCATTCGGCGCGGGCGCGGCCGTGTTCTGTGCGAAAGCAGCGGGTGCAAGGAGGAGCAGCGCGAGGGACGCGGAGATGGGGCGCATGGGGTGGTCACGGCGAAACGGAAGCGCGCAGGTTAACAGCCCCGGATTCACCGGCCGGGGGTCATTGGTCATGCGGAAAACGCTGCCGGGGGAAGGCTCACATCCGGACGGCGGGGCGATCGGTCGCCAGTGCGCTCGGCACCGGCGTGGTGACCGGTGCAAGCCCATGCGCGGCCGGCCCGTTGAGGCAACTGCCATCGCGTGCATCGAAGCGCGAGCCGTGGCACGGGCAGTCCCAACTCCGCTCCGCGTCGTTCCAGTGCACCACGCAGCCCAGGTGCGGGCATTTGGCCGAATGCAGGTGCAAGGTGTTGGTGTCGTCGCGGAAGGCGGCGACCTTGTGCAGCCCGTACCGCAGGACCGCGCCCTCGCCGGCGGGGAGTTCTTCGAGCCCTTCGATTTCGCCCGCGCTGACCCAGTCGGTGTAATACGGGACGAAGTTCAGCGTTTCGCGCACGAAGGTGTCGGCCGCGCGCAAGGTGCGTCGATCCGGCGCGTACAACGCACGCCACGGCGAATCGCCATCGACGATCAGGTCGGCGACGATCAGCCCCGCCAACGTGCCGTGCGTGAGTCCGTTGCCCGAGTCGCCGGTCGCCACGTACACGTTGTCGGCGCGTCCCGGGTTATGGCCGAGGAAACCCAGTCCGTCGATCGGTTCGATCACCTGCCCCGACCATCGATAACCGACGTCGAGCGCCATCGGGAAATGGCTGCGCGCCCAGGATTCGAGCACTTCGTAATGCCCTTGCGTGGCATCGTCCTGGCCGGTCTTGCGATCTTCGCCGCCGACGAGCAACCAAGTGCCGTTGCGCGCCGGCGCGATCCGCACGTAGTGGTAAGGCTCCTGCGTGTCCCACAGCAATGCATCGGGCAAGGTGCCGGGGTCCACGCGCAAGGCAACCACGTAGGTGCGATACGCGGCCTGCTTGGCGTGGATCGCGACGCGATCGTTGAAGGGGACGTTCGCGGCGACGACGAGGTGTTCGCATTGCACGCGCGCGCCGTTGTCGGTGGTCGCGCCGGCATTGGCGCCCCCATCGACTTGCACGACATGCGAATGGGTGTGGATGCGGCCGCCCATGCGCACGATCGCGCGCGCAAGCCCGGTGGTGTAAGCGAGCGCATCGAAACGCGCCTGGCGCGGGAAGCACAGCGCCGGACCAAAACCTTCGAACCCCCCGGGTGCGGCATGCAGGTATTGGACATCGAGTCCGGCGCGACGTGCGGCCGCGTATTCGCGATCCAGGACATCGGCCCGCGGATCGTCGGCGCCGCGCACGAGATAGCCGTCCACGCGCGCGAAGTCGCAATCGATACCCTCTGCCTCGCAGATGTGTTCGATCGTGTCGATCGCGGCGCCATGGCTCTGTGCGGCCAGTCGTGCGCCGTTTTCGCCATGCAGGTGCTCCAGCGCGAAGTAGCGATCGTCGAGCGCATCGCACAGATGGCCCGTGGTGCGCGCGGTCTGTCCGCCATGCAGATCGTGTTCTTCGAGGACGACGACATCGTGACCTGCGCGTGCCAGGCGCCACGCGGTCGTCAGGCCTGCGATGCCGGCACCGACGATGCAGATCCGTGCATGCGCATCGGCAGTCAAGGGTGCGAAGACGGGCGCATCGTGCATCGCCATCCACAGCGAGCGGCTCGGTCCGTGTTCCTGTAACGCTCCATTTCGCATGGCGCACCCTGCCTTGCGCGTGGTTGCGATTGTGGAACCACGGCGGTGAGCGGCCGGTGATGCAAACGCCGCGCGACAGGCGCAGACTATGCAACGCGGCGCCGCCCCCGTGTGCCGCGGAGGCACTGCGTGGATGCCCTGCTCCTCTCGCGGATCCAGTTCGGGTTCGTGATCTCGTTCCACATCCTCTTTCCCTCCTTCACCATCGGCCTCGCCAGTTGGCTCGCATTCCTTGAGTGGCGCTGGCTGCGCACGCGCGACGGGATGTGGCTCGCGCTGTACAAGTTCTGGCTGAAGATCTTCGCCGTCAGCTTCGGCATGGGCGTGGTGAGCGGCATCGTGATGAGTTTCCAGTTCGGCACGAACTGGGCGATCCTGAGCGAACGCGCGGGCAACATCCTCGGCCCGCTGCTCTCCTACGAAGTGCTCACTGCCTTCTTCCTGGAGGCCACGTTCCTCGGCGTGATGCTCTTCGGCATCAATCGCGTCAAACCTTCGATGCATTTCTTCGCCACGTGCATGGTCGCGCTGGGCACGCTGATCTCGACGTTCTGGATCATCGCGGCGAACAGCTGGATGCAGACGCCGCAGGGCTACGCGATCGATGCGCAGGGCGTGTTCCAGCCCGTCAGCTGGTGGTCGATCATCTTCAATCCGTCCTTCCCGTATCGCCTCCCGCACATGGTGCTCGCGGCGTTCATCACGACGTGTTTCGTGATCGGCGGCGTCTCGGCGTGGTACCTGCGGCGCGGCGCGCACGTGGAAGAAGCCAAACGCATGCTCAAGCTCGCGATTGCGTTCGCGGCCATTGCGGTCCCGCTGCAGATCCTCGCCGGCGACCAGCACGGCCTGAACGTGCTCGAGCATCAACCGGTCAAGCTCGCCGCGATGGAAGCGCATTGGGAAACACATCCGGGCGGCGTGCCGCTGGTGTTGTTCGCGGTGCCGAATGAAAAGGCCGAGCGCAACGATTACGAAATCGCGATCCCCAAGCTCGGCAGCCTGATCCTCACCCACACGATGGATGGTCAGGTGCAGCCCCTGAAGGCCGTGCCGCCGCAGGATCGCCCGCCGGTGAAGCCGGTGTTCTACGCCTTCCGCGTGATGGTCGGCATCGGCACGTTGATGTTGCTGCTGACGCTCGCGTCCCTGTGGCAATGGCGGCGCGGGCGCCTGTTCGACTCGCCGCTGCTCTTGCGCGGCTGGAATTACATGTTGCCCGCCGGGTTCGTCGCGATGCTCTCGGGCTGGTACGTCGTGGAAATCGGCCGCCAACCCTGGGTGGTGTACGGCGCGCTGCGCACGGCGAATGCCGTGTCGCCGACGCTCGCCGCGGCCAGCGTGTGGACCTCGCTGATGACCTTCGCGGTGGTGTACGCGATCGTGTTCGGTTCGGGCATCTGGTATCTCGCGCGCCTGGTGCGCGTGGGCCCCGGGAAACACGACCCGGCGCCCGATACCGAGGCAGGCGACAAGACGCCCGCGCGCCCGCTGTCGGTCGGCAACAAGGAGGCCGTGTGATGGCGTACTGGCTGCCCGTGGCGTGGTTCGGCGTGATCGGGTTCGGCGTGCTGATGTACGTGTTGCTCGACGGGTTCGTGCTCGGCCTGGGCATCCTGGCGCCCTTCGCCGAGGACGAGCGGCAGCTCGACCACATGATGAACACGGCCGCGCCCATCTGGGACGGCAACGAGACCTGGCTGGTGCTGGGCGGCGCGGGCCTGCTGGCGGCCTTCCCGAAGGCCTATGCGACGGTGCTTTCCGCGCTGTACCTGCCGGTCCTGTTGATGCTGATCGCACTGGTGTTCCGCGGCGTGGCTTTCGAATTCCGCTTCAAGGCGGTGCGCGGCAAACCCTGGTGGGGCGCGGCCTTCGCGCTGGGGTCGATGTTCGCGGCCTTCGCCCAGGGCCTGATCCTCGGCGCGATCGTCGAAGGCATGCCGCTGCAGGAAGGCAAGTACGTCGGCGGTGCGTTCGGCTGGTTCAGCCCGTTCTCGATGCTGACCGGCGTGTCGGTGGTCTTCGGCTACGCGCTGCTCGGTTCGACCTGGCTGATCCTCAAGACCGAAGGGCGCCTGCAGGAAATCGCGCGCACGCTAACGCGTCCGCTGGTACTGGTCGTGATCGCGTTCATGGGCCTGGTGAGCGCATGGCTGCCCTTCCTGGACTCGCGGATCATGGCCCGCTGGTTCGAGGGCGGGAATTTCTGGTGGCTTTCGCCCGTGCCGCTGCTCGCGCTGCTCAACGCGTGGTGGTTGTGGCGCGCGGCGATCCGCGAAGGGCGCGATGCGGCGCCATTCATCCTGGCGTTGTGCTTCTTCGCGCTCGGGTTCGCGGGGCTGGTGCTGGGCTTGTGGCCGAACATCGTGCCGCCCTCGATGACGATCTGGGAGGCCGCGGCGGCACCGTCCTCGCAGATTTTCGTGGGCGTGGGGCTCGTGATCCTGCTGCCGGCGATCCTCGGTTACACGTACTGGTCCTACTCGGTGTTCCGCGGCAAGGTGGCGGCCGACGCGGGCTATCACTGAAATCCGCGTCTTCACAACGCGAATTGCGGGTTCCGTCACAACGTTCTTTCCGACACAATCATCGCGTCCCCCGCCCAAGGCCGCGATGCACGCTTTCGTCTACAAGAGCCTCCGGCAGGCCGACACTTACGTCTACCTGTCCAAGCGCGATGATTTCGCGAGCCTGCCGCCGCCGCTCGCGACCCAGCTCGGCAAGCTGCAGTTCGTCCTCGAAGTCGCGCTGACGCCCGAGCGCAAACTCGCGCTGGCCGATCCCGAAGTCGTGCGCGGCAACCTCGCGGCGCGCGGCTTCCACGTGCAATTCCCGCCGACGATGCTCGATCCGATGACGGAGGACTGGGGCACCGATGCCTGAGTCCACGCGCTCCATCGGCCCGATCATCGGCGCTGCGCTCGCCGGCATCGCGCTCACGCTGTTGCTGGCGCTCGACGCCTGGCCGCTCGCATTGGCCGGCGCGCTCGCGCAGCCTGCGTACGCACTCGCGGTGTCGTGGTGGCGCGGCACGCGCGTTTCGTCGAAGTGGCGGCGCGATGCGCTGGCGCTCGCCGGTACGTGGGTCGCGGGCATCGCGGTCGTGGCCGCGCTGGTCACCTGGCCGCTCGCGGCACTGCGCGAAACCGGAAGTCTGTCCGCGGCGATCGGCCTGAGCGTCGTCGCCGGCGTCGCCTTGTTGCTGCTGTGGCGCACGTGGCCGATGTGGCATGCGCTGGAACGCGAAGGCGGCGCGGTCGCATCGATGTGGCGCAGCCTGTCGGAAGTGGAGATCGGCGCGTGGCGCGGCCTGGGCGTGGCGGCGATCATCGCGTCGATCGCGGGCGCGGTGATTGCGCTCGCATGGCCCGGCCTGGTCGCCGAGTCGGCGCGCTGGCCGATGGCGATCCTGCTTGCGCTGTTCGCGCCCGTGCTGCACCTGGTGCTGCAAAGCCTGCCGGCGCCCTCGCCCTTGCCGATCGAAACGCTGCTCGCGGCGATGGAACCGGACGGCGATGTGGATGTCGCGCAGCCCGAAATCGAAGCCGATCTCGAGACCGCGCTCTACGCCGCGGCCCGCAGCGGGCGCGTGGATCGCGCACTCACGCTGCTCGAATCCGGCGCGAACCCGCACGCCTTGCCGTCCGCCGACGAGCGCGACCAGCGCACGCTGCCGATGCTCGCGGCCATCCTTCCCGACCTGCGCCTGTTGCGCACGCTGATCCAGCACGGCGTCGACGTGAACGCCGCGCACGGCGGCATGGCGCCGCTGCTCGCCGCCACGCGCGATAGCTGGCACGGCCGCCCCGAAGCGGTGATGACGCTGCTCGCCAACGGCGCCGATCCGCGCGTGGCCGACAGCGACGGCAACACGCCGCTGCACCACGCCGCGCGCAGCTCCGATCCCGGCGTCGCCGCGCTCCTGCGCGATGCGGCCGCCGACATCGACGCGATCAACCGCGACGGCATCACGCCGCTCGGCATCGCATGCGCTTCGGGCAACTGGCGCCTGGCGCGCTTCCTGCTCGAACGCGGCGCCAAGCCCGAACTGCCGGGCGCATCGCCCGTGTTGCTCGCCGCCGCGGGCACCGAAGAAGACGATGTCGCCGGCGTGCAGTTGCTCCTGCGCCACAAGGCCAAGCCCGACGCACGCGACGCGCGCGGCCGCAGCGCGCTGCACGAAGCCGCGCGTAGCGGGCACGTGGAGATCGCCGAAACATTGCTCGCCACCGGCGCCGATGCGCATGCGCGCGACAAGGAAGGACGCACGCCGTGGCTCGACGCCGCGCGCGGCGGTCACCTGGAAGTCCTCGAACGCCTGCTGCCGCATCGCCCCGATGTCGCGCTCACCAACGCCGAGGGTCGCGATGCGCTGATGCTCGCGGCCACGTCCGACAACGCGTCGGCCGCGCTGGTGCGCCGCCTGCTCGAACTCGGACTGGATCCCGCGCGTCGCGACAACGACGGCCGCCGCGCCGCCGAACACGCCGCCGCCGCCGGGCGCTGGACGATCGTCGCGGTCCTCGATCCTGCCTATCCGCTGCCTGCGGCGGTCGCCGACGCGGGGGCTTCGTCGACGACGATCGACCGCGCACCGGTGACACTGCTGCGCGATGCGATCCGCGACGGGCGCCTGGAGGACATGCACAGCGTCGTGGGCCTGCTCTCGCCGCGCGAACTGGGCGCGCAGTTGCGCGAGATGCCGATCACCGGCCCGGGCGCGCCGGCGAACGTGGCCTCGCGCATCGATTGGTTGCTGTCGCAGGGCGCCGATGCGGATCAACGCGAAGGCCTGGACGACAACACGATGTTCGCGCTGCTCGCGCAAGGCCCCGTCGCCGCTTCGGCCGTGCAGGCGCTGCTGCGGCGTGCGGTCTCGCCGGCGGGCAGGGGCGGTCTGGCGATCTTCCTCGCCGCCTGCGTGCAGAGCGATCACGCCGGGCGCGGGCTCGAACAACTCGCGGTCGAATTGCTCGAACGCGGTGCCGATGCGTGGGCGCCTTCGCCGGCCGGCGATCCTCCGCTCGCGCTCGCCGTGCGCCTGGGATGGTTGCGCGTGGTCGAACGCGTGGTCGCGCAGGGCGTGGATCTGAACGCGCGCGACTCGCACGGCATGACCGCGCTGCACCTGGCCGCTGCGCTCGGTCGCGAGGCGGCGTTGAAGGCGCTGATCGCACAGGGCGCCGACCCCGACATGCGCGCGGCCGACGGACAGACGCCGCTCGGCGTCGCGTTGTCGTCGGGCCGACGCGATCTCGCCGATTGGCTCGACTGGCGCGGCTGGCCCTTGCCGGGTCGTCCGCTGCAAGCCTCCGACCTGCCGTCGGCGGCGATCGTCGGCGAAGCCGATGCAGTGCGTCGCCTGCTCGACCTCGGCCTGTCGGTCGATGCCACGGATACGCAAGGTTGCACGGCGTTGTTGCGTGCGGCCGGCGGCGGACATCGCGCGGTGGTCGATCTTCTGCTCGCGCGTGGCGCCGATCCGCGTCTCGCCGCACGCTCCGGCGCGACGCCGCTTTCGGCGGCGGTGAGCATGCGCCAGGTCGACATCGTCGAACGCTTGCTCGCCGCGGGCGCGCCCCTCGAACAACGCCTCCCGGGCGATGTCACCGTGTTGATGCTCGCCGCCGCGCTCGGCCTGCCGGATCTGGTCGCGCGCCTGATCACCGCGGGTGCCGACGTGCACGCCGGCGACGCGCAAGGCCTCGCGCCGTTGCATTGCGCCGCGCTTTACGGATTCACCGCGCGCGAACGCCCGCGCCTGGTCGCGTTGCTCGACACGCTGCTGCTCGCCGGCGCCGAAGCCGACCAACCCGCTGCCGGTGGCGTCACGCCGCTGCTGTTGCTGCTCGGCGCGCGCGCCGAACCGGGCACGGCGTGCGACGAAGAAGTCGTCCTTGCGGGCCTGGAACGCCTGCTCGACGAAACCGTCTCGCTCGACGCCCGCGACCCGCGCGGTTTCGGCCCGCTGCATCTGGCCGCGCTGCACGGGCTGCTGCAAATCGTGCAACGCCTGCTTCGCGCCGGCGCCGACCCCGACCTGCGCGACAGCCTCAACCGAAGCGCGCGCGAGATCGCGGTGATGCGTGGTTTCGTCGATGTCGCGGCGGAATTCGTGCCGGCCACGCCGGGCGGTGTTTCGATGGCGCGCTTCCTGCGCGAGCCGCGTTGATTGGGTGATCGCAGGAAAAGACGCTATTGACGGAGCCGTCGACAGGGGGGACCATCCGCCCCGTCGCCTCGAGCGACCAAGGACCCGACGAACCGGTTGAAGTTTGGTCTGCCGCCCCGCAGGGGTTCCACCCAGAGTGGAATATCCAAGAGTCCCCGGCCCGCTGAACGAAAACCCGCCTCCCGGCGGGTTTTCCATTTCAGGGCCCATGTCTGTTCGGCGGTGGATGCGTATGGCGTCCGTTCGCTGCGTTGACGATCAGCGTCGCCAAGCTCACTTTCTTCGCCCCTGCCTTCACCTGCGCCGCATCGTTACGCGGGTATGCGCTTTCGATTTCCAGCTCGATGAACGCATTACGTTGTGGCAACGAGAAACGGCTACGCATCCCCCGGGCGAACCGACGCCTGGTCCGCCGCGGTCATCCCTCCTTCCGCACGCGGTTGCCCCAAACCGCCGAGGACGCCTTCGCCGCGGTCGGCGCCGAAGAGTTGTTCGAGTTCGACGCGCGCCTGCGCGACCGTCTGCAGGATCGCCTGTTCGTCGTCCTGCACGAGGTATTGCGTGCGCAGCAGTGCTTCGTCGTGTTCGCGGAAGCGGCGCGCGCGTTCGGCGGCGGCGGCGGGCGACAGGCCCATTTCGACGAGCACGCGTTCGCCCATCACCAGGCTGGAGTGAAAGGTTTCGCGCACGACCTGCGCGCCGTGGTCCATCAATTGCCACGCGTGGCGGCGATTGCGGGCGCGCGCGAAGACGGTCGCTTCGGGATACAGGCGGCGGATGGTGTCGACCGTGCGCAGGTTGGCTTCGACATCGTCGATCGCGATCACGAACACTTTCACCTGCGCCGCGCCGGCCGAACGCAGCAATTCGGAGTTGGCCGGATCGCCGTAATAGATCGTGCTGCCGAAGCGGCGCATGAACTCCACCTGCTCCTGGCTGTGCTCGATCGCGATGAAGGGAATGCGCTGCGCCGCGAGCAATCGCGCGATGACCTGGCCGAAGCGGCCCATGCCCGCGATGAGCACCTGGGGTTCCTGCTCCTGCACGCCGATCTTGTCGAATTTTTCCGGCTTCGCCGGTTTCGTGACGACCAACCAGCGCGAGAGGAAGATGTACAGCGGCGGGGTCAGCGCCATCGACATGCCGACGATCGCCACCAAGTGTCCCTGCAGGTCGCGGCCGATCAAGCCGACGCGCGCCGCATCGCCGAACACGACGAAGGCGAACTCGCCGCCGAGGGCGAGCACGCTGGCCAGCAGCAGCGAATCGCGATTCTGCAGGCCGCCCGAAACGCGGCCAATGCCGTACAGCAGGACGAACTTCGTGGTCATCAGCAACGTCACGCCGACGCCGACGAACCACGGATCGGCGATCACCGCGGTGACGTTGATCGACATGCCCACTGCGATGAAGAACAGGCCGAGCAGCAAGCCTTCGAAGGGTTTGATCTGCGCTTCGAGCTCGTGGCGGAATTCCGAATCGGCGAGCAGCACGCCGGCGAGGAATGCGCCCAGGCCCATCGTCAGCCCCGCCAGCTGCATGATCCACGCCGCGCCCAGCACGGTGAGCAGCGCGCTTGCCGTGAAGACTTCGGGCATGTCGATGCGCGCGACGATCCGGAACATCTGCCGCAACAACAAGCGGCCGCCGACCACGACGATCGCGATCGCGCCGATCGCCTTGCCGACCGCCATCCACGACACGCCCTGCCCCTGCGCGCCGCCCAGCAAGGGAATCGCAGCCAGCAGCGGAATCGCCGCGAGATCCTGGAACAGCAGGATCGCGAACGCGAGCCGCCCATGCGCGGTGGTCAGCGCCTTGCGCTCGGCCAGCAATTGCAGGCCGACAGCCGTGGAGGAAAACGCGAGGCCCAGGCCGATGACGATCGTCGCGGGGAACACCACGCCGCGCAATTGCGTGAGCAGCGCCAGCGCGATGCCGCAAGCGAGCATCTGCAGGCCGCCCGAACCGAAGACCGGCTTGCGCATCACCGACAGGCGCGAAGGCGAGAGTTCCAGGCCGATGACGAACAGCAGCATGACTACGCCGATTTCGCTGGCGCCGAGCACGGGCGCGACATCGCGGATCACGCGGAATCCGTAAGGCCCCAGCGCGACGCCGGCGACCAGGTAGCCCAGCACCGCGCCCAGCCCGAACTTGCGGAACACCGGGACCGCGACCACTGCGGCCAGCAGGAACACCAGGGCCAGTTCGAGTCCGCCGCCGTGCATGACCACCTCCTCGGGCGATTATGTAGGATGCGGTCGCAGGCGGCATGACGGCCGCTGGCGGACCTTCCACCACGAATCGGGACCACGGCCATGCAACGGACTGCCCGCATCGCGTCGTTCGCCTGCGTCCTCGCGCTACCCGCGATCGCCGGCACTTCCACCCCGACACCGCAGATCGAAGACGTCCTGACGATGCGCGTCGACGGAACGATCGCGGTCGACGAGACCGGCAAGGTCATCGGGCACACGGTCGAGACGCAACTGGATCCGAAGCTGCGCGGACTCGTCGACAGCGCGGTCGCGCAGTGGCGATTCGCGCCGCCCACGATCGCCGGCAAGCCGGCGCGCGTGAAGAGCGCGATGCGCGTCACCCTCGCCGGTCGCAAGGTCGACGAGGGAACCAGCGTCACGATCGACAACGTCTACTTCTTCAACGGCGACAAGTCGCACGCGCCTTCCCACCTCGAAGCCCAGGCGTCGGCCGTGGCGGAGGCCGCGAAAAACCAGCGCGCCACCATGAAGATCGAAAAAATGGTGCACCCGGTCGCCTATCCCCGGGACTACCACGTCAATGGCGTGATCACGCTGGCGATCCGCGCCAATCCGGACGGCACCGTCGCCGCCGTGTTTCCCACGCAGTGCAGCCTGTATTTCGCGGGCGGCCCGCGCCTGCTGCTGGCGCGCGCATGCAAGCGCATGTCCGAGGTTGCGGCGAATACGGTGAAGACCTGGAAAATGGGCGTGCAGCTCAATGGCGATCCGCCGACGCCGGAAAACCTCACCGGCACGCTGGCGATCGAATACAAGGTGGACACCGACGCCAAGCGCGTCGAAGCGACCGGCGAACCGGGCCGCTGGCGCGCGGAGGCACGCACGGCCTATACCCGGGCGCCATGGCTGGAAGAAGATCGCTTCGCGCAGCGCGTCGGCACGTCGGATGTCAGCGGCGCGGAGCTGGTGCCGGAGCAGTCGCCGCTGCAGCGGATCGAGGACGACGCAGCGCCGCGGGCGCTCTGACGGCGAAGATCTGATTCGCCTCGCAACCAGCCGCCAATCCGAAACACGCCGATCGATTTCCGTGTTTGACGAAGACCACGCGCGCTCCTGACGGCGCGGGGTTTCCGGAAACTGCGCCAACGATCGAGATCGCGGGCACCGGCATGTTCCTGGATGAGTTCAGCGGCCACATCGCATACGTGGACGAGAGTGGAGATCACGGACTTGCGCCGCTCGACGTGCAGTACCCGATCTTCGTCCTGGCGCTATGCGTTTGTTCGAAGCCGCCTTACTTGCGGCAGCTGGTGCCCGCATTCAAGTCCCTCAAGTTCCAGCAGTTCGGGCATGACATGGTGGTGTTGCATGAACACGCCATCCGAAAAAGGCTTGGGCCGTTCTCTTTCAACGATGTCGGCCGGCGCGTGAGGTTCGTCGAAGACCTCACGTCGGTCATTGCCGACGGGGAGTTCTGCATCATCGCGTCCGCGATCGACAAAGCCCGATGGGCATCGCAGACCACCGCCGGCAATCCCTATCACCTCGCCTTGGGGCTTTGTCTGGAGGCCCTTTACGAGTTGATGCTGGAAAGACGCGAGGCCGACCCGGTCACCCATGTCGTCGTCGAATGTCGTGGCCCAAAGGAGGATCGCGAGTTGGCAACTGCCTTCGAAGCGATTTGCGCCGGCGCCAATCGATGGGGGAAGGTGCTGCCGTTCGCGATCGTCTTCGCACACAAGCAGTCGAATTCGACGGGGCTGCAGTTGGCCGATCTCGTCGCTCGTCCGATCGGATTGTCGGTGCTTCGGCCTGGAAGGGAGAATCGCGCCTTCGACGTACTCAGGCACAAGATCCATCGACTGATTGTTTTCCCGGGCTCGGAAAACAAAAGGCCCCGGTGAGCGCACCGAGGCCAATCGCCGACCGGGTTATCCCCAATCCGGAAGCGATTTTCCATTGCGCGGCGCCACGGCGCAATGCGCCATTCAAACGAAAACGCCCTGCAATGCAGGGCGTTCGTCTTTGCTGTCGGATGTCGCGCCTCAGCGCTTCATCGACCCGAAGAACTCGTCGTTGGACTTGGTGTTCTTCATCTTGTCGAGCAGGAATTCCATCGCGGCGATCTCGTCCATCGGGTGGAGGAGCTTGCGCAGGATCCAGATCTTCTGGAGCATTTCCGGATCGATGAGCAGGTCTTCGCGGCGCGTGCCCGAGCGGTTGATGTCGATCGCGGGATAAACGCGCTTCTCGGTGATGCGGCGGCTCAGGAGCACTTCGGAGTTGCCGGTGCCCTTGAACTCTTCGTAGATCACCTCGTCCATCTTGCTGCCCGTTTCGACCAGCGCGGTGGCGATGATCGTCAGCGAACCGCCTTCCTCGACGTTGCGCGCGGCGCCGAAGAAACGCTTCGGGCGATGCAGCGCGTTGGCGTCGACGCCGCCGGTGAGCACCTTGCCGGAGCTCGGGACGACGTTGTTGTAGGCGCGGGCCAGGCGGGTGATGGAGTCGAGCAGGATGACGACATCCTTCTTGTGCTCGACCAGGCGCTTGGCGCGCTCGATCACCATTTCTGCGACCTGCACGTGGCGGGCGGCGGGTTCGTCGAAGGTCGACGAAATCACCTCGCCGCGCACGGTGCGCTGCATTTCGGTCACTTCTTCCGGGCGCTCGTCGATGAGCAGCACGATCAGGTGCACGTCCGGGTGGTTGGTCGTGATGGCCGTGGCGACCTGCTGCAGCATCATCGTCTTGCCCGCCTTGGGCGGCGAGACGATCAGGGCGCGCTGGCCCTTACCCTGCGGCGCCATCAGGTCGAGGATGCGGCCCGAGATGTCCTCGGTGCTGCCGTTGCCGCGCTCCAGCGTGAAGCGGCGGCGCGGGAACAGCGGGGTGAGGTTCTCGAACAGGACCTTGTTCTTCGAAGCTTCCAGCGGCTCGCCGTTGATCGTGTCGACCACCGACAGCGCGAAGTAGCGTTCGCCGTCCTTCGGGAAGCGGATGCGGCCGGACAGGTGATCGCCCGTGCGCAGGTTGAAGCGGCGGATCTGGCTCGGGGAGATGTAGGTATCGTCCGGGCCGGCCAGGTAACTGGCCTCGGCCGCGCGGAGGAAACCGAACCCGTCGGGCAGGATTTCGAGCACGCCGTCGGCGGCGACGCCTTCACCGTGGCGCGTCAGCACCTTGAGCAGGGCGAAGATCACGTCCTGCTTGCGGGCGCGGGCCACGCCTTCGGAGATGTTCAGCTGCTCGGCGATCTCCAGCAACTTCGGCGCGGGCATGCGCTTGAGGTCGCTGAGCGAGTACTGCGGGAAGCCTTCGGGCACGCTCGGCGGCGGCTGGCGCTGCTGCTGTTGCTGGAAGTTCTGTTCGCCGCCGCCATTGTCCTGCGGCATGCCGTCGTCGCGGTAGCGCTCGCGCTGGCGGTCGCGGCGGTTGCGGAAGCGGTCGCGGCGATTGTTGTTGTTGAAGCGCTGCTGGTCGCCGCCCTGCCCGTCCTGGCCGCCATCCTGGCCGCCGCCGGCATCGCCCTGCGATTGCGGGGCTTGCTGCTGCGGGGGCTGCGATTGCTGCTGCGGGGGCTGCGGTGCGGGTGCCGGCGGGGGCGGCGGAGGCGCGGCCTGTGCGGGCGGCGAGGGCGGAGTGGCTACGGCGGTGTCGCCCGCGGCAGTGGCGCGCGGTTTGCGCACGCGCTTCGCGGCGACGTCGCCGGAGTCGGTGGTGTTGTCGGACAAGCTGGGATCCTCGCTAAGCGGCGAGCGCTCGCGGTGCGCGAGCGGGGTTCTGGAAAGAGGGTTTCAGTAGGGTGCGGCGCGCGCATCGCGGCGCCGGGTGAGTCGAAAGCTAGCACTGCCCCGGCGCGGCGGCAAGCCTGCCGACGTCACCGAGGAGTGTGGTTCATGCGAAGTCGCGGCGGTGCGAAGGCGCGCCGCGAGCATAAAAGGGCTTCAGAGCGCCTTGTCGAGCATCTGCGCGAGCTGCGCCTTGCCCACCGCGCCGATCTGGGTGGCCTGGACCTGGCCGTCCTTGAACAGGAGCAGCGTGGGGATCGAGCGCACGTGGTACTTCATCGCCGTGTTGCGGTTGGCGTCGATGTCGACCTTCACGATCTTGGCGCGGCCGGCATAACCAGCGGCCAGCTCGTCGAGGGCGGGGGCGATCATCTTGCACGGGCCGCACCAGGTCGCCCAGAAATCCACCAGCACCGGCCCGGATGCGTTGAGCACCTGGTTGTCGAAATCGGAATCGGTGGCGTGGATGACGGAGTCGTTCATTGCGTCCTCGGGGTCGTTCTGCGGCGGGCTGGCCGCGCGTGAAATAAAGGAACCCACGGGCTTCCGCGGGCTGCTGCTAGACTTGGGCGCTAACCGCGGCGGCTTCAAGCCCCGCCCGCACCCGGATTCAGCGCCCCGGCAGTCTGCTTCGCAGCCGCCCCCCGGCGCAAGGGCGACCCGGCGCCACCCACCATACCGAGCGCATGAGCGACAAGCCCCTAACCGATATCGCCTTTTCCGAATTCGACCTCCATCCCGCGCTGCTGGCCGGGCTCGAGGCCGCCGGGTTCAACCGTTGCACGCCCATCCAGGCGCTGACCCTCCCGATCGCCCTGGCCGGGCGGGACGTCGCCGGGCAGGCCCAGACGGGCACGGGCAAGACCCTCGCCTTCCTGATCACGACGCTGAACCGCCTGCTCACGCGCCCCGCGCTGGCCGACCGCAAGCCGGAAGACCCGCGCGCGCTGATCCTGGCGCCCACCCGCGAACTGGCGATCCAGATCCACAAGGATGCGGTGAAGTTCGGCAGCGACCTGGGCCTGAAGTTCGCCCTGGTCTACGGCGGCGTGGACTACGACAAGCAGCGCCAGCTGCTCCAGGCCGGCGCCGACGTGATCATCGCAACGCCCGGCCGCCTGATCGACTACGTCAAGCAGCACAAGGTGGTTTCGCTGCACGCCTGCGAGATGTGCGTGCTCGACGAAGCCGACCGCATGTTCGACCTGGGCTTCATCAAGGACATCCGCTTCCTGCTGCGCCGCATGCCCGAGCGCACGACGCGGCAGACGCTGCTGTTCTCGGCCACCCTCTCGCACCGCGTGCTGGAGCTGGCCTACGAACACATGAACGAGCCCGAGAAGCTCGTCGTCGAAACCGAAACGGTGACCGCCGCGCGCGTCCGCCAGAAGATCTATTACCCGGCCGACGAAGAGAAGATCCCGCTCCTGCTCGGCCTGCTCTCGCGCAGCGAAGGCGCGCGCACGATGGTGTTCGTCAACACCAAGGCCTTCGTCGAACGCGTCGCCCGCTCGCTGGAGAAGGCCGGCTACCGCGTCGGCGTGCTCTCCGGCGACGTGCCGCAGAAGAAGCGCGAGTCGCTGCTGAAGAAGTTCCAGGCCGGCCAGCTCGAAATCCTCGTGGCGACCGACGTCGCCGCGCGCGGCCTGCACATCGACGGCGTCTCGCACGTCTACAACTACGACCTGCCCTTCGATGCCGAGGACTACGTCCACCGCATCGGCCGCACCGCGCGCCTGGGCGCCGAGGGCGACGCGATCAGCTTCGCCTGCGAGCGCTACGGCATGTCGCTGCCCGACATCGAGGCCTACATCGACCAGAAGATCCCGGGCGAGCACGTCACGCCGGACATGCTGGTGGCGGTGCCGCGCGCGCCGCGCCCGGTGGTCGAAGGCGATGCGTCGGGCGAAGACGACAGCATCCACACGATTTTCCGCGAAGCCCGCGAGCAGAAGGCCGCCGACGAACAGCGTCGCGGCGGTGGCCGCGGCAAGCCGGGCGGCGGTTCGCGTGCCGGTGGTTCGCGTTCGGGCGGTCGCTCCGAGGGCGCCAGCGGCGAACGTCGCGAACGCTCCCCGCGTCCGCCGCGCAAGCGCGAAGGCGACGTGGCGGCGGCCGATGCCGCGCCGAAGCCCGAAGCTGCACCCAAGCCCGTCGTCGCGCAGGCAGCGAAGCCGCACGGCAACGGCGAGGCCGCGCAGGCCGAAGGCGAGCGCGCACCGCGCAAGCGCCGTCGCCGTCGTGGCGGCCGTCGCATCGAAGGCGCCGACACGCTGCAGGCCAAGCCCGCGCCCGTCGCCACCGCGGGCGCCGGCGCCGACACCCCGTCCGATGCCCGTCCGTCGCTGCTGGCACGCATCGGCAAGGGTTTGAAGTCGCTGGTCACGCGCGCGCCGCGTTCGCAACACTGACACCGCTAGGCGGGGTTCGCACAACCGTGCACCCCGCCTTCGCTGGCGTGGCGAATCGCGCCATACTCCGCCCATGTCGGTCCTGCGCTTCGACAACGTCAGCAAGCAATACCCCGGTGGCCACGTTGCACTGACGGATGTCAGTTTCGCGGTCGCACCGGGCGAAATGCTGTTCGTCACCGGCCACTCCGGCGCGGGCAAGAGCACGCTGCTCAAGTTGATCCAACTCGCCGAGCGCCCCTCGCGCGGCGCGGTGCTCTTCGACGAGAAGAACCTGGCGAAGGTGCGCGGCGGCAGGATCGCGCTGCATCGCCGTTCGGTCGGCGTGGTTTACCAGAACCATCAATTGCTCATGGATCGCACGGTCGGCGAGAACGTGTCGCTGCCGCTGATCCTGCGCGGCATGAAGCGCGGCGAGATCGGCAAGCGCGTGCGCTCGATGCTCGATCGCCTGGGCCTGGCCCCGCGCGAGAAGGCCTTGCCCTCGCAGTTGTCGGCCGGCGAGCAGCAACGCGTCGGCATCGCGCGCGCGCTGGTCGCCGAACCGATGCTGCTGGTCGCCGACGAACCCACGGGCAACCTCGATCCCACGCTGTCGGCGGAAATCCTCGCGTTGTTCGCCGCCCTGCCCGAACGCGGCACGAGTGTGCTCGTCGCCAGCCACGACCTCGGCCTGATCAAGCGCATGCGCAAGCGCGTGCTCGTGCTCGACCAGGGCAAGCTGGCCGACGACATCGCGCCGGAGGAACTCGCCGATGCCTGAGCAACAGGTCGGCGCGATTCCGGCGCCGAATGGCCGTGCTGCCAACACCCGGGACCGCCGCGTGCATTCGAGCGGCCTCGGCGCATGGGTCGACCATCATCTTTACAGCTTCATCGCCAGCCTCGGCCGCGTGTTCCGCAAGCCGTGGGCCACGCTGCTGACCATCGGCGTGATGGCGGTGGCGCTCGCCTTGCCGCTCGGGCTGTGGATCGTGCTCGCGAATGTCGAGCGCTTCGCCGGTGAAGTCCAGAGTTCGCGCCAGGTCGCGGTCTATCTGAAGGACGGCACCGACGCGACGCGCGCGAACGCGATCGCCGATGCGCTGCGCATGCGCGCGGATGTCGCATCGGTCGACGTGCGTTCGCCCGACCAGGGCTTGCAGACGCTCCGCGAACGCGACGGCCTTGGCGAAGCGGTCGACGCACTCGCCGCCACCGGCGATGCGAATCCGCTGCCGTGGCTGCTGCTCATCGCACCGCGCGGCAATGAATCGGTGTTGGCCGAATCGCTCCGGACGATGCCCGAGGCCGATCTCGTGCAGCACGACGCGAAGTGGCGCACGCGCCTGGACAACTGGCTGCGTTTCGGCAGCCGCGTGGCGCTCGTGCTCGCCGGGCTGCTCGGGCTGGGCGCATTGCTTGTGGTCGGCAACACGGTGCGGCTGGACATCCAGTCGCGTCGCGAAGAAATCGGCGTGCTGCAATTGCTGGGCGCCACCGACGGTTTCATTCGCCGGCCCTTCCTCTATCTGGGCGTGTGGTACGGGCTCGGTGCCGGCGCGCTCGCACTCGCGTTGCTCACCGGCGCGTGGATGGCGTTGCAGCAACCGCTCGCGCAACTGGCGGGCAGTTACGGCAGCGGGTTCACCTTGCAGGGCGTGGATGCGGTGCAGGCCGCGATCGTCCTGGGCGGCGCGACCTTGCTGGGCTGGGTCGGCGCCGGCATCGTTACCGGCCACTTCCTGCGCCAGACGCGGCCGACGCGATGAGCAAGGCGCCCGCCGACCTGCGGCACCTGATCAGCGACGCACCGCGCGTCATGGTCGTCGACGGCTCGAAGCTCGTGCGCAAGTTGATCGGCGACGTGTTGATGAAGGAATTGCCGAACGTCGAAGTCATCGGCTGCGCGGGCCTGGAAGAAGCGAAGGCCGCGCTCGAAACCGGCCCGTTCCACCTGGTCACCACGGCGCTCATCCTCGCCGACGGCGACGGCCTCACGGTCGCCAAGGCCGTACGCACCGCATCGGGCCAGGCCTACGTGCCGGTGATCGTCGTCTCCGGCGAAGCGCAGGCACGCCTGGAAAGCCGCAGCCTGAGCGAAGACGTCACCGATTATTTCGACAAGGGCCTCGGCCACACGGCGCTGGCGGCCTTCATCCGCGGCTACGTGCAGCCCGAACCGGTCGCCGGTGCGCGCGTGTTGTATGTCGAGGACAGCCGCGTCGTCGCGCTGGCCACCAAGCGCATGCTCGAACGCCAGGGCCTGAGCGTCGTGCACACCATCAGCGCCGAAGATGCATTGAAGTACCTGGAAGCCAATCGCGAAGGCGATGAAGCACCGGGCGCCGACCTCGTGCTCAGCGACGTCTATCTCAAGGGCGAGCTCAGCGGCCGCGACCTGCTCGCGCGCATCCGCAACGACTTCGGCTACAACAAGCGGCAACTGCCGGTGTTGGTGATGACCGGCGACGAGAACAAGGACAACCAGTCCGGCCTGTTGCGCGAAGGCGCGAACGACCTGGTGCTCAAGCCGATCGAAGAACGCCTGCTCGTGACCAAGACGCTGTTCCAGCTGCGCGTGGCGAAGCTGCCGGAGCAGCGCAGCATCGACGCATGACGGACGCGGCGGCCACGGGCGAGGGCGACCGCATTCGCCTGGATCCGAGTTGGAAAGCCCGCCTGGCCGATTACCTCGCGCGCGAAGACATGCAAACGCTGCGCGGTTTCCTTCGCGAACGCATGCAAAAGGGCACGCGCGTCTTCCCGCCCGCGCCGCAGATGTTCGCGGCCCTGGATGCCACGCCCTTCGACAAGGTCAAGGTCGTCATCCTCGGCCAGGATCCGTATCACGGCTTCGGCCAGGCGCACGGCCTGTGCTTCTCGGTGCAACACGGCACCGCCACGCCACCGTCGCTGGTGAACATCTTCAAGGAATTGCAGCGCGATCTCGGCATCCCGACACCGACGCACGGCTGCCTGGATCACTGGGCCGAACAAGGCGTGCTGCTGTTGAACGCCGTGCTGACGGTGGAAGAAGGCCGCGCTGGCGCGCACCAAGGCAAGGGATGGGAAGGCTTCACCGACCATATCGTCGAAACCCTCAACCGCGAGCGCGAACACCTCGTCTTCCTGTTGTGGGGCAGTTACGCGCAGGCCAAGGGCAAGATGATCGACACGTCGAAGCATCGCGTGCTCAAGGCGCCCCACCCTTCCCCGCTAAGTGCGCACCGCGGCTTCATCGGGTGCGGACATTTTTCGAAGGCGAACGAGTATCTGGTTCGCCATGGGATGACGCCGATTGATTGGCGCTTGCCTTAGGCCAACGACGCCAGCAACTCGCTCCGCCACGGCTCCCGTTCGAAATCTCCCAGCAAACGCTTGGTCACCATGCCGACGCCGTGCATCGCGATGCCGCGCGAGCCGATGCATTCGTGCGAGGCCTTGATCACCACCGCGACGCCGCGCGGTTGCAGCACGCGGTCGAGCGTGTCGGCGATCTCGCACGTCAGGCGTTCCTGGATCTGCAGGCGACGCGCGTAGGCGTCGACGAGGCGCGCGAGTTTCGAGATGCCGACGACGCGTTCGCCCGGCAGATAGGCGACGTGCGCGACGCCGCGGATCGCGGCCATGTGGTGTTCGCACATCGAACGCACGGGAATGTCGCGCAGCAGCACGATGTCGTCGTAACCCGCGCTTTCGAAATCGCGCGCGAGCAACGCGTCGGGGTCGATGGCGTAGCCGCCGAACCATTCTTCGTAGGCGCGCGCGACGCGCGCCGGCGTGTCGATCAGGCCCGCACGCGAGGGCGAATCGCCGGCCCAACGGATCAGGGTGCGGATCGCCGCTTCGGCTTCGTGGCGCGACGGGCGCGATTCCTCGATGGCGGGCGCGGATTGCGGGTCGATCAGCTGCAGGCGAGCGTCGAGCATGGGCGTTCTCCGGGGTTTTCCATCGGATGCGCGGGTGCGCGCGAGGTTCCCGGGAACGTCGCTCGCGCTGCCGCATCCATCGGAGGAAGATCGCGCGCACGGAGGATTGGCCGATGTCGCATACCGATGAGTTGCCCCCGGGGCCCGATTTCGCACTTGGCGTGCCGCTCGCGAGCGTGCCCACCGCGGGTGTGCTGGGAGGGCGCGTCGGCAAGGAAGCGGTGCTGATCGCGCGCCTGGACGATGGCTTGCATGCGATCGGCGCGACCTGCACGCATTACAGCGGCCCCCTCGCCGAAGGCCTGCGCGTCGGCGAGGAGATTCGTTGCCCGTGGCACCACGCGTGTTTCAGCTTGCGCGATGGCTTCGCGCGCAAGGCGCCCGCGTTCGGTCGATTGGCGACATGGCGCGTTGACATCGAAGGCGACACGGTCTTCGTGCGTGAGCAGACACACGCGAAACCTGCGACACCGCGGCCGCGCACGCCCCGCGAGCGCATCGTCATCATCGGCGGCGGCGCTGCAGGCTTCGCGGCCGCCGAACGCTTGCGCGATCTCGGGCACGCCGGATCGCTGACGATGCTCAGCGCGGATGCGGATGGGCCCTACGATCGCCCCAATCTGTCGAAGGACTATCTCGTCGGCAACATGCCCGAGGAGTGGATTCCGTTGTCGTCTCAGGCGCATTACGCAAAGCGCAAGATCGACCTGCGCGTCGGCAGCAAGGTCGTGTCCATCGATCCGAAAGCGCGCGAAGTCGTGCTGCGCGAAGGCGACCGCATCGGGTACGACGCGCTGTTGATCGCCACCGGTGCGGCGCCGAGGCCGCTGCGCCTGCCCGGCTTCGATCGCCCGAACGTGTTCGCGTTGCGTTCGCTCACCGACGCGCGCGCGATCATCGCGGCCTGCGCCAATGCGCGGTCCGTCGCATTCGTCGGCGCCGGTTTCATCGGCATGGAAGCGGCGGGCGCGTTGCGCGCGCGCGGGCTCGACGTCCATGTCGTCGCGCCGGATGCCGTGCCGATGGAACACGCGCTCGGCGCGGAGCTCGGCGCGTGGATTCAATCGCTGCATGCGGACAAGGGCGTGCAATTCCACTTGCGCGAGAAGCCCGCCAGCTTCGATGGGACCGCGCTGATTTGCGAAAGCGGTTTGCGCGTCGCGTGCGAGGTCCTGATCGTCGGCGTCGGCGTCGTGCCCCGCACCTCGCTCGCCGAAGAAGCAGGCCTGGCGGTGGACGATGGCATCGTCGTCGACGCCCACCTGCAAACCTCCCTGGCCGATCACTATGCCGCGGGCGATGTCGCGCGCTTTCCGATCGGCGACCAGCACGCACGCGTCGAACATTGGGTGCACGCGCAACGCATGGGCCAGCGCGCGGCGGCGAACATCCTCGGCGAAGGCCGCGTCTTCGATGACGTGCCCTTCTTCTGGACCCACCACCAGGGCGTCGAAGTGCGCTACTGCGGTTACGCGGGCAAATGGGACCGCGTGGAGATCGATGGCGCGCTGGAGGCGCAGGATTTCACTGCGCGTTACTTCCGTGGCGGAGCGCTGGTGGCCGCGGCGTCCGTCGGGCGCGACCTTGAGAACCTGCAGATCGAGGCCGACCTGCTTGGCCGGCAGCGCGCGATCCCCTAGGCTCGCGCCATTCACAGGGGAGTTGCCGAATGACCGTCAGGGGTTTGGTTGGAGCTGCGTTGCGGCTGTTTGCATTGTGGAGCGTGCTGGTCGCATTCAAGACATTGACCGCGGTTTACGCGTTGAACCCCGAGACCTGGTCCCTCGGGTTCGTTGCGGTCGTCGTCATGGTGGAGGGCCTGGTGTTCCTCGGGCTGTGGGGGGCGTCCTTCCAGATCGCAAAGTGGCTGGTTCCCGAACCCGTCGGCTCGTCGCCCGCTTCGCTCGACGCGCGCGGATTGCTGCGCACGGGTGCATCGCTCATCGGCCTGGGTCTGCTGGCGACGGCCCTCCCCGACGCGGTCCGCTGGGTCGCGATCGACAATTCCTCGGTCGGCGACGGTGACGACGTCCGGATCCGCATCGAGTTCGCGGTCGTGTTCGCGAAGCTGGCGATCGCCGCGTTCCTGTTGTTCAAGAACGACGCCATTGCGGGCGCTTGCCTGCCCGCGCAGCGTTCCGACGAAGCCCTGGTGCCGACCAGCGATCCCTAGCCCCAAGCCACGTTCCGCACTACATTGGTGCAATGTTGGCCGCCCCGCCCGACCTCGATCTCCTCAGCACACCGGTCGCCTGGACCGGCGCCGACGGCCGGATCGCAGGCGCGAACGCGGCCTGCGCGCGGTGGCTCGGGGTCAGCGCCAAGCGTTTGGCGGGGGTGCCGCTGGCCGCGCTGGAGTTCGAAGGCGATGCGTTCGCTCGCGCCATTTCGGGGCAAGGCGAGGGCGCGCGCCTGCGCCGGATCCCCCTGGCCTTCCCCGGCACCGAGGTGCCGCGCTTCGCCGATGTCACCCTGACTGCGCGCGATGGCGGGGGCTGGTGGATCGAGGCGCATCCGGTCGACGAGTTTCCCGGCGACGATCCCGCGCAACTGTTGCCCAGTGCCCTGTCCGCTGCGTTGAAGGGGCTCGCGCACGAACTGCGCAATCCCCTCGCCGGTTTGAAGGGCGCCGCGCAATTGTTGTCGCGTCGGGTCGCGAACGACGACACGGGCCGCGAGCTCGTTTCGCTGATCGAATCGGAAGTCGACCGCCTGACCGGCCTGCTCGATCGGCTGTTGTCACCCGCGCCGCCGCGCCCGTTCGAACCGGTGAACATCCACGCGGTGCTCGAACGCGTGCTGCGCCTGGCCGAAAGCGACGCGGGCTGGGCCCTGCGCCTGGTGCGCGATTACGACCCGTCGCTGCCCGACGTGCTCGGCGACGGCGATCGCCTCACGCAGGCGGTGTGGAACCTGGTGCGCAATGCGATCGACGCCGGCGCCGCCAACATCACCCTGCGCACGCGCGCCGAACACAGCGTGCGCATCGGCGACGTGCCGCATGCGCTCGCGATGCGGCTGGAAATCGTCGACGACGGCCGCGGCGTGCCGGAAGAACTCGCCGAACGCATTTTCCTGCCGCTGGTGAGCGGGCACGCGGCGGGCAGCGGCCTGGGGCTCGCGCTCGCGCAACAAGTCGCGCGCGAACATCGCGGTTCGCTCGCCTATCGCTCGCGGCCGGGGCACACGGTGTTCACCCTGTTGTTGCCCTTGTGGCTGGAAGACGAAGCGGAGGAGGGCGGTCATGTCGACTGAGGCACGCAACGCCGCGCGTGTATGGATCGTCGATGACGATCGCGCGGTGCGCTTCGTCCTGGCCACCGCCTTGCGCGAAGCCGGGCATGCAGTCGATGGATTCGAGAACGCGCGCGATGCGCTCGATGCGTTGCGTTCGCGTGGCGCACCCGACCTGTTGTTCACCGACGTCCGCATGCCGGGCGAAGATGGGCTTGCGTTGCTCGAGAAGTTGAAGATCGCCGCGCCGCAATTGCCGGTCATCGTGATGAGCGCCTACACCGACATCGCGAGCACCGCGGGCGCCTTCCGCGGCGGCGCCTACGAATTCCTGTCCAAGCCTTTCGACCTGGATGCGGCTGTTGAAATCGCAGCCCGCGCGCTGCCGGCGGCGAACGTGCATGCGACGACGCTCGCACCGACGAGCCCGCCCAACCAGGAACTCATCGGCGATACGCCCGCGATGCGCGCGTTGTTCCGCAGCATCGGGCGCCTGGCGCAAGCCCCGTTGTCGGTGCTGATCACGGGCGAGACGGGCACGGGCAAGGAACTCGTCGCGCGCGCGTTGCATCGCGAATCGCCGCGCGCGTATCGGCCCTTCGTTGCCTTGAACACTGCCGCGATTCCCTCCGAGCTGCTGGAGAGCGAACTGTTCGGTCATGAAGCCGGCGCCTTCACCGGCGCGCAGAAGCGCCATGTCGGCCGTTTCGAGCAAGCCGACGGCGGCACGCTGTTCCTCGATGAAATCGGCGACATGCCGCTGCCGTTGCAGACGCGCCTGTTGCGCGTGCTCGCCGAAGGGGAGTTCTTCCGCGTGGGCGGGCGCGAATTGATCCGCGTCGACGTGCGCGTGATCGCCGCCACGCACCAGCAACTCGAACGTCTCGTCGCCGAAGGGAAGTTCCGCGCGGACCTGTTGCATCGCCTCGATGTCGTGCGCCTGCATCTGCCGCCCCTGCGCGATCGCCGCGAAGACGTGCCGGCACTCGCCGAGCGTTTCCTCGCCGCGGCCGCGCGCAAACTTGGCGCGCCGGCGAAGCGTTTCGCGAAGCCGGCGCTCGACCGCCTGCGCAAGTACGATTGGCCCGGCAACGTGCGCGAGCTCGAGAACGTGTGCTGGCGCCTGGCCGCGCTCGCGCCCGGCGATACGATCGGTACGGCAGAGCTCGACATGGCCTTCGCGCACGCGGTGCCGGAGACGGCGCACGACGAGGATTGGGAAGCAGCGCTCGCACGCTGGGCGCGCGAACGGCTGACATCGGGCGCGGCCGATCTCCACGCCGATGCGCGCGAACGCTTCGAGCGCATCCTGTTCGACGCCGCGCTCGAACATACGCAAGGCCATCGCGGCGAAGCGGCCCAACGGCTTGGACTCGGACGTAACACGCTCACCCGCAAGCTCGGCCCCGGCCGCAAGCGGCACTGACCAAGGAGGACTTCGTATGCGCCACGCCATCGCCATCGTCGCCACGCTCACGCTCGCTGCCTGCGCGAGCGCGCCGAAACCCGCGCCGACACCTCCGCCTTCGGCCAGCACGGCGAAGGAAGGCCGCGCCAATCTCGCTCCGGCCTCCGGCAGCCTCGTCAGTGGCCGCGTCACCATTGTCCCGATGGGCGACGGCGTGCATCTCACCGGCACCGTCGGCGGATTCCTGCCGAACAGCGTCCACGCGATCCACGTGCACGAGAAAGGCGATTGCACCGCGGCCGATGCCAGTTCGGCGGGCGGGCACTTCAATCCGATGGGACAACCCCATGGCCGCGCCAACACGCCGACGCACCACGCGGGCGACATGGACAACATCGCCGCGAATGCGCAGGGCCAGGTGAATCTCGACATCCATCTGGCGGGCGTGACGCTCGGCGGCGCCGCGGCGAACGACATCGCCGATCGTGCGCTCGTCGTGCATGCGGCGGCGGACGATTACACCTCGCAACCGGCGGGCAATGCCGGCGCGCGCGTCGCGTGCGCGGTCATCAAGATCGTGCAATGACGCACGCCTTCCGCATTCGTCCCGCGCATCCGGCGGACGCCGAGCTGATCGCCGAGTGGAATACGGCGATGGCGATGGAAACCGAAGGCAAGCAGTTCGATGCGGCGACGGTGCGTGCCGGCGTCGCCGCGGGCATCGCCGATCCGCGCAAGTCGCGGTACTTCGTCGCGATGGAAGATGCGACGTTCGCGGGCGCGGAAACCATCGGCGTTCCCGTCGGCACCCTGATGCTCACCACCGAATGGAGCGATTGGCGCAACGGCGATTGGTGGTGGATCCAGAGCGTCTACGTGCCGACGCAACACCGCCGAAAAGGCGTGTTTTCGGCGCTGTATCGCCACGTCGAAGGCTTGGCGAAGCAGACGCAGGGCGTCGTCGGGCTACGCTTGTTCGTCGAGCGCGACAACGAAAATGCCCAGCGCACGTACGAAGCGCTGGGCATGGTGGACGAAGGCTACCGTTTGTATTTCGCGCGCACCGACGGCGGCACGTAAGGCGTCAGAGTTCTTCGTGCGCGTCGTGTTGCGCGTCGCAGTGCACGAACGTCACCGGGATGCCGTGCGCTTGAAGGACGGCCGCGAACTGGCGCTGCCGCGCCTGGAAGAATTCGAAAGCGCGTTCGAGCTTGTCGCACTGGCCTTCGGTCGCATGGGCGGCTTCGGGCGCATAGCGTTCGCGCCAGGCTTGCGGCGTGAACATCGCGATGCGTGCTTCGCGCTCGGTGTAATGCACGACAGGTTCGGGATTGCTGTCGAGCCATTCTTCCGCATCGGGCGCGAGCAGCGCGGCTTCGAGGATCGGCCACAGCGGCGCCAGGCCCGCGTGTTCGTATTGCATCGCCATCATCGCCGCGAGGTCGTGCAGCGTGAGGTAGCGCGCGTGTTCGACTTTCAGGCCGAAGGCGTCCTGCGCGAGCAACGCGGTCGCAGCGCCCGCCATGCCGCGCTCCATCAGGTCGCGTTCGAACAGATCGCCGACGCGCGTGGCGATGTCCGCATCGCCTCCCAGGACGAAAGGCACCAGGCGCAGCGGGCCACCGGCGTATTCGGCCTGCGGCGTCAGCGCGCCGGGCAGGGTGTCGGCATGCGCACCGAACGCGACCACGCGGCCGGCCGCATCGCCGGGCGCGCGCGCGGCGAGTTGGTCGAGTTCGCGATGCAGGGGCCAACCGGGCCGCAGCAACTCGACCACGTCGTAGTGCGCACCCACGGTCACCAATTGCAGGGCATCGGCGCCGTCGGCGAAGCCCGACAGGTCCTGCGCCATTTTCTGCGCGAGCGCACCGGCGTCGGCCTGGGGCAGCGCGGTGCGCTGCGCATGCGAGCCGGGCGCGAGTTCCAGCGCGAGGGCGCCGAGCAATTGGAGGTCGGGCGTTGCGTTGTTCATCTGTCGGCCGGGAACGTGGATTGGCCCCGCTGGTGGCGGGGTTTACACTGCATCGCATTATGCCCGGGCGGTTCTCGCGGCGGGCTGTGATCGACGAGGTCATCCGATGCTGCACGGCCGTCCCGTCGCCATCCTCGGCGGCGTCCGCATCCCCTTCTGCAAGCAGAACACGGCGTATGCCGATGTCGGCAACCTCGGCATGTCCGTGCGAACGCTCGGCGCCCTGGTCGAGAAGTTCGGCCTTCACGGACAGCAATTGGGTGAAGTCGCGCTCGGCGCGGTCATCAAGCATTCCAGCGACTGGAACCTCGGCCGCGAAGCCGCGCTGTCCTCGGGCCTCTCGCCGCTGACGCCAGGCATCACGCTGCAGCGCGCGTGCGGGACCTCGCTCGACACGATCGTGCACATCGCCAACAAGATTTCCACGGGCCAGATCGAAGTGGGCATCGGCGGCGGTTCGGATACGACCTCCGACGTGCCGATCGTCTACGGGCAGCGGCTGCGTCGTCGCATCCTCGCCGCCGCGATGGCCAAGACGCCGAAGGAAAAGCTGGCCGCCTTCAAGGGCTTCCACTTCCGCGAGCTCAAGCCCGATTTCCCCGGCGTCGCCGAACCGCGCACCGGCAAGACGATGGGCGACCACACCGAGGACATGGCCAAGCAATGGAACATCTCGCGCGACTCGCAGGACGAGCTCGCGGTGGCTTCGCACCACAAGCTCGCCGCGGCGTACGAACGCGGGTTCTTCGATGACCTGGTCGTGAGTTTCCGCGGCGTGTCGCGCGACAACATCCTGCGGCCCGACACGTCGATCGAAAAGCTCGCCACGCTCAAGCCCGCGTTCGACAAGACCTCGGGCCGCGGCACGCTGACCGCCGGTAATTCGACGCCGCTCACCGATGGCGCCGCCGCGTGCCTGGTGGCCAGCGACGAATGGGCCGCCGCACACAACCTCGAAGTGCTGTGCCATCTGCGCGATGCGCACGTGGCCGCGGTCGACTTCGTGCATGGCGAAGGCCTGCTGATGGCGCCGACCATCGCCGTGCCGGAGATGCTCAAGCGCAATGGCCTGACGCTGCAGGACTTCGACTTCTACGAAATCCACGAAGCCTTCGCCGCGCAGGTGCTGTGCACATTGCGGGCGTGGGAAAGCGAAGAGTATTGCCGCACGCGCCTGGGCCTCGACGCACCGATGGGGCGCATCGACCCCGCGAAGATCAATCCGAATGGCTCGTCGCTTGCCGCAGGGCATCCCTTCGCGGCGACCGGTGCACGCATCGTCGCCACGGCCGCGAAGGAATTGAAGGAACGCGGCGGCGGGCGGTGCCTGATATCGATCTGCACCGCCGGCGGCATGGGCGTCGTCGCGATCCTCGAACGCTGATCGCCCGCGTCAGGTCGCCGCTTCGGGATTGACTTCGTCGGGCGCAGCGCGCGGTACCGCGTGCGTCTTCGCGTAACGCCAGGCCACCAGTCCCGCGCATGCGAGCAACACACCGGCCAGCAGGAACGGCGCGCCCGGCAGTTTCGCCGGTGCATGCGGCCCGATGAACCACGCGAACACCGACGTATAGATCACCGGCGCGACGATGCCGGCCAGGCTCGCCAGGCTCGTCAACGCACCCTGCACGCGCCCCTGCACTTCGGGCCCGACTTCGCGCGTCACCATCGCCTGCGTGGATGGCATCGCCAGGGCCCACAGCGACATGATCGGCAAACCCATCAGGAACACCGCGCCGGTCGGCGCGAAGCCATAGATGGAGAAGCCCACCACGCCGCAGGACAGGCCGAGCAACAAGGCCCGTCGCTCACCGATCGCACCGACGACTTTCTTCACCAGCACTGCATTGACGATCACGCTCAGCACGCCGACCGCGCCGAGCACCCAACCCACGTCGCCCGAGCCCCAGCCGTATGCGAAATCGGCGAACAGCACGAACACGCTCGGATACACGTAGTGCGCGAAGTTGATGAGGAACACGACCATCGCCAGGCCCCAGATCCCGCGGTATTGCCGCAACAGCCTGAGCGAGCCGACCGGGTTGGCGTGCGACCAGTCGATGCGCTTGGTACGACGCTCGACCGGCAGCGATTCGGGCAGCACGAACAGGCCGTAGACGAAGTTCAACAGCGCCAGGCCTGCGGCGAACCAGAAGGGCAGGCGCACGTTCACTTCGCCCAGGTGTCCGCCGATCGCCGGGCCGATGATGAAACCCAGGCCGAAGGCCGCGCCGATCATGCCGTAGGCCTGCGCGCGTTTCGCCGGTTCGGTGACGTCGGCGATGTAGGCGTTCGCGGTGGTGAAGCTCGCCGAGAACATCGCCGACACCACGCGACCCACGAGCAACCAGGGCAGCGTCTGCGCGACGGCCATGAAGATGAAATCCACGCCGAGCCCGAGGCACGACAGCAGGATCACCGGTCGTCGGCCAAAGCGATCCGACATCGCACCCTGCACGGGCGCCGAGACGAACTGGATCGCGGCGAACAGGAATCCGAACACGCCGACCCAATACGCCGCATGCACGGTGTCGCCGCCGACGAAGTCCATCAACAGGTGCGGCAGCACCGGGATGATGAGGCCGAAGGCGAGGATGTCGATCAGGACGGTGACGAAGATGAAAGCGAGCGCGGCCTTGCGCGCGCCGGGAGCGTCGGTTGCGGTCACTGGGGGGTTCGCTGGCGGTACGACGGCGTGCAGTCTAGCCCGACACGCCCTTGCCTGATCAGTGACCGTTTGTCGCATGGGTGTCCGGGATTCACGAGGCGGGGCGTTCCCACAACGTCCCCCAACCGCCCTGCGGGGCAACACACGTGCGCTACCGCGCGTTCCTCAGCTACAGCCACAACGACGCCCACTGGGCGCGCTGGTTGTTGCATCGGCTGGAGTCGTATCGCGTGCCCGGGCGGCTGGTGGGAACGCATGGGCGTGCGGGTGCGATTCCGGCGAAATTGGGCGCGGTATTCCGCGATCGCGACGAGTTGCCGACCGCGGGCGATCTCAGCAGTACGATCCGCGAAGCCCTGTCCGAATCCGATGCGCTGGTGGTGATCTGCTCGCCGGCGGCGGCGCGATCGCAATGGGTGGATGCGGAAGTGCGCGCATTCATGGCGCAGGAGCGGAGCGATCGCATCTTCTGTTTCATCGTCGAAGGCGACCCGGCCGTCGACAACTGTTTCCCGCCCGCGACGATCGAGGAAGGGCGCATTCCGCTCGCGGCCGATGCGCGGCCCGAGGGCGATGGCAAGGATCGCGCGTTCCTCAAGCTCGTCGCGGGCATCCTGGGCGTGGGTTACGACGCGCTGGTGCAGCGCGAGGCGCAGCGGCGCAACCGTCGTTTGGCCTTCGTCACGGCCGCCGCACTGGCGGGGATGGCGATCACCTCGGGGCTTGCGATCACCGCGCACGTCGCGCGCAACGATGCACAGCGGCGGCAAGCGCAGGCCGAGGATTTGCTGGGCTTCATGCTCGGCGACCTGCGCAAGAAACTCACCACCGTCGGCCGCCTGGATTTGATGCGCACCGTCGACGACAAGGCGACGACCTATTTCGCCGAACTCGATCCGCGCGACCTCAACGATCGCGCACTCGAAGAACAGGCGCGTTCGCTCACGGGCATCGGACAGGTGCGTCTGACGGAGGGCAACCACGCCGAAGCGATGCGCGCCTTCCGCCAGGCGTATGCGCGCACGACAGCGCTCGTCGCGCGCGACACCTCCAACGGGCAGCGCCTGTTCGACCGCGCGCAGGCCGAATACTGGATCGGCAACGTGGCCTACGTGCAGGGCAATCTCGACGAAGCGCAACGCTGGCTCACCCGATATCGCGACAGCGCGCTGCAGTTGTCGGCGATGGATCGCAAGAATTTCGATTGGCAGAAGGAAGCCGCGTACGGCTACCACAACCTCGCCGTGCTGCTGGAGCAACGCAACCAGCACGAAGCGGCCGAGCACGCGATGAAGCGCGAACTCGAGTTGTTCCGCGGGTGGGTGAAGCAACGCCCGAACGATACGCAGACGCGCGCCGAGGAAGGCATCGTCTTGTCCTGGCTGGGCACCAACGCCGAGCGGCAGAAACGCTTCGAAGAGGCGGAGACCTGGTACGCGACGCTGTTGTCGAACATCGAGATCCTGCGCAAGCAGGATCCGAAGAACGCCGCGTGGCGGAAGGATTGGGTGGACGCGCAGTTGCTGCTGGCCCAGGTGCGCTTCAAGCGCGGCGATTTCGCCGGTGCGCGCGTGGCGACCGAAGCGGCCAATCGCGAATCGGACGCGCTGGTGAAGCAAGACCCGACCAATCGCCTGTGGCTCAGCCAACAGGGCATCGGACGTTACTGGCGCGCGCAACTGGTCGGCGTGACCAAGCCGCGCGACGCGATGCCCATCGCCTCGGAAGCCGAGCGCATGTTCGCGGCCATCGTCGCCGTCGAACCGAAGAACGAGCGCGTCGTCACCTGGTTGGGCAAGACGCGCACCCTGCAGTCCCAACTCTCCAAACCGACGGTGGCCGTGCGATGAAAGGCAGACAGGAAGCGAAATTGGAAGTGATGCGTGGCGATCCACCCGACGGCGATTGGCGTGCCACGACGGCGATCCACAAGGACGCGAAGGAACCGTACGCCTATCGCTTCGATGGCGGCAAGAAAGGCCGCGGGCACCTCAACGCGCAGGTGGGCGACGGCGCACAGGTCTATACGGTGAAATTGAAGCAGTCCGACCGCTCGCAATCCAAAGCCAAGTACGAGATCGAAAGCGTCTCCTTCTCCGGCGATTCCAACGCGCAGTTGGAATGGGTGCGGCAGGACAGCGACGGCGACCACGCGACCATCTCCAACCAGAACGAATACGCCATGCAGGCCTATTACATCGTCGTGGTGCGCCGCGACGATGGGTTCCTGATCGATTGCGACCCGATGATTTCCAACGATCCCCGCCACGTTTGACCCCACCCGACGGAGCAGCGACATGTCCAGCGAAAACGTGAACCTCAAGGTGCAACCCGGCAGCAACAACGGCAACGGCTGGGTCACGGTCACCGCACCGAACACGCAGATGCAGTACAGCTTCAAGTACACCGGCGGGAACCAGGACAACGGGGGCCTGAAGACGAGCGTCGGCGCCGGCACCGCGACGATCAACGTCAGCCTCAACGGCAACGACCGCTACAGCGTCAACGGCGTGACCTTCACCGGCGACATCACGCCACCGCAATTGAGCAGTTCCTACACGACGGACAACGCGGCGGTCACCGATCTGAACACCGCGGCGTTGAACGCCGACTATTGCGTCCTGGTGCTCGACAGCACCAACGGTTCGGTCATTCCCTGCGATCCGATGATCTCCAACGATCCCAGGATGGCGGTGCCGCGCATCCAGCACGCCTGAGGTTCACGGCGACGGCAGGTCCGCTGCCGTCGCCGGTTGTGCTTCGGGATCTTCGCGGAAGTTGGGCGGCAGGCGGTTGTGGATCGCGGTGGCCGCGATGGCGGCATGGCCGACCGCGACGCTGATCTGGTTCAACACGCTGACGATGTCGCCGATGGCGTAAAGGCCGTCGACGTTGGTTTGTTGCCGCGGGTCCACGTGCAATTCGCCGTTGTCGTCGACCGCTGCGCCCAGCGCGGTCGCCAGCTCCGATTGCGCCCTGGCGCCGAGGATCGGATACACGGTGTCGAAGCGATGCACGCTGTCGTCTTCGAGTCGGAAGACGCAACAGCGGCCATCGTGTTCGAGCGACTTGGCCACCGGCAGGACAGTCACGCGTGCCTCGCGCGCGAGCGCCGCACTTTCCGCGCTGGGCTCGCCGGGCTCGGAGCGCACCGCGACGACGTTGCGCGAGAACGTGCGCAGGAAAACCGCGTGCGCGATCGCCGCGTCGACCGGCGCGTACACCGCGATGTGATCGTCGCTGGCTTCGTAGGCATCGCAGACCGCGCACATGCGCACGACGTTACGGGCGATCGCATCCTCGAGCCCTGGCATCGCAGGCATCGCATCGACGATGCCGGTGGCGATCAGCACGTAGGTCGCGCGCCAGCGCCGACCGTCCTGCGCAGTGGCGAGGAAGGCATCGCGGTCGCGCTCGAGCCGCGCGATGCAGCCATCGACGATGTCGGCGCCGTAACCGGTCGCCTGCGCGCGCAGCTTGGTCAGCAGCTCGGCGCCCGAGACGCCGAAAGGGAATCCGGGGCAGTTGTGGCTTTTCGGGATCCAGCGCGCGCGGCTCTTGCCGGCATCGACCACGATCGCGCGCCGATGGAAGCGCGCCAGGTAGGTCGCCGCCACCAGGCCGGCGGGGCCGGCACCGACGATCAGGCAGTCGAGCGCCGGCGCCTCAGCGGTGGCCGCTGCCGACGGAGATGAACTGGAGGAACTCGCCGCGGGTGCGTGCGTCTTCACGGAAGGTCCCGAGCATGGTCGAGGTGACCATGCTGACACCGCGCTTGTGGACGCCGCGCGTGGTCATGCATTCGTGCGCGGCCTCGACCACCACGCCGACGCCCAGCGGATGCAGCGCGCGCTGGATGCAGCCGGCGATCTGCGCCGTCATCTTTTCCTGCACCTGGAAGCGGCGCGCATAGGCTTCGACCACGCGCGCGAGCTTGCTGATGCCCACGACCTTGCCCGAGGGCAGGTAGCCCACGTGCGCGCGGCCGATGATCGGCGCCATGTGGTGTTCGCAGTGGCTCTCGAACTGGATGTCGCGCAACACGATGAGTTCGTCGTAACCCTCGACTTCCTCGAAGGTGCGGCCGAGATAGTCGTCGGGATCCAGCGCGTAACCGCTGAACCAGTCCTCGTAGGCCCGGACCACGCGCTTGGGCGTGTCGAGCAGGCCTTCGCGCGCCGGGTCGTCGCCGGACCAGCGCAACAGGGTGCGCACGGCGTCTTCGGCCTGCGCGCGGGAAACGGAATTGCGTTCGTCGCTCATCGGGGGGCGGCCCTGCTGTCCTGCGGGGGCCGCCATGGTACCGGCTAGCGGGGCGGCGGCATGTGCTCGGCCTTGCCGAGCGCTTCCTGCATCGAGCGCCACGCGTGTTCGACGGCCGGGCGCGCCTCGAGCCATGCCATGCGGGAACCGAAGTGCGCATTGGACTCCCAGGCGCCCTGGAGGATCGATTCGGATTCCTGGAAGGTCTCTTCGCCGTAGCGTTCGTAGGTTTCCAGGCCGTAGCGGTAGGCCGGGGCGTAGTCGTGCCAGGTATATCCGGCGCGGTAATACGGCATCGACTGGTAGATCTGTTCGAAGTGGCCCAGGTTCTCGCGCCGGTCGCGCGCCTCGGCGATGCGGTCGCCCGCGGTTGCGCCCAGGGCCACGCCGACGATGCCGCCGACCGCCATGCCCGGCGGGCCCGCGACCACGGCGCCCAGCGCCGCGCCCGCCGCACCGCCCGCGAGGGCTGCGCCGGAGGTTCCGACCACGTGGTCCTTTCGGAGAATGCTCATGGGCCGCTCCATGTGTCGAGCTTCAAAAGCTAGGCGCGAATGCGTTCAAGGCTGGTGAAGTCATCAAAAAAGCAAAGGCCGCGCGAGGCGGCCTTTGCGTCCGGGTTCCCCCGGCTCGTCTTGCGGCGCGTTCGCACCGCGAGTCCTTGCGATGCGATCAGCGACCGTCGCGGTCGGCGTCGCCCGGCATGGCGCGTTCGACGTAATGCCAACCGTCGCGCACCGCACCCTTCGCTTCAGCCCAGGCCAGGCGCGAATTCGCCTTGCCCGATTCCCAGCCGCGCTGCAGGTCGGGTTCGACGTCGTCGAACTTCTGCCCGCGGTACTGGCCGTAGGTGTCGTAGCCGTACTTGTAAGCCGGCTCGTAATCCGACCAGTCGCCGCTCTTGTTGTAATACGCGGTGTCGCGGTAAGAGGTCTTCCAATGATCGTTGTAAGCGGTCGGGTTGACGGCTTCGGCGATCGAACCGCCGGCCTTCGCACCGAGCACGCCACCGGCGATCGCGCCGACGACGGTACCGACCGGGCCTGCCGCCGAACCCACGGCCGCACCCGTGACGGCGCCCGTCACTGCACCCGTGCCTTCACCGATGCTGTGATCCTTTTTGATGTCGCTCATTGTGCTTTTGCTCCTGACTCGTGGGGGACGCTCGCGCTTTGAATCGCGAGGTGCGCAAGTTAGGAACTGGGTGGTGCAGCGACAGTGAAGGCAATGCCTGTTTTGTTGAACGCAAGGCAACGCACGCGCGCTGGCGTGTTCAGAAATTCTCGCGCAACGAAATCGTCACGCGTCGCGCAATCGCCGCGCCAATCCCGACACGCGTTGCGCGCGCACCGACAGCGCTTCGCGCAAGACGGTTTCCGACGCGCACAGGTGCAACGCGTCCCGCGCACGCGTGATCGCGGTGTAAACGAGTTCGCGCGAGAGCGTCCGCGCGAACTGACGCGGCAATTGCAACCAGACCGTGTCGAACTCCGACCCTTGGGCCTTGTGCACCGTCATCGCGAAGGCACCGGCATGCGCGGGCAGTGCCGCCGGATGGAACGGTCGCAAGCCTGCCGCGGTGCGGAACCACACGACGCTCCCGTCTTCGCCGCGCAGGCACAGGCCCAGGTCGCCGTTGAACAGCCCATGCCGGTAACTGTTTTCCGTCACCGCCACCAGCCGCCCGTGGAAATACGGATCGCGCTGCGCGCCGGCCAGCGCTTCCTCGATGCGCGCATTCAGTGCGATCGCACCCTGCGCGCCGTTGCGCAAGGCGGTGAGCAGGCGCGCGCGCTGGGCGATGCCGAGCGCGTGTTCGATTTCGGACGGCGCGTCCGCGTCGACGGCGCCGAGCGCACGCCACGGTGCCAACAACGTATCGCGCAACTGCGGCGCGAGCGGATCGATCGCCGATTCGTGGAAGTGGACGTTGCGCAAGGTGCCGCCGCGCAGCAATGCGAGGGTTCGATCCGCATCGCCATCGCGCACCGCGGCGGCGAGCGGCGCGAGGTCGAACGCATCGGCCTGTCGATACGTGCGCTGCAGCGCGACGCGCAAGCCATGGAAGTGGCGCGGCGTGGCGATCGGTGCGGAAAGCGTTTCGAGCGTGGTGTCGCTCGCAGCCTCGACGGTGGTTGCGGCATCGGCGATCGCGGCGAGCACGTCGCCGGCTTCCACCGACGGCAATTGATCGCGATCGCCGAGCAGCACCAGGCGCGCGCCCTCGGGCACGGCTTCGACGAGTTTGCACATCAGCGGCAGGTCGACCATCGAGGCTTCGTCGACGACGATGATCTCGTGCGGCAACGGCAAGTCGCGGCCGTGGCGGAACTGCGGGCGGTCGGGAATCGCGCCGAGCAGCCGATGCAGTGTCGAAGCATCGGCGGGCAGGGCATCGCACAACGCGGGGTCGAGGCCGGCCTCGCGCAAGGCGTCGACGGCGAAGCGAAGGCTCTGCGCCATGCGGTCGGCGGCGCGCCCGGTCGGCGCGGCCAATGCGATGCGCATCGTGCGGCCCTCGCGCTGCGCCTGCGCAACGGCGAGCAAGAGCATGCGCGCGATCGTCGTCGTCTTTCCCGTGCCCGGGCCGCCGGTGACGAGCAGCAACGGGTGGCGCAACGCGAGTGCAGCCGCGCGTGCCTGGTGCGCGTCGCGTGCGTCGGCGGGGAACAGGCGCTCGAAGACCGGCGCGAGTGCAGCAATGCCGCCGGCGTCGATCGTCGCCGCGGCGATGCGGCGCAAGCCATCGGCGAGTCGGCGTTCGTATTCGCGATAACGGCGCAGGTAAAGCAGGTCGCCTTCGAGGACCAGTGGCATACCCGGATCGGTCACGGCATCGGCAGCGGGGCGCGCGACCCAACGCGACACGGAGAGCGCATCGCGCAAGCCCGCATCGCCTTCGAGGTCGAGTGCGGCATGCCCCTGCGCGATCGCGAACGCAGCGCGCGCGGCGGCATCGATCACGCGCGGATCGGCGTCGGGCTCGCGTCGCGCCAGGGTGTGCGCGAAGGCGAGATCGAAGGCGCGCGGCAGATCGTCGCGTTGCGCGCTCATGCGGTGCCTCCGAGCAAGTCGTCGACGGCGTGGATCAGCGCGGGCGACAGATCGGGAACGGCGATGCCACGCTGCGGATCGTTGGCATCGAGCCCGCGGCAGAACAGATAACGCACGCCACCGAAGGCTGCCGTCGCTGCTTCGCGACTGCCCAGGCGCATGCGCAACCAGCGATGCACGGCCACCGCATACAGCAAGGCCTGCAGGTCGTATTCGCTCGAGGCCATGGCTTGCGCCAGCGTCGCCGCATCCCATCCGGGCAGGCGATTGGACTTGTAGTCGATGACATACACGCGGCCGTCGACGCGGTAGGTCAAGTCGATCTTGCCGGTCATCAGGCCACTGAGCTTCGGCCACGCGCCGAAATCGCGACGGCCAACGGCGATTCCGTGCTGCTGCAACAAGGACAGCAATGCGGGTGCGTCCGCGTCGGCGAGGGTGAAATGGAATTCGAGTTCGGCGATGCGCGCGGCGGCCGGCACGTCGCACAGGCGCACGCCCTCGGGCAGCGGTACGGTGAGCGTGCGCGCGACCAGCGGCGCGAGCTCGCGCACACCGGCATCTAAATCGCTCTCCGGGTAATCCTGCGAACGCAAGGCATCGCAAAGGAAGGCGCGTTGATCGGCGGGCATGCCGTCCGGATCGGTCCAGGCGGCGAAGTCCACGTGCTCGAGCGCATGGTGCAAGGCGTTGCCGAAACGCGTGCCGGAGAAGCGCAGCAGCGCGGGATCGACGGTCTCGAACACGGCGAGCGGGCGTTCGTCGTCGGCCGGCGCTTCTTCGGCGAGTGCTTGTGCGCCGTGCGCGTGTTGGCGATGCAATTGCGAGAAGCTGTGGATCCACCAGTCGCGGCGCAGGCGGCGATGCGGCGTGCGCGGCGCGGGGATCGCGTCGGGCACGGCGGGGAGCAGGCGTGTGTCGTCGGTCGTGTCTTCGGGCGCGCGCATCCGGATGTTGCCGCCACGCAGCTCGTCCCGCGGCAGCATGCCGCCGAACAGGCGATGCAGGGACGATTGCGCATTCGACGCGAGCGGCCCGGTCGCGAGCCACATCGCATCGCGTGCGCGCGTCAGGCCGACGTACAACAGGCGCATGTCTTCGGCGGCGTCTTCGCGCTTGGCGGCCTGGCACGCGTCGTCCCACGCCGGTGCGCCGGAATGGCGTTCGCGGGTCTTCCACTGGCGCACGCGTTGGCCGCTGTCATCGTGATACTGCACGACGCGCGCCTTGCCGCCATTCGCGCGGCCGATGCCGGCGAAGGGCAGGAAGACCAGCGGGAATTCCAGTCCCTTGCTCTTGTGCAGCGTGAGGATCTGCACGCGGCTCGCATCGGACTCCAGGTTCGGCCACTGCGTTTCGTCTTCGCGGTCGGCGTGCGCGATGGCGGCGCGCAGCCAATCGACCTGGCCTTGCGGACCGAGGCGATGCGCGCGGATTTCCTGCAATTGCTCGGACAGCTGCAACAGATGCGTGATGCGGCGTTCGCCATCGGCGAAGGCGAGCATGCGCGCCGCTTCGCGCGCGACGACGTCGGCCAGCATCGGCTGCGGACCATGCGATTCCCAGCGCAGGCGCCAATCGGCGAGGTCCTGCTGCCAGCGGCGACGCGCGTCGCCATCGGCCTCGCGCGCCTGCAAGGCGGCGGCGTCGTAACCGAACAACGGCGTCGCGAGCACGGCGCGCAGGCGCCGCTCGTCGCCGGGCGTGGAAAGAGCAAGCAACAACGCGAGCAACTGCTGCGCTTCCTCGGTTTCGTAGAGACTGCCGCGGCCGGCGCTGACGGCGGGCACGCCGAGGTGCGTCAGTGCATCGCGGATCGCGATGCCTTCGCGATGGCTGCGCACGAGGACGGCGCAGTCGCGCGGTTCGATCGGGCGTTGCGCATCGCCATCGCGGCGTGTGGCCTTGCCTTCGCGGGCGCGCACGAGCAGGTCGCGAATCGCACGCGCGCAACTGCGTGCGGCGCCTTCGATCGATTCCTGCGCAGTCCACTTGCCGCCGACCTTCGCGGGAAGTTCCTGCACGACGATGGCCGGCGCGGGTGCGCCATCGGCCAGGAAGTCGGAATCCTGCGCGCGACCGCCGGGTTGCGTCGGCGCGAAGGCGATGCCGTCGCCGAGCAAATCATCCGGCGCAGCGTCGAACACCGCGTTCACCGCTTCGAGCACGCAGGGGCGCGAACGGAAATTGCGATCGAGCGGCGCGGCAAGCGCTGCCGTCGAGCGCGCGTCCAGGTAGGTCTGCACATCGCCGCCGCGGAAGCGGTAGATCGCCTGCTTCGGATCACCGACGAGCAGCAGGCCGCCTTCCCCGAACAGGCGCGAGAAAATCGTCCACTGGCGCGCGTCGGTGTCCTGGAATTCGTCGACGAGCACGAGGGGGAACTGTGTGCGCAGGGCATCGATCAAGGCCGTTGCGACGTCCGGGGTTTCCAGCGCGGCGAACACCGCATCGACGAGGTCGTCGAAGTCGCGCACGTTCGCGTCGCGCTTGATCTTCTGATCCTGGCGGCGTGCGTCGGCGCGCAGGGCGTGGAGCAGGAACAGGTCGACGCCCTCACTCGCGCAGACGAAGGCCTGCACCGCATTGCCGATGGACAGCTGCGGCGCCATCGCCTGCTTGGTCGGCGGGCAACACTTCACCAGGCCCGTGGGTGTGAGCGAGGCGAGGTCTTCGTGCGGTTGCGGCGCGGCGTCGGATTGCGCGGCGAACCATTCCCAGATCGCTTCGAACGGCAAGGCTTCTTTGCCCGACTTGAGGATGCGCTTGGTCGCGGCCATGCGCAGGGTTTCGAGATCCTGGTCGCCATGCATGCGGAATTGTTCGCGCAAGTGGCGCCATGCGGCGTCGCGCCGCGCGATCGCATCACCCGACGGCGGCGGCGGGAGCAGCGGCTCCAGCGGCAACAGATCGCGCAACGCCTTGGCGAGATCGTCGACATCACCAAACGTGCGCTGCAGGAAGTCCGCGCCTTCGGCGGTCCGCGAATGCGTGCGCCAGAGCACGACGGCCAGGCGATCGCGTTGCGCGGCGTTGCCCGGCTCGATGTCGGTACGCAGGAGCGGTTGCCCGGCGAGCAGCGCGTGTTCGGCGAGCAGGCGCTGGCAGAAGCCGTGGATGGTGGTGATCGCGGCGAGGTCGAGGTCGCGCACGGCGCGTTGGAGGCGCAGGCGGAGTGCGGGCAGCGGTTCGTCGCACAGGGCATCGCGCAACAGTTGGCGCAGGAGGCTGGTTTCTGCGTCGTCGCCGGCGGTGTCGGCATCCTCGCGCCATTCGAGCGCGAGTTGCGCGGCACGCTGCAGGCGCAGGCGCACGCGTTCGTGCAACTCCTGGGTCGCGGCGACGGTATAGGTGACCGCGAGGATCTGCGGCACCTGCAGGCGCTGCGCGATCACCGCGCGCGCGAACAGCCCCGCGAGCGCATACGTCTTGCCGGTGCCCGCGCTGGCTTCGACGAGACTGCGTGCATCGAGCGGTGTGTCGAAGACGGTCGCGCTCATGCGTACGCCTCCGGGTCGAGGGGCGTCGCGTCGCCGAGTGCGCCGAAGAGCGAGACGGACAGCAACTTGAAGCGGGTCAGCGACTGCTCGTCTTCATCGAAGAACGGATCGCGACCCCGCAAGGCCATGCGCGTCGCGGGCGACGCTTCCGCGCGGCCCGCGCCATCGAACTGCGTGCCGGTCCAGGTTTCGCGCGCGGACTTGGTCGCGGCCGCGATCGCCGCTTCGTCGTACCGGCCATCGAGTTTGCGGACGAAGCAGTGGCCGCTCTTCGGCAGGAACACTTGGGGCGCGCGCAATGCGGCGTCGTGCCAGCCGAAGAACGAGTCGAGCGCCGCGGCGGCGCGTTTGGGTGTCGGCGCCTTGCGCTCGATCCAGGCCGGCGGCGATTCCTTGTTCTCGCGCGCGAGTTCGAAGAACTTGATGCCGGCGACCGCGGCGCACAGACGCTCCAGCCCGTGCCGCACGGCATGTCCGCCATGCAGGCCGTCGGGCCGCAACACCACGCGCAACACGCCCGGCCGATGCACGCCGTCGAACGTGCCGCGCAATGCACCGGCTGTCGATTCATGTGCGAAGGGCACGCGCGTCGCGCGATCGCCGAAGCCCTTGTCGAGCGCCAGGTGCGCAAAGGGTGCGATCTCTTCGAGCAGATCGGCGACTTGCCCGCGGCCGTCCGCACCGGGCGCGATCAGCGCGCGCGCAAGCAGGCGCGCGTGCAGGGCGTGTGCGTCGGGCCGGCCGCTCGCACGCATCCATGCATCGAACACCGCATGCCGCAGCGCGTATTGGCCGAGCGCATCGGGCGCGCCGAGCGGTTCGTGCTCCGCCAGCGGCGCTTCGTCCTCGGGGAGGCGCAACTGCAACCCTTCCTGCAGGTACACCGCGTGCGGACGCATCATCGAACGGCGCAGGCGATCGAGCGACAGCGCGCCGCGTTCGTTCTCCGATGGCGGCAACCACAAGGTGGGCGGTGCGAACACCGGCGTGTCGTCGACGCCTGCGGTCTCTTCGGAAGCGGCGCGCCAGCGTGCGTCGTAACTGAAACGCCGCGGTTCCGCCGCACCGCCGGCGTGCGCAGCGCCGAAGGCCGCAGGCGCAAAAGGTTGCAGCGCGTGGCGAACGACGAGGGATTCGCGCTCATGTTCGGCCTCGCCTGCGTGGTACGCGGCCGCGGCATCGAGCAATTCGGCGACGAGCGTCGACGGTTCGCGCCGACTGTTGTCGCGCGGATCCATGCCGCACCAACTGAGCGACAACACGCGGCCGGCCGATGCGAACAACTGCAGGAACAGATAGCGGTCGGCGTCGCGCCGCGAGGGATCGCCCTTGCGGCGATCGGCCGTGCCGAGCGCGTTGGCGATGCGATTGATCGGGTCGCGGCCTTCGCGCGCGGGGAAGGCCTCCGCATCCATGCCCAGCAGGCAGGTGACGCGGAAGGGGATCAGGCGCATCGGCACCATGCGGCCGAAGCAGATGCCGCCGGAGAGGAAGGGCGCGCGCGCATCGGCCTGGCCGAGTTCGTCGCGCAGTTGTTCGAGGACCACGACGTGTTCGACCGGCGTTTCGTAGTGCGCACGCGCCGCGCCGTCGGCGAAGCGGCCGATGGCGTCGCGCAGGCGACGCAGGATGGCCGCATCGCTGCTGTCGCGCGCCGGCGCGAACGCCTCGTCGAGCAAGCGGTGCAACACCGTGGCCCAGCCCGCGGGCGGGTGCGGGCCGGCAAGTCGGGTCCGCATCTCGCGCAGCATCGCAACGCAGCGCAGCAGCGCGTCGAGCGCTTCGGCGGCCTGGCCTTCGAGCTCCGGCCACGGCGCGACGCCGGCGATGTCTTCGTCTTCGCCGCTCGCGTAACCCAACAGCAAGCGGTCGATCGCGAATTCGATGGTGAACGCGTCGCCGTCGGCGCCGTGGCGCGCGCGATCGGCAGCGTCGAGGCCCCAGCGCGCGCCGGCGTTCTCGAGCCAATCCTGCACGCGCATGCGGTCGGCGTCTTCCAGGCCGAAGCGCGCGGCGATCGCGGGCACCGCGAGCAGGTCGAGCAGATCGGCGAGCGACGGTGCGTGCAGCGGAAGCTCCAGCAATCGCAGGAAGGCTTCGGCCACGGGCGCGGTCGCCAGCGGGCTGGTGTCGGCTATCGTGTAGGGCAACTCGCGCGGCGTGCCGAGCGCGCCACCGAAGACTGCTTCAATATGCGGCGCGTAGGCGTCGACATCCGGCGCGAGCACCGCGATGTCGCGCGGCTGCAGGTCCGTTTGTTCTTCGAGCAGCGCGCGCAGTTGGTCGTGCAGCACCTGCACTTCGCGCAGGCGCGTGTGGCAGGCGTGGAATTGGAGGCTGGCGTCGCGCACGTCGACGCGCGGGCGCGGCCATGCGGCTTCGTCGCTGTCGTGCAGCGGCGCGCGGTTGTCGAGCAGGTCGGCCTGCATGCGGCCGAGCAGCGTGTCGCGCGGGGGTTCGACGAAAGGTGCAAGGTCGAACGACGGCGTGGCGATCTCGCCGCCGACGAGCATCGCGACGAAGTCGCGGCCGGCCTGTCCCCACGCGGCGAGCAGCGGATTGGGCGGCGTGTCGTTCGCGCCGAGGTAGGCCTCGTCGGTTGTCGGCGTGTACGCGGACCAGCGTTGCAGGTCGCCCCAGAATCCGCGCGCGGGCGAATGCAGGAAGAAGTGTTGTGTGCCCGCGCGCGCCTGGCTGGCGATCACTTGCAATACATCGGGCGATACGTTCTGGCACGCGAAGACAAATAGACGCGGCGGCAAGCCCTGCGGCGCTTCGGGGCCCTCGGGGCCGAAGCGCGCGAGGAAGTCGCCGATGCGCCGCGCGCGATGCGCCTTGTCGCGGGCGATCGCGCGCCACAGCGTCGCTTCCCAATCGTCCTTCGGCGCGCGGCGTTCCCAGGCGAGCAACCAGTCGCGGCGCCAGGCCTGGTACTTCTCGAAGGTTTCGGCGAGCGCGTTGGCCAGCGACCAGGTCTTGCGCGGATCGGCGTGCGCGAGGAAGCGTTCCAATGCCGGCGGCGGATGGCGTTGCAGTTCGCGCAGGGCGTGCCAGCGCAGGGCGTCGGGCTCCAGGCGGTCGGCATCGGGCGCGGGGCCGAGGTTGGCGTCGAGCGCGAGGTCGACGTATTCGCCGGGGGTGAGGAAGCGCAGGTTCGCGCAGATCCCGGTCTGTTCGGCCAGCGCCTGCTGCAACCAGCGGCGCATGGAAAATTGCGGGACCAGGACGATGTCGGGCCGCAGCCAGTCGCCGTCGGCCGGCACGCGCGCGACTTCCACGGCAAGCACCCCGGCGAGCACGTCGAGCGCGTTGCCGTGGTAGAGGCGGAAGTCGGGGCGTCCTTGCATGAGACGCCATGATGCCGGAGGGCGTCGCAAACGCCGAGATTGAACGATCGGCACTGCCGCCCGGCGCCAGCTTTGACACAATGCGCGGCCGTGACCGATGCATGCGCACGCCCGCTGGGCCGCCATTCAGCGCCCGGTAGCGAAGCTGCGCCGCCTTTCGCCCATTTAGAAAGACACCCGCCCGCGTGAACACGACCCCAGACCAGCCCGCCGTGCGCATGTCCGGCCTCCGCCTCGAACGCGGCGGGCGGGTGGTGCTGCGCGAGATCGACCTCGCGGTCCCGCGCGGCAGCGTCACGGCCGTGCTCGGGCCGTCGGGCAGCGGCAAGTCCACGCTGCTGGCCGCGCTCACCGGTGAACTCGTGCCGGCCGCCGGCCGCGTCGAGGTGTTCGGCGAAGAAGTCCCGCGTGCGCAGAAAGCCCTGCTGAAGATGCGCAAGCGCGTCGGCGTGTTGCTGCAGGGCAATGGCCTGCTGACCGATCTCACGGTCGCCGAAAACGTCGCACTGCCCCTGCGCACGCACACCGATCTGCCCGATGCAGTGATCCGCCGCCTGGTCGAGATGAAGCTGCATGGCGTGGGCCTGCGCGCCGCGGCCGATCTCTTCCCGCGCGAACTCTCCGGCGGCATGGCGCGCCGCGTGGCCCTGGCCCGTGCGCTCGCGCTCGATCCGCCGCTGATGGTCTACGACGAACCGCTGACGGGCCTGGATCCCATCGCGAGCGGCGTGGTCATGAGCCTGGTCCGCCGCCTGAACGACACGCTCGGCCTGACCAGCATCGTCGTCACGCACCACGTGCACGAGACGATGCCGATCGCCGACCACGCGATCGTGATCGCCAACGGCGGCATCGTGTTTTCCGGCACGCCGGCCGAACTCGACGCCTCGCGCGATCCGCTCGTGCGCCAGTTCCTGGAAGGGCAGCCCGACGGCCCCATTCCCTTCGACACCACGGCGCGCGCGCCGGAGGCCGCCTGATGCCCTTCGTCGCCGCCACGCGCGCCCTGGGCGCCGCGGGCCTGTTTTCCCTGTCGGTCCTGCGCGCTTCGAAACCGACCCGCGATTTCTTCGCCGAGCTCACGAAAGAGATCTACAAGATCGGCGCGCGCTCGTTGCCGATCGTGGCGGCGGGCGGTGCGTTCGTGGGCCTGTCGGTGACCCTGCTCGGCTATCGCGCGCTGGAAACCTACGGCGCGACCGGCCAGGTGAGCGCGCTGTTGGGGTTGGGCCTGTATCGTGAATTGGGCCCGGTGCTGACGGCCTTGTTGTTCGTCGGGCGCGCGGGTTCGTCGATCGCCGCCGAACTGGGCCTGATGCGCGCGACCGACCAGATCACCGCGCTGGGCCTGATGGCGATCGATCCGGTGGCCAAGACCGTCGCCCCGCGTTTCTGGGCCGCGGTGCTCTGCGTGCCGCTGCTTACCGGCTTCTTCATCAGCCTGGCGATCACGGCCGGTTACTTCGAAGCCGTCCACGTGATCGGCATCGACGGCGGCACGTTCTGGCAAACGATGAAGGACAGCGTGGATTTCCACGACGACTTCCTCGTCGCTTTCATCAAGGCCGCGATTTTCGGCGGCGTGTCCGCGCTGGTGGCCTCGTACGTGGGTTTCCACGCCGAGCCGACCATCGAAGGCACGTCGGTGGCCACCACGCGCGCGGTGGTCAACGCCTCGCTGCTGGTGCTGATGTTCAATTTCGTCCTTTCCGCCCTGCTGTTCAGGAGTTGAAGACCATGCGTGGTCCCCGTCTCGAATTCGCGGTCGGCGCGTTCCTGCTGCTTGCCCTCGCGAGCCTGCTGGTCCTCGCGATCGCCTCCACCAACAACAAGTGGGGCTTCGGCGGGGATTCGTATCCGCTGAAGGCGCGTTTCGCCACGATCGGCCAGCTGCGCGTCGCAGCGCCCGTGAAGATCGGCGGCGTGGTCGTCGGTTCGGTGTCGGACATCGGGCTGGACCCGCAGCGCTTCGATTCGGTCGTGACGCTGTCAATCGACGGCCGCTACAAGGATCTGCCGGCCGATACGTCCGCGGGCATCTTCACCAGCGGCCTTCTGGGCGAGGCCTACGTGGGCCTGTCGCCCGGCGGCGATGTCGAAACCCTGAAGCCCGGCGACGAGATCGCCTTGACGCAGTCGGCCGTCGACCTCATGCAGTTGGTCGGCAAATACATGTTCTCCGGCGGCGACAAGCCCGCCGGTGGTGCGGCACCCGCCGCGGCCTCCACTTCCGCAACCCCCACGGAAACCACCCCATGAAGCGAACCCAGACTGCCGTCCGCGTGTCCCAGCGCGGCCTGCTCCGCCAGGCGCTCGCCGCCTCCGCTCTCGCCATCGCGCTCGCCGCGGCGGGGCCGTCGATCGTGCACGCGCAGGCCGCCGCAAAGCCGGCCGCCGCGCCCGCCACGCAGGGCCAGCCGAGCCAGCTGGTGCTCACCAACGCCACGCGCATCGTGGCCACGCTCGAGAAGCGCCGCGACGAGTTCACGAAGGATCGCGCCGCGCTCGACAAGTTCGTCAGCACCGAATTCACCCAGATGTTCGACCGCGATTACGCCGGTCGCCTGGTGCTGGGCCGCCACGGCCGCGGTGCGTCGGATGCCGACGTCAAGCTGTTCTCCGACGCGCTGTCCGACAGCCTGATGGCGCGCTACGGCTCGGCGCTGCTGGCCTTCGACAAGGGCCTGAAGATCCGCGTGAAGAGCGAAACGCCGCTGCGCGGCGGTGCGATGGTGCGCGTGTCCAGCGAGTTCGTCCGTGCCAACGGCCAGGCCACGCCGGTCGATTACCTGATGCACAAGAACGGCGCGAACTGGCAGGTCTTCGACGTGATGGTCGAAGGCGTGTCGTTCGTGCAGACCTTCCGCACGCAGTTCGACGGTCCGCTGCAGGCCAAGGGCATCAAGCAGGTCGCCGCCGACCTGCGCGCCGGCAAGATGCAGGCGCAGGCCTCGCAGTAAGCCGATGAACGACGCCCGCCGCGATCCTTCGTCCCCGCTCGCCGTCGCCCGCGACGGCGATGCGCTCGTCTTCACCGGCGCGCTGGTCCGCGCATCGGTGGCGGCGGCGTGGTCGCAGGTGCACAAGGCGATCGCGGGCGTGCGCCGCATCGACCTGCGTGGCGTGACCCTCGTCGACAGCGCCGGCGTGGCGCTGCTCGCCGAACTCGCCGCGCGTGCGGGGAATGGCGTGTCCATCGAAGGCAGCCCGCCGGGCCTGGGCGAGCTCCGCGCCGCCTACCGGCTGGACGAATCGCTGGGCTTCACCAGCGCCTGATCCGCATTCAGGACGCATCGTCCCGAACGCCGCGCGCTTTCCCCATTTACACTTTCCGGCATGGATCGCCCCCTCGTTTCGATTTCCGCGCTGCTCGCCGGCGCCCTGCTCGCGCTCGGCGCGCCGCTGGCGTTCGCCCAGGACGCCGTTCTGCCGGCGCCAGCCGAGACGCGCTCCGCGCCGGTCGACGTCCCCATGCCGGCAACGACGGCAGCGCCCGTCGACGTGGCCGTGCCGACGACGACTGCAGCGCCGGTCGCCGTCGAAGTCCCTGCCGCATCGACGTCCGCCGAACCCGTCGCCGTCGATTTGCCCGCCGCATCGACGGGCGCCGATCCCCAAAGCACCGAAGCCCCCACTGCCGCCGAAGAAGACTTCGTGTCGATCTACGGCGACGGCGCGCTGCCCACGGCCGCGGACATTCCGAAGGCCTACGACCCGTGGGAGCCCTTCAACCGCAAGATGCACACCTTCAACAACGCGATCGACCGCGTCATCGCGAAGCCGTTGGCGAAGGCGTACGTCAAAGTGGTGCCGCGCCCCGTGCGCCTGGGCGTCAGCAATTTCTTCTCCAATCTCTACCAGCCCCTCAGCGCGCTCAACAGCCTGTTGCAGGGCAAGCCCAAGCAGGCGGGCCAGGCGATGGGCCGCTTCGCGCTGAACGTCACGCTGGGCCTGGGCGGCATCTTCGACCCGGCCTCGGACGCGAAGCTCCCGCGCATCAGCGAGGACTTCGGCCAGACGCTCGGCGTGTGGGGATGGAAGCAATCGCGTTACGTCGAGCTGCCCTTGTTCGGGCCGCGTACGGTGCGCGACATCTTCGGCATGGCGGGCGATGCGCCGTTCGGCCTGCTGCACGGCGTGGAAGACGACAAGCTCCGCATCTTCGTGCAGGGGTTGCAGCTGGTGGACGTGCGCACGCAGTTGCTCGCGGTGGATGCGATGCGCGAAGGCGCCGCCGACGACTACGCGCTCGTGCGCGATGCGTGGCTGCAGCGCCGCGATTACCAGATCTTCGGCGACCGCAACATCGACGACGACGACTCGCTGCCCGATTACCTGCGCGAGGACAACAACCCGACCGTGCCGATGGACGCCATCCCGGTCACGCCGATGGGTGGCGGCTGAGGGCCTCGTCTTCGAGGTCCTCCGGCTCCAGGTCGGCCGGTAGTTTCTTCTTTCCCTTGACACCCATTTCCGCGAGCCGGCGCGCGCGCGGAATCACGGCCTGCGGCGATTCCTCGAGGCGGTTGCGCGCGGCGCGGTAAGCCTTCTGCGCGTTCTCCAGTTCCGCGCCCACCGAGGTGAAGTCGGCCAGGAAGGCGATCACCGAATCCAGCAGGTGCCCGCCGGTCTCGCTGATCTTCATCGCCTGCTTCTGCAACTTGTCGCGCGTCCACAACCGGTCGGCGACGCGGAGCATCGCCATCAGCGTGTTGGGCGAAGCGAACACGACGCCCTTTTCGAAGGCATCGGTCTGCAGGCGGTCGTCGAAGCCCAGCGCGGCGGAGAGCGCGCCTTCGATCGGCACGAACGCGATGGTGACGGCCAGCGCCGTGTCGCCCACGGCCGCCGGATAGTTGCGCTCGGCCAGGTCGCGCACGTGCTGGCGCAGCGCGGTGGCGTGGCGACGCATCGCCTCCTGCTGCACTTCCGGCACGTCGGCGTTGACCGCTTCCTGCCACGCGACCAGGTTGACCTTGCTGTCGACGACGATGCGGCGATCGTCGGGCAGGCGCACGATCACATCGGGGCGCAGGCGGCGGCCCTCGGCGTCGGTGCTCGATTGCTGGCGATCGAAGTGCACGCCTTCTTCCAGGCCGGAAGAACGCAGCACGTTTTCGAGCATGAGCTCGCCCCAGTCGCCGCGGATCTTCGAATTGCCCTTCAGCGCGCGGGTCAGCGAATCGGCCTTCGCGGCCATGTCCTGGTTGAGCGTCTTGAGTTCCTGCACGGCGCCGAGCAGCGAGGCGCGTTCCTTCGCTTCGTCGCCGTAGACGGTGTCCACGCGCTTGCGGAATTCGCCCAGCTGGTCGGCGAAGGGCTTGAGCAGCAACTCGATGTCCGACTTCGACTGGCCCGTGGCCTGGCGCACGTTGTGTTCGAACTGCTGGCCGCGTTCCTGGAAGGCCTTGCCGGCCAGTTCGGTGAAGCGCGCGGAGAGTTGTTCCTGCGCGGCGCGGACGAAGCCTTCGGTTTCCGCGCGTGCGCGGCGGGCTTCGTCGGCTTCGGCGCGGGCGCGCTCGACGGCGATCGCGTCCTCGCGGCTGCGTTCGCGAAAGGCTTCGATTTCCTTCCGGCGCAGCGCGAATCCGATCGCGAGCCCCGCCGCCAGCGCCAGGACGCAGCTCAGGATCAGGGTGGCGGTCATGGGCGTTCTCCGGTCGGGCGTGTGCAGTGTATGCGCTGCTTGGTTCTCAGCGCCTGCGACGACTCAATCCAGCACGCGGCAAAAGACGGCCTTCAAATAGCGCGATTCCTGCGCCTGCGCAAGGAACGGATGATCGGGACCCGCGCCGGAGATCTTCAACACCTGCACGGTGCGCCCCGCGTAGAACGCCGCGCGGCGCAGCATGTCGAGGAACTGTTCTTCGCTCACCAGGCCGGTGCACGAGAAGGTGGCGAACAACCCACCCGGCTTCACCACGCCCAGCGCGAGCTTGTTCATGTCGAGGTATTTCTTGAGCGCGGGGATCACCTGCTCCCGGTCGCGCGTCATCTTGGCCGGGTCGAGGATCACCACGTCGTAGCGCTCGCCGTTGTTCGACGCATCGCGCAGCCACGGGAAGATGTCGGCCTGCACGAAGCGCGGGCGCACATTGTTCAGTTTCGCGTTGCCCTTGGCGATTTCGATGACGTCGTTGTCGATGTCGATGCCGACCACTTCCGCCGCGCCGCGCGCCGCCGCGTACACCGCGAAGCCGCCGGTGTTGCAGCACAAATCGAGCACGCGCTGGCCTTCGCACAGGTGCGAGAGCCACTCGCGGTTGTCGCGCTGGTCGGCGAAGAAGCCGGTCTTGTGCGCGCCCGCGGGATCGGCGCGGAACTTGATGCCATGTTCGGTGATGATCGCGGGCTTCGCCGGTTCCGAGCCGCGGAAGTCGAAGGACTCCTGCTTCTGCACGTGCTCGTCGGCGGACGCGTGGAAACGACAGCCGGGGAAATGCTCCCGCAACGCGTCGTAGATCCACTCGCGATGGCGAAACATGCCGGCGCTGAAGAATTCGACGACGAGCAGGTCGGCGTAACGGTCGACCACCAGCCCGCTGAGGCCGTCGCCTTCCGAATGCACGACGCGCCAGGCGTCGCTCACCTTGTCGAGCTGCAGGACCTCGCGGCGCAGGTGCACCGCTTCGCCGATCTTGCGCGTGAACCAGGCCGCGTCGACCTGGATATCGGGATTCGATTCGAGGATGCGCACGGCGATGCGCGAGTGGCCGTTGTAGAAGCCGCGGCCGATCCAGTCGCCTTCCACGCCGACCACGTCGACGATGCTGCCCGGCTTGGGCCGGACCGCGGGTTTTTCGACGAGTTTCTGGAAAATCCAGGGATGCGAGGACCGCCAGGCGTTGCGCAGGCGGACGGTAGTGGGGGCGAGTGCGTCCATCCGGCGCATTTTACGCGCCGCGCCCTTGTCCCGGCTGGATTCGACGCCATCCCTCGTTCCATGCACCTGCCCACCGACGCGCTGCCCGACGATCTTCACGCCCAACGGCTGCGCGACAAGCGCCGCATCCAGCGCGCGGTGCAGTGGACGCTGGCCGCGGCGCTCACGCTCTGCGTGATCTATGCCTGCCAGGGCGTCCTGCCCGTCGACGCGCTCGCGGTGACGCCGGGCACCGCGGCCGGCTGGCTCGGCGTGATCACCGCGCCCCTGCTGCATGGTTCGCCCGATCACCTGTTGTCGAACGTGGCGGCGCTGCTGCTCCTCGGCGCCCTCGCGGGCAGCGTGTATCCACGCGCGACGGTGCGCGCGGTGCCGCTGGCGTGGATCGGCTCGGGCGTGGCGGCGTGGTGCCTGGGCGAAACCGGTTCGCATCATCTCGGTGCGAGTGGCGTGTTGCAGGGCCTGGCCTACCTGGTCGCGACGCTCGGCCTGTTGCGGCGCGATCGTGCGTCCGTCGCCGCGGCGATGATCGCGTTCGTGTTCTCCGGCGGCATGCTCGTGACCGTGCTCCCGCACGATCCGACGATTTCCTGGCAATCGCACCTGGGCGGCGCGATCGGCGGCATCGCCGCGGCGATCGCGTTCCGCCACGCCGATCCGCCTGCGCCGCGACAGCGTTACAGCTGGGAAGAAGAGCCCGAAGAGGGCGATTCGTCGAGTTCGATGTAACCCGACGGCACCAGCGCGGTGGCGAGCATCACCGCATTGATGTCTTCGTGCGCGCGCCACTGCGGATCGTCGCTGCGTTCGACTTCGCACCAGGTATCGCAGATCGTGCGCGCGAGCGGCACCTGCGCGACGAGCTGATCGAGCGCCTTGCGCAAGGTCGGTTGCGCATCGAGCGATGCCGCATCCCGTTCCAACACGCTCCACAGCCGCGTGACCGCCTGCAGGCCGATCGCCAGCCCAAGCTCGCGAAACGCGAGGCGATGCGCGAGCGGACGCGCGAAGGGTTGCGTCGCCAGATAGCGCGAAAGCCCGTTCGCCGCGGCGCCGGTGACCAGGCCGAGCAAGGGATTGTCGCCGGGCCGCACGCGCAGCAATTGCGCGAGCCGATACGCATCGACGAGCAGGCCACCGATGCCGAGCGGATCATCGCTGAGCAGGTTGGTGCCGGCGACGATCGCGGCCATCTCGCGCAGTTCGACATCCAGGTCGGGCCCGTGGCCCACGCGCGCGGCTGGACGATGCGCGCGCAGTTGCAGGTCCGTGATCAGACCATCGAGTGGATCGTGCTGGCCCATCGCGGTCACCAGCGGCGCCGACAGATCGATGCGCATCTTCCAGTACATGCGCATCGGTGCGCCGGCCGCGGGCGCATAGGTGAAAGCGCGATGCGCAGTCTGCGCGAGTTCGCGCGCCCAGCGGCCCGCGTCGGCGTGGCCGGTGCGTCGCGAGAATTGATCGAGCGCGTGCATCCAGCGCGTCAGGTAGTGGAAGTACTGGCCGTCGCGTTCCCACTCCAGTTCGGCGTCGAGCAACGCGTCCGGCGCGCGTTCGCCCAGCGGTTTGCCGATGCGCAGTCCGCCGCGCGTGGGATGTTCGGTCGCGGTCATCTCGTCCATGCCACCGATCCAGCCGGTGCGCGCATCGTCGGGACGATGGCGGCCGAGGATCGAATGCACTTGTTCGATCAGGCGCTCCGCGCAATCGACCTGATCCAGCGCAAGGAAATTGCAGACGGCGAACGCATCGGTCCACAAGTAGCGCTGCGGCGGCGCGTGGCCGATGACGCCGGTGCGTTCGGCGAACTCGCGCATGAGCGCAGCGGCCGTGCGATGCGCTTGATCGGTGCCGGGGATGACGGGTTTTCGTGCCGATAGCGGGGCCATGCGCCGATGATCGCGTCGCATTCGCTGCCGTTTCGTGAAATGCGTCGTTCAGTTTCCCGAACCGGACAGCGTCGGCTACAGTCGCTTGCCGGCTGGGGAGCCGGTGCAATCGACCAGGGGATCCATGGAAACGAATCTGTACGCGCCGCCCGTCGCCGCGGTCGCCGAGCTGTCCGATGCGGGGGAAACGCCGGCCAAGCCGTTCTACGTCGTCGGCCTGCTCAAGTTCCTGTTGTTGTTCTTCCTGTCCTTCGGGCTGTTCCAGCTGGTGATGTATTACCTGCACTGGTCGCGCTTCAGGCGCGCCACGAAGACACCGATGTGGCCGGTCGCGCGTGCGATCTTCCCGGTGTTCTTCCTCCACTCGCTTGCCGAGGAAATCGACCACCGGCTCCACCGCGCCGGCATCCGCCACGACTGGTCGCCGAAGCTCGCCGCCACGGTCATCGTGGTGCTGCTCATCGCCAATCGCATCGCCGATCGTTTCCTCGACCAGATGACGTCCGATGTCGCGGTGTTGGGTTTCGGCTGGGCCTCGCTGCTCGTGATCGCGTGGTTCCTCTGGCAGATCCAGAGCGCGGCCAACCTGGCCTGCAGCGAACCCGACGGCGACTCCAATCGGCGGCTGACCCTGGTCAATTGGCTGTGGATCGTGCCGCTGGCGATCTTCTGGCTGTTGGTCATCGCCGGCCTGGCCCTTCCGGACAGCGCCTGACGCGGGGTTCGACGGCCCCCTTCACGGGATTTTCGCGCCGGGATCATCCTCCCGGCCCGAGGATCGGCCCAAGATCGCAACCGCCTTGCGTGCTGCAGGGCTAGCATGGGGCCCATGAATACGACCGCTTCGCCGACGACGGCCAGCCCGAACCGCATCGAACACCAGCTCACCGAAAAGGGCTACGTGCCGGTGTACACGACGGCCGTGGTCGAACAACCGTGGTCGAGCTACACCGAGAGCGACCATGCGGTGTGGGCGACATTGTTCGAACGCCAGCAACAAGTGCTGGTCGGCCGCGCGAGCGACGAGTTCCTGCGCAACCAGCGCGCGATGGGCATGACGCCCGACCGCATCCCGAAGTTCGACGACCTCAACGCGGTGCTGCGCAAGACCACCGGTTGGGAACTGATCGGCGTCGAAGGCCTGTTGCCCGAGCTCACCTTCTTCGAGCATCTGGCCAATCGCCGCTTCCCGGTGACCTGGTGGATCCGCAAACCCGAGCAGCTGGATTACCTCAGCGAGCCCGACCTGTTCCATGACCTGTTCGGCCACGTGCCGCTGCTCATGAACCCGGTGTTCGCCGATTACATGGAAGCCTACGGCCGCGGCGGCGTGAAAGCGCACGGCATCGGCCCCGAGGCGCTGGTCAACCTCACGCGCCTGTACTGGTACACGGTGGAGTTCGGGCTGATCAAGCAGGACGATGGGCTGCGGATCTACGGCAGCGGCATCGTCAGTTCCAAGGGCGAGTCGATCCATTGCCTGGAAAGCGCGGCGCCCAACCGCATCGGCTTCGACCTCGAACGCATCATGCGCACGCGCTATCGCATCGACACCTACCAGAAGACCTACTTCGTCATCGACAGTTACGAGCAGTTGATGGAAGCCACGCGACCGGACTTCACGCCGATCTACGCGCGCCTTGCGAAGGAAGACTCCTACCCGGCGGGCGATGTGCAGCAGGGCGACGTCGTGTTCAACAAAGGCACCGGCGAAGGCTGGCTCAACGACGGCGACGTTTAAGCGCCGCCCACGCGGCGCAAATACGCTTCGAGCCCGCGCGCGGCATCGTCCGCGAAGACCTCGCCCGTTTCAACGATCGCGTCGATGCGGTCGGGACGAAAGCTGCGGAAATCCGCGCGCAAGCGGCACCACGCACCGATCGTCCAACTCCCGCCCCAGAAGGCCAGGCACAGCGGTTCGATTTCGCGCGCGCTGGCGTGCCCATCCTGGTCGCGATAGTCCAAACGCAACACGTTGCGCGATTCGATCGCCGCGTGGAGGCGATCGATCAATCCACTCGACTCCATGCGCGCGACTTCCGGCGCGAAGATGCGGCTGCGTTCGCTGCGCGCGTGCAACTCGGGCGGAAGCACCGCTTCGATCTTCAGCAGCGCGGCTTTGGCCGAAGCACCCAGGCGCGTGCCGCCGAATGCGCGCACGAACCGCGTCCCGACCACCAGCGCTTCGAGTTCGTCGGCGTTGAACATCAGCGGCGGGATGTCCGCGCCTTTGCGCAGCACGTAGCCCACGCCCGCTTCGCCTTCGATCGGCACGCCGGAAAGCTGCAGGTCGGCGACGTCGCGATACACGGTGCGTAACGAAACGCCCAGCGATTCGGCGAGCACGTGCGCGGGCACCGCGGCACGTCGGCCGCGGAGCGCATTGACCAGGAGGAAGAGGCGATCGGCGCGACGCATGCGCGCATGATCGCCTCAGCGGAGGCGGGAACGCGAGGTCGGCGCCAGGCGCAGCACCTGCGGCGGGCCCAACAGCCGGCGCGCGAGCGAGACGGCGATGGCGCGCCAGCCCGGCGCGGCGACCAGGGCTTCGCGATAACGCGCGTAGGCCGCGGGGTCCTCGAAGCGCGCGAACCACGCGAACACGTGTTCGCCTTCGCGCACGTGCAACCGCGGCCAGGTGTTGGGCGCCGACTCGGTGGCGAAGCTCGCGATCACGCGCGCGCCCGCGGCGGACACCGCCGGATGCAAGTCGGCGGCGAAGAATTCGAGGAAGTCCATGTCGACCGGCGCATCGAACGCATAGATCGTGGCGACGATCAGGCCGCCGTGGTCGGGCGCGTGCAATACGTGCGGCATCGACACGTCGAGTGCGAAACCGGAGGCGGGCGCGACGGGCTTGAGCAACAGCACGTCGTCCGAATCGATCATCGTCGCGTTCGCCGCTTCGCGATGCGCGTGCCAGGCCGGGCCGTTGTAGAAAGCCTCCAGCGATGCGCGGCGCTGCGCCATGTCCGGAAATCCGCGCAACCAGACGAAACGATCGGGCGCATCGAGATCGCGGAATTGCCCGAGCACGCGCATCCCGGTGGCTTCCTGCGTGTCGAGGAATTCGCGTTCGAACAGGGCGATCAGCACATCGCGCTGGCCGGGGTGGAGCGTGTACTGGCGCAGTTCGACGACGGGCGAGCAGGTGGTTTCGATGCGCGGTGCAGGCAGTGCGACTTCACGTTCTTCGACTTCAGGCAGATCGACGATCACGGCGGCGCTCCATGCGGGGAGGGCCGACAGCGTGCGCGTGGGCTGCTGACACCCTGCTGTCAGCAGGCTTCACTCCGCCGGCGGCGGCTGCGGCCAGTCGCCGGCTTCCCCGAGTTCGCGCAGGTCGGCGGGGTCCACGCCGGTCGTGGTTTCGCCCGCGCGCACGGTGACGACCTTCAATTCGTGCGAGCACGGCGTGTCGTCGACGTGCCGGCTGTCGCGGCTCTCGCCGACGAAGGGCGCATCGCACTCGCTGTAACCCACGCGCGTGTCGTGTTGGTCGACGGGGATGGCGAGGACGAGGTAATCGCCGCGCTGCAGCTCGAGTTTGTAGGCGCGCTGGCCGCGGGCGGTCTGCGTGCAGATGGGCATGCCTTCGGCGAGTTCGAAGGCGCATACGCGCATCGCGCTGTCGTCGTCGCCGCCGCGCAGGACCTTGCCGCTGATCGCGCCCTTGGCGAGCGCGCCGTCGCGCATCGCGCACTCGACCGTCGTGTCGCCAAGGTCGGTCCCCGGCGACAACGCGCCGCTGCCGGCAGGCATCGCGTTGCGCAGGGCTTCGGGCGGTGCAGGCAGGACGATCGGCGTGAGGTCTTCGTTCGGCGTGCCGATGACGAACCAGGCGATGTCGGCGCCGCCGAGCTTCAGCGAGGGCAGGATCGCGCAACGGTTGGGTGCGCCGGGCGAGGCCGCGTCGCATGCGACGCCCTCGATCGACACCAGGGCCGCGCGCTGTTCTTCGGGCGAGCGCGCGAGGAACGCACGGTCGCGACAGGTGAGGATGTTGGCCAGCGCCGCGCGGCGCGGGTCCGCCGCTTCGGCGGGGACGTTGCGCGTTGCCTGTGGCGCGACTGCGACCGGCGCAGAGGGCCCTCGGCCGCCGCACCCGCCCAGCACCAGCGCAAGACCAATGATCGCCAACGTCTTCCGCATGATGGGCCTGCTCCTGAAGCGCGCAACATTAACGGCAGTTGCGTGAACGGCACCACCGCGCAGCTCAGCGGGGGCGGCGCCGCACGGGAATCGAGGAGACCGGGACGGAGGTGACTTCGAAGCCGCCCTCACGGATCGGCGCGCCGGGTGGTGGTGCCCAGGCCATCGCCGTGATGACCTCCCAGGTGGCCGGAAGGGTGCCGTCTTCCCGCCGGAAGGCATCGTAGGCCTGCGCGGCGGCGGCGAAACGCGCGCGCCCCGTCAGGGTGTGGCGGCGGGTCTGCAGCGCGTTGGTGGCGCCGATCGCGCGTTGCTCGCGCATCAGGGAGGCCAGGTCGTCGTAGCGCGTGGTGTAGACATCACGATCGAGCACCGGGTTCTTGAAGCCCGCATGCACGAGGGCATCGCCGAACTGCGCGATGGTGGCGAAGGGCGAGACATGCGGCGTGGCATCGGCGTTCGAGAACGCATCGCGCAATTCCTGCAGCGTCTCCGGACCGAAGGTCGACACCAGGAGCAGGCCGCCGGGTTTCAACACGCGGCGGAAGCCGGCGAACGCGGCAGGCAGGTCCTCGACCCACTGCACGCACAGGTTGGAGAACAGCACATCGACGCTGCCTTCGGCGAAGGGCAGGGCGCGCACGTCCGCGTTCACGCGATCGAACGGGCGCCAGAAACCACTCCGCTTGCCGGCTTCGCGCAACATCGGCAAGGCGAGGTCGACGGCGACGATGCGCGCTTTCGGCCAACGCTTGCGCATCGCGGCGCTCGCGCGGCCCGGGCCGGCACCGAGATCCAGGACGACCTCGGGCTTCGGCAATTCGAGCTTGGGGTCGTCGAGATAATCCAGCGATTCGAGCAGGCGCGATTCCACTTCGTGCTGCAGGCGCGCGGCGGCGTCGTAGCTTGGGGCCGATCGCGAAAACGCGCGGCGGACGTGGCGTTTGTCGAACAGGCTGCTCATGCGCCGAGGAAGTCCGAAAGATGCGCGGCGACGACGTCGGCGTGCGTGAGGAACGGTGCGTGGCCGGCGTGATCGACGACGTGGACGTGCGCGGGCCCCTTCGCGAGCGCGGCGCTGTCGCGCATCGCACGCGCGTCGACCAAGCGATCGCGGCGCCCGGCGAGCCAGAGACTGCGCGATTCCAGACGCGGCATCGCGGCGCGCAGGTCGGCGGTCTTCAGCAGGTCCAGGCCATCGGCGAGCACGTGCGCGGACGGCTCGCCGCGCGCGAACAATTCGTCGCGCAGCGCGCGCACTTCCTCTTTCGCGTGATCCGAACCGAAGGCTTCGAGCGCGACGAAACGATCGAGCGTGGCGCGGTAATCGTTGCGCAGGCCGGTGGCGAAATCGCGGAAGATTTCGGGCGAGACGCCGTAACGCCAGTCGTCGCTGCGCACGAAACGCGCGCTGGCGCAGAGCAGCGCGGCAGCGGTGGCCTGATGCGGGCGCTCGATGGCCGCATGCAGCGCGAACAAGCCGCCGAGCGACCAACCACACCACGGCGCGGCGGGGACGTGCGCGGCGATGGCCTCCACGCAGGCCTCCAGCGCAAGCGGAATGTCGCAATCGCGCGACAGGCCGTGGCCCGGCAGGTCGACGACGTGCAGCGTGTACCGATCACGCAGCCGCGCCACGAGCGGCGCGAACACGCCGCCATGCATCGCCCATCCGTGCAGCAGCACGAGCGGCGGGCCGTTGCCGACGACATCGACATGCAAGCTCATGCGTGCGGCTCCTCCGCCAGCACGATGGGCGTCTTCTTCGGGCGCGAGACGAGCCACGCGAACAAGCCGATGCCCGCGACGACGAGGCACGCACCCCACGACGCGATGCCGCGCGGCCATCGCTCGCCGAGGAACAAGGTGCCGAGCACCATCGCGAACAACAGTTCCGCCGCCTGCATCGCTTCGGCCGCGCCCAGGGCCGCGGGCTGGTCGCGCACCATGCCGGTGGCCTGGAAGAACAGGATCGTCGCGATGATGCCCGCGCCGAGCGCGACGCCGGCGGCGAGCCACACTTGCGTAATCGTCGGCGCGCCCACGTGCTGGAACGCGAACGCGGCGACGAGCAGCCATGCCGGTTGGCTCGCGAGCGTCATGCCGAACACGCGTTGCGTCGCGTTGAGGTGTTCGCCCGTGCGCTCCAAGTGCAGCAGTAACAGGCGGTTGCCGATCGGGTACAGCGTCGCCGCGACCAGCACGCAAGCGAGTGCGATCCACGCCGCGCGATCGAGCCGGCCTTCCGCATAGCCCAGTTGCAGCAACACGACGCCGGCGACGATCACGCCGCCGACGCCGAGCGCCGCCATCGGCACCTTGCGCCGCGCATCGCGATACAACAGCGGCGCGCACAACATCCCCGCGACCACGGTGAACTGGAAGCTGCCCGCGATCAGCCACGAGGGCCCACTCGCCGCCGCGTAAGACAGGAACAGATAGAACGCGACGAAGCCGGTCATGCTGCACGTCAGCCACGCCACCGGATGCGCGCGCATCGCGCGCCACACGGGCGCGATGCCGCCCTGCGACGGCATCAGCGGCAGCATCAGCGGCAGGGTGATCAAGTACCGCAGGCACGCGATCCACAGCCAATGCCCGCCACCGCTCGCCGACGCGCGATTGAGCACGTAGGTCAGGGTGAAGAACAGCGCCGAGAGCAACGCGACGCCGATGGCCGCGAATGCGCGGCGCCCGTCGTGCGCGCCGTGCGTCATGCGTTGGCGGCGAGAGGTTGCGCGTCGCTTCCGAAGCCATGGCCGACGGCATCGCGCGACCATGCGAGCGCATCGAGCAACGCATCGATTTCCTGCGGCGAATGCAGCGCCGAGAGCGTGACGCGCAGGCGCGACTTGCCATCCGGCACGGTCGGCGGTCGGATCGCGGAGACCCAGAAACCCTGCGCTTCCAGCGCCTGCGCGAACGCCAGCGCATGCGCTTCGTCGCCGCACAGCAAAGGCTGGATCGGCGAATGCGAGGGCAACAGTTCGAAGCCGTGCTTCGCCGCGCCCGCGCGGAAGCGCGCGATCGAGGTGACCAGTTTTTCGCGGCGCCATTGATCGCGGCGCGCGAGCTTCACCGCGGCGAGCGATGCCGCGGCCTGCGCCGGCGGCAACGCGGTGGTGTAGATGTAGGGCCGCGCGGTTTCTTCCAGGTGGGCGATCAGGTCGGCGTCGCCGACCACCGCCGCGCCGTAACTGCCGAGCGCCTTGCCGAGCGTGACCAGTTGCAGGGGCACTGCGTCGACACCCAGGCGCGCTGCCGCCACCGCGCCGCGGCCTTCGGGGCCGAGCACGCCGACGCCGTGCGCATCGTCGACATAGAAGAGGGCGTGCTGCACGCGTGCGATGACCGCGAGCTCGCGCATCGGCGCGACATCGCCGTCCATGCTGAAGACGCCGTCGGTGGCGAGCATCGCCGCGCCGTCGGGCATGCTGCGCAGCTGGCGCAGCGCGCCCTCGGCATCCAGGTGCGGATAGCGGCGGAGCTTGCAGCCCGAGACGCGCGCGGCGTCGATCAGGCTCGCGTGGTTGAGGCGGTCTTGCACGCAGACGTCGTCGTCGCCCAGGAAGGCCTGCACGACGGCGAGGTTCGCAAGGTAACCACTGCCGAACAGCAACGCGCGCGGCATGCCCAGCCATTGCGCGAGTTCGCGTTCGAGTGCGTCGTGCGTGGCGTGGTGGCCGCAGACCAGATGCGAGGCGACGCCACCTGCGCCGTCGCGCCCGGCCGCGTCCTGCATCGCATTGACCACCGCGAACTGCTGCGCGAGGCCGAGGTAATCATTGCTGCAGAAACCGGTGAGCCAGTGGCCGTCGACTTCGAAGCGCACCCCGTCGCGCCGGGTGACGCTGCGACGCACGCGCGTGCGCGCCTGCGCCTCGCGCTGGGCGCGAGCGGCGGCGACGCGTTCGTGCAAGCGCGGGCGCATGGGTCAGGCGGCCTGCCCGGTAATGGCGGCGTGGACGGTGGTGCTGCAGTCTGACGCCACTTCGGCGGCCGCAACGTGCATGGGTCGCAATCCAAGGCGTTCGAACAACCGCTGGTCGTGTTCGGTATCCGGGTTGCCGGTGGTCAGCAGCTTTTCGCCGTAGAAGATCGAGTTGGCGCCGGCCGCGAAGCACAGGGCCTGCAGCTCGTCGCTCATCGTCTCGCGGCCGGCCGAGAGGCGGACCATCGAGCGCGGCATCAGCAGGCGCGCGACCGCGATGGTGCGGACGAATTCGAACGGATCCAGCAGCGCAGTCCCTGCCAGCGGCGTGCCTTCGACCTGCACGAGGCGGTTGATCGGCACCGAATCCGGGTGCGCGGGAAGCGTGGCCAGCGTGTGCAGCAGGCCGGCGCGCTGTTCGCGCGACTCGCCCATGCCGACGATGCCGCCGCAACAGGTCTTCATGCCCGCATCGCGCACGTGCGACAGCGTGTCCAGCCGATCCTGAAGCTCGCGCGTGTGGATGATTTCACCGTAGAAGTCCGGCGCGGTGTCGATGTTGTGGTTGTAGTAGTCCAGGCCGGCGTCGCGCAGGGCGTTGGCCTGGTCGCCGGTGAGCATGCCGAGGGTCGCGCAGGTTTCCAGGCCGAGCGCCTTCACCTCACGGATCATCGCGGCGACCTTCGGGATGTCGCGGTCCTTCGGCGAACGCCAGGCGGCGCCCATGCAGAAGCGCGAAGCGCCGGCGTCGCGCGCCTGGCGGGCCTTGGCCACGACGTCTTCGGTGCTCATCAGCTTCGTGGCTTCCACGCCCGTGTGGTAGCGCGCGGCCTGCGGGCAATAGCCGCAATCCTCGGGGCAACCGCCGGTCTTCACGGACAACAGCGTGGAGACCTGGACTTCGGTGGGGTCGAAATGTTCGCGATGGACCGTGCCGGCGCGATGCAGCAGCTCGGTGAAGGGCAGCGCGAACAGCGCGAGGACTTCGTCGCGGGACCAATCGGTGCGCACTTGGCTGACAGCAGGCATGGGAGTTTCCCGACAGCAATGGCGATACAGGCCGGGCAGTCTGGAAACCATGTCAGTCGCTGTCAACCAACTCCCGGTGCCGCAGGTTGACGGGCTCCGTGCCCGCCTCGGGTTCTGGCTCCGCAACGATGCCAGCCGCCTGCTCTGGCCCAGCCGCTGCCTGGCCTGCCGCGCGCCCGGCATCGCGGGCATGGACCTGTGCGCCGCGTGCGAGCGCGCCTTGCCGCGGATGCCGCCCGCTTGCCTGCGGTGCGCACTGCCGCTTCCGGTGTCGGGCAGGTGCGGAGCGTGCCGCCGGCGGCCACCGCCGCTCCAGGAGGTCCACGCGGCCTGCCTCTATGCGGCGCCGGTCGACCGGCTGCTGCCGCGCTTCAAATTCCATGACGATCTCGCCGCCGGCCGGCTGCTCTCGCAACTGATGGCGGAAGCCTTCGGCGGGCTGCCCCGGCCCGATGCGCTGCTCGCCGTTCCGCTGCATACGGGGCGCCTGCGTTCGCGTGGCTACGACCAGGCGCTGGAACTCGCGCGGCCGCTGTCGCGCGCGCTGCAGGTCCCGTTGCTCGCCGGGGTCCTGGCGCGCACGCGTGCGACGGCCCCGCAAACCGAACGCGCGGCGGCGGCGCGGCGGCGCAACGTGCGGCGCGCCTTCGCGGTGCGCAGTGATGCGGCCGTTCCAGCGCATGTCGTTCTGGTCGACGATGTCATGACCACTGGCGCCACGCTGCACGCGGCCGCCGAAGCCCTGTTGCGCGCAGGTGCGCATCGCGTTGATGCGTGGGTCTGCGCGCGTGTGCCATGAAGCCTTACGCGTGCGCTGCCTGCCAGTAAGCGACGGCGATCCCGGCGAACACGCTCATGCCCACCCACTGGTTGTGCAGGAAGGCGCGGAAGCAGGCGTTGCGTTCGCGATGGCGTGCGATCACGAATTGATATGCGACCAACACGCCGGCGACACCGAGGCCGATCCAGTACGCCATCCCCAGGCCCGCCTGCCGGCCCACCAGCCACAGCGCGAAGAAGGTCGCTGCGTACAACACGCCCTGCGCGATCAGGTCCATCTCGCCGAACAGGATGGCGGTCGACTTCGCGCCCGCGCGCAGGTCGTCGTCGCGGTCGACCATCGCGTACCAGGTGTCGTAGGCCGTGGCCCACAGGATGTTCGCGCCGTAGAGCACCCAGGCGATCGGCGGCACTTCGCCGCGCACCGCCGCGAAGGCCATCGGGATGCCCCATCCGAAGGCCAGGCCCAGGTAGACCTGCGGCAGGTAGGTGTAACGCTTGAGGTAGGGGTAGCTGGCGGCGAGCACGACACCGACGGCGCTCATCCAGATCGTGAGGCGATTCATCGTCAGCACCAGCGCGAAAGCGGCCAGCATCAGGGCGGCGAACACGAGCAGCGCTTCGCGTCCGCGCACCTTGCCCGATGCGAGCGGGCGGTCGCGCGTGCGTTCGACCTGCGGGTCGAGCCAGCGGTCGGCGTAGTCGTTGATGACGCAGCCACCCGAGCGCGTGAGCCACACGCCCAGGGTGAAGACGACCAGGGTCCACAACGGCGGAATCCCCTCGGCGGCGACCCACAACCCCCACCACGTGGGCCACAACAGCAGCAGCCAACCGATCGGCCGGTCGCCGCGCACCAGCTTCCAGTACTGCCCCAGGCGGTCGCGCCACACCGGAACCGGCGGCGGGATCGGCACGTAGTCGCGTTCGTAGCTCATGGTCCTCCGCCTGTGTGCGAGAATGCGCGCCCCGCGGCCCCCGTGGGGTGTTCCATCGCGATGCGCCCGTAGCTCAGCCGGATAGAGTAGTGGCTTCCGAAGCCATTGGTCGGGGGTTCGAATCCCTCCGGGCGCGCCAAATTTTTCGTTCCGCTGGGTGGTCGGCGCCCGCCTGCTCGCGCCCGCCGTGCCCTTCTGGAATAATCCCCGGCTCTTTGTTGGCTTTTGCGCGGCAACGCGCCCCTGGACGGATCGTGCGCAACTACGACCTCGATTTCCTCAAGAAATTCTCGATGGTGCTCGGCATCCTGGCCGCGCTCACCCTCTCCCTGATCCTGTTCGCGCACCACCTGCAGGGCACGCTGGTGCCGGAGCAGGATCCGGCGGTCGCCAAGCGCACGCTGGCCCGCATCGCGCCCGCCGGCGCGGTGTACGCCGGGCAGACCGGTGCCGCGGCGCAGGCCGCTGCCGTCGCCGCCGCTGCCACGAAGGCCGCCTCGCAGGTCGCCTACGGCGGCACGAAGGACGGCGCGACGATCTTCGGCAACCTCTGCACCGGCTGCCACACCTCCGGCGCCGGCGGTGCCCCGACGTTGACGGCGGCCGGCATCGGCGCGCGCGCCGGCAAGGGCAAGGACACGCTCTACAAGCACGCGATCGAAGGCTTCACCGGCACCGCCGGCCACATGCCCCCGAAGGGCGGCAACCCGGCGCTGTCCGACGACCAGGTCAAGGCCACGGTCGACTGGATGCTCGCGAACGTGAAGTAATTCGGGTCCTGCGAACGCAGCACCCTGCAGAACGCCGCCTCCGGGCGGCGTTTTTCTTTCCGGCTTCCCGCGGCGACAACCCGCCCTGCGGCATCATTCGCGCATGACCGCCCCCATTCCCCCCGGCGTCGCCCCCGCCGACCACGCCTTCACCATCGACGGCCCGGCCGGCGCGATCGAAGCCGCCTGCGACGACCCCGAAGAAGGCGCCCTGCAGCTGCCCATCATCGCCGTGCTCTGTCATCCGTTGCCCACCGAGGGCGGCACGATGCACAACAAGGTGGTGACGATGGCGGCGCGCGCGCTGCGCGAATGCGGCGCAAACACGATCCGCTTCAACTTCCGCGGCACCGGCCAGTCGGCGGGCACCTTCGACGAAGGCCAGGGCGAAGCCGACGACCTGCGGGCCGTCGTTGCGTACGCGCGCGAAAAATTCCCGTCGCACACGCTGTGGCTCGGCGGCTTCAGCTTCGGTGCGTACGTCTCCTACAAGTGCGCGCACGCACTGCAGCCGGGCCTGTTGTTGTCGATCGCGCCGCCGGTGGGCCGTAGCTGGCGATTCGACGATATCCCGCATCCCAACTGCCCGTGGATCGTGATCCAGGGCGAAGAGGATGAAATCGTCGACGCGCAGGCGGTGAAAGCCTGGGTCGCGACGCTGCAACCGCAGCCCGAATTCGTCTCGATGCCCGACACCAGCCACTTCTTCCACCGCAAGCTCATGGACCTGCGCGGCGCGATCAAATCCGCCGTGCGCCCGTGGCTGCCGGACCCGGCGAACGGATGAGCACGCATCCGAATCCGTCGGCGGCCTACGCCGCCGGCGTCGCGCGCGGCGAATGGCAGGACGATGCGGCACAGCATGCGGCGCTGCGCGAACTCGACCGCTTGCACGATGCATTGCGCGCACCCGTCAACAACGGTGGCCTGCTCTCGCGCCTGTTCGGGAACGACGCACCGGAAGCGCCGCGCGGCCTCTACCTCTGGGGCGGCGTGGGCCGCGGCAAGACCTTCCTGATCGACCTGTTCTACGACGGGCTGCCGATCGCCGAAAAACGCCGCACGCATTTCCATCGCTTCATGCGTGAAGTCCACGAAGGCCTGCGCGCGCATACGGGCGAGCGCGACCCGTTGGCCGCGATCGCGAAGCAATGGCGCGCCACCCTGCGCGTGATCGTGCTCGATGAATTCTTCGTCAGCGACATCGGCGATGCGATGTTGCTCGCGCGGCTGCTCGAACGCCTGTTCGCCGAAGGCGTGGTGCTCGTGACCAGTTCGAACGCCGCGCCCGTCGACCTGTACAAGGACGGCCTGCAGCGCGCGCGTTTCCTGCCCGCGATCAAACTGATCGAAGCCAATTGCGCCGTCGTGTTCCTCGACAGCCCGCAGGATTACCGCCTGCGCGCGCTGACGCGCTCACCGGTCTATCGCGCGCCGCTGGATGCGGCGTCGGACGCCTGGTTGCACGAGCGCTGGGAGACGCTGAGCCACGCCTGCCCGCGCGAAGACGATCCCTTCGTCGTCGACGGGCGCACGATCGCCGCGCGCGGGCGTGTCGAGGGCATGGGGTGGTTCGATTTCGCCGCACTGTGCGAAGGACCGCGCGGAACGTCGGACTACATCGAAATCGCGCGCGAGTGCCACACGCTGCTGCTGGGCGGCATCCCGAAATTCTCGGCGACGAACGACGATGCCGCGCGCCGCTTCGTCAACCTGATCGACGAGTTGTACGACCGCCACGTCAACCTGGTCTGCACCGCCGATGCGCTGCCGATGGAGCTGTACGCGGGCGACCGGCTGGTCGCCGCATTCGAACGCACGGCCTCGCGACTGGTGGAGATGCAGTCGTCCGAGTACCTCTCCCAGGAACATCGCTCCTAGGCGGTGCGTCGACGGTTGAGGTGCAGGCCCGCGTAGATGGCCACCAACACCGCGAGCGCGACACCGATCGCCGTGAGTTCCTTCTGCGTCAGCGTAAACACCACCAGCACCATCGATGCGATGGCGATCAGCGGAATCACCGGCCCGCCCGGCAACACGAACGGCGTATCGCCGCGTTCGCGCAGATCCTTGCGCTGCGCCCACCATGCCGCAATGCTCACCAGCCCGTACACCAGGCAGATCGCGCCGCCGGAAATCAGGGCGAGCGTGTCGAAGCTGCCTGCGATCGCCAGGATCCAGGCGGGCACCGCATGCGCGATCAGCGCGTTCATCGGCACGCGGTGCGTCGCGGTGACGCGGCCGAAGAGGCGCGGCAGGTAACCGTCGCGGCCCAGCGCGTACACCAGGCGCGAGGTGCCGAGCAGGTTGCCCATCATGAAGCCGGTCATCGAAATGCAGGCGGTGATCAGCAGCAGGACGCGCGCCGGCGTCCACAACGCACCCGCGGTATCGGCGACGGGCACCTTGCTCGCGCCCAGCGCCGCCGTGCCGAGCACGCCCTGCCCGACGATCTGCAGGCCGAGATACAGCAACACGACGAGCAGGATCGCGGCGACCGTCGCGCGCGGCACGTTGCGCGAGGGATCGCGCAATTCGCCCGAAGGCACGAGCGCGGTTTCCATGCCCGAGTACGCGAACATCACCAGCGCCATCGATGCACCCAACGGGGTCCACGACGGCACGGCACCGACGGCGAAACTCACCTGGCTCCAGTCGACGAACCAGATGCCGATCGCGGCCAGCAGGAACAAGGGCGTGAGCTTGAGCGTCGCCAGCGCGACGATCGCGCGCGCGCCGAGCTTCACGCCGAAGGCATTCAACGCGAACAGTGCGGCATACACACCCGTGATCAGCAACGCGCGCGGCACGGGGCCGGCAAGTGCGGGCACGAGGTTGGCGACCTGTTCGGACAGCGCCGCGGCCACGCCCGCGCTCGAGGTGATGTTGCTGATCCACATCAACGCGCCCGCGATGAAGCCGGCGAATTGGCCGAAGGCCGCGGTCAGGTAGGTATACGGCCCGCCCGTGGCGGACACGCGGCTGCCGACGGCCGCGAAACACAGGGCGATCGGGATGATGGCGAGTGCGCCGGCGATGAGCGCGATGGGCGCGGCGATGCCCACTTGCGTCGACAACGCGGCCGGCATGCGGAAGATGCCGCCGCCGATGATCACGTTGATGACCGCCGCGGTGAGCGCAAAGGTGCCGACGGCGCGGATGAGTGCGGCCTCGCCCTGGACGGCGCCGAGCGCGGGTTGCTGCGAACGCTGGTCCATCGTGGAACTCCCCTGGTGACGGCCGAGCGTCGCACAGGACACGCGCCGAGCGCGAGCCCCCTCGTAGAATGCGCGCATGACGTCCCATGAATTGCCGCTCGGCCGCCCGGTCGACTACCCGCGCCATTACGACCCCGGCCTGCTGTTCCCCATCGCGCGCGCGCTGGGCCGCACTGCGTTGTCTTTGCCCGAGACGGGCGCGCTGCCCTTCGCCGGGCACGACCGCTGGCATGCCTATGAACTGTCGTGGCTCGATGCGCGGGGCAAGCCGATCGTGCGGACGGCGACGTTCACGGTGCCCGCCGACTCACCGAACCTCGTCGAATCCAAGTCGCTGAAGCTCTACCTGAATTCCTTCAACGCAACGCGCTTCGACAGCGACGCGGACGTGCGGGCGCGCATCGCGGCCGACCTGGCGCAAGTCGCGGGTGCGCCCGTCGACGTGCGCTTCGGCTTGCCGCCGATGGTGGGCGACGAAGACGACGTGATCGACCTGGACACGCTCGAAGTCGACATCGACGATTACGGCCCGCCGAACGCGGCGTATCTGGCATGCATGGGCGAAGTCGTCGATGCGCGCGTGCGTTGCGCCCTGCTGAAATCCAATTGCCCGGTGACCGGCCAGCCGGACTGGGCCGAAGTGCGCATCGACTACCGCGGCCCGCGCATCGAAGACGAAGGCCTGCTGCGTTACCTGATCAGCTTCCGCGACCACGCCGAATTCCACGAGCAGTGCGTCGAACGCATCTTCACCGACCTCATCGGGCGTTGCCGCCCGGAACGTTTGTCGGTCGAAGCGCTCTACACGCGCCGCGGCGGCCTGGACATCAATCCGTGGCGCGGCACGCCGGGTTTGTCGCCTCCGCCGGCGGTGCGTGCGTTGCGCCAATGAAGCCGTGAGGCTGCTTTAACGACGGCCGTGCTTCCCTGCCGTGGTCCCCGGCCGCCCCCGTCGCCGGGGGGAGCACTGTCCATGACCAACGAAAAGAAGCCCGACTTCAGCGGCGTGCAGGGCACTGTCCGCGGCACCGAAGGCGTGGTGCCGGAAAAGCCCGATTTCAGCGGCGTCCAGGGCAAGGTGCGCGGCGAAGGCCTCGCGCCCGAAGGCACGACTTACACCGTGCAAAAGGGCGACACGCTTTCGCACATCGCGAAGGAACACTACGGCCGCGCGAGCAAGTGGAAGGCGATCTTCGATGCCAACCGCGACCAGCTCGACGACCCCGACCGCATCCAGCCAGGCCAGGTCCTCCAGATCCCGGCGATCGACACCGACGGCGACGGCCAGGCCAACGCGCCGCACTGAGCGCGCCGTATTGAATCCGCATTCCAGCAAGGAGCTCTCCATGAACCGTAATCGCGTCCTGCTTCCGCTCGCCGCCGCCCTGCTCGCCACGCTCGCGCTGGCCGGCTGCAAGAAGAAAGAAGCCTACGAAACACCGACGACGTCCACGCCGCCGCCCGCCGCAACGATGCCGGCGCCGGCCCCCGCGCCGATGCCGTCGGTCGCCGCCGCGAGCGTGACTTCGGTCGATCTCGGCAAGGCCGCCGGCGCCGACATGAAGATCACCGCGCCGATGAGCACCTTCGGCACGAAGGACAAGATCATCGCCGCGGTCGCCACGCACGTCGCCGATGCCGCCGCCACCGTGCCGGCGAAGGTCGGCGCGAAGTGGACGCACGTCGACAGCAGCCAGACCGTCAACGAAGAAGCCCGCGACGTCCAGCTCAAGGGCGACCAGACCTGGGACTTCGAGATCACCAACAGCAACCCGTGGCCGGCCGGCAAGTACCGCGTGGAAGTGATGCTCGACGGTAAGGTCGTGCAGTCGCGCGACTTCGACGTGAAGTAAGCGGCAGCAGCGTTTGGAGAAAGGGCGCGGCCTCGCGGTCGCGCCCTTCTTTTTTGCCCGCAGTAGCCCCCGCGCGCAGGAACCGCGAAAATGGTCGACCCCGGCGCCGTCCGTCCGCGCCGCCTCCTCCTTTTCCGAGCGCGCGCATGTCGACTCCGCCGAAGATCCTCTACACCCTCACCGACGAAGCGCCGTTCCTGGCGACGCAGTCGTTCCTGCCCATCGTCGAGGCGTTCACCAAGCCGGCCGGCATCGCGGTGGAAACGCGCGACATCTCGCTGGCCGCGCGCATCGTTTCGCAATTCGGCGACATGCTCGACGCCGCGCACCGGATGCCCGACGACCTCGCCGAACTCGGCCAGCTCGCCACCACCCCCGAAGCCAACATCATCAAGCTGCCGAACATCAGCGCATCGGTGCCGCAGCTCAAGGCCGCGATCAAGGAACTGCAGCAGCAGGGTTACAAGCTGCCGAACTATCCCGACGAGCCGAAGGACGCGCGCGAAACCGACATCAAGGCGCGCTACGACCGCGCCAAGGGCAGCGCGGTGAACCCGGTGTTGCGCGAAGGCAATTCCGATCGCCGCGCGCCGCTGTCGGTCAAGCAGTACGCCCGCAAGCATCCGCATCGCATGGGCGCGTGGGCGAAGGATTCGAAGACGCACGTCGCGCACATGGACGGCGGCGATTTCTACGGCAGCGAGCAGTCGGCGACGATGGCCGAAGCCACGACGCTCAAGATCGAATTCATCGGCAACGACGGCGCGACGCAGGTGCTCAAGCCGTCGGTGAAGGTGCTGGCCGGCGAGATCGTCGATGCCGCGGTGATGAACGTGAAGGCGCTGTCGCGCTTCGTCGATGCGCAGATCGAGGACGCGAAGGCGCAGGGCGTGCTGTTCTCGCTGCACCTGAAGGCCACGATGATGAAGGTCTCCGACCCCATCATGTTCGGCGTGGTCGTCGAGCGGTTCTATCGCGACGTGCTGGCGCGCCATGAAGACGCGCTGCTGCAGGCGGGCTTCGAAGCGAACAACGGCATCGGCGATCTGTATGCGCATCTGGCGTCGATGCCCGAGGACCTGCGCGCCACGATCGAGGCCGACATCGCTGCCGAATACGCCGCGCGCCCGGGTGTGGCGATGGTGAATTCCGACAAGGGCATCACCAACCTGCACGTGCCGAGCGACGTCATCGTCGACGCATCGATGCCGGCGATGATCCGCGACTCCGGGCGCATGTGGAACGCGAAGGGCGAGTTGCAGGACACCAAGGCGCTGATTCCCGATCGCTGCTACGCGGGCATCTACCAGGTGGTCATCGACGACTGCAAAGCCAACGGCGCGTTCGATCCGGCCACGATGGGCAGCGTGCCCAACGTCGGCCTGATGGCGCAGAAGGCCGAGGAATATGGTTCGCACGACAAGACCTTCCACCTCGAACACGACGGCGTCGTGCGCGTGACCGATGGCAACGGCAAGGTCGTGCTCGAACACAAGGTCGAAGCCGGCGACATCTGGCGCATGTGCCAGACCAAGGACGCGCCGATCCGCGACTGGGTGAAGCTCGCCGTTTCGCGTGCGCGCCTGTCGCATACGCCGGCGGTGTTCTGGCTCGACGAAAAGCGCGCGCACGATGCGCAGGTGCTGAAGAAGGTCGCGGTGTATCTGAGGGACCACGACACCGATGGCCTGGACATCCGCGTGCTCGCGCCGGTCGACGCGATGCTGTTCTCGCTCGCGCGCATCCGCCGCGGCGAAGACACGATCTCCGTCACCGGCAACGTGTTGCGCGATTACCTGACCGACCTGTTCCCGATCATGGAGTTGGGCACGTCGGCGAAGATGCTGTCGATCGTGCCGCTGATGGCGGGCGGTGGTCTGTTCGAGACCGGTGCGGGCGGTTCGGCGCCGAAGCACGTGCAGCAGTTCGTCGCCGAAGACTACCTGCGCTGGGATTCGCTGGGCGAATTCCTCGCGCTGGCCGCCTCGCTGGAACATCTCGCGGAGCGTTACTCCAATCCGCAGGCGCAGGTCCTGGCCGATGCATTGGATGCGGCGAACGCGAAGTTCCTCGACGAAAACAAATCGCCGGGCCGCAAGCTCGGCACGCTCGACAACCGCGGCAGCCATTTCTACCTGGCGATGTACTGGGCGCGGGCGCTGGCGGCGCAGGACGTCGATGCGGGCCTGAAGGCCAAGTTCGCACCCGTGGCAAAGGCGCTGACGGACAACGAAGCGAAGATCGTCGAAGAGCTCAATGCGGTGCAGGGGAAGGCCGTCGACATCGGGGGTTACTACCACCCCGACCTCGCGAAGCTCGCCAAGGCCATGCGGCCGAGCGCGACCTTGGATGCCGCGCTCTCGCAGCTGCGCTGATTGACGCTCTGGAATATGCCCCTCTCCCGGTGGGAGAGGGGCTTTGCGGGATCAGCAGTGGGAGATGCCGATCTTTTCCGGCGAGACCAGGGCGTCGTTCGCCTGGTGCGGATCGATCGGATCGTGGCCGCCGAGCAGCAGGAACGATTCGAACCAGCGCGAGCGGAGCGCGTCGGTCTGGCGCGGGCGCAGGCCACTGACTTCGTCCTCGATACGGCCATCGACCAGATGGCCCTGAAGCGACAGCAGATCCTTGTACAGGCGGGTGGTTTGCAGACCCATGACCGTGCTCCGTGATTGAGTGGAATGAAAGATAGGCGCATGATCGGGCGCTGAAAATCGCAAGTTTCGACAACTTGCCTTCGATTTAATTCAAGTCGGAGCCACCGTGAGCAAGCCGCCGCTGCACGCCCTCCAGGGCTTCGTCGCCACCGCGCGCATGGGGAATCTGTCGCGCGCGGCCGAGTCGATGCACCTCACCATCAGCGCGCTGAGCCACCAGATCCGCGGGCTCGAGGAGCGTCTCGGGCAGCGCCTGTTCGTCCGCAATCCGCGCGGGGTGACGCTGACGGCCGACGGGCAGCGGCTCTTCGATCGCGTCGCCGGCCACCTGGATGCCATCGACCACGCGCTGCGCCCCTTCGGCATGCGGCGCGACGACGTACTCACGCTCACGTTGATGCCGTCGTTCGCGACCAGCTGGCTCGTGCCGCGCCTGCCGCGTTTCGTCGCGGCGCATCCGCAACTGGAGATCCACCTGCAGTCGACGATCAACGTCGTCGATTTCGAACGCGACACCGAACTCGATGCGGGGCTGCGCTACGGCCCCGGGCATTGGCCGGGGCTGGAAGCGGTGCACCTGTTCGACGATTGGCTCACGCCGATGGCGAGCCCGGCGCTGATCGAACGCCTCGGTTGCCCGACACTCGAAACCCTGGGCGACTTCCCCCTGCTCGGCGCACCCGGCGGGCGCTGGACCGAATGGTTCAAGCGGTTCGGCGGGCAGGTGCCCAAGCGCTATGTCGCGAACTTCGACGACTCCGAGACGCTGCACCGCGCCGCGGTCGAAGGCATGGGCATCGTGCTCGGGCGGCTGACGCTGGCCTGGCCGCTGATGGACGCCGGCCGCCTCACCCAATTGTTCGACGAACGGCTCAAGGCCGATTTCAGCCACTACCTGGTGTTCCCGCCGCGCTCGGGCTCGCATGGCGGGCTCGCGCAGTTCCGCGCGTGGGTGCTCGACGAGGCGGCCCGTTACATCGCCACCCAGGACGGCGCCACGCAAACGTGAGGCAAGCGGCGTTACCCTGACGCCCCCTCAGACGGAGTCGCCTCGATGGATCGCAAGCTCGCCGTTCGCCCCCTTGTTGCCTGCCTGATGCTCTCCCTGCTCGCCGCGTGTGCGTCGACGAACAGCGGCGACAACGCCGCGGCGACCGCCGACGCAGCCGCCGCCTCGGCAAGTGCATCGGCCGACAACGGTTCGGCCTCCGCCAGTGCGTCGTCCTCGATGGTGAGCAACGCCACCGGCGCCGCACTCGACACCGTCATCGCCGGCGATTGGCGCACGCCGAAGTGGGTCGCGCGCGACCCCTACCGCCATCCGAAGGAAACGCTGTCCTTCTTCCTGCTCAAGCCCGACCAGACGGTCATCGAAATCACGCCGGGCGGTGGTTGGTGGACCGAGCTCCTCGCGCCTTACCTGCGCGACAACGGCAAGTACGTCGCGGCCGTGTGGGACGACAAGATCACCGGCCAGCCGGGCTACCGCTACGACCTCAACAAGCAGTTGCGCGCGAAGATCGCGGGCAACGCCGCGTTGTACGACAAGACCGAAGTGCGCCTGTTCGACGCGAAGAAGCCTGATTTCGGTCCGTCGAACTCGGCCGACGTCGTGCTCACCTTCCGCAATGCCCACAACTGGGTGGAAGACGGCAACGCCGCCGATTACTTCCGCGCCTTCTACACCGTGCTCAAGCCGGGCGGCACGCTGGGCTTCGAAGACCATCGCGCCAAGCCGGGCACCGACCTGCAGAAGCAGATCAAGACCGGCTATCTCACCGAGGAATTGGTGAAGAAGTACGCGCAGGACGCGGGCTTCGTGCTCGACGGCGAAAGCGCGGTCAACGCGAATCCGAAGGACACGACCGATCACCCGAACGGCGTGTGGACGCTGCCGCCGACCAACCAGCACGACAAGGCCGACGATGCGAAGTACCAGGCGATCGGCGAAAGCGATCGCATGACGCTGCGGTTCAAGAAGCCCGCGGGTTGATGCGGGTCGGTTGCGCTGCACGATGTTGATCGCGTTCAACAAGCCCTTCGGGGTCTTGTCGCAATTCACTGATCGCAGCGTGCCGCCGCGGCCGACGTTGGCCGGGTTCGGCCTGCCGCCCGATGTCTACGCGGCGGGCCGGCTCGATGCAGACTCCGAAGGCCTGCTGTTGCTGACCGACGACGGCGCACTCGCGCATCGCCTGAGCGACCCGCGGCACAAGCAGGCCAAGACGTACTGGGCGCAGGTCGAAGGCGTGCCGGACGAATCGGCGCTCGCGCGCTTGCGTGCGGGCGTCGCGTTGAACGATGGCATGACGCTGCCGGCGCAGGTGCGCACGATCGCGCCGCCCGAGCTCTGGCCACGCGATCCGCCGGTGCGCTTCCGCAAGACCGTGCCCGATGCCTGGATCGAGCTGGCGATCACCGAAGGCCGCAATCGCCAGGTCCGCCGGATGACCGCAGCCGTGGGCCTTCCCACGTTACGTCTGGTCAGGGTGGGGATCGGAAACCATCGGGTCGAGGGGCTCGAGCCGGGCGCGTGGAAGGAAGTCGCGGGCTGAACTGTTCAGCTCGAAAGCGGCTGTTTTGGGAGCGACCGCACAGACTTTCTGATAAGTTCCMTGTCCCGTTCAGGTTCCGCAACGAGACGGATCTCGTTCGAACCTGGCTGAAGGATGCGCATGCCAGAGACGACTCCCCCAACCGCTGGCCGGATCCTGGTCGTCGACGACCAGCCCGCCAACCTGCGCGTCGTCAGCACGCTGCTGTCGCGCAACGGTTATGACGTCGTGCCGGCGGGCACCGGCCCCGAGGCGCTCGACCACGCGCTCGAAGCCACGCCCGACCTGGTGCTCCTCGACATGCTCATGCCGGGGATGGACGGGTTCCAGTTGCTCGCGCAGATGCGGCACCACCCGTCGTTGCAGGACATGCCGGTGATCTTCCTCACCGCCGCGCAGGACCGCGAATTGTTGCTGCGCGCCTTCGACAGCGGCGCGGTCGATTACGTCACCAAGCCCTTCATTCCCGAAGAATTGCTTGCGCGCGTGAGTGCGCACGTGGCGCTGAAGCAGGCGCGCGACCGACTGGAACGCGTGGCGCGCGAACGCCAGGAGCTGGTGAATCTCGTCGCGCACGATCTCAAGAATCCCTTGAGCAGCGTGTTGTTCGCCAGCGACATCCTCATGCAGGACGGCTGCCGGCCCGAGCGCATCCCGCGCTACCTGCAGATGATCCACGAAAGCGCGCACGACGCGATCGGTTACATCCGCCGCTATCTCGAAGGCCAGGAACGCATCGCGGCCGCCAGCGGTGGCGAAGCGCACACGCATCCGGCGGCGCTGCAGGAAACGATCGAATGGTTGGCGCAGCGCTACGAGTTGCAACTCGAAAGCCGCGGCATGCACCTGAAGGTGTTGGTGCCCGAACCCTGCGGCACCGTCGCGATCGATCGGCGCGTGCTGCGCCAGGTGGCGGAAAACCTGATCACCAACGCGATGAAGTACGCCGCCGAGGGCAATGAACTCGCGCTGGAAGTGGCCAAGTCGAGCAACGCCGGTTACTGGCAGTTGCGCGTACTCGATCGCGGCGGCGGCGTGCCGCCGGACAAGCGTCGCGATCTGTTCAAACCGTTCATGCGGTTGAGCGGGCGCGAAGACGGTTTGTCGAGCGGCCTGGGCTTGTCGCTCGCGCGGCAGATCATCGTCGGTGCCGGCGGCGATCTCTGGTACGAAGATCGCGACGGCGGCGGAGCGGTGTTCGTGATCGAACTGCCCGCCGCGCTCGTGATCGACTGAAGGATTATTCCGACGCGGTTTGCGTGGCGCGCGTGCTCTTGCGCGCAGTGCGCTTGGTCGCGCGCTTGGCCGGCACGCGGCGCGCGGTGCCCTCGATGGCTTCGCGGTCTTCGCCGTTCTGCGCCTGCTTCGCCTTGCGACGTGCGAGGTACCACAGCGCACCGGCACCGACGACGGTGGCGACCGTGACGATGGGATAGCGGCGCACGAACTTCATCGCGACCTTGCCGCCGGTCTTCACCGCACCGATCTTGACGCCGGCATCGAGCCATTGGCCCGCGCGTGGCACGAACTCCATCACTTCGCCGCCCAGCTTGCCGGCGAGATCCATCGCGCGTTCGGGCAGTGCGATCAGCTTGGTGTTCATCGTGCGGGCTCCCGTGGAACGGTTCGTAGGCTCGGCAGTCTCCGGCGCCTTGCGTTGAGCGTATGTGATCGCGGGCCGGCGCGTTCAGGTGCCGCGCGGCTTGGCGCGATGCGTCGCGGTCGCCGACCACGGATCGTCGGGCCACGGATGACGCGGATACCGGCCCTTCATTTCCTTGCGCACGTCGGGATAGGTGCGTTCCCAGAAGCCCTTGAGATCCTGCGTGACCTGCAGCGGCCGACCGCCGGGCGAGAGCAGGTGCAAGGTGAGCGGTATGCGGCCCTCGACGCGCGGCGTTTCGGCGAGGCCGAACAGTTCCTGCAGTTTCACCGCGAGCACGGGTGGGCGCACGCCGTCGTGATCGTCGACGGCGTACTCGATGCGTCGCTCCATGCCCGAGGGAACGGTGATGCGCGTCGGCGCGAGCGCATCGATGCGGCGGCGCAGGTTCCAGTCGACGGTTTGATGCAACGCATTGCCGAGTTCGGCGGCATCCAGCGCATCCAGTCGCGTCTTGCCTTCGAACGCGGGGCGCAGCCAGGTGTCGAGCGTGCCGAGAAGCGCGGCGTCCGACAAATCGGGAAAACCTTCGTCCGGCGCCCATTCGCGCAAGGCGCGGACACGCGCGCGCCATTGCTGCAGCGTTTCGCTCCATGGCAGCGCGTCGAGCCCGAGATCGCGCACGGCGTCGGTGAGGGCGCGCGCGGCTTGCGCGGGGTCGACGCGGCCGGCGGGTTTCGATTCGAGCACGATCCCGTCGAAACGGCGTTCGCGCTGTGCGACGAGTGCGCGGCGAGTCGCGTCCCAGCGCACCGTGTCTTCTTCGACGAAGCGCTTGGGGAAATCGCGGCGCAACGCGGCTTCATCGACGGGCGCACCGCGCAGCAGCAACGCGTCCTTCGCTTCGTAACGCAATTCGCTAGCGACGACCCAGGGTTCGCCGAACAGGGCGCTGTCGTCGAACAGGGTGGCCATGCGGCCGTTCGCGAGTTGGTATCGCCGCGGTTGCGTGGGATGTTGGTGCGCGATGCGATCCGGAAAGGCATGCGCGAGCAGGTCGCCGAGGCGATGCGCGTCGATCGAACGCGGTGGGTGCGCGTCGACTTTCAGGCGACGACGCCATTGTTTCGCGGCGGCATCGAGCGCGGCGAAACCCGCGCGGCTTCCGCCCGGATCGTGGCCGCTGCGGAATGCGGCGAGCGCGCGCCAACGTTCGGCGAGTGCGTCGCTGCGGGAACGCAGGGGATCGCGCGCTTCGATCAGAGCTGCGAGATCGCAGGCGAGCGCGCGGTCTTCGTTGTTCGTCGGCGCGATGAGCATCGCTGCCAGGCGTGGATGCGTGCCGAGGGCGAGCATGCGACGCCCGAGCGGCGTGATCGCGTCACCGTCGAGCGCACCCAGGCGACGCAACAGATCGCGTGCCGCACCGAGCGCGCCGGCGGGTGGTGCGTCGACGAACGCGAGTGCGTCGCTGCCCCATGCGGCCAGTTCGAGCGCGAGCCCCGCCAGCTCGACCTGTGCGATCTCGGGGCGGCGTTGCGGTTCGAGGCGTTGCGATTGCGGCCATAGGCGATACGCCCAACCTTCGGCGACGCGGCCCGCGCGCCCCGCACGCTGGTCGGCGGAGGCTTGCGCGATCGCGACGACGTCGAGCCGCGCGAAGCCCGAATTCGGGTCGTAACGCGGTTCGCGCGCCAGGCCGCTGTCGATCACGATGCGCACGCCGGGCAGCGTGACGCTGGATTCGGCGACGTTGGTGGACAGCACGATGCGGCGACGATCGCCGGGCGCCAGCACGCGCGCCTGTTGTTCGACGGGCAACTCGCCATGCAGGGCGAGCACCTCGATGTCGCGCAAGACCTCGCTTCCCGCGATGGCTGCATCGACCTGCGCGATCTCGCGCTGGCCGGGCAGGAAGACGAGCACATCGCCGGGATGTTGCGCGACGGCCTGTTCGATCGCGCGGCGTGTCTGCGGGACGAGCGCTTCGTCGCGGCGCGCGGGGAAATGCGCGATGTCGACGGGATACGCACGGCCTGCGCTGGAAAGACGAGGCGCGTCGAGGAAGCGCGCGAGGCGCTCTCCGTCGAGCGTCGCCGACATCACGACCATGCGCAGGTCTTCGCGCAATCCCGATTGCACGTCGAGCGCGAGTGCGAGCCCGAGATCGCCGGCGAGGTGGCGTTCGTGGAATTCGTCGAACAGCAGTGCGCCGACGCCCTCGAGCATCGGATCGTCCTGCAGCATCCGCGTGAGGATGCCTTCGGTGACGACTTCGACGCGCGTGCGCGCGGAGACTTTGCTTTCGAAGCGGATGCGGTAGCCGACGGTTTCGCCCGGCACTTCGCCCAGTTGCTTCGCCATGAACCCGGCAGCGGCGCGTGCGGCCACGCGGCGGGGTTCGAGCATCACGACCTTGCGGCCGTCGAGCCAGGGCGCATCGAGCAGCGCGAGCGGCACCTGCGTGGTCTTGCCGGCGCCGGGCGGCGCTTCGAGCACGAGCCGCGGATGCGCGGCCAGGCTCGCACGGATTTCCGGCAACAACGGGGTGATGGGGAAGTCGGCGCGCACGCGGGAAGTCTACGGTGCCGGCCGGTAAACTGCGGCCATGCTCATCGACATCGGCGCCAACCTGACCCACGACAGCTTCGACCACGACCGCGACGCCGTGCTGCAACGCGCGCGCGATGCCGGGGTGGGGCGCATGATCGTCACCGGCGCGAGCCGCGCGCATTCGCCCAAGGCGGCGGAACTCGCGCGCGCGCATCCGGGGGAGCTGTTCGCCACCGCCGGCGTGCATCCGCACCACGCGACCGAATACACCGCCGAGTGCGACGCCGAGATGCGCACATTGCAGGCATTGCCGGAAGTGGTGGCCGTCGGCGAATGCGGCCTGGATTATTTCCGCGATTTCTCACCACGCCCGGCGCAACGCCGCGCGTTCGAAATGCAGCTGCAGATCGCGGTGGACACCGGCAAGCCGGTGTTCCTGCACCAGCGCGACGCGCATGCGGACTTCATGGCGATCATGAAGCAGTTCGACGGCAAGCTCGGGCCGAGCGTGGTGCATTGCTTCACAGGCACGCGCGAGGAATTGTTCGATTACCTGGACCAGGACTGGTCCGTCGGCATCACCGGCTGGCTGTGCGACGAACGCCGCGGCCTGCACCTGCGCGAACTGGTGAAGAGTATCCCCGCCAACCGCCTGATGATCGAAACCGACGCGCCCTACCTGCTGCCGCGCACGGTGAAACCGCAGCCTTCGCACCGGCGCAACGAGCCGATGTACCTGGCGCACATCGTCGAAGAGCTCGCGCGCGACCGGGGTGAAGCGGTGGACGACGTCGCGGCCGCCACGACGGCGGCCGCGAACGCGTTCTTCCGGTTGCCGTCCTAAACGACAGTACGGGTCTTGTCGCCCTTGTCGCGGCTGAAGAACCCGACGATCTTCTTGCCGAGCGCGGCGATCGCCAGGCCGATCGGAATCAACAACTTCTTCAGGCCGAGCAGCACGACGCCGAGTTTGGCGAGCAAACCCGTCTTCGCGGCGAGGCCGCCGGCGACCAGCGCGGCGATGCCATAGGCAGCCACCTTGTCGGTGCTGTCGTTGAAGTCGGCGTAACGCGCGCCGGGATCGAATTCCACCATCGGCAACAGCGTCTGCATGTCGCCCTGGACTTCGCCCATCGAATCCATGTTGGCCACTGCATTGAGGCTGAGGTAGCCACCGCGGCCGAGCACGCGAATGTCGTAGTTCAACGTGTGCTTCGCATCGCCGTCGAACTGCAGGTCCTTCGCCCAGAACAACTTCTTGTTGGCGGCGTCGTAATGCGGCGCGGTGGCCCATCCGTTCAACTGCACGGTGCCGAAGCCGGCTTTCTTGCGCTCTTCGTTTTCTTCCTTCACGCCGTCCTTCATGTCCTTGAGCATGTCGTCGTAGTCGATGCTCGAGGCCTCCTTGTCGGACACGTAACCGTCGTCGGAATAGGTGACGACCACCGCCCAGCTGCCGTCTTCGGACAGATCGTGCGATTTCGGAACGACCATGCCGAGTACGGTGTCGTCGGGCGGATTGCCCCACAGGTCTTCGAGGACCTTGCGTGCGTCGGCGGCTTCCAGGTAGTGGAAGTCCTCGCCGAGGCGGAAGGTGGCCTTGGCTTTCGGCACCGCGATCTGGCCGTCGCGCCAATGCAGGGACGAGACGAGCGACTGCACCTGCGCCTGTTGTTGCGCTTCGTCCGCCGGGGCGTCCTGCGCGCTGCTGCTTGCCGCCACGGCCAGCAGGCCGAGCAGCATCCATCGGAACTTGAATTGCATCTGTGGTTTCCCTGCCGGCGTCCCCACGCCGGGTGCAGGGATTCTACAGATTCGTCAGCTGCGCAGGCCCACGCCGCGCTTGAGCAGCAACAGGCCGATCGCCGTCAGCACGACCACGAAGCCGAGCATCAGCGAATACGCGACCCACACCGGCACGTCGCTCACGCCGAGCAGCCCGTAGCGGAATGCGTTGACCATGTAGAAGACAGGGTTGAGATGCGTGGCGGTCTCGGCCCACGCCGGCAGCAGCTTCACCGAATAGAACACGCCGCCCAGATACGTGAGCGGGGTGAGGATGAACGTGGGGACGATCGCGATGTCGTCGAACTTCTTCGCGTACACCGCGTTGACGAAGCCGGCGAGCGAGAAGATCGTCGCGCCCAGCAGCACGGTGGTGAGCGTCACGAACGGATGGTGCATGCGCACCGGCGTGAAGAACATCGAGATGCACAGCACGATCACGCCGACGAGCAAGCCGCGCAACACCGCGCCGGCGACGTAACCCCCGAGGATCACGTAGTTGGGCATCGGGCTGACCAACAGCTCTTCGACGTGGCGGCCGAATTTCGCGCCGAAGAACGAGGAGGAGATGTTGCCGTAACTGTTCTGGATCACGCTCATCATGACCAGGCCCGGCACGATGAACTCCATGTACTTCAGGCCGTCCATCGGGCCCACGCGCGAACCGATCAGGCCGCCGAAGATCAGGAAGTACAGCGTCATCGTGATCGCCGGCGGCACCAGCGTCTGCGCCCAGATGCGCAGGATGCGCGTGACTTCGCGGCGCACGATGGTGCCGAGCGCGACCCAGTTGCGGCGCGCGTTGGACGTGGGAGCTTGCGTGGCGACGATGGTGTTCACTGGGTGTCCTTCGACGTCAGTCGCACGAACAGTTCTTCGAGGCGGTTGGACTTGGTGCGCATCGAACGCACGCGGATGCCTGCATCGTTGAGCGCGGCGAAGACGCGGTTGAGGTCCATCGCGCGCGGCATTTCCAGGTCGATGGTGTGGTCGTCCACGCGCGCCAGCATCGTGCCCGCGATTTCCGGCAGCACCAAAGGCACGCTGCCGTCGATGTCGAAAAGGAAACCTTCGACGTCGAGCTTGGCGAGCAGCGACTTCATCGGGCCCTGTTCGACGATCACGCCCTTGTCGATGATCGCAAGGTGCCGGCAGAGATTCTCGGCCTCCTCGAGGTAATGCGTGGTGAGGATGATCGTCGTGCCCGAGGCGTTGATTTCGCGCAACGTCTTCCACATGCCGCGGCGGATTTCGATGTCGACGCCGGCGGTGGGTTCGTCGAGGATCAACAGGCGCGGGCGCACCATCATCGCGCGGGAGATCATCAGGCGGCGTTTCATGCCGCCCGACAGCGTGCGAGACATCACCTGCGCCTTGTCCCACAACTGCGCGCGCTTGAGTTCCTCTTCGGCGCGCACCATCGCCACTTCGCGCGGGATCCCGTAGAACCCGGCGTAGTTGCACAGGATGTCGAAGGGCTTCTCGAAGAGGTTGAAGTTGATTTCCTGCGGCACCAGGCCGACCAGGCGCATCGCTTCGCTGCGGTTGCGCGCGATGTCGACGCCGAAGATCTCCACCTCGCCCGCGGTCTTGTTGACCAGCGAGCTGACGATGCCGATCAGCGTGGACTTGCCCGCGCCGTTGGGGCCGAGCAGGGCGAAGAAATCGCCGGGGCGTACGTCCAGCGAGACGCCCTTGAGGGCCTGCACGCCGGTGTCGTAGGTCTTGCGAAGGTCGCGGACGCTGAGGGCGGGCACGGTGGCTTGGGACATTGCGTCGGGGGACATCAAGAAGGCCGCCGGAACGAGAAGGAAGAAGGGCCGCGCCGCAGGCGCCGCGGCGAAGCCGGTAGTATAGGCGGCCCCGTGTCGCGCCCGGCGCCACGGTCTGTTGCACAAAGAATCCCACGCCTTGGCCATCATCCACTTCCCGCTCAAGCTCACCGCGCGCCGCATGCTGGCGCCGACGGTCGCGCACCTGTCCTTCGTCCGCGAGGACGGGCAACCCCTGGATTTCATCCCGGGCCAGTTCGTCCAGGTGCACTTCCATTACGCCGACGGCACGGGGACCAAGCGCAGCTATTCGCTGGCCACCATCCACGACCATGCGCTCGGCGCGGGCGAAGCGGTGGAGATCGCGGTCAGCTACGTGGCCGGCGGTGCGGCGACGGCCTTGTTCGAAGGCCTCGAGATCGGGGGCACGGTCGATGCCAGCGGCCCCTATGGCCGCTTCTGCCTGATGCCCGCCGACGCCAACCAGCGTTACCTGCTGATCGGCACGGGCACGGGCGTCACGCCCTATCGCGCGATGCTGCCGCAGATCGAACAACTCATCGCGCAGCGCGGCATCAAGGTGATCCTGCTGTTCGGTGCACGCACGCCGGTGGAGTTGTTGTACGGCGAGGAGTTCCGCGCCTTCGCCGGCAAGCATCCTGAACACTTCCGCTTCGTGCCGTGCTTCTCGCGCGAGCTGCCCGCGGCCGATTCGCCGCAGGCCCACGCCGACGTCCGCCATGGCTACGTGCAGCAATTCCTGCAGGAATTCACGCCCGACGCGGGCACCGACATCGCCTACCTGTGCGGCAACCCGAACATGGTCGATGCCTGCTTCGAGACGCTGAAGGCCGCCGGCCTGCCCGTTCCGCAGATCCGCCGCGAGAAGTACGTCAGCAGCAAGTAGCGCCCCGCGCCATCGGTCACGTTCCGCCCCGGGCGGCGTCCTGTCACCATGGATGCCAATCGAGGGGAGGGAAACGCGCCGATGTCTCGCAAGACCCGCACGCTGATCATCATTGCCGTGGCAGTCGGTTTTCTCGGCTACCGCGCATGGCAACAACACAAGCCCGAGAAACCCGAGGGCCCGCGCAAACCCGTCGCCGCCGAACCTGCGCCCGAACGCAAGCTGGGCCGCATCGCCTTCAAGCCGTGCACGCTGTCGCCGCCGATGGGCGGGCAGAGCGTGGAAGCGCAGTGCGGCACCTTGTCGGTCGCGGAAAATCCCGCGCAACCGAACGGGCGCCGCATCGCACTCAACATCGCGTGGATCCCCGCCGACGAATCGGGCAACCACGATCCCGATCCGGTGTTCCTCATCGCGGGCGGCCCTGGCCAATCGGCGACGGAGAGTTTCCCCGGGATGATCCCGGCCTTCCATGACGCGTCGAAGAATCGCGACCTGCTCATGGTCGACCAGCGCGGCACGGGCAAGTCCAATCCCTTGTTGTGCAAGCCCGACGACGAGGACAAGGCCGCGCCCGATACCGTCGATACGAGCGCGGCGGACGCCGACGAATCGCCCGAAGCCTCGCGTGCGATGGCGGTGAAATGCCGCGACCAACTCGCGCGCAAGGCCGACCTGCGGTTCTACACGACGACCGACGCGACCCGCGATCTCGACGCGGTGCGCGAAGCGATCGGCGCGCAGAAGATCAACCTGATGGGCGTGTCGTACGGCACGCGCGTCGCGCAGCAGTACGCGATGCATTATCCGCAGCACACGCGCACGATCGTGCTCGATTCGGTCGCGCCCAACGCGATCTATCTCGGCAACGATTTCGCGCGCAACCTGGAGTCGGCCCTCGACCTGCAATTCGGCCAATGCGCGAAGACGCCCGGTTGCACCAAGGCGCTCGGCGATCCGCGCGAACGCCTCAATGCGCTGATGACGAAGCTGCGTGCCGAAGCGCCGCTGGTGAAGTATCGCGACGCCGCAACCGGCGAGATGAAGGAAGAGCGCCTGCGCCCGGGCCACGTGGCTGGGCTTGCGCGCATGTATGCGTACGTGCCGATCGCCTCGTCGATCCTGCCGCTGTTGTTGCACGAAGCCGACCAGGGCCGCTACGAAAACCTGATGTCGCTGTCGAAGATGCTCGGCGGCTCGATGGCCGACGCGATGGCCTACGGCATGCAGTTGTCGGTGGTGTGTTCGGAGGACGCGGCCGGGTTGCGCGTGGATGATGCGATGGCCTCGTCGCTGCTCGGCAATTCGCTGGTCGACCTGATGCAGGCGCAGTGTTCGGTGTGGCCGCGCGGCGCGGTGCCGAAGGATTTCCATGCGCCTCTGTCGACCGACGTGCCGGCGTTGTTGTTGTCGGGCGAGCTGGATCCGGTGACGCCGCCATCCTACGCCGCGCAAGTGGTGAAGACCTTGCCGAAGGGCCGCGCGCTCGTGTTGCGCGGCCAGGGCCACAACGTAATCGCGGCTGGCTGCATGCCGAAGTTGTGGGCGCAGTTCCTCGAAACGGCGGATGCGAAGAAGCTCGATGCCACGTGCCTCGACACGCTCACGTATACGCCGCCGTTCACCTCGTTCAATGGATGGGAGCCGTAATGATCGTCGCCGAACATCTCCGCAAGACCTTCCCCGGTAAAGGGAAGGACAAGGCGCCGGTCGTCGCCGTCGACGACGTGGGCTTCGAAGCGCGCGACGGCGAAATCACCGGCCTGCTCGGCCCCAACGGCGCGGGCAAGACCACGACGCTGCGCATGCTCTACACGCTGATGCGGCCGGAGAGCGGGCGCGTGTTGGTCGACGGCAAGGATGTCGCCACCGATGCCGACGCCGCACGGCGCGCGCTCGGCGTGTTGCCCGATGCACGCGGCGTGTACAAGCGCCTTACCGCGCGCGAGAACATCCGCTACTTCGGCGAGTTGCACGGCCTGGATGCGGCGACCATCGACACGCGCATCCGCGAATTGTCGACGGCGCTGCAGATGGACGACTTCCTCGACCGCATGACCGAGGGCTTCTCGCAGGGACAGCGCACGAAGACCGCGATCGCGCGGGCGCTCGTGCACGACCCGCGCAACGTCATCCTCGACGAGCCGACCAACGGACTCGACGTGATGACAACGCGCGGCTTGCGCGACTTCCTGCGGCACCTGCGCGGTGAAGGGCGTTGCGTGATCTTCTCCAGCCACATCATGCAGGAGGTCGCCGCGCTGTGCGATYGCATCGTGGTGATCGCGCACGGGCGCGTCGTCGCGCAAGGCACGGCGGATGAATTGCGCGCGCAAACCAACGAACCCAACCTCGAGGATGCCTTCGTGCGATTGATCGGATCGGAAGAGGGCCTGCACGCATGAAATCGATGCAATCCATCCGCACGATCCTGGTGAAGGAGCTGCGGGAGTTCGTCCGCGACAAACGCACGTTGTTGCTCGCGCTGGTGCTCGGCCCGTTGATCACGCCGGCGATCATGCTCGGGATCCTGACGCTCGCCGAGTCGCGTGCGAAGAGCCAGGTCGAGAAGCCGCTCGATGTGGCGATGGTCGGCGTGGAGCACGCGCCGAACATGGTGAAGTGGCTCGCCGGCCAGGGCATCCGCCGCAAGGCTTTCGAAGGCGATCTCGATACCGCGATCCGCACGCAGGCCGAAGACGTGTACCTGCGCATCGGCCCGGAGTTCGAGAAGCAATGGCACGAAGGATCGCCGGCACTGGTGGAGATCGTGCACGACAGCACGCGCCAGGATTCGGAGATTCCCGTGCGCCGCATCGAAGCCGCGCTCACGTTGTATGGCCAGCAGGTCGGCGCGTTGCGGTTGCTCGCGCGCGGCATGAACCCGAGTGTCGCCGCGCCGCTGGCCGTCGCGCACAAGGATCTGTCGACGCCCGAAGCGCGACGCGGCATGGTCATGGCGTTCCTGCCTTACCTGCTGATCCTCAGTGCGTTCCTCGGCGGGGCGTACCTGATCATCGACACGACCGCGGGCGAGCGCGAACGCCAGTCGCTGGAACCCTTGCTCGCAACGCCGGCGCATCGCGGCGCGGTGGTGACGGGCAAGATCCTGGCCGCGTGCGTGGTCGGTGGGACATCGCTGTTGCTCACGCTGATCGCATTCAAGATCGGCGCGGCGTTCTCGCCCGGCATCGGACGCAACATGGACGTCAGCATGCCCGCGATCGCGAAGATGCTGCTGCTGCTGGTGCCGATGTTGTTCGTCGGCACTTCGTTGCTGACCTTCATCGCGGCCGGCGCGAAATCCGTCAAGGAAGCGCAGAGCTACATGAGCATGCTGATGCTGCTGCCGATGATCCCGACCATCGCCTTGATGGTGAGCCCGGTGAAGAACCAGTTGTGGATGTTCGCCGTGCCCTTCCTCGCGCAGAACCAGGCGCTGATGAAAGTGGTGCGCGGCGAGTCGATGGAGCCGATGCAGTGGATGGTGTACCTGGTCGCCGGGTTCGGGCTGGCGCTGGTGTTGTGGTTCGCTGCGACGCAACGGTACAAGCAGGAGCGATTGGCCATCTCCGCGTGAACCCCTCCCCAGCCCTCCCCTGCAGTCGCAGGGGAGGGAGCACAAAAAAAGCCCGGCGATTGCCGGGCTTTTTTTTGCTGCGATGTTGCGATCAGCCGCCGGGGCGGAAGTTGATCGTGCGCGTCGTGGTGACCGGCGCATCGATGGGCGCGAACTTCCAGCGCTTCACGGCCGCGAGCGCTTCGCGATCGAACACGCGCGGCGGCGTGGCGTCGACGACGCGGGCAGCGGTGACCGAGCCGTCGGTGCCGACGGTGATCTCCAGGCGGACTTCGCCGCTCTGGTTGCGGCGCGCGGCTTCGGCCGGATAACGCGGGGCCGGCGTGGACACTGCGCGCAGCCCACCACCACCACCGGCCGGTGCGGACGCGGTCTGCGCGGGCGCCTGCGCCGGTGCGTTGGCGGCCGCGGCCTTCTGCTGCGCTTCCTTCGCGGCGGCAGCTTCGCGATCGGCTGCGGCCTTCTTGTCGGCTTCGGCCTGCGCGGCCTGCTGGGCGGCGAGCTGCTGGGCCGCCTGCTGCTGCGCGGCCTGTTGCTGCGCGACGCGGGTCTTCTCGAGTTCGGCCTGGCGCTTGGCGTCTTCCTCGGTCTTCACCTTGTCCTGTTCGGCGCGCGCGGCGACGGCCTGCTGCTGCTGCGCGATCGTCTGCTTCAGTCGCGGCAGGGCCGGCGCGGTGGCGTCGGTCTTTTCCATCAGCGCGTAGAGGCGCTGGGATTCAGCGAAGTCTTCGCGCTGGATGCTCTGCTCGGTCGCGATGAGCGCGTAGGGCATCAGGTCGGTCAGCGCGCTGGCCACCGCCGGATCGCTCGGGGCCTTGTCGCGCAGCGCGAGGTAATACTCCATCGCGTTGTTGCCGGCCGGCGCGTACAGACGCTGGTCGCGGAGCGCGGCGCTGGCCGATTCGCGCAGCTGGTCGGCGCTCATCGCGGCGACGGCTTCGGAAACGGCGGCGACCGGCTTCGCGGCGGCGGCCGCGGCCGCGGTGGCGCTGCTGGCGGTGCCCGCGGTCGTGGGACCTTCGGACTTGTTGCAGGCGGCGAGGGCGACGCCCATCGCGACCAGCACGAAAAGATGCATCCGCGTCACGCGCGGTTGCGGATTGGAACTTGCGTACATAACGGAACCACTCCCCTGGTTGTGCCCCCTGGCGGGCACGTGTGCTAAGGACGCGACAGAGGCGGGCTTTTGTCAAGGTCCCGTGACGGAAATCGCACGCTTAACAGGCCAGCGAAGGCTACTTGCCGATGCAGAAGCTGCTGAAGATGTGGCCGAGCAGGGCGTCGGGCGCCACCCGCCCCGTGATTTCGCCGAGGGCGTCGTGTGCGGCGCGGAGGGATTCGGCAGCCAGGTCCAGGGCTTCCTGACCGAGCTGGCCGCGCGCGTCTTCCACGTGGAGCGCCGCACGCGCCAGGGCGTCGACGTGACGGGCCCGGGCGGTGAAGGTGCCTTCGGCCGCGTCGGCGGCGTCGGCGCCGGAAAGGTGGCGCAGGCGCGCGTGCAGGGTGTCGAGCCCCTGGCCGGTGCGCGCGGAAACGAAGACGGTGTCGTCGGTGCCTTCGAGTGCGGTGTCCAGCAGGTCGGCCTTGTTGTGGATCCAGAGGCGACGGGGGACATCGTCGATCGCATCGGCGACGGCGGCGCGGCCGCGCTCGGGCTCGCGCGCGTCGAGGACGACGATCGCCAGGTCGGCGCGCCGCAACTCTTCGCGTGCGCGGCGCATGCCTTCGCGTTCGATCGCGTCGCCGCCTTCGCGCAGGCCCGCGGTGTCGACGAGGGTGAGTTCGGCGCCATCGAGGCGGACGGTTTCGTGCAACAGATCGCGCGTGGTGCCGGCGATGTCGGTGACGATCGCGCGCTCGCTGCCGGCCAGGGCGTTGAGCAGCGAACTCTTGCCGGCGTTCGGCGGGCCGACGATCACCGCGTGCAATCCGTCGCGCAGCTTGCGGCCGCGTTCGGCGTCGGCGAGCAGCTGCGCGATTTGCGCCGCGGCACGTTCGAGGCCTGCGCGGACTTGTTCGCCACCGAGGGTGTCGAGCGATTCGTCGGCGAAGTCGATGGCCGCTTCGACGTGCACGCGCAGGTGGAGCAGTTCGGTCGCCACGCCATCGACGCGCTCGGAGAACACGCCATCGAGTGCGCGGCGCGCGGCGCGTGCGGCGCGGGTGTCGGCGGCGGCGATCAGGTCGGCGATGGCTTCGGCCTGCGCGAGATCGAGTTTGCCATTGAGGAACGCGCGTTCCGAGAATTCGCCGGGGCGTGCGTTGCGTGCGCCGAGTGCGCGGCATGCAGCGACGATCCGCTGCAGCACAACCGGGCTGCCGTGCGTTTGCAATTCGACGACGTGTTCGCCGGTGAAACTCGCCGGCGCCGCGAAGTACAGGGCGATGCCGTCGTCGAGCAATTCACCGTCGGCGCGGATGCGCACGTAATGCGCGTGGCGCGGCACGAGTGCGGCGCCGCTCAGGTTCTCCGCGATCGCGCGGCTGCGCGGACCCGACAACCGCACCATCCCGACGCCACCGGCACCGGGCGCGGTGGCGATGGCAACGATGGTGTCGGTGTCGTGGTCGGTCACGCCTTGGCGGGACTCGTCGTGGCCGCGTCGCGCTTGAGCATCCACCACTGCTGCAGCAGGCCGAGCGCGCCGTTGGTCACCCAGTACAGGACCAGGCCGGCCGGGAAGAAGATCATCGTCACGCCGATCACCAGCGGCATCAGCTGCATCATCTTCTGCTGCGTGGGATCCATGCCCGCCGTAGGGGCGAGGCGCTGCGTGCCCCACATGATCGCGACGTTGATGATCGGCAACACGAAGAAGGGATCGCGCGCGGAAAGATTGTCGATCCACAGTGCCCACGGCGCATGGCGCAGTTCGACCGATTCGGAAAGCATCCAGTACAGGGCCAGGAAGATCGGCATCTGGATGAGCAGCGGCAGGCAGCCCGTCGCCGGATTCACCTTCTCCTTCTTGTACAACTCCATCGTCGCCATCTGCAGCTTCTGGCGGTCGTCGCCGTAGCGTTCCTTCAGCTGCTGCATGCGCGGCTGCAGCTTGCGCATCTTCGCCATCGACTGGAATTGCTTGGCGGCGATCGGGAACAGCAGCGCGCGGATCAGGATCACCAAGCCGACGATCGACCAACCCCAGTTGCCGATGACCGAGTGGATGGCCGAGAGCACGACGAACAGCCAGCCGGCGAGCGTGGCCATGATCGAGAAGCGCGAGAAGTCCACCGCGCGCGTGAGGCCCGGCACGTTCTGCGCTTCGATCGCGCTCACCAACTTCGGACCCACCCACAGGCGCGCATGCGTTTCCGCGGTCTGGCCCGGCGCGACGTTGACGCCGGGGCCGAGCGCGCGCACGACGTAATGCGTGACGCCGCCTTCCTGCGTGGTGGTGAGCGTGAACTTCGACTTGTCCTGGTCGCCCGGGATCCATGCCGTGAAGAAGTAATGCTGCAGCAGTGCGATCCAGCCGCCGGTGGCGTCCTTGTCGAGCGTGCCGTCGTCGACGAAGTCCTGGTACTTGCGGCGTTCGTACTTGTCGCCCGGCGTGTACCAGGTGGCGCCGTGGAAGGCGAAGGCTTCGGGATTGGTGTAACCGGTCTTCTGCGGCGGCGGGTTGCGCACGAGTTGGCGGTAGACGTAACCCTGCCAGTTCGCGGCGCCGTGGTTGACCACTTCATCGCGCACTTCGATGGCGTAGCCGTCGCGCGGGAAGGTGTAGGTGCGGCGGATGGTCACGCCGTTCGGACCCGTCCAGGTGAAGGGGACGGCGATGGAATTCTGTCCGGCGGCGAGCGTGAGGTTGCGCGTGTCGCCTTCGGGCACGAACGCAGCCAGATGATCGGGCGCGGGGCCCGAGCTGCTGACCCAACCGCTCTGCGCTTCATAGAAGCGCGCCGGATCGGCGTCGAACAGCGTGACGTTGCCGGTGTCCTCGGACTTCGCTTCGCTCGGGAACTTCAACAGCTCGGCGTTGCGCACGTTGCCGCCGTCGAGCGTGATCTTCAGCGTGTCGGTGGTGACGGTGACCGTGTCGTTCGACTGCGCGCGCGCAGTGGCCGTCGTCGGCACGCCCGCTTGTGCAGGTGCGCTCGGCACGCCGGCGGCGGCACCGGTGGGCGCACTCGGCACGGCGCCGGGCACCACGCCGGTGGTGGTCGTGGTTTGCGTCACGGCCGGTGGCGTTTGCAGCGCGGCGGTCTGCTCCTTGTTCCACTCCATCCAGAGCAGCGTCGCCACCAGGATCCAGGCGATAACGAGGAAGACGCGGGTCTGGTTCATTCAGGAGGGCTCGGGCGGCAGGATGCGCGCGCAGCGAATGCAGCGCGCGAAAGTTCAAGGGGATGGGGGCGGATCGCCCGGCAGGCAAGCGGCGGGCATTGTGCCGCCGGCAGCCGGGGGCGGCAACGCGCCGGCGCGACGGAAGAGCGAGGTCATGGCTGCGCGCAGTGCTTTCCCGTCGCTTGTTCGGGCGGCGGCGCGCAACACCAGGACGTAATCGCCATTGGCGAGCTGGAGGCGGAGCTTGCGGAATTCGGCGCGGAGCACGCGCTTGATGCGATTGCGGCCGACCGCGCGCGGATCCACCTTGCGCGACACGGCAAGCCCCACGCGCGCAGGCGCGGTGCCGCCGAGCCAGTGCAGGCTCATGAGGGGATCTGCGTTGCGTCGACCATCTGCGAACACCCGGTCGAACTCGGCCCGCTGGCGGACGCGGGCACTGCGGGGCAGGCCGGCGTCCATGGGGTCGGTTCGCGAGTGATCGGTTGTCGTCAGGTCTGGCGTTGCCGCCAAGTCCGGCACGGCCACGAAGGCCGCGCGGGTCAGACCGTCAGGCGACGACGGCCCTTGGCGCGACGACGTGCGAGGACCTTGCGGCCGTCGGCGGTCTTCATGCGGGCACGGAAGCCGTGGTCGCGCTTGCGCTTCAAATTGCTGGGCTGGTAGGTGCGCTTGGTGGCCATGATGCGGCTCGCGTGCGGTTTTTGCGGACAAGACCCGAAAGTCTAGCGGGGCAATGCAGTGATGGTCAACTCAAATCACGATTGCGGACTGGCGACGCGGTTTACGTTGGCGCATCCCGGTGCCGGTGGTAGTCTGCCTTTCTCCCACTTATCCACAGCATCGTGCGGGTTGCCCCCGCTCGCGTGCTGGCTTGTCGACGGACACCGTAACGCGCGATGGAAGCCTGGCCCCGCTGTCTCGAACGCCTCGAAGCCGAATATCCGGCTGAAGACGTCCATACCTGGCTCAAGCCCTTGCAGGCCCGCCTCCGCGACGATGGCCTGGTGCTCTACGCGCCCAACGCCTTCGTGATGGAAGAGGTGCGCGCGCGCTATCTCGACCGCATCCGCGAACTGGTCGCGCATTACGCCGGCAGCGCGGACGTCAGCCTGGAAATCGGCGCGTTGCGTCGCGATCCGCCGCCGTCGTCGACGCCTTCGATGCCCGCGCGCGCGCCAGCGCCCATCGAGCCTTTCCAGGGCAACCTCGACACGCATTACACGTTCGACAACTTCGTCGAAGGCCGCAGCAACCAGCTCGGGCGCGCCGCCGCGTGGCAGGCCGCACTCAAGCCCGGCGATCGTTCGCACAACCCGTTGTTGTTGTACGGCGGCACGGGGCTCGGCAAGACGCACCTGATGTTCGCCGCCGGCAACGCGATGCGCGAAAGCAATCCGCGAATGCGCGTGATGTACCTGCGCAGCGAGCAGTTCTTCAGCGCGATGATGAAGGCGCTGCAGGACAAGACGATGGACGCCTTCAAACGGCAGTTCCAGCAGGTCGACGCGCTGCTGATCGACGACATCCAGTTCTTCGCCGGCAAGGACCGCACGCAGGAGGAGTTCTTCCACACCTTCAACGCGCTGTTCGACGGCAAGCAGCAGATCATCCTGACTTGCGATCGCTATCCGCGCGAAGTCGAGGGCCTGGAGCCGCGGCTGAAATCGCGCCTGGCGTGGGGATTGTCGGTGGCCATCGAGCCGCCGGATTTCGAAACGCGTGCGCAGATCGTGCTGTCGAAGGCGCGCGAGCGCGGGGCGAACCTGCCCGAAGACGTGGCCTTCCTGATCGCCAAGAAGATGCGCTCCAACGTGCGCGACCTCGAAGGCGCGCTCAACACGTTGTCGGCGCGTGCCAACTTCACCGGCCGCGCGATCACGCCGGAGTTCGCGCAGGAGACGCTGCGCGATCTGTTGCGCGCGCAGCAGCAGGCGATCGGCATCCCCAACATCCAGAAGACCGTGGCAGACTACTACGGCCTGCAGGTCAAGGATTTGTTGTCGAAACGGCGGACGCGTTCGCTCGCTCGCCCACGCCAGATGGCAATGGCGCTGGCCAAGGAGCTGACCGAACACAGCCTGCCCGAGATCGGCGACGCGTTCGCCGGTCGCGACCACACGACCGTCCTGCACGGCTGCCGGCAGGTCAGGACGCTGATGGAGACCGACGGCAAGCTGCGGGAAGATTGGGACAAGCTCATCCGCAAACTCAGTGAATGAGTCGGGGGCAAGTTGTGGATAAGGCGTCACCCACCTAGGGGGCAGCAGTTTTATCCACAACTTTTCCCGGGGCCGGCGCCCGGTTTGTACACGCTTTGCTCACGTCGATAAACGTTTCAGGATCAAACAGTTAAGCCCGCAATACCCATATTTTCGCGACACCAAGCACCACCACTCTTTTGATTTATCCATCCTTCCAGAGCTTGGACCCGGGGAACCAGACCGCATGCGTTTCAGCCTGCAACGCGAAGTCTTCCTGAAGCCGTTGGCGCAAGTCGTCAATGTCGTCGAACGTCGCCAGACCCTCCCGGTCCTCGCCAACCTGCTGGTGCAGGTGCGCGCAGGGCAGCTGTCGCTGACCGGCACGGACCTGGAAGTGGAAATGGTCGCGCGCCATGCCGTCGACGACGCCCAGGATGGCGAGACGACGATCCCGGCCCGCAAGCTGTTCGAGATCGTCCGTGCCCTGCCCGATGGCAGCAAGGTCACCGTCTCGCAGTCCGGCGACAAGGTCACGGTGTCTGCGGGTCGCAGCCGGTTCACCCTGGCGAGCCTGCCGGCCAACGACTTCCCGTCGGTCGACGAAGTCGAAGCCACCGAGCGCGTCCGCGTGCCGGAAGCCGGCCTCAAGGAACTGATCGAACGCACTGCCTTCGCGATGGCGCAGCAGGACGTCCGCTACTACCTCAACGGCTTGCTGTTCGACCTGCGCGACAAGACGCTGCGCTGCGTGGCCACCGACGGCCATCGCCTGGCGCTGTGCGAAGCCCCGCTCGATGGCGGCGCCCAGGCCAAGCGCCAGATCATCGTGCCGCGCAAGGGCGTGCAGGAGCTGCAGCGGCTTCTGGAAGGCGGCGATCGCGAGCTCGAACTCGAAGTCGGCCGCAACCACATCCGCGTCAAGCGCGACGATGTGACCTTCACCAGCAAGCTCATCGACGGTCGCTTCCCGGATTACGAGGCCGTGATCCCGATCGGCGCCGACCGCGAGGTCAAGGTGGACCGCGAAGTCCTGCGTGCCGCCCTGCAACGCGCCGCGATCCTGTCGAACGAGAAGTACCGCGGCGTCCGCGTCGAGGTCTCGCCCGGCCAGCTGCGCATCAACGCGCACAACCCGGAGCAGGAAGAGGCGCAGGAAGAAATCGAAGCCGATACCCGCGTCGATGGCCTGGCGATCGGCTTCAACGTGAACTACCTGCTGGATGCCCTCTCCGCCCTGCGCGACGAGCACGTCATCCTCCAGCTGCGCGACGCCAACTCCTCCGCGCTCGTTCGCGAGGCCGGGAGCGAAAAGTGCCGCCATGTGGTGATGCCGCTCCGCCTATGATCCGGCCTCTGTTCCACGTGGAACGCGCAAGAACGCCCGGCCTGGTCCGGGCGTTCTGCTTTGGGGCACGTTGATGCGGATCACCCGGCTCGACATCAGCGGCCTGCGGCGCTTCGACACGGTCTCGTTGGCGCCCGACCCCGCGCTCAACCTGCTGACCGGCCCCAATGGCGCCGGCAAGACCTCGGTCCTCGAGGCCATGCACCTCATGGCCTACGGACGGAGCTTTCGCGGCCGGGTTCGCGACGGTCTCATCCGGCAGGGCACTCCTGCCCTCGAGATCTTCGTCGAGTGGGAAGAACCCGGCGGCCGCACTCGGAAGGCCGGTCTCCGGCATACAGGTGCGACGTGGCAGGGCCGCTTGGATGGCGCGGACGTTACGCACCTGGGTGAACTCTGCGCCGCACTGGCCGTAGTGACCTTCGAACCCGGCAGCCACGACCTGGTGACCGGCGGGGCCGAGAACCGCCGCCGCTTGTTGGATTGGGGCCTGTTCCACGTGGAACCGGACTTCCTTCGCGTGTGGCGGCGGTATGCACGCGCCCTGAAGCAGCGGAACGCCCTCCTCAAAGCCGGGGCCCGAACGGCAGAGCTCGACGGCTGGGAACACGAGCTGGCCGAGAGCGGCGAGGCCATCACCCGTAGCCGCGAGACCTACCTCGCCCAATGGCAGCCCCGTTTCGCGGGCGAAGCGGCCACGCTGGCGCCGGCCCTCGGGATCGAGCAACTCACGCTCCAGCCCGGTTGGCGACGGGATGAGGTCAGCCTGTCCGACGCCCTGCTGCTTGCCCGAACGCGCGACCTTGCCATGGGCTTCACCAGCGTCGGCCCGCACCGCGCGGACTGGCGGATCGGATTCACGGGGATCCCGGGCCGCGATGCGCTGTCCCGCGGACAGGCCAAGCTCACCGCGCTTGCGCTCCTCCTGTCGCAGGCGCGGCTCCACGCAGGCTTGGCCGGCGACTGGCCCGTCATCGCGCTCGACGATCTGGCCTCCGAGCTCGATCGCACGCACCAGGCCCGCGTCGTCGACGACCTCGTCGCCACGGGGGCGCAAGTCTTCGTGACCGGAACCGACGCCCCAGAGGCACTGTTGGCGCACACGGGACGCCTGCTGCGCGTCCACGTCGACGAAGGCCGGCTCCGCGCTGAAGGCCCAACGCGCTGACGCGCGTGTAGCGGGCGGCCGCTGCGTGCGTTTTGATACACTGTGCATCCATAGCTAATGTGTCTCGACGCGCGTGCGCGTCGCGGGAGCCCCGAGCCGAATGTCGCAGCAAGAACACGCCGAGGGCGCAGAGCCCACCGTCCAGAACAACACCTACGATTCCAGCAAGATCACCGTCCTGCGCGGCCTGGAGGCCGTCCGCAAGCGCCCCGGCATGTACATCGGCGACGTGCACGACGGCACCGGCCTGCACCACATGGTGTTCGAGGTCGTCGACAACTCGATCGACGAAGCGCTCGCCGGCCACGCGAACGAAGTCTCGGTGATCCTGCACCAGGACGGCTCGGTCTCCGTGGGCGACAACGGTCGCGGCATCCCGGTGGACATCCACAAGGAAGAGGGCATTTCCGCAGCGGAAGTGATCCTCACCGTGCTCCACGCGGGCGGCAAGTTCGACGACAACAGCTACAAGGTTTCCGGCGGCCTGCACGGCGTGGGCGTTTCGGTCGTCAATGCGCTGTCCGAGCATCTCTGGCTCGATATCTGGCGCGACGGCCACCATTACCAGCAGGAGTATTCGCTCGGCGAATCCCTGTATCCGCTGAAGCAACTCGAAACCTCCAGCAAGCGCGGCACGCTGCTGCGCTTCAAGCCGGCGCGCGAAATCTTCACCGACGTCGAATTCCACTACGACATCCTGGCCAAGCGCCTGCGCGAGTTGTCGTTCCTCAACTCCGGCGTGCGCATCACGCTGACCGACCTGCGCCTGCAGGAAGACGGCAGCGAGGGCAAGCGCGACGTCTTCGAATACGAAGGCGGCATTCGTTCGTTCGTCGAGCACCTGGCGCAACTCAAGACGCCGCTGCACCCGAACGTGATCTCCGTGTCGGGCGAAATGAACGGCATCACGGTGGACGTCGCCCTGCAATGGACCGACTCCTACCAGGAGACGATGTTCTGCTTCACCAACAACATCCCGCAGAAGGATGGCGGCACGCACCTGATCGGCTTCCGCGCCGCGCTGACGCGCACGCTGTCGAACTACATCGAACAGAGCGGCATCGCCAAGCAGGCGAAGATCACGCTGTCCGGCGACGACATGCGCGAAGGCATGATTGCCGTGCTGTCGGTGAAGGTGCCCGACCCGAGCTTCTCCTCGCAGACCAAGGAGAAGCTGGTCTCGTCCGAGGTCCGCCCGGTCGTTGAGAGCACGTTCGGTACACGTTTGGAGGAGTTCCTGCAGGAACACCCCCATGAAGCCCGCGCCATCGCCTCCAAGATCGTCGACGCCGCCCGTGCCCGCGAAGCCGCGCGCAAGGCCCGCGACCTCACCCGACGCAAGGGCGCGCTCGATATCGCCGGCCTGCCCGGCAAGCTGGCCGACTGCCAGGAAAAGGACCCGGCGAAGTCCGAACTGTTCATCGTCGAGGGCGACTCGGCGGGCGGTTCGGCGAAGCAGGGCCGCAACCGCAAGACGCAGGCGATCCTCCCGCTCAAGGGCAAGATCCTCAACGTGGAACGCGCGCGCTTCGACCGCATGCTCGGCAGCGCGGAAGTCGGCACGCTGATCACCGCGCTCGGCACCGGCATCGGCAAGGACGAATACAACCCGGACAAGCTGCGTTACCACCGCATCATCCTGATGACCGACGCCGACGTCGACGGCTCGCACATCCGCACGCTGTTGCTGACGTTCTTCTACCGGCAGATGCCGGAGCTGATCGAACGCGGCCACATCTACATCGGCCTGCCGCCGCTGTACAAGATCAAGCAGGGCAAGAACGAGTTGTACCTGAAGGACGACGCGGCGCTCGATGTGTACCTGGCGAACAACGCCGTCGAAGGTGCGTCGCTGATTCCCGCCGACGGCGAACCGGCGATCGAAAGCAACAACCTCGAAAAGCTGCTGCTCGCCTACGCTTCCGCGCGCGACGCGATCGCACGCAATGCGCATCGCTACGATCCGGTGCTGCTCGAAGCGCTGGTCGACTTCGTTCCGCTCGACGCCGCGCACGCCACCGAAGCCACCGCGCAGCAGTTCAGCGCACTCGAACAACGCCTCAACCAGAAGGGCCTCGGCAAGCCGCGCTATCGCCTCGAGCTGCACACGGCCACCGAATCGCGCCCCGCCGCGATCGCCGTGCACCGCACGCACATGGGCGAGGAGATCGTGCAGATCCTGCCGATCGCCGCGTTCGAAACCGGCGAGCTGCGCGCGGTGCGTGAAGTCGCGCAACTGCTGCACGGCCTGGTGCGCGAAGGCGCGCAGATCGTGCGCGGCAATCGCGCGCAGCCGATCGCGCGCTTCGCCGATGCGCATGCCTGGCTGATGGAAGAAGCGAAGAAGGGCCGCCAGATCCAGCGCTTCAAGGGCCTGGGCGAAATGAATCCCGAGCAGCTGTGGGAAACCACGGTCAATCCGGAGACGCGCCGCCTGCTGCAGGTGCGCATCGAGGATGCGGTCGCCGCCGATCAGATCTTCGCCACGTTGATGGGCGATGTCGTGGAACCGCGCCGCGAGTTCATCGAAGAGAACGCGCTCAAGGTCGCCAACCTCGACGTCTGATTCGCGCAAATCGGCCAAGTCGGCGGGCGCAACGCCCGCTGAAAATGACCGCCGGGCGAACGGCCGGTGTGATCTGTTTCACGGTTTGACACCGAATTCAGGACTCCTGCCCTATACGGGTCGGGAACCTGAATTCGGAAAATCGCCGCCCATGCTCCGACACCTCCGCCCTGCCGCCCTGGCCCTCGCCATCGCGGTCACTGTTGCCAGCTGCGCCACGACGACCTCTCCCACCGGCCGTACGCAGGTGGTGGGCGGCGTTTCGCAACAGGAACTCAACCAACTCGGCGCGCAAGCCTTCGCCGAAGTGAAACAACAGAAACGGCTGAGTACCGACGCGCACCAGACGCGCGAAGTGCAATGCATCGTCGGCGCGATCACGCGCCAACTGCCGCCGAATTGGCAGAGCGGTTGGGAAACCGCGGTGTTCGTGGATCCCGAACCCAACGCCTTCGCGCTGCCCGGCGGCAAGGTCGGCGTTTACAGCGGCATCTTCAAGGTCGCCAACACGCAGGACGAACTGGCGGGCGTGATCGCGCACGAAATCGGACACGTGATTTCGCGCCACCACGAAGAGCGCATCACGCGGCAAATGGGCGCCCAGGGCGCGGTGGAATTGCTCGGTGCCTTGCTCGGTTCGCGCTACGGCGCCGGCGCGCAAAGCGCGGCGGTGCAGGGCGGCAGCGTGCTCGCGCAAACCGGTTTCCTGCTGCCGGGTTCGCGCGAACAGGAATCCGAAGCCGACGTCGTGGGCCAGCAACTGATGGCGCAGGCCGGCTTCGATCCGCGCGGCGCGGTGCAGTTGTGGACCAACATGATCCAGGCCACGCAGAACAGCGGCCGTCCGCCGCAGTGGCTCTCCACGCACCCCAATCCCGAAAGCCGCATCCGCGAACTCCAGCAGCGCGCCGCGTCGCTGCTGCCGGTTTATGACCAGGCGCGTGCCGCCGGGCGCCGACCGGCCTGCGGGTGAACCCATCGACAATCCGGCAACCGACCCCCGCTCCACATAACGGCCTTTCTGCTAGCGTGAGCGCCCCCCGGGCATCCCGCCCAAGACCCTCCCGATCCCATTCGAGGTTCCCCCGATGAACGCGTCCCCCAAGCTCCGCCCGCTCGCACTCGCGTTGTGCACCCTCGTCGCCGTCGCGGCGGTCGCACCCGCATTCGCGCAGGCACAGGATTACGGTCACTCGTCGATGCGCGACGAGCGCGCCAAGCGCCAGAAGGAACTCGGCAAGACGAAGGAAGAGGGCAAGGCGACCGAAGAGCAGATGTGGCCGAACGCCACGCGCAAGTCGCCCGAGGGAGAAGCCAAGGGCAAGAACCTCAAGGCGCTGCAGGAAATCCAGGCGCTCTACCAGAAGCAGGACTACGCCGGCGCAATGGCGAAGGCCGATGCCTTCGCCGCAACGAGCGGCCTGAGTGCGTACGAGCAGTCCTTCGCCTACCAGCTCGCCGGTGCATCGGCTTCGGAGCTGAAGAACGACGCGAAGTCCGCCGAATATTTCAAGAAGGCCGTCGACGCCAACGGCCTGGACAACAACAACCACTACACCGCGATGTACAACCTCATCGCGACGTACTACTCCACGGGCAAGTACGCCGAGTCGCTGGCGCTGCTCGACAAGTTCCTCGCCGAAACCAAGTCCGACAAGCCCGAGTACCAGCAGTTGCGCGCGCAGTTGCTCGCCAACACCGGCCGTGGCGGCGAAGCGGCGAAGACCTTCGAAGACCAGCTGGCGAAGAACCCCAACGACAAGCGCGCGCTGCTGAACGCGGTGTCGGCCTACCAGGCGGCGGGCGACGACGCGAAGGCGACCAAGCTGCTGGAAGAGGGCTACAACAAGGGCATGCTCACCGAAGCGAAGGAACTGCAGGTGCTGTACGCCAACTACCTCAACGCCGAGCGCTTCAAGGATGCGCAGAAGGTGATCGAGGACGGCGCGGCGAAGGGCATCCTCAAGGAAGGCCCGGACCTGGCGACCGCCTATTCGCTGCTCGGCCAGAACGCGTATTACAACGGCAGCGACGCCGACGCGCTGAAGTTCTATTCCAAGGCCGCCCCGATGGCGAAGGACGGCGAGGCTTACCTCAACGAGGCCAAGATCCTGCGTGCGCAGGGCAAGACGGCCGAGGCCAAGGCCGCTGCCCAGAAGGCCATGGACAAGGGCTTGAAGAAGCCGCAGGAAGCGAAGGAAATCCTCGCCGACTGACGACATCACATACCGAGCCCGCGGCATTGGTGTACCGCCGCGGAATTGATATATGCTTGGAAATTCCCGCGGCCGCTTCAGCTTCGTAAGCGGCCAGCATTGCAATCCGGCGCGAAAAAGGCGTCGGGCCCTGACCCCAGAGCCTCGCGCATGACGGAAACACTGCCGCATCCCGACAGCCACGCACGCCAGCCGTTGAACTGGCCGCGCATCGTCGGCATCTCTTTCGTGATCGCCCTGCATGTCGCGGCGCTGATGCTGCTGCTCATGCCGGTGGCGCCCCCCGGCGCCCAGGTGGAAGAAGAAGAAGTGACCCTGGTCAACTTCATCAAGCCGCCGCCGCCGCCCCCGCCGCCGCCGCCGCCGCCGCCGGAACCGCCGAAGCAGATCGTGCTCAAGCCGCAGACCGTGCCCAAGCCGAGCCCGCTCCCGCCGCCGCCGGAAGAACCGCCGGTCGTGTTCGACGAGCCCTCGCCGGTCGACGTCCAGGCGCCGCCGCCGGCACCGCCCGCGCCGCCCGTCGGCCCGCAGGGTCCGGCACGCGATCCCAACGACCTTCGTGCCAACGTCTGCTTCCAGCCTCCGCTGGGTCCGGTCGCCGCTGCCGTCGGTCGCGCGCGCATCACCGGCTCGATGAAGTTGCAGCTGACGTACGGTGCGGACGGTACGGTCAGCGATGTCCAGGTCGCACAGTCGAGCCGCGACCGCAACGTGGACCGTGCCGCGCAGAGCTGGGCGCGTCGCATCAAGATGTGTCCGGGCCAGCCGGGTTCGGGCATCTTGCCGATGGAACTCAAGCAGTAACTTTTTTCTTCCCTTAGTACTCCATTCTTTCCAGACAGAAGGTAAGCGTCATGCTGCAGGAAACCACCAACGCCGTTGCCGCGACCGGGAGCAACGCCGACGCGCTCAAGCAGATGGGCGTCGACCACCTGGCACGCGAAATGCTGAGCAACCCGGGCGACTACGTCGTCCAGCTCGTTGTCGCCACCACCCTGATCATCATGTCCGCGATGTCGTGGTACTGGATCGTGATCAACCTGATCAAGAACGTCCGCATCCGCGGCAGCGCCGACCGCGTCGTCTCCACGTTCTGGGAAACCCCGAACGCGCAGGACGCGATCCGCTTCATGGAAGAGCAGAACAAGGCCGAGCCGTTCTCCAAGATCGCGCTCGACGCCGCGCAGGCCGCCGCGCACCACCAGCGTCACGAAGGCTCGCGCCTCGTTGAATCGCTGAACCGCTCGGAGTTCGTGGACCGTGCCCTGCGCCAGGGCGTGACCCGCGAATCCTCGCGCCTCGAGAACGGCCTGACCGTGCTCGCCACCGTCGGTTCGACCGCGCCGTTCGTCGGCCTGCTCGGTACCGTGTGGGGCATCTACGGCGCGCTGATCAAGATCGGTGCCACCGGCCAGGCGTCGATCGACGCGGTCGCAGGTCCCGTGGGTGAAGCGCTGATCATGACCGCCGTCGGTCTGTTCGTCGCCATCCCGGCGGTGCTTGCGTACAACTTCTTCGTGCGCCTCAACCGCGTCACGAACAGCAAGTTCGATACCTTCGCGCACGACCTGCACGACTTCTTCGCGACGGGTGCACGCGTCGGCGAAATGCCGGCCAAGCGCTAAGCAATCGCAACTTGACGGAGTTCCCCCATGGCCTTCAGTTCCGGTAACGAAAGCGGCGGCCCGATGGCCGAGATCAACGTGACGCCGCTCGTCGACGTCATGTTGGTGCTGCTGATCATCTTCATGATCACGGCGCCGCTCATGTCCCACAAGGTGAAGGTGGAGCTGCCGAAGGCGAATCTCGACAAGATCGAAGAGCCAAAGTTGATCGTGCAGCCGATCACCATCACGGTGAGCGATGCCGGCAACCTGTACTGGAACGACCAGCCCATCACCAAGGACCAGATCGAGAGTCGTCTCTCGGTCGAAGCCCAGAAGACGCCGCAGCCGGCCATCAACGTGCGCGGCGATCGGACGACGAAGTACCGCATCGTCCAGCAGGTGGTGCAGGTCGCCCAGAACCAGGGCATGCGCAAGGTCGGCTTCGTGGCCGAGAAAGAACGGCCCTGAGCCTTTAGGAGAACAGAACCATGGCTTTCAGTTCCGGTGGCGGTAGTGGCCCGATGGCCGACATCAACGTCACGCCGCTCGTCGACGTGATGCTGGTGCTCCTCATCATCTTCATGGTGACGGCGCCGACGCTCTCCTATCCGATCGACATCGACCTTCCGCAGAAGTCGCTCAACCCGCCGCCGCAGACCAAGGAGCCGCCGGAGCCGATCAAGCTCCGCATCGACGCCTCGGGCCAGGTGTACTGGAACGAGTCGCCGCAGCCGGTCTCGGCGCTCAAGGGCCTGATGCAGGTCGAAGTCAATCGCGATCCGACCAACCAGCCCCAGCTCGAAATCGACACGAGCCCGGACGCCGATTACGGCGTGCTGGCCAAGGTCCTCGCCAGCGCGAAGAACGCCGGCATGATCAAGATCGGTTTCGTGCAGCCGCAGGGCTGACGCAACTCAGAATCAAGCACGACGCACTGTCTGTCGACGCCGCCTCCGGGCGGCGTCTTTTTTTTGCGCGCGATTTGTTGCGCGCAATCAACCGCCGTGCGCGATCGCTTCGAGATAGCGCTTCACCGTCGCATCCAGTCCGCGATACAGCGCATCGCCGATCAGCGCATGCCCGATCGAGACTTCCAGCACCTGCGGCACGCCGCGCAGGAACGCCGGCAGATTCGCTTCGTTCAAGTCGTGCCCCGCGTTGACGCCCAAGCCCACCGCCTGCGCGCGCCGTGCCGTCTGTGCGCACAACGCGATCGCCGCACCCGCATCGCCTTGCGCGAAGGCTTCGGCATACGGCCCGGTGTACAACTCGATGCGTTGCGCACCGACATCCGCCGCGCGCTCGACATCCGCGCATCCGGCGTCGACGAACAAACTCACGCGACAGTCGAGCGCACGCAACTCCGCGATGCGCTCGCGCAACTCACCCAGGTCGCCGGAGAAGTCGAACCCATGGTCCGACGTGATCTGCGCATCCGAATCCGGCACCAGCGTGGCCTGCGCCGGGCGCGTTTGCGCACACAGCGCCGCGAACCCCGGGTAGCCCGCACGCGGCGGCGCGAACGGATTGCCTTCGAGATTGAATTCCACGCCACGCGAACGCGTCAGCACCGAGAGCGCGTAAACATCCTCCGCACGAATGTGCCGCGCATCGGGCCGCGGATGCACGGTGATGCCGTGCGCGCCCGCATCCAGGCAGGTGCTGGCCGCCTGCACGATATCGGGTTCCGTGCCGCCGCGCGAATTGCGCAGCACCGCGATCTTGTTGACGTTGACGCTGAGGACGGTGGCCATGCGCCCGCCTATCGCGCGATCTGCGCGGTCACGGCGCCGGCGGTTCGCCGGATTGCTGCTGCTGCGCGGCGAGCTTGCGCGCTTCGGCCTGCTCGCGCAGGCGACGCAATTCGACCGGATCGATCATCGCCATCTCGTCGCGCGCGCGCGCACCGGCCCGCGCCGAATACAGCCCCAGGATCCACCCCAGGGAGAACAGCAACGCGAGCAACAGGCACACGGCCATCAACCACGCGAGGGTGGTGTTCAACGCGACCGCGAAGGCGGCGGCCGCCAACCCGAGCAACAACCAATGCATCGTCGACTCCCGCGTTCCTGGATCGTGCTGCGCCGAAGTGTACGACGAACCCGGCGGGTCAAAGCAGCGGCGAGAGCAACCGCGCGACCGCCTCGGGCAGGCGCACCGTCCAGAGCGGTCGCGGCCGATCTTCGCGGACACGCGGGGAGTGCGCCAGGTCGCCCTCGATCACCCGCTCCAGCTCGCCGGCCAAGCGGGCGTCGTGGCAGACCACGGCCACTTCGAAATTCAAGCGGAAACTCCGGTAGTCGAAGTTCGCGCTGCCGATGCTGACCACGTGCTCGTCCACCAGCAGCGCCTTGCTGTGCAGCATCCGTGGCCCGTACTCGTACACGCGCACGCCCGCGGCGAGCAGTTGGTCGAAGTAGGAGCGCGCCGCCAGCGTGACGATCATCGAATCGCTGACCTTGGGCACCAGCAGCCGCACGTCGAGCCCACCGAGTGCCGCCGACGTCAGCGCCATCAACGCCGCCTCGCCCGGCACGAAATAGGGCGTGGTCAGCCACACGCGCCGCTGGGCCGAATGGATCGCCGCGACGAACATGCGGTGGATGGCTTCCCAGTCCGAATCCGGCCCCGATGCGATCGCCTGCACCGCATACGACCCGGGCTCCGATTCTTCGGGGGCGGGCGGCAACACCGGTGGGTGTTCGGTCGCGTACGCCCAATCCTCGACGAACAACACCTGCAGCGAGCGCGCGATGCGGCCCTCGAGCCGCAGATGCAGGTCGCGATACGCATCCGGCCGCAGCGTCTCGTCTTCTTCGTCGGTGACGTTGATGCCGCCGGTGTACGCGATGTGCCCGTCGATCACGGCGATCTTGCGGTGCGTGCGCAGGTTCAACCACGGGCGTCGCCAGATGCGCCCGAAATGCATCGGATGGAACCAGGCGACCAGGCCACCGGCCTCGACCAGCGGCGCGAAGAACTTGCGCGGCGTCTTCGATGAGCCGACGGCGTCGACCAGCAGGCGCACGCGCACGCCGGCGCGCGCGCGCTCGATCAATGCATCGCGCACCTTCGTGCCCGTGCGGTCGGGCAGGAAGATGTAGTACTCGATGTCGATCGAATCGCGGGCCTGCGCGATGTCGGCGAGCAGCGCGGTGTACTTCGCGTGCCCGTCGACGATCATCCGCACTTCGCGCGCGGTCGTCGGCGGCAGCCCCGTGGTCGCCATGCCCAGGCGCGAGAGCTCGCGCGCGATCAGGTCGTCGGCCGCCGAGGGCGGCAGCATCGGCGCCTTGCTGCGCGCACGGCGCAGGCGGTGCCGCGTGATCCGCTGCGGCCCGAAGTAGTTGTAGACGAGGAAGCCGATGTACGGCAGCAAGGCCAGGCCGAGCAGCCAGCTGACCGTGGCCACCGGCTCGCGCTTCTGCAGCACGATCCAGCCGCCGAGGCCCACGAGGTAGACCACGTAGAGCACGGTCATGTAGATCCGGACATTGTGGATGTCCGACACGGCGTGCCAGGCGGATAGCAAGGCCTCGATCATCGACTCTCCAGACCTTTGGATTCAGGTTCCGTAGCACGCCATGCGACGCCGGAGCGTACCCTAGCGGGGTGGAAGACGCGCGCAAGGCAACGACACCGATCAAGGGCCGCGGCGCCGCCTCGCGCGTGACGGGGCGGTTCGAAAAGACCGTGCGCCAGGGCGAGGACGACGGCTGGGGCTCGGTCTACGACACCAGCCTGGATGGCGCGGACGCGCCGCCGCCGCACCCGGAAACACAGGTCACCGAAGAGCGCGCGCGCACCATCCTCACGCGCAACCAATCCCCCGACGTCGGCTTCAATCTCTCGCTCAATCCGTATCGCGGCTGCGAGCACGGATGCGTCTATTGTTTCGCGCGCCCGTCGCACGCCTACCTCGATCTCTCGCCGGGCCTGGATTTCGAAACGCGCCTGTACGCGAAGACCAACGCCGTCGAGCGCTTGCGCGAAGAACTGGCCAAGCCCGGTTACGTGCCCGAGCCCCTGATGCTGGGCATCAACACCGATGCCTACCAACCGATCGAACGCCAGTACCGCATCACGCGCGCGATCCTCGAACTGCTGGCCGAAACGAAACATCCGGTGAGCTTCGTGACCAAGGGCGGGATGATCGAGCGCGACGTCGACCTGCTCGCGCAGATGGCGAAGGACAATCTCGTCACCGCGCACTTTTCGATCACCACGCTCGACAACCGCCTGGCCGCGCGCATGGAACCGCGCGCCACCGCGCCGCACGGAAAACTGCGCGCGATGCGCACGCTGGCCGATGCCGGCGTCCCGGTCGGCGTGATGGTCGCGCCGGTGATCCCGATGATCACCGACCACGAACTCGAACACATCCTCGAAGCGGCGAAGGACCATGGCGCGCGTTCGGCCGGCTACACGCTCCTGCGCCTGCCGCATGAATTGAAGGACGTCTGGCGCGAATGGCTCGAGCTGCACTACCCCGATCGCGCCAAGCACGTCATGAGCCTCATCCAGCAGATGCGCGGCGGCAAGGATTACGACAGCCGATTCGGCACCCGCATGCGCGGCGAAGGCCCCTTCGCGCAATTGCTGCAGCAGCGTTTCAGGAAGGCCCATGCGCGCCTCGGATTCGGACATCTGCCGCCGTCGGACGCGAGCAAATTCACGCCGCCGCGCAAGCCTTCCCCGCAAGCCGAACTGTTCTGAACCAATCCGTGACGTGAAGGCACGCAAGCCGCGGCCGGTTGCGTACACTGCCTCCAACGTCGCAGCAGGTCCCCCCGCCGTGCACGACATCGACGCTCTACAAGCCGAATACGCCGCGCTGCGCCAGGACCAAGGCGTGCTCGCGCTCGGCCTGTCGCACGAGATGCGCTCGCCGCTGCGCGCCATCGACAGCTTCGCCTACCTGCTCGAACAAGGCAGCGCGCACGCGCTCGACGACACCGGTCGCGACCATCTGCGACGCATCCGCGAAGCCAGCGCCCGCATGGGCCGCCTGCTCGCGCGCTTGCAGACCTATCTCCAGGCGGGCAGCGCACCCTTGCGCGACGACGCCATCGACCTGGCCCTGCTCGCCGAGTGGTGCGTCGGCGAATTGCGCGACGCCGCGCCCGATCGCGAAGCGCAGGTCGACATCGCACCCGACATGCACGTGCGCGGCGACGAACGCTTGCTGAAAACCGCGATCGCCGAACTGCTGCACAACGCGTGGGTCCATGCGGACAAAGATCGCCCCGTGCGCATCGAAGTGGATTCGCAACACGATGCGCAAGGCACGACGCTGCGCATCCGCGATCACGGCAATGGTTTCGATCCTGCATTGGCGACGCGCCTGGGCGAACCCTTCCAGCGCCTGGCGCCCGACGTGCATCCCGAAGGCTGCGGACTTGGCCTGGCCATCGCGCGCCGCATCGCGCAACGCCATGGCGGCACCTTGCGCATCGAAGGCCGCGTCGGCGAAGGCGCGACCGCGCACTTGTTCCTCCCGCACACGGCGGAGGCGCGATGACGCTCGCGCCGGTGCTGCTCATCGAGGACAACCTCGATGACGTCGAACTCACGCGCCTTGCATTCATCGAAGCGGGCATCGCGCATCCGCTGATCGTCGCGCGCGATGGCGCGCTCGCGCTCGACTGGCTCGATGCCCATCGCGATGCGCTGCCCTCGCTGATCCTGCTCGACCTCAACCTGCCGAAACTCGACGGTCGCGAAGTCGTGCAGGCGATCCGCGCCGATCCCGCGCTGCGCCACCTGCCGGTCGTCGCGTTGAGCAGCAGCGGCGAACCGAACGACATCGACGCCACCTATGCGTGTGGCGCCGACAGTTATCTGCAGAAGCCCGTCGACTTCGTGCGCTTCATCGACGACGTGCGCCGCCTGCGCACGCAGTGGCTCGAACGCTAGCGCGGATTACGCGGCGGTTTTCGCCTTCGCGTCGTGCGCGAGGTGGTATTCGGTGGCCTTCGCGACTTCCTCGCGCGAACCGAGGAACACCGGCACGCGCTGGTGCAATTCCGTCGGCGCGATCTCGAGCATGCGCACGCGCCCATTCGTCGACGCGCCACCCGCCTGCTCGATCAGGTAGCTCATCGGATTGGCTTCGTACATCAGGCGCAGCTTGCCGACCTTCGTCGGGTCCTTCTTGTCCCACGGATAGATGAAGATGCCGCCGCGGGTGAGGATGCGATGCACGTCGGCCACCATGCTCGCGATCCAGCGCATGTTGAAGTTCTTGCCGCGCGGGCCGGTTTCGCCGGCGAGCAGGTCGCGCACGTAGTCCTGCATCGGCGCTTCCCAGTGGCGCTGGTTCGACATGTTGATCGCGAATTCCTTCGTCGCCGGCGGCACCGTCATGTTGCGCTGCGTGAGCACGAACGACCCCATCTCGCGATCCAGCGTGAAGGCGTGCGTGCCGTGGCCGATCGACAGGACGAGCATCGTGCTCGGCCCGTAGATGCAGTAACCGGCGGCGACCTGCGTGGTGCCCGCCTGCAGGAAGTGCGCGTCTTCGGGATGCGTCACGCCTTCGGGGCAGCGCAGCACCGAGAAGATCGTGCCGACCGAGACGTTGACGTCGATGTTGCTGCTGCCGTCGAGGGGATCGAACAGCAAAAGATAGTTGCCGCGCGGATACACGTCGGGAATCGGCTGGCAGTGGTCCATCTCTTCCGACGCGCACGCGGCTAGGTGACCGCCCCACGCATTGGCTTCGAGCAACACGTCGTTGGCGATGACGTCGAGCTTCTTCTGCGCTTCGCCCTGGATATTGCCGCTGCCCGCCTCACCGAGCACGCCACCGAGCGCGCCCTTGCCGACGGACACGGAGATCGACTTGCACGCGCGCGCGACCACTTCGATCAGCAGCCGCAGGTCGGCGTTGATGCGGCCGGCGCGCTCTTCCTCGATGAGGTGGCGGGTGAGGGAAATGGAGCCGGTCGTTTCGAAATCGGACATGGCGGGCAGCGTCGGGCGTCGGGAAGACGCCCATTGTCGCCCACCCGGCCTCAGCGGCGAACCACGCGGAAGAACATCCGGCCCTGCCAGGGCGTGCCGAGCGGCGTGGCCTCATAACCGGCCGCCCGGATGCGGGCCAGGACCTTCGGCCAGGTGCCGGCCTTGCAGATCCACAGCGCGCCCGTCTCATGCTCGGCCAGCTCCTCTTCGAGCAATTCGTCGTAGACCCGGTCGAACTTCGATTGCGGCAGCGGATACAGCGAGATCTTCTCGATATGCGTCGACAGCCCGAGCTCCAGGTGCAGCCCGTAGCGGGTCATGTCCTCGACGAAGACCACCTCGGTCACCGGCTGCCCGCCCGCGCGCTGGCGGATTTGATCCGCCCATTCCGACGCATCCTTGTGCGTGCGCCAGAAGCCCGCGCCGACCTGCATCGCGAGCACGAGGGCCACCCATGCGACGATCCACGGCCAGCGCGGCAAGGCGCGGCCTTCGCGATGGCGCTGCAGGCCGACCAGCAAGGCCAGCGGCGTGAACAGGGGAAGCAGGTACAGCGGCATCCGCGAGCGCGCGAGACAGAACACGACCAGCGGCAGCGCGATCCACAGCACGAGCAGCAACCACGGCGCATCGGCCGCACGCTGCGTTCCGCTGCGCCACCAGCCGCGCACGTCCGCGGGCAGGCGCCGGGCCCAACGCAGCAGCGCCGGCGTCCACGGCAGCGTGCCCAACAACAAGGTCGGCACGTACACGACGAGGAAGCCGTACCACTCGCCATGGCGCGAGAAATCGTCGCTCGCCACGCGCGCGATCACTTCGCTGCCGAGGAAATGTTGCAGCAGCCCCGGATGTTGGCGCACCACCGCGAGGTACCAGGGCAGCGCCAGCAACGGAAACAACAATGCAGCCCAACCGAACACGCGCGGACGCTGCTTGCCGGGAATCATCCAATCGAACGCGACCACCGCGAGCAGCGGCAGCAAGGTCGGCGGCCCCTTCGTCAAAAACGCCAGCGCGAAACCGATCCAGATCGTCGCGATCCACCACCGCCGCCGCGCATCGCCGAAGCGCGCCTCCACGAACCCGTGCATCGCGATCGTCGAGAACGCGGTGAGGATGTAATCGGTGGTGATGTATTGCGATGCGCCGATCGTGAGCAGCATCGTCGCGTAAGCGAGCGCCGCCGTGGCCTCGCTGCCGGGCGACAGGCGCCGCCCCATGCGCCACACCAGCCACACGCACAACAGGTAGGCCAGGGCACCGGGAAGGCGCGCGGCCCAGGGATTCGTACCGAAGACGGCGACGCTCGAAGCGATCGCCCAGTAGGTCATCGGCGGCTTGGTCCAGTGGCCGATTTCTTCGTTGCGACGCGGGTTGAGCCAGTCGCCGCTGTCGAGCATGTTGAGCCCGACGTTCGTGTAACGGCCTTCATCCGGATCCCACGTGCCGCGATGCCCGAGGAACAGCAGCGACAGGCAGACGGCGATGATGGCCACCCACGTGGCGGGCTTTCGCAGGATGTCCATCAGGCCTGTGCGACTTGGGAAAACCATTCCTGCAGATTGTAGTGGTCGCTCACCCGGCAGATGCGACCCTCCCGGAGTGCGAAGAACGCGGCACCGGGCATGCGGTATTTCTGGTTTTGCGCCGGCGGCATGCCGATGTCGTCGGCGACGTATTCGCCATCGACGACGTACTCGGCCGCGCCATGCAGGCCGTCGGCCGACGCCAGGAGCACGAAGTCGTGCAGCCGTTCGCGATAGCAGAATTCCATGCGCTGCAGGAATTCGCGGAAGGCCGTCTTGCCCACTTCACGCGGCCCCTGGTTGAGGTCGTGCACGACATCGTCGGTGAGCAGCGCGACGACGCCATCGGGATCCTGGCGATTCATCGCTTCGTAGTAGGCGCGCAAGGTGGCGAGCGTGCGTGCCTGCGGTGTCGCCGGTTCGGCGCCGCTCACGCGCGGCCCTTCGCGAACAACGCGGCGATGGCGTCGAGGTCGACGTTGCCGCCGGAAAGGATCGCGCCCACGCGCAGGCTCGCGAAACGTTCGCGATGACGCAGCAGGGCAGCCAGCACGGTGGCCGAGGAGGGCTCGACGACCTGCTTCATGCGCGAGAAGAGCAGGCGCATCGCTTCGATCGTGTCGGCGTCGTCGACGACGAGCGTCTCCACGTCGTGCGCGCGTAGCAGTTCGAAATTCGGTTCACCGAGCGTGCCGCGCAGGCCGTCGCAGATGGTGTCGGGCACGAAGTCCGTCACGCGGTGGCCCTGTGCGAGCGATGCCGCGGTTTCCGCCGCGCCCGCCGGCTCGGCGAGGAAGACGCGTGCGTTCGGAAGCGTCGCCGCGACGGCGAGCGCCGTGCCCGACGCCAGGCCGCCGCCACCGACCGGCACGATCACCGCGTCGAGCGCGCCGTCGCAGTAATTCATCAGCTCGAGCGCCGCGGTGCCCTGGCCCGCGATCACGCGTGCATCGGTATAGGGATGCACGAGTTGCGCGCCGGTGTCGTGTTGCAGTTGCGCGCACGCGGCCTCGCGCGCGGCAATCGTCGCCGCGCAGTGGTGCAGGGTGGCGCCGTAGGCTTCGATCGCGGCGAGCTTGGACTTCACCGCGCCCTCGGGCACGACGACGTGGCAGGCGATGCCGCGCGTGCGCGCCGCCAGTGCAAGCGCGGCACCGTGGTTGCCGGAGGAATGCGTGACCACGCCGCGCTTCGCCTGTTCGTCGGTCATCGACCACACCGCGTTGCACGCGCCGCGGAACTTGAACGCACCCGCGCGCTGCAGGTGTTCGGCCTTGAAGGCCACCGACGTGCCGACCAGCGCGTCGATGGCGCGCGAGCGGAGCACCGGCGTGGCGTGGGCGTGGGGCGCGATGCGCGCGGCGGCGGCGAGGACGTCGCCGAAGGCCGGCAGGAGTTGGGCGGGCGGATTCATGCCGGCATGCTAAACGTTGCACTGACGGTTCAGGGAGTACAACGTGGAACCGGAAAGATTAAGCAGCAATTCAACGCCGCGGGCGGAATCTCGTGGCATCCACAGGGGATGACCATGTCCACGCAGCGATTGTTCCTGCTCGCCGCCGCCGTCCTGCTCGGCGGTTGCGCGACGGGCTACACGTATCACCAGAACGGCGAAGGCGATTACTACTCCGGCGAGCCGTACACCGACTACCACTACGTGCCCTCGGCCGGCTGGTACGGCGGTTACCCCGGCGCGTATTACGGGCCGTATCCGGGTTGGGGTGGCGGCTTCAGCTACTGGGGCGGTTATCCCGGCTACTACGGTGGGTATTACGGCGGCTACTACGGCGGTTATCGCGGTGGCGATCGCGGGCCGTACAGGCCGCACCATCCCCACAACCCACCGCCGCCGCCGCCGAGCACGGGTGGTGACAATCCGCCGCGCGAATTGCGCAGCCACCGCCAGGTCGAGTGGGCCGGCCCGCGCGGCGGCAACCCGCCGGTGATGCCGCCGCGCGTGCACCGCAACGAAGTGCTCAACGATGGAAGACCGCCCGCGCCGGTCTCGCGTCCGATGCCCCTGCGCACGCCGCCGCCGTCGCCGTCACTGCGGCCGCCACCGCCGCCGCGTCCGATGACGCCGTCGCCCAGCCCGTCGTTCACGCCGTCGGCCCGCAGCGAACGCGCCGCCGAACGGGCACGCATTAAAAGTGGGTCGGGCGACACGCCTTGAGGTGTTGCGCTCCGCCGGACGGGGGCGCACAGTAGGCCGCGAGTGACGAGTTGCGTCGCTTTGCGACACAACTTGCGGCAGGCCCGACCATGTCGACGCCCCTCGGGGAACCCACGGATCCCCCCTGTTCCGCACCTCGCGGGGCGTCGGCCACCCTTCCAGGGCGCCATCGACTGATGCGCGGCCCTTCGCGACCCGAATTGCAGACATAAAAAAGGGGCCGAACGTCCCCCGACATTCGGCCCCTGCGCTCCCCCGGCGTGTACTCGCCAGCCCCTGTTCCAATCCGGCAGCGCTTGGTGCGCCTGCCACCCCGGGTGCAATGGGAGATGTCGCAGGAAGCGTGCCAAGCCTGCAATCGCGTCATTCAGGTCCCCCAACGGCACGCAAGTAAAATGCGCAGCCTGTCCGCGACACCCTCGTCCACCATGTCCGATTTCTTCCGCCACGACGTCATCGTCATCGGCGGTGGCCACGCCGGCACCGAAGCCGCGCTCGCCGCCGCGCGTACGGGTGCACGCACGTTGCTGCTCACGCACAACGTCGAAACCGTGGGCGCGATGAGCTGCAACCCGGCGATCGGCGGCATCGGCAAGGGCCATCTGGTCAAGGAAATCGACGCACTCGGCGGTGCGATGGCGCGCGCCGCCGATGCCGCGGGCATCCAGTGGCGCACGCTGAATGCGTCCAAGGGCCCGGCGGTGCGTGCGACGCGTTGCCAGGCCGATCGCGCGCTGTATCGCGCCGCGATCCGGCGCATGGTCGAAGCGCAACCCCATCTGGTCGTGTTCCAGGCCGCCGTCGACGACCTGGTCATCGAAGGCGACGCCGTGCGCGGTGCGATCACGCAGACCGGCCTGCGCTTCGAAGCGCCCGCCGTCGTACTGACCGCCGGCACCTTCCTCGCCGGCAAGATCCATGTCGGCCAGACGCAATACGCCGCGGGGCGCGCCGGCGATCCGCCCGCGACCACGCTCGCCGCACGCCTGCGCGAACGCCCCTTCGTCGTCGACCGCCTGAAGACCGGCACGCCGCCGCGCATCGACGGCCGCACGCTCGACTACACCGTGATGGAAGAACAGCCCGGCGACGACCCGCGCCCGGTGATGTCCTTCATCGGCTCGCGCGACGACCATCCGCGCCAGGTCTCGTGCTGGATCACGCACACCAGCGAACGCACCCACGAGATCATCCGCGGCGCGCTGGATCGCTCGCCGTTGTACACCGGCCAGATCGAAGGCATCGGCCCGCGTTATTGCCCGTCCATCGAAGACAAGGTGGTGCGCTTCGCCGAAAAGGCCTCGCACCAGATCTTCGTCGAGCCCGAAGGACTCGACGTGACCGAGATCTATCCCAACGGCATTTCGACGTCGCTGCCCTTCGACGTGCAGCTCGAGCTCGTGCGATCGATCCGCGGTTTCGAGAACGCGCACATCACGCGTGCCGGTTACGCCATCGAATACGACTTCTTCGATCCGCGCGGACTGAAGGCCTCGCTGGAAACCAAGGCCGTCGCCGGCCTGTTCTTCGCCGGCCAGATCAACGGCACCACCGGTTACGAAGAGGCCGCAGCGCAAGGCCTGCTCGCGGGCCTCAACGCCGCGCGCTTCGTGCAGCAGCGCGATGCCTGGTCGCCCCGCCGCGACGAGGCCTATCTCGGCGTGCTCGTCGACGACCTGATCACGCACGGCACGAACGAGCCGTATCGCATGTTCACCTCGCGCGCGGAATACCGCCTGCAGTTGCGCGAAGACAACGCGGACCTGCGGCTGACGCCCATCGGGCGCGAGTTGGGCCTCGTCGACGATGCGCGCTGGTCGCGCTTCGACGCCAAGCGCGAAGCGATCGCGAAGGAAACCGATCGCCTGCGCGCTGCGTGGGCCACGCCGAACAACGCGCTCGGCCGCGAACTCGAAAGCACCCTCGGCGTCGCGCTTACACGCGAAGCCAACGCGCTCGACCTGATGAAGCGCCCGGAGCTGGACTACGCCAAGCTCATGCAATTGCCTGCGCTCGGCCCCGGCGTCGACGACGCGAAAGTCGCCGAGCAGGTCGAGATCGGCGTGAAGTACGCCGGCTACCTGGACCGCCAGCGCGACGAAATCGCGCGCCAGCAGCGCCACGAAACCACGGCGATCCCGGCCGCCTTCGACTACGCCGCCGTGCGCGGGCTGTCGGCGGAAGTGCAACAGAAGCTCGCACGCGTGCGCCCGGAAACCGTCGGCCAGGCCCAGCGCATTCCGGGCATGACGCCGGCGGCGATTTCCTTGCTGCTCGTGCATCTGGCCAGGTCCCGCGGCACGCGCGTGGCCTGACACAACCGGCACACGCGCACGTGCGCGCGGCGGGAGTACGCTCCGCGCATGAACACGACCCCCCGCATCCTCTCCCTCGCACTGATCGCCGCGGTTGCGGCCTGCTCGCGCTCGCCCGCGCCCGAAGCGGCGACGACACCGGCAGGCACCGACGCGAACGCCCACTCCGCACTGATCGTCAACCAATGGGCGCTGCCCACGCCCGACGGCGCCGCGCAACCGGATCTGTCGGTCGGGCCAGACGGCCGCCTGCTCGTCAGCTGGATCCGCAGGCAAGGCGATCGCAACGCCCTGCAATACGCGGCGTACCTGGGTGACGACAGTTGGGAATCGGCGCCGAAGACGATCGCCGTCGGCCGCACGCTCACCGCGAACTGGGCGAACACGCCGCACATCCTGATGACCGAGGATCGCGCGCTGTGGGCGCACTGGCTGCAGACGCCCGCCGATGGGAAGTCGCCGCACGCCTCCGACATCGTGCTCTCGCGCTCGCCCGACAACGGCGTGCATTGGGCGCCGCCGGTGGCGGTCAACGACGATGCGACCGGCACCGAACACGGCTTCGTCTCGATGTGGGCCGCCGACCAGGACGCGATCGGCATCGCGTGGCTCGACGGTCGCAAGACCGCGGCCGCGACACACATGCACGACGCGAACATGCCGGCGCACGACCTCGACGAAGGCGCGGCAGGCGAGATGACCGTCCGCGGCGCGCGTTTCGACGGTGGACTCCAGCGGAGTAACGACGCCGAGATCGACGCCTCGACCTGCGATTGCTGCGGCACCGACGCGGTGCTGACCGACACCGGCCCGCTGCTGGTCTACCGCGATCGCACGAAGGACGAAATCCGCGACATCTCCGCCACGCATCTGCGCGTCGGCAAGTGGGATGCACCCAAGCCCGTGTTCGCCGACGGTTGGAAGATGGCGGGCTGCCCGCTCAACGGCCCGTCGGTGGGCGCGTGGGGGGCCGCGGTCGCGGTCGCCTGGTACACCGCGCCGAACGACAAGCCGGTGTTGCGCCTGGCGCGCAGCAAGGACAGCGGCAACACCTTCGATGCCCCGATCGACGTGGATCAGGGCGCGGCCCTGCAGGGCCGCGTGGACGTGGCGAAGGACGGGGATTCGACCTGGCTGGTCTGGCTCCGCGAGGATGCCAAGGGCCAGACCGTGCAGCTTGCGCGCTATCCGAACCAGGGCGCGCCGGAGAAAACCGAACTGGCCGTTCTCGCCGGTCGGGGTCGCGGAACGGGCTTCCCGAAGATCGCCGTTCGCAACGGCGTGGCCTTCGTCGTATGGACCGACATCGTCGATGGCCGCCCGCACCTGGCCGGCGCGAAGGTCGCGCCGCGCGGTTGAGCCGATCGCTGCGACGCGCAAGAAAAGTGTGATCCGCACCCCACAGTGACACTTTTTGCGCATAGGCCTGCTGCAACGCACAAACAGGCCCGTGGACGCCACGTGAAGCCGCAAGCGGCGCTATTGCGCCGCAGCGTGCAAAAAACCCTGCAAAAAGCGCGGCATAGCGCCGCCCTACTGCCGCGTTGCGGAAAGCTTCCGTTCAGCTAGGCCTGATCCCGAAACCGTTTTCGTTTTGACGTACCCGCCGCACGCCCCTAGCGTCCGACGACCGCTCTGCGCACAACAAACAAAAGCGACGGGTGGTGGTCCGAGCGACGCAAGTCCACTGCAGGGGTGGGCGAACGACAGGGGCCGGATTGCAACAACTGCAAGGAACGCAGGCCGCGGGAACCATCGCGGTCATTAATTCAATCCACTTTCGGGGGTACCACTTCGTGAATCGCAATCACCGCCTGGCAGCACTCGCGGCTGCCACCACTCTCGCGCTCACCGCGCAGGGTGCGATCGCCGCACAACGCACCGACCTGCATCGCCTCAACGTCACCCAGGTCAACGCGCAGAACAAGCTCGTCTCCGCTCGCGCGGGCATCGCACTGCAGGCGCGCGAGCGCCATGCCGAAATGCTCAACATGGACGCCAACTCGAACCTGCGCGAGTTGCGCACGAGCATCGACAAGGACGGCACCCGCCACACGCGCTACCAACAGACCTTCCGCGGCATCCCGATTTTCGGCGAGCACGTGGTGGTCAGCGAAGGCAAGGACGGCAACGTCCGCAACATCTTCGGCCGCATGGTCAACGGCCTGGCCGGTGAACTGCCCGCCGTCGCCGCGAAGATCACCCCGGCCAACGCCCTGGCGCTCGGCAAGAGCGCGGGCCTGGGCAACCGCGTCGGCTTCATGCGCATCGAGAACGCCAAGTCCGAACTGTCGATCTTCGTCGACGACAACGACCGCGCGCATCTTGCGTACGTCGTGTCGTACTTCGCCGACACCGCCGGCGGTGGTTCGCCGACGCGTCCGTTCGTCATCGTCGATGCCAACAGCGGCCGCGTGCTGAAGCAGTGGGACGGCCTGACGCATGCGCTCGTGGGCACGGGCCCCGGCGGCAACGCCAAGACCGGCCAGTACGAATACACCGGCACCACCGGCCTGCATCCGTACCTCGACGTCGCGCAGAGCGGCACGACGTGCACGATGAACAACGCCAACGTCAAGTCGGTGAACCTCAACGGCAGCACGGGCGCCAGCACGACGGCGTACACCTACACCTGCCCGCGCAACACCTACAAGACCATCAACGGTGCGTACTCGCCGATCAACGACGCCCACTTCTTCGGCGGCGTGATCCAGAACATGTACAACACCTACACCGGCACCAACGCGCTGACCTTCCAGCTGATCATGCGCGTGCACTACGGCACCAACTACGAGAACGCCTTCTGGAACGGCTCGTACATGTCCTTCGGCGACGGCGCCAGCACGTTCTATCCGCTGGTCAACGCCGACGTCTCGGGCCACGAGGTCTCGCACGGTTACACCGAGCAGCACTCGAACCTGACGTACTCCGGCCAATCCGGTGGCATGAACGAAGCCTTCTCCGACATGGGCGGCGAAGCGACCGAGTACTTCTGGAAGGGCACGAACGACTTCGACGTCGGCCGTGAAATCTTCAAGTCGCCCACCGGTGCGCTGCGTTACATGTGCAACCCGCCGGCCGACGGTGGCTCGATCGACAACGCCGCGAACTACACCTCCGGCCTGGACGTGCATTACAGCTCGGGCGTGTACAACAAGGCGTTCTGCACGCTGGCCAAGACGACGGGTTGGGACACGGTGAAGGCGTTCAAGACCTTCGCCCGTGCCAACGCCAACTACTGGACCCCGAGCAGCACGTTCAACTCGGGTGCGTGCGGCGTCGAAACCGCGGCGCAGGACCTGGGCTACAACAAGGCCGACGTCACCGCGGCGTTCACCGTCGTGGGCGTCTCGTGCGCGGGTGGCGGCGGTGGCGGCGGTACGCCGACGCCGATGACCAAGGGCGTGGCGATCACCGGCATCGGTGCGAGCACCGGGACCGACAAGGTCTACACCCTGGTCGTTCCGGCCGGTGCGTCGAACCTGACCTTCACCACCTCCGGTGGCACGGGCGATGCGGACATGTACGTCAACCTGGGCTCCACGCCGACGGACACCACGTACCTCTGCCGTCCGTACAAGACGGGCAACGCCGAAACCTGCACCTTCGCGGCGCCGACGGCGGGCACGTACTACGTGCGCCTGAAGGCCTACTCGACGTTCTCGGGCGTCACGCTGCTCGGTGACTACTCGACCGGTGGTGGTGGCTCGACGCAGACCTACGCCAACGACACGGACTTCGCGATCCTCGACAACACGACGATCAACAGCCCGGTCGCGGTCTCCGGTCGCAGCGGCAACGCACCGTCCAACGCGCAGGTCGCCGTCAACATCACGCACACCTACCGGGGCGACCTGAAGGTGGACCTGGTGGCGCCGGATGGCAGCGTCTACGTGCTGAGCAACCGTGCCGGCGGCAGCGCCGACAACATCATCCAGACCTTCACCGTGAACCTCTCGACCGAAGCGCTCAACGGCACGTGGAACCTCCGCGTGAACGACAACGCCGCGGGCGACACCGGCACGCTGAACTCCTGGAGCGTGACGTTCTGATCGAACGCACGTAACCCCTCCGCGGTCTTCCCCAAGGGGATCGCTTGGACCCCGGTCGGCAACGACCGGGGTTTTTTATTGGCGCGAGCGCGTCGTCACGGTGCGGTGGTAGAAGCGGAGAACTCCACGCGCAACACGCCGCTGTAATGGCCGGCGCGTTTGTCGGCGCTGGTGAATTCCGGTGTGCGCAAGGTTAGCGGCCACGGTGTGCAGACCACAGGCACCGGGATGTTCGGGAGGAACACCTGGCGACGCTCGGCGTCGGGGATGTTGGCGAAGACGCGATCCTGCCCCGATTGGTATTGCGTCGAGCCGAACGGCTGCGTCATCGAGCGCACTTCGTATTCGATGCGGTTCTGGCCGGCCGCGCCCTGCGGCGAGGGATGTCGAACGAAGAAGCGACCGGCCTCGTCGGCGCCCGTCGATGACGGATCGGTCATGCGCACCGTGTAGCGCTGGCTGTAGGCGTTGAAACCGTCGTAGAGGCACGCGTCTACCGTGCGCTCGCCGGAAGTGCGCGCGCCGCCGACGGAGGGGAGGCTGCGCAAGTTCAGATCGACGCGCGGCGTTGCCGAACCGAACTCGGGCAGGTACACCTGCATGTTCTGGTCATCGGTGAGGTTGACGGTGATTGCAGCGGTGAAGTTGGCAAGATGCGCGGCGGGCCATTGGTTGAGTCGCAAGTGAAGATCGGCTTTCCACACGCCGCCGATCGGAAGCTTTGCAAGTTCATAGTGGGGGAGGAGGACACCGAGCGCCTTCTCGTTGTTCAACTGGCCCTGGCATGTATACGATGCGCCATCATTGATTTCCATCGCGTGGGTGCACCATCCGGGGCCTGACACCCAGGCGACGGTGTCCATCAGGAGTACGACAGACATCCCCGTTCTCGTTTCGGCGAAACGCAAAGGGATTAACGTCGCGCCCGCTTTTCCAGACCAGATGCCAGTGGTCGGGCAGGCGCCTTTGTCCGGATCCGACGCGGACAAACACGTCCAATAATTCCGTCCCCACAGCTCGGGAGCAGAAGGATCGCGTCCACCTGATGCGCGGCGCCAGACGTAGTAATGCGTCAAGGCTCCGCGCGCCGAGTCAATGGTGACGGCGACGTGGTTGTCGGCGGGCACGATGACCTGTGCGGAGGCCGAGCCCAATCCGCCGGTGACAGTAAGCGCTAACGCAAGCACGGAACGACGCATCACGGTTCCCTCGGAGTCTTTGTTTGGCGCAAAACGCACCATCAGGGCGCGGTCGTCGAAGCGGAGAACTCCGCGCGCAGCACGCCGCTGTAATGGCCGGCGCGTTTGTCGGCGCTGGTGAATTCCGGCGTGCGCAAGGTCAGCGGCCACGGTGTGCAGATCACCGGCAGCGGGATGTTCGGCAGGAGCACCTGGCGGCGTTCGGTGTCGGGGATGTTGGCAATGACGCGATCCTGCCCGGATTGGTACTGCGTCGAACCCAGAGGCCACGTCATCGAGCGGACCTCGTACTCAATGCGGTTCTGGCCGGCTGCGCCCTGCGGTGTGGGATGTCGCACGAAGAAGCGGCCGGCCTCGTCGGCGCCCGCCGATGACGGATCGGTCATTCGGACCGTGTAGCGCTGGCTGTTGGCATTGAAACCGTCGTAAAGGCAGGCATCAAGCGTGCGTTCGCCGGAAGTGCGCGCGCCGCCGACGGAGGGCAGGGAGCGCAGGTTGAGATCAACGCGCGGCGTCGCCGATCCGAACTCGGGCAGGAACACCTGCATGTTCTGGTCGTCGGTGACGTTGACGGTGATCGCGGCGGTGAACTCCGCGATCGGCCCGCCTCCCCACCGGTTGAGGCGTAAATGCAGATTGGCCTTCCACACACCGCCAATCGGGAGACGACCAAGTTCACTCGGCGACACGTAAGCCGTGAGCAGTTTCCCGTCATTCGGAACACCACTGCAATCGGATCTTGCGCCATCGCCGATGTAGCGCCACTGGCTACTGCAGTTGACGTGGGTCCAGCCCCATTCGTTGTATGCATGCACATTGAGGACGAAGGAGATGCCCGATCGCGCTTCAGTGAAACGCAAGGGAATCGTCGATACCCCCCCGCTGAAATACCAACCGCCCTCGGTGGGGCAAGCGCCTTTTTCCGGATTCGAGGAGGACCAACAGGTCCAATAGTTCTGCCCCCAGAAATATGGAGATCCGGCATCGCGTCCACCTGATGCCCTGGCCCAGATGCTGAGTTGCGGGGCGGCCGACCCGCGCGCCACGTTAGCGGAGACCGCAACGTGGTTGTCGGCGGGAACGATGACCTGCGCGGACGCCGACGCCGCGCAACCGATAGCAGCGAGCGACAACGCAAGCAAGCAACGACGCATCACGGTTCCCCTTGCTCGATGTTCGCCTGCAAGTTCGCCACACGGCGCAACGCCCACCGCTTGAACCGCTCACCGTCGCGCAACTCGAGCGGCAACTCGTCGACATTGCCCACGCGACACTGCGTCGTCCCCAAGCGCTGCACGGCGGCGGTCGCGTCGGGCGTGGCAACTTCGCAGACATGCAGCTGCAGCGGATCGAGCGCGAAGATGCGTTCGGGGTGGCCATCGAATTCCGCGATGAAGCTGCCGTCCTCGCCCGTCTGGCCGGTCGGCGACTCCAGCAGCAGGACATGCGACAGCGGTTCGGCGCGCTCGTCGACCAGGCGGCCGACATAGGTCATCGTCAACGTGGCTTCGATCGATTGCATGCCGAGCTTGCCCGGCGGGAGGAACCAGTCGCGGCGGCCCGCGCCGGACACGATCGTGCCGAGGCTGTGTCGCGAGCCATCGCCGTCCGCGATATGCGTGCGTGCGACGGCATAACCTTCCATCGGCAACAACATCGAATCGCCGAAGCCAAGCTGCACGTCGCCCGCCGATGCGCCCGCCACCTTCGCCGCGATGCTGCCTTCCGGATAGCGGCGCGCGGAATCGTTGACGCGCACCACGACGGCCGCGCCCGGTGTTCCGCCCGGCGCACCTGCGCCGAGGAACAGGCCATCGCGCGAGACGGCGATCGACCCGGTGTGGTTCGCGGTCCACGCGACGTTGGATCCGGTCTGCGTGTCGTAATGGAAGGCCGATGCACCGGCGGTGCCGTAACGCCCATCGATGCGACCGTCGATGCCGGCTTCCCAGCGCGAGTCCGTGTCGGCTGCGGCCGAGACAGTCAACTCACGTCGCGAAGCGCCGTCCCAACGATTCGTTTGTGCGGCGCGGAATTGCGCACCGTCGTCGCCCTTGCGTGCGGACTGCGCGTCCACCGACGCCGACTGATGCACGGACGCACGCGTGGCTTGCGGCGCATTGCGATGGCGCGAGAACGTCAGCGAGGCATGCACGCCGTCATCGGTGACGCCGCTCGCCTCGCGGCGATACGCACCCATGCGTAAGGAAATGAAACCGCCCTGCACCGAGAACGCGCGCGAGAACGTCGCGTCGAAGCCCTCGTTGCGTTGGCGGTTCATGCCCGAATCCAGCAGCGGCGATTGCGGGTCGTGCCACGGCGCATCGAACTGATCGGCGCCGCCGTAGGTGTAGCCCGCCGTCAGCGCGCCGCCGCCGAGCGGCACCGACACCGTCGAGGTCAAGGAGGACTGGCAGCCACGCGGCGCGGGCCAGTCTTCCACCACGCGGCAGTCTTTCGCGCGCATCGCCTGGCGATACAGATTCCACGCGACCGTGCGCCCGACGCTCAATTGCTGCAGGTCGCCGCGCGTACCGTCGCTGCCGATCAGGGCGCCGGCAGACACCGTCCACGCACCGAGGCCGGTCGCCACGTGCCAATCCAGGCGCGTCTCGTTGTACGCGCGCCCGGAATTGAACACGGTCGTCGCATTGCTCAGGCTCGCGCCACGCATCGTGGGCAGGCGCACACCGAACTGCCCGACATCGCGCGACTTCGAATCGCCGGGGACGTCAACGACGCGACCGCCCTGCGCGAACCACTGCCACTGATCCGACCCCAGGCCTTCACCGCCCGTGCGGCTGAACGCAACCGTTTCGCTGCGCGTCTCGCGCCCGTTCTCGATCACGCGCAAGGTGACCGGATAACTGCCGACGGGGAAGGTGCGCGTGTCGATCGCTTGCATGCCCGCGTCGAGGTAAGACGTCGAGAGCAACTGCGAGCCGCGGAACGCATCCACGCGCGCGCGCTGGGACAACACGATCGAGACCGGCGTGCCTTGCCCGGCTTGTTCCTGGTCGATCCACGCCAGCGTGGTGCCCGCGCGCACGCCGTCGATGCGGCCCAAGGGCATCAACGCAAGCTGGAAGCTGCCGCCCAAGGGGCTGGCGAGCCCGTGCATGTCCATGCGACCGGCCTGCACGTAGTGCGACCGATCGAAGTCGTGGCGGTAATACGCATCGTCGAACGCGAAGCGGCTTTCGCTCGCGTCTTCGCGGCGGTTGTGCGCGTACTGCCACTCGAAACCGATATGTCCGCGCTGGCCCATGCCCAGCGCACCAATGCCGTTCGCGCTGAAAGCGCGGTAGTCGGCGTTGTCCGAATAATTGAACCCGTGCCGATGCACGAGTGCGTTCACGGCGGGCGTCGGCGCGACCCAGCGCGAGCGACGCGCCGATGCGCTCGGCAGCCAGGCCGGATTCGCGAAGAGTTCCACCACGCCCTTCGATTCATCGAAGATGGCGGCGACCTGTTCGGTCGCGATATACCCGCATTGCGTTTCGACGACGGCCGCATCGCCGCAGGCCAGGTGGCGATTCGCGGGCAGTTGCGCGTTCAGCGCGACGAGCAGCGCTTCGGGGGGCGCCGTGACGCCGGCGTCGACCATGTTCTGCGCCAGTTGCGCCACGTCTTCGAAGTGCAGACTGTCGGGCCGCACCAGCACCGGATGCAGGCCGAGCGACGTGCCCGCGATGCGTACTTCGAGGCGTTCGACCTGTCCGTCGACCAGGCTTTCGAAACCGGCCGGCACGTCCGAATGCGTCAGCATGCGCGCCATTGCCTGGTCGGCGAGGCAGGAGGAGATCGCGAGCGAGAGCAGGAGGCGACGAGGCACGGGCGGCTTCCGGTTGGGAATGAAGTGACGCGGGGCACGCGATGCGTGCCCCGTCGTCGATGGGCATTACGGGTTCGGCGTGACCACGACGCCGACGACGCCCTGGTACGTACCCGCGTGCGTGATCGCACCCGGCGTCGCCTGCGAGATGCGCAGCATCTGCGCGATCGAACCGGCGGTGATGTCGCCACCCGGGAACAGGTTGGCTTCGGTCAGCACGATGGCCGTGGTGGTCACCGCGGTGCCGCCGAACGTCACGGCCAGCGGAATCGCCGGCGCGGCGGCGTTGGTGTTGTTGATCAGCGACGGCGCGGCGGCCAGGCGGACCGACATGTCGCTGGCGGCGTTGGTGAAGATGCGGGTGTTGACCTCGGTCGCCTGCAGGCCGTTGCCCGGCAGGTAGGCCATCGTCATGCTGGTCGGCAGCGGCGTGCCGTCGGCCTGCAGCAGTTCCACCGCCGGGTCGACGCTGGCGACGACCGTGATGTCCTTCTGCACGGCGGCGGCGGAGAACGAAACGAGGGCCAGCGCGAGGGCCGGCACGAGCTTGATGAGCTTCATGCGTTGATTTCCTTGATTGCTTGAGTGGAGCCCGAGGACACGCTGCACGCGGCCGGTTCGGGAAACTTCGGGCGGATGCCCGACGGGTTTGCGGCGCGCGATGCGCACCGCGTGTCAGGGCTGAAGCGCGAGCAGCTTCGGCGTTTCGTCCTGACTGGTCTGGTAGCGCAGGACCAGATGGCCCGCGCCCTGGATATCCGGCATCTCGATGCCGTGGGTGGGATACACGCTGCGGTTGACGTCGACCCAGCGACAATTGCGTTCGCTGTCGACCGTGGGGCAGCGACCGATCTTCAATGCGCCGATGCGCAGCGTCCCGGTGTTCTGCATCCGCTTGCCATCGTCGACCAAGCGCGCGGCGATGCGACCGTTGTCCGGCAACACGCGAACCAGTGCGCCCCAGACCAGGTTGACGCCGAGTTTCGTCGACACGTCGGCGGTATTGGCTTCTTCGAGCGTGGTGTCGGACGGTGCATCGACCGGCTCGAAATAGACGCGATACGCCTTCTCTTCCTGCGGCGCGACCGGCGCGATGAGGCGGACGGTCCGCGTGGAGGCCGGCGCCAGGACCAGGCGCTGCGGCGACACGACGAGCGCATCGTCGGCCGAGAGCGTGTTCTCGCGTTCATCGCGCGTCGCCGGCGCGACGATCTCCGCGACGCGAACTTTCACGTATTGCACCTGATCGCTCTTCGAATGCAATTCGATCTGGCCGATGCCTTCGTGCTCGGGCCCGATGTGCGTCGTCATCGGATAAACGATGACGTTGGCCGAGGCGAACGCACTCCAGGCGAGGAGTGTCGAGGCGACGATTGCCTGTCCGCAGCGCAGACGTTGTTGGAAGAACCTGGGCGACATGGGAATGGTGGTCCGGGAAAGCGTCGCGCACTATCCGGCACCGCCCAGAGCCACATAATGAGACGTTAACGCGCCGAGATTCGGATGCGTCCTTCCCTCAGGTCGGAAACATCGCGATAAACATCCGCGCCTACTTCTCCTTGCGCCAGTTCAAGGATCCGCGGTTCTCCACCGTGCTCGACTCGATCTGGATGTCGAAGCCCTTGCGCAGCAAATACTTCAACGTGAGCACCTGCCCGGTGCCGAGCAACGACACGCCGTAGCCGACGTACAGCTTCGGCGAGAGGTACTTCCCCACGCCGAACACGTTGCCGCCGAGCGCGCGCGAATCCATCACGCCGGCATCGTCGAAGCCCAGGCGCGTGGCGAGTTGCGAGGCAAGCAATCCACCGCCCGCGGACAAGGCCGCGGAGGCCGCATCGAGTTGCCGGCCTTCTTCGCTACTCGCGCTGCTGAGCGGGCGGCCCAGTGCGAGGTAAGACAGTGCTTCGGATTCGTCCATCGCCGGGTCCGCCCACACTTGCGCCTGCGGCGAAGTCGCGTGGCCGCGCACCTGGATGCCTGCGGTGACATCGCCGACGACGCGCTCGGCGCGCACGTCGAGCAGGGGATCGACGATCGGGGAGTTGCTCCAGATCAATTCGCCCTGCGACACCGTCAACTTCTGTCCATAGGCCTTGTAGTTGCCTGCAACTTCCAGCGTGCCGTTGCCGATCATTTCGCGGCCCGGGCGCTGGCGCACGCGCAACTGACCCTGCAACGTACCGTCCAGGCCGAAGCCGTTGAGCGCGACCGCGCCTTCGGGAAGGATCAGCGTGAGATCGAGCGACAGCGGCGATTCCACCGTGCGCTTCGGGTCGACAGGGTCGAGGACGACGACATCCGGCGAACGCGTCGCACCGCCCTCCAGTCCTTCGAGTGCGATGCGCGCTTCCTGCACCGTCACCGTACCCGTGACTTCGAGCGGCTGCTTGGCCGCATAACGCACGGCGACGTTGGGTGCGATCACCGCGTGCAGGTCGCGCGTATCGGCGGCGAGCACCTTGTCGCCGGTGACGTTGAGGACGAGCGGCGTGTCGTCGCCACGCCAACCCAGCGAACCATCCACGCGCAGCGTGCCTTCGCCGGAGCGGATCGTGCCGGCGATGCGCGCCGAGCCGTCTTGCAGCGCTTCCATCCGCACATCGCCATCGACCAGTTCGAGCGCGAGCGAGGGGACTTCCGTGCGGAAGTTCGACAAATGCGCGTTGCCGACGAGTGCAGGCTGCGCGCGCGTTCCACCGAGTGCGATGTTCCCTTCGAGCAAACCCGTCGGCTCGACGATGTCCGGCGACAACAACTCCATCCACGTCAGCGAATCGGTGCGCAGGCTCACCTGGCCCGACAGCGGCGCGAAGTCGTCCCAACCGGTCGCGATGTGCGCGTCGACGCGTCCGTCTTCGTTGAACGTCGTGCCCAGCGTGGCGGAGATGCGTTGCGGATCGAACTGCGCTTCGAGCTGGAATCCCGAATACGACAACAGATCGCGACGTGAGCGCTCGCTGTTGCGCATGCCGCCATCAGGCGAAGTCACGAGCACGTTGCCGCGCCACGCATTGCCGACCGGCTGCAGGTGCCCGACCAATTGCAGGTCGCCATGCAGCAACCACGGACGGTCGTCGTCGCGCGGTGGCAACCAGGGCGTCGCGAGTTCGAGCGGGAGGCGATCGGCGCGCACGTCGAGGCCGCGTCGCGGCCAATCGGCGCTCGCGCACAAGGCGCCGCCGCCTTGCGTGGAGAGACAGGCGTTCGAGAGCGCGCCGTTGTTGCCGTCCCAGCGCCACGTGGTCGGATGATCGAGCGCCCATGGCGTTCCCTTCATCGGCGACAGGCGCAAGGTCGACAAGGTCCCGCCCCACTGTGCACCGCGCTTGGTCGCATTGCCCGACAGCGTGGCACCGCCGTACGCGGTGTCCGCCGTGGCATCGAGCGACAAATTTTCCATCGCACCGCGCGCATCGACGACCAGGCGCGAAACCGCCAGGCCCGCTTCGACATCGTGTGCCTCGACATGCAACGCTCCACTGCCGTTGCGCCACGGCAGTTTGCCGTTCGCGCGCAGCGACGCCGCGCGGTAATCGCCCCAGTGCAAAGCGTCGCCGGTGAGATCGGCTTCGATATCGGGCGTCGCGCGCGGACCGCGCAACGAGGCCGTGCCTCGCAGGACACCGCCCGCGCCGGGCATCAGATCGTTGAGGCGCAACGGTTCGAATCGCGCATCGACCGCCAGCGTCGCACCGATGCGCCCCTTCGCCGACGCGCGGCTCCCGCCGAGCGACAAGGCCACGTCGCCTTCCACATCGCTGCCGTGCAACGCGACCTTCGCACGTGCATCGAGCGCGCGACCGCGCAGAGTGCCGCGCAGCGCGGGGGCATCGAGCGTCGCGTCGAAACCCTGCCCATCGCTGCGTGCATTGCCTTTCGTCGTCAGCTTGCCTTCGACGCGGCCGGGGAAGGCCGGCACGAAATACCCGGGATCGAAGCCCGCCAGCGACGCATCGAGCTGCCACGCCAACGCAGGCGACCAGCGCACGTCACCCTTCGCATCGAGCGTGCCGCTCGGCATGCGCGCCTGCATCGCATTGATGACGGCGTGCACGGTGTCGCCGCGCGCGTTGAAGCGCAGCGTCGCGCGCTGGCCTTCGCGCAGGAACCGGCCTTCGCCTTGCGCCGCCCACGTCTCCGGTTTTCCCGCGATGCCGAAGTCCGCGTCGGCGACGACCGCCGGTGCATCGGCCGTTCCACCCCAACGCAAGCCACGCGCGTTGATGGCGAAACGCAGCTTCTGGTGCTCCGGATCCCGCAGATCCGCGTAACCCTGCAATCGCGTGCGGCCATCGAGCGCATCGATCACGAGCGGTTCGACCGTCAGCACTTTGTCGTTCAGACGCAGCTTCGACGGTTGGATGACCGCACGCAGGTCACCTTGTCGCACCGATCCCTGGAGTGTCGCGCTGCCGCCGAGGCCATCGGCACGCAGTTCGACCGCGAGCGGCGTGTCGCTGGGTTCCCCGCCGCCCAGCAGCGACAGATCGAGCACCGGCGCCTTCGCACGCAGATGCCAACGCGGATCGGGCTCGCCACGCAGCGAGAAGGTTGCCTGCGCGGGTGCGGGCAGGCGCCCGGCCACCGCGACATCGAGCCTGGCGACATCGCCGCGCGCGACGATCCCGAAACGCGGCGCCGTGCGCCCGCGTTGCGCCGGCAACACGGCCGTCGCGAGGAAATCGGTGCGATAACGTTCGCGCGGCACGTAATCGCCGTGGACCGCGAAGCGACCGAGATCGGTGTCGGCCTTCAGGTGCTCGACATGCAGCAAGCCATGCGATGCGCGCAATCCTCCACTGGCCGAGCGGATCGCGATCATCGGCGCGCCCGATTGCGTGACGCGCAATCCGTCGATGCGGATCGTGTCGGCCTGCAAGGCCAGCGGCGGTTCGATCTTCGGCAGTGATTCGGGCCAGCGCGGGAATTCGAAGGGCTCGTCGCTTTCGGGGATCTCGAGCGTCGCGCCGCGCACGTCGAGCGCATCCAGGCGCAGCGTGCGTCCGAGCAAGGGCCGAATCGCCGGATCGACATGCACGGTCTTCGCGGTGAAGGTGATGCGCTTTTTCGGTTGCGCAGGATCCGATGCGTAATCGAATCGCACGCCATGCACCGTCAACGGGCCCGACACCGGACCTTCCGCGCTGTCCCAGGTCAGCGTCGCACCCGCAGGCAAACGCGCAACGACCTGCGCGAGCAACACGTCGCGTCCGCCGATCGTCGTCAGCAACCAGTACGCCAACGCGAACACGAGCACACCGAGTACGAGTGCGCCGAGCGCCGAACGGATCGCCACCTTGCGCGCCAACGCACGCCGCGCCGCCGCGCGTTCGGCGCGCTGTTCCGGCGTGAGCGGCACGCCCCTCACAGGTCCGCCCCGATGTTGAGCGACACCGTCCAGCCCGCTTCGTCGCCCGTCAGCCCGCACGCGACATCCACGCGCACCGGTCCGACCGGCGATCGCCACCGCGCACCGATGCCGACGCCATAGTGCAGATTCGGCGTGCTGCCATCGTAGGCATCGCCGAAATCGACGAAGGCCGCGCCGCCCCATTCGCGCAGGAAATAGCGTTCGAACTCGACGCTGCCGGTGACCACGTTCTTCGCACCTTCCGCGTAATCGCCGTTGCGCGGACCGATCTCGCGCCAGCCGTAACCGCGCACGCTGCGGTCGCCGCCGGCGAAGTAACGCAGGCTCAAGGGAATCTGGAAAAGCTCGTCGGTGAATGTGTGTCCGTACTCGCCACGCAGCAACAAGCGATTGTCCGGACCGAAACCGCGGATCCAGCGCGCCGTCGTATGCAGCTGCAGGAAGGTCGCATCCGAACCGAAGCCTTCGATGCCGCCGCGCACCGTTGCGGTGCCTGCAATCGCACGTCGCGGATACAGGCGATCGTCGGCGTCGACGTATTCGGCGGTGAGCGCCGGATACAGCAGCGAGGCGTACTGGTAAGGCACCTGGGGATCGAGCGGATTGCCAGAGGGGAAGCGCCAGCGCTCGCGCAACGCATGCAGCGACACGGTGGCGGTCAGATACCGGTTGATCTCGCCGCTGCGGCTGCCGACCAGTTCGAGGCGGCGTGTATCGGCGAAATCCGTCTGTTCGTCGGCCAGTTGCAGGCTCGCGGTATACCAACCATCGAGCCAGAGGAAGGCTGGAACGCGATATTGCAGCGTCGCCGTCTTCTTGCGTTGCGCGTAATCGAGCTGCGCCAGCGCCTTGTGCCCGCGGTCGTTGACGTAGCGCCGCTCCAGGCCCAAACGCACGCCCGCGCCGCTGTCGGTGCCGTAGCTCACGCCCGCGGTATAGACATCGCGCTTGGCCGGCACGAGCGTGACGACGACCGGCACCTGGCCATCGACGGCCTTTTCCGGCTGCGGCTCGATGTCGATGCGCGAGAAGTAATCAAGCGACGTCAGCGATTTGCGCAGGCGTTCCAGTCGGCCCTGGTGGTAGTACTCGCCTTCGTTCCAGTAGACCAGCTTGCCGAGCAGGCTGTCGCGCACGATGCGTTTGGGCGTCTGCGTGAAAGAAACCTTCCCCATGTCGTAGCGAATGCCGCTGTTCCAGCGCAGCGAGACATCGGCCGCGTGGTCGGCGCGCGTGACCTCCACCTTGCGAGCAGTGAAATCGGCATCGAAGTAACCGCGCTCGGCCAGGCGGCGCGTGATCCGCGCCTTCGAGGCTTCATAGATCGCGTGATCGAACACTTCGGCCTTGGTCGGCTTGAAGGCATCCACTTCCTGCTTGAGGTAACGGTCGCCAGCGCCTTCGCCGTCGATGCCCACATCGAAATTGCGCACGCGCACCGGGTCGCCCAGTTGCACGTCGATGGTCACCGTGACCGGCGCATCGGGCACGCGCGTGCGTTCGACCTTGATCGTCGGCGAGTAGTAACCGAAGGGTTCCAGCGCCTCGCGCGTCTGCGCTTCGGCCTCGCGAACGAGATACGACATGCGACGGCCCGACACATCGCGCCCGATCGAATCGACCAGCGACAGCGAGCGCTTCACGTTTTCGGTCATCACCGGGTCGAGGCCGCGCACCTGCACGTCCGCCACCTTGGCGGCGAAAGCAGGCGCCGCGCTCGCCAGGAGCGCGGACAGGCAGATCCATTGGAAGACCGGGCGGGGGGAGACCGGGACCATGCGGCCGAGCATACCCGGCCGGGGGATGGCTTATGTCGAGAGGTGCTCGATCGCCGGCCGCACCTTTGCGCGAGGCGCGCAAAGGCGCCCCAAAACTTGCTTCGCAAGTATTGGGCCCCGGGCCAGTACACCCAAAACCCCCGCTGTCGCGCGCCCCTTTGACTCAAAGGGGCTCTTCCACCAGAACGATCGTCGCTCGTCAGGTAGACAGATGTTCAATTGCGGCGACACTGCCGAGGCGATCGGACAGAATTCCCAGCATAGAGAGACGATTTTTGCGTACAGCCTCGTCTTCCGCATTGACCATTACGGTGTCGAAGAATGCGTCCACCTCTGGGCGAAGCCGCGCCAAACGTCCGAGAACTGAGACATAGTCTCGATTCGCTAGCCCTGCGTCTGTGTCGCGAATTGCCAGCAAGATTGCTGTCCAGAGGTTGCCTTCCGCGGGCTCGGTAAAGCGTGTCTCGTCCACAACAAAAGTAATGCTGCTGGGCGTCGCGCTCACAATACTGATACTGAATGGCTCCGCCTTTTTCAGAATGTTGCGGATTCGCTTGTTTGCTGCGGCGAGCGCTTCTGCTTCAGGCAAAAGGGCGAACGCTCCAATTGCCAAGAGGCGGCGGTTAAAGTCGAGCAATGAGGCTGGACGCAAAGCGGCAACCGCCTCGAACTGCTGCGGCGGAACACCCTTGTCCGCGTAGTACGCACGCAGGCGATCGAGAATGAAGCTGTAGATCTCGTCAGCCAAGGCTTGGCTGTCCGTTATTCCAAGTACGTCTCCCAACGGCTTTCCAACTGCTTGGACAACTCCGCGTTGCGGCTCTTCGGAATGCGCGGGTCGCTGCCAAACGTTGCCCTTGGAATCGACAAAGGTTTGTTGACTTAGAAGAATCGAACACGCCGTACCGATGCATGAATTCGGGATATCGAGTTGTGCCTCGATAATCGTGCGCGCAAGCCCAAGCGCATTGCGGCGCAGCGCGAAAGCATCCTTGTTGCCGGTCGGTTTGAGCCCGGCGGCGAAACCGCCGGCGAGCGTGTCCAGGCGTTCGGCGATCGCGAGCACCTGGCCGATCGGCGAGGGCGCGACCGCATCGCCCGCGAAGCGCGGCATGTAGGACTCGTCGATCGCGTTGGCGACCTCCGACGGCTCGCCTTCCACGGCGGCGTAATAACGGCCGGCGATGCCCTGCAGTTCTGGGAATTCGTTGACCAGGCGCGATTGCAGGTCGGCCTTCGACAGCTCGGCCGCGCGGCGTGCAGGTGCCGGTTCCAGGAACAAGTCGCGTGCGATGGTCTCTGCAAGCTGCGCCACGCGCCCGGCCTTGTCGGCCAGCGTGCCCAGCTTGGCCTGGTAGGTCACGTTCGCCAGGCCTTCGCGCATCGACGCAAGGCCCTGCTTCATGTCTTCGACGAAGAAGAACTTCGCGTCGGCGAAGCGGGGGCGGATCACGCGCTCGTAGCCCTTGCGGACTTCGGCGACGTCCTTCGACACGATGTTGGCCACGCCGACGAAGGCGGGCGTCAACTTGCCCTGCGCATCCAGCACGGGGAAGAACTTCTGGTTGTCTTCCATCGTGGCGATGAGCGCTTCCTGCGGCACGGCGAGGAAGTCGGCGTCGAAACTGCCCACGATCGCGCTCGGCCATTCGACCAGGCACGTCACCTGCGCGAGGTTGTCGTCGGCCACGCGCGCCACGCCACCGGCCTGCGTGGCCGCGGCTTGCACTTCGCGCACGATGGTTTCGCGGCGCTCGTCCGGATCGACCAGCACCTTCGCGCCGCGCAACGCATCGACGTAATCGCCCGGCGCGTGGATCCACACCGGCTTGTCGTGCATGAAACGATGCCCGCGCGAATTGCGGCCGGCGCGCACGCCGAGAACGTCGCCTTCGATGACCTCGGCGCCGAGCAACAGCACGAGCCAGTGCACCGGGCGCGCGAACGCATGTTCGTGCGCGCCCCAGCGCATCGGCTTGGGGATCGGCATCGCGGCGATCGCTTCGCGCACGAGTTCGGGGAGCAGGGTCGCGGTCTTCGCGCCCGGTTTCACCGCGCGATGGACGAAACGTTCGCCCTTCGCATCGCTCGTCCGCTCCAGCGCCGTCCATTCCACGCCGGCCTTCTGCGCGAAGCCCTGCAGCGCGCGCGTGGGTTGGCCCTCGGCATCGAGCGCCACGTTGAGATACGGGCCGAGCACTTCGCTGCGCTGCTCGTCCTGTTCGACCGACACGCCCGGCAGCACGACCGCCAAGCGGCGCGGGGAATAGAGCGGCTTCGCGCCATTGCGATCCAGCGCGATGCCACGGCGCACGAGCCCGTCGATGACGTTGTCGAAGAAAGCCTGCGCCAGCCCGGGGAGCGCCTTGACCGGCAATTCCTCGGTGCCCAGTTCGACCAGCAGCGGTTCCATCGCGGCCATCAGACGGTCTCCGCCTTTTTAAGGCCCGGGAACCCGAGCTTCTCGCGTTGCGCGAAATACGCTTCGGCCACGGCCTGGGAGAGTTTGCGCACGCGCAGGATGTAACGCTGGCGTTCGGTCACGCCGATCGCGCGGCGCGCGTCGAGCAGGTTGAACGCATGCGAGGCCTTGCAGACCTGGTCGTAGGCCGGCAGCGGCAGGTTGAGTTCGACCAGCTTCATCGCTTCGGCTTCGCACGCATCGAAGCGATGGAACAGTTCGGCGACGTCGGCGTGTTCGAAGTTGTAGGCCGACTGCTCGACTTCGTTCTGGTGATAGACGTCGCGGTAATACACCGGGCCTTGCGGCCCCACCGTCCAGACCAGGTCGAACACGTTGTCGACGTTCTGCAGGTACATCGCCAGCCGCTCCAGGCCGTAGGTGATCTCGCCGAGCACCGGGCGGCATTCCAGGCCACCGGCCTGCTGGAAGTAGGTGAACTGCGTGACTTCCATGCCGTTGAGCCAGACTTCCCAGCCCAGGCCCCATGCGCCGAGCGTCGGCGATTCCCAGTTGTCTTCGACGAAGCGCAAGTCGTGGACCAGCGGATCCAGGCCGAGCGCGACCAGCGAGCCGAGATACAGCTCCTGGATGTTGTCGGGGTTGGGCTTCATCGCCACCTGATACTGGTAGTAGCGCTGCAGCCGGTTGGGGTTTTCGCCATAGCGGCCGTCGGCGGGACGGCGGCAGGGTTGCACGTAGGCGGCGTTCCACGGTTCCGGGCCCAGCGCGCGCAGGAAGGTCGCCGGGTGGAAGGTGCCCGCGCCGACCTCCAGGTCGAGCGGCTGGACCAGGACGCAGCCCTGCGCCGCCCAATACGCGTTGAGGCGCAGGATCAATTCCTGGAAGGTGATCGGGGCCGGCTTGCCGTTCTGCTGCATGGTGCGCGGACGTGGTGGCGTAAAAGCGGGCTAGTATAGGTGCGCGCGCCGACGCCCCGGCGCAATGCCTGTATTTCCCGGTCGTTTTGCTGCAAACCCCAGCCTTGAACAGCCCCTTCCTGATCCTCGAAACCGGCCAGCCCGTCGCCTCGATGCGTCGGCATGGCACCTTCCCCCACTGGATTCGCGTCGCGGCCGGCCTGGCGCGGGACGAGGCCGTGGTGGCGAACGTCGAGGCAGGCGATCCGCTGCCCTCGACCGATGGCTTCGCGGGCGTGATCGTCACCGGCTCGGGCGCGATGGTCACCGACAAGCACGCATGGAGCGAGCGCAGCGCGGCCTGGTTGCGCGAAGCCGCGCACGAGGGCGTGCCGCTGTTCGGCATCTGCTACGGCCACCAGCTGATCGCGCATGCGCTCGGCGGCGAGGTCGGCTACAACCCGTCGGGCCGCGAGATGGGCACCATCGGGCTGGAGCTGCATCCGCCGGCCGAAGAAGACCCGTTGTTCCGCGGCCTGCCCGCGCAATTCCCCGCGCAGGCCACGCACCTGCAGAGCGTGCTGCGCGCGCCGGCCGATGCGCTGGTGCTGGCGCGCTCGCCGCTCGATGATTGCCACGCCTTCCGCTGGCGCGAGCATGTCTGGGGCGTGCAGTTCCATCCCGAATTCAGCGGCACGCACATGCGCGGTTACGTGCGTGCGCGCCACGATGCACTCGCGCGCGAAGGCCATTGCGCGAAGCAGGTGAGCCGCAACGTGTCGGCCGCGCCGCATGCACGCCGCGTGCTGCGCCGGTTCGTGCGCCACGCGCGCCACCTGCGCCACGTGCCCTGATCCATCCCCCCATCTGCTGCGGCCCCCACCGCGACGGAGTTTCGATGCAAGTCCGCAAGATCCCCGTTTCGCAGGGTTTGGCGTGGTTTCGCGCCACCATCGACCTTGGTGCACGAAATCCGAAGGCCGTTTTCGGCGCGGCACTGTTGTTCATGGCGACGCTGTACCTGTTCGCCGTGGTGATGGCCGTCGTGGTCTTGGTCATGCGCGGCGAAAGCAACGGCCCGCCGGACCTGATGCTGATGGCGATGCTGTTCGCACCGCTGTTCCTCGGCCTGATGGTGCTGATGCCGATCCTGCTCGGCGGGATGATGCATGTGATCCGCGAAGCGGAGGCCGGGCGGCCGGTGCGCGCGCGCGATCTGTTCGCGCCGTTCCGTTCGCCGCGCCTGCGGGGCCTGATCGCGCTGGGCCTGCTGCAGATCGTGCTTTCCATCGCCGGCGGCCTGCTGATGGTCGCGATCGCCGGACCCTCGTACTGGCAGGAATACCTCGGTGCCATCCGCGGTGCGATGGGGGGCGTTCCGCCGGTCATGCCGCAGCCGGCGCATCCGGGCCTGCTCGCGCTCGCGCAGCTCGCCTTCAACTACTTCACCTATGCGGTGATGTTGTTCGCCGTGCCGCTGCTGCTGTTCTCGGGCCTGGGGATCGTCGACGCGGTGCGCGATGCATTGCGCGCCTCGGTGCGCAATGTCGGCGCAAACCTCGTGGCGGCCGGGCTGTTCGTCGCCGGCACGCTCGTCGCGGCCATCGTGGTCCTGATGATCTCCACGCTGCTGCAATGGCTCGGCGGAATGGTGCATCCGGCGGTGGGGACGCTGCTGGCGTTGCTGCCGGTGCTCGCCTTTGCCGCGGCCATGCTGGTGATGCTGGCGGGCGGTGCGTACATCGCGTGGCGCGATACCTTCGACGGCCCGCAGGCGCCGCAGGTGCCCTTCAACGGCATCGAAGCCTGAGGCTCAGGCCTCCGGCGTTTCTTCCGTTTCGGCGGCCTTCTTCGGGGCCACGAAGCGCGAGGCGAGGATGCCCGCTTCGTACAGCGCCATCATCGGGATCGCGAGCATCAGTTGCGAGACCACGTCCGGCGGCGTGATCACCGCCGCCACGATGAAGATGCCGACCACCGCGTAGCCGCGCCACGAACTCAGTTGCTTCGGCGTGACCCAGCCGAGCAGCACGAGGATGACCAGCGCGACGGGCAATTCGAAGCTCGCGCCGAAGGCCAGGAACAACACCAGCACGAAGTCGATGTACTTGCCCAGGTCCGGCGCCATCTGCACGGACTCGGGCGTGAACTTCGTCAGGAAGTGGAACACCGCGGGCAGCACGAGGAAGTACGCGAACGCGCAGCCGGCGTAGAACAACAACACCGCCGACGCGAGCAAAGGGGCGGCGAGTTTCTTCTCGCGCTTGTACAAGCCCGGCGCGACGAAAGCCCACGCCTGGTAGAGCAACCACGGCGCGGAGATGAACACCGCGGTGAAGAAGGCGAGTTTCACCGGCACGAAGAAACCGCCGGCGGGGTCGATCGCGATCATGCGCTGGCCCGAAGGCAGCTGGCTGATCAGCGGAAAGGCGATCTTGTCGTACAGCTGCGAGGCGAAGGGCATCAGGCAACCGAAGACCAGCAACAGCCCGGCCAGCGCCCACATCAGGCGCGAGCGGAGTTCGATCAGGTGATCGATGAGGCGGGCCGGTACGGAGGAATCAGCGTCCTGCATGGTGTTCGTCGGCATCCTTCGGGTGCGGCGCGTCCGGCTCCGCGGGAACCGGCTCGCCGTCGTCGTCGTCGCTCGGGATCGGCGGTTCCCAATCCATCGCGCTCGCCGATTCCATCGAACGGTTTTCGTGTTCGTCTTCGTGGAGGGCCGGCACGGGTGTTTGTTGCGACGCCTGTTCCTCGGCGGCGCCGGCGCCCGGTTCGACGCCTGCGGTCGCGGTCGCGGCCACGGCCACGTCGTCGAATTCCTTCTGCATGCGGTCGCGGATCGAGGTGGCGCCCGAACGCAATTGTTCTTCGGCCTGACGGAGCGACTCACGCGTTTCCTGGAGGCTGCGCTTGAGCTCGTCGGCGGCGAGGTCCTGTTCGAACTCCGACTTCACCGAATGCCACTGCGCGCGCGCCTTCGCCACCCAGAAGCCGGCGAAGCGCGCGGCTTTGGGCAGTTTCTCGGGGCCGAGCACGATCAGCGCGACCACCGCGATGAGGAAGATTTCGCTGAAACCGACGTCGAACATCGCGCGCCTCAGCGCGGCGGATCGTTACGCTGCTCTCGCTCGCGGCGTTCCTGGTCGGCGCGTTCGCGGTCGCGCAAATCCTGTTCTTCGCGCGTGGCATCGGGCAGGCGCGCGGCGGGTTTGTCGTCGTCGCTCATGCCCTTCTTGAAGCCCTTGACCGCTTCACCGACATCCTTGCCGACGTTACCGAGCCGCTTGGTGCCGAACACCAGGACCACGATCACCAGCACGATCAGCCAATGCCAGATGCTGAAACTGCCCATGTGCAGTGCCTTCGGGGGGAAAGAGACGACAGGATAACGCAGCCGATGTGAGAAGCGCCCGAAGATGAACGGGCGGCCCGTGGGTTCCGACGCGTGGAGGGCCCGTCAGGGGCTCGGCGGCAACGACTCCGTGCGCGCCGGCGCATCCTGGTCGGGCACGACGGGCGTGGTGGCGCCGGTGACCACCGTTGTCTCCACGACCGTCGGCGCGGGCGTCGCGGTCGCGCCCACCGGCGCCGCGCTGGCGACCGGCGTTCCGGTGCCGCGATTGCTGCGCGCGAGCGCGGTGGCTTCTTCCAACTGATCGCGCACCTTGACCAGGTCGGCCGACGGCTGCGCCGTCGAACGGCTTTCGAAGATCATGCGCGGCGTGCTGCCGCTGCCATAGGCGGCCTGGTTGGACGCATCGTCGATCGACAGCACCGCGCCGTCGAGCGCGACGCCGGCGAACAGGCCGCGCGCACGCGACCACGACCAGATCTCCGCCTTGAACTGGCCGTCGGTCGCCGTCGCCGCATTGCGGCCCACGGGGCCGGCCGCCACTGCGGCATCGGCGCCGAGGGTGAACTTGCCGTTGACGATCGAATCCACGCCGCGGTCGCTGCGGAAGACCAGCACCACGTCGGAAGACTGCACGCCCGCCTGGAAGCCGATGCTGCCGCCGGTGAGCGTGACGAAGCTGGGGCTGGACCACGTGCCGTCGGGCAGCTTCACCGCCATCAGGCCGTGGCCGCGGCGCCCGCCGATGACCAGGCCGGCCTTGATGGTGTCGGGCACGATGACGATCGCCTTGGCTTCGTCGAGCAGCTTGTCGGGGATCGCGTTCTCGGGAATGGCCTGGATGTCGGTGATCACGCGCAGCGCGTTGCGGGCGCGTTCGTCCTCGCGCACGCCGGCGAAGGCGGACTGCACGCTCGCGGCGAGCAGGAGCGAAGACACTGCGATGGTCAGGGCATGGCGGGTCTTGCGAGGCATGGGGAACTCCACGAGCGGGGGCGGGGGCAACGCAACTGGATCCAAGGACCACGACGGCCAGCGACGGTTCAGTCTCCGCGCGCGGCGATGAATCGCGAGCGAACCGGCGCGCGTGCATGACATCCTATGCGCATGCCCGACGTCCGTCCTCCCCTCGCGGCCGACACCGCACTGGTCCTGATCAACCTCGGCACGCCCGATGCCCCGAAACCCGGCGCTGTGCGTCGTTACCTCTCGCAGTTCCTGATGGATCCGCGCGTGGTGCAGATCCCGCGCCTGATCTGGTGGCCGCTGCTGCACCTGGTGATCCTGCCCCTGCGCAGCCGACGCGTCGCGCACAAGTACGCCGAGATCTGGATGACCGACGGCTCGCCGCTGTCGGTCTACACGCGCCGTCTGGCCGCCGCCGTGCAGGCGCGCATGGCGGGAACGCGCGTGGTGCACGCGATGCGCTACGGACAGCCCGCGGTGGAAGACGTACTCGCGGGTCTGCAACGCGAAGGCGTCTCGCGCGCCGTGGTGCTTCCGCTGTATCCGCAGTATTCGACGACGACCACCGCTTCGGTCGCCGATGCCGTTCGCCGGCCCGGCGGCTTGTCGGTGCAGATGATCGACGAGTACCACCTCGATGCCGGCTGGATCCAGGCCGTCGCCGATTCGATCAGCGCGCACTGGGACGCGCACGGCCGCGGTGAACGCCTGGTGTTCTCCTTCCATGGCCTGCCGCAGCGCGTGGTCGACAACGGCGATCCCTACGCCGTGCAGTGCGCGGCCAGCGTCGCGGCGATCGCGGGCGTGCTCGGCCTGCACGCGGAAGACTACGTGCTCACCTTCCAGTCGCGCTTCGGCAAGGAGCGCTGGCTGGAACCGGCGACGATCACGACGCTCGAGGCGCTTGCGCGCGGCGGCGTGCGACGCGTGGACGTGGTGTGCCCCGGTTTCGCGGTCGATTGCCTGGAGACGCTGGAAGAGATCGCGCAAACCAATGCTGCTGCCTTCCGCGCCGCGGGTGGCGAAGTTTTCGGTTACATCCCCTGTCTCAACGACGCACCGGCGCATGCCGATGCACTCGCCGCGCTCGCCGAGAAGGCGCTGCGCGCATGAGCCCCGCCGCACCCTTGCGCGAAATCGTGCTCGACACACCGTATGGCCGATTGACCGCATTGCGCGGCGGCACCGGCACGCCGGTGCTCGCGCTGCATGGCTGGCTCGACAACGCGGCGAGCTTCGTCCCGCTCGCGGAGCATCTCCACGACATCGATCTCGTCGCACTCGACCTTCCGGGTCACGGCACGAGCCCGCACCTGCCGCCCGGCGCGGAGTATTCGCTCGCCGGCACGGTGCAGACGGTGCTCGATGCCGCCGACGCACTGGGTTGGGACCGCTTCGCCGTGCTCGGCCACTCGATGGGCGGCGCGATCGGCACGATCCTCGCCGCCGCGGCCCCCGAGCGGGTGACACGCTTCCTCGCGATCGAAGCGCTGGGCGCACTCGCCGACCGCGAAGATCGCACCGCGCAGCGCCTGCGCGAATCGATCGCCGCGCGTCGCGCGCTGGGCGGCAAGTCGCTGCGTGTGTTTCCCGATCGCGATGCCGCGATTCGCGCGCGCATGCAGGCCAACGACCTCAGCGAGCCGATCGCGCGGCTGCTGGTCGAACGCGGCACGCGCGCGGTGGAGGGCGGTTGGGTGTGGAGCAGCGATCCGCGACTGACGATCGCCACCGCCGTGCGCATGACCGAAGGCCAGGTGCGCGACCTCATCGCAAATATCGACTGCCGGGTGCGCGTGCTCTACGCCGATCCGGCGCCGCCGTATTTCCCCGAAGCGATGCGCCGCGAACGCGCCGGCGCGCTGCGCGACGGCGAAACGGTGGTGCTCTCCGGCACGCACCACCTGCACATGGAAGATCCGCGCGGCGTGGCCGACGCGATCGGCGACTTTTTCGTTACTGCTGCTTCGCCAACTGGTAGTTGAGCTTCACGCCGGGCTCGGCGTCGTCGGCGAAGGACACCGTCGCCTGGCGCTTGTCCTTCTCGTACATCGTGACGTGCTGGCCTTCTGCGGCCTGCATCGACATCGTCTGCTTCCAGCCGTCGGCCGCCATCTTCTTCCCGCTCGCGTCGGTCATTGCGCCGAGTTCGCCGGGCACGTCGAGTTGCACGACCATCACGTCCTGCATCGCCATCACGCTCAGCACTTTGTATTGCGCCGGCAGGTAGACGTCTTTCGGGAAGTCGACCGGGAGCTTGGCCGAATCGCCGCCGGAGATGCGCATCTGCTGGCCGTCCTTCGATTCCAGGACGACTTCGCCGGACTTGGCGTCGACGTTGGCCTTCTGGCCCGTCGCATGTTCGATCGCCGCCTCGGCGGCGCGTTCGCCCGGCGACTTGCCGCACGCGACCAACGCGAGCGACGCCAGGCCGATGGAGAGGATCAGGGGAAGCGTGCGCATGCTGGCGATTCCGTGGGTTCCAAGACTTCGGAAAACGTGCCGCACCGCATCAACCGGCCAGCAGCGAACGCAGCGTGGCCTTCAGGCGCCGTCCGTCGGCATGGAAATAATCGCGCTCGGCGCGCCATTCGGGAAAACGCATTTCGACTTCGTGCCAGAACGCGCGCGAGTGGTCGGCGCGCAACAGGTGGCACAGTTCATGGACGAGCACGTATTCGAACGCGGAGGGACGCGCGAGCACGAGCGCCAGGTCGAGCGCGACCACGCCATTGGGCGCGAGCGAACCCCACTGCGACGACATCACCTTGAATTGCACGCGACGCGGCGGGCGCGGCAACGAGGGCAGGTATTTCGGCAACCAGCGCCCGATGTCCGTGCGCGCCTGGCCTTCATAGAATTCGCGAACCGCGCGACGCATCGCGACATCGGTTGCGCGTGGCGTGGTGCGGAACACCGCTTGCCCGGCGAGCGTGTCGAATTCCAGCGACGTGAAACGCCCTTCCTCCCAGCGCACGGGCACGTCCGCGCCGCGCAGCGGAAGCGCGGCGGTGACGTCGCGTTGCAAAACGGGCAAGCCTTCCAGCGTGTAGCGCTCGAGTTGTTCGGCAAGCCACGTGCGATGTTCGGCGAGGAAGCGTTCCCCCGACACCAGGCTCGCGCGCTGCGGCAGCGTCAGGCGCGCACCGCGTTCGTCGACCGAGAGGCGCAGGCGGCGCGCGCGTGGATTGCGCACGCGCTGGATTTCGATTCGTCGTCCGTCTTCGAGCTCGAGCGAGGTGACGTCGCGTTCGAGGACGGGTGGGCGCGGCGCCAGCAGGCGACGGAGATGAGGCATCAGTTCGTGCGCGATTGTCGTCGGGGGACGCGGCGATTGTAGGGCGCGCGCAGGAAAAGTGTGTCGATCCGCGCCGCACGATTTTCGTGCGGCGCAAGGTTTCACGCGCGGTCAGTCTTCGACGCGCGAGATCTTCAGCGCGGGCTCGAGGACGTTGAACAGCCGCTTGGCTTCCGCGGCCATGAGCGCGAATCGCGCATCGAGTTCGGCGCGCACGTCGTCGCGTTCGGTGGATTCGAGCGCGTCGACCGCGCCGTCGAGCAGCTTGAACTTGCGCACGACCAGGTCCTCGCCGAGGACGAAGGAGACGTGATCGTCCAGCGTAAGGGACAGGCGCGTGACCTGCTTGCCCGACTCCAGGTGCTTGGCGATCTCGTCGCCCTGGAGTTCCTGACGCTGGCATTTCACGACCGCGCCCTTGTCGGCGGCGTCCTTGAGCTCGCATTCGTCGCCGATGCTGAGGCCTTCGGGCAAGGGTTCGCCGGCGACCCATCCGGTCAGGATGCTGCGCGGCGCGACTTCGGCGTTCACGGGGAGCGCGGGGAAGCTGCCGAGCGCGTGGCGGATTTCGCTCACGACGTTTTCGGCCGACTTGCGCGAGGACGAATCGACGATGCACAGGCCGTGCCCGAGGTCGAGCAGCGCATCGGTGCGGCCCGGGCGCACGAAGGCGCGCGGCAGCAGTTCGTGCACGAGGTCTTCCTTCAGCCGCTTGCGCGCACGCCCACCGGGCTTGCGGCCTTCCTTCTTCTCGATTTCCTCCAGCTTGCGCGACAGCAGGTCGTTCACGACCGCGCCGGGCAGCAGCTTGTCCTCGGTGCCCACGCTCAGCCAGATCGCATCGGAAATGCGGTGCGACAGGGCTTCACCGTCGCGCCCGAAAGGCGAGACGAAGCCGCGTGAAGACAACTCGAGCGCGCCGACCGACTTGAGCACGCAATCGGCGAGGCGGGCTTCGAGTTCGGAAAAATCCAGGGACGTAGGGAAGCGGAAAAGCGTCAGGTTGCGGAAGAACATCGAGATCCTAAATGCAGCGCCCGTCCCCGCGATGGCGGGGAACGCGATGGCGGAAAAACCAGGAAAGAGGGGTGTCAGTTTACGCGGCGCAGTGGCCGCCGTCAGTGCGGCTGTCGGCAGTGTCGTCGTCGTCGCGCGCTTCGCCCGACAACCACGCATGCGCGTCGGGCAGGGGCGCATCGCCCCGCGCCCCGAGCCCCATGAAATCGAATAGCGACGGATCGCTCAATTGCGAGGGACGCACGTCGCCCAGCGCTCGCGCGATGGTTTCGATGCGCCCGGGAGACTCCTTCTCCCATTGCGCCATCATCTTCTGCACCTGCTTGCGCTGCAGGTTTTCCTGCGATCCGCACAGGTTGCACGGAATGATGGGGAAACCGCGGGACTGCGCGTATTCCGCGATGTCGGCCTCGCGAACGTACGCCAGCGGGCGGATGACCACGTGCTTGCCGTCGTCCGAACGCAGCTTGGGCGGCATGCCGCTCAATTTCGCGTGGAAGAACATGTTCAGGAAGAAGGTGGCGACCAGGTCGTCGCGATGGTGGCCCAGGGCGATCTTCGTGAAGCCCTCGGCTTCGGCATGCGCATACAGCGCGCCGCGGCGCAGGCGCGAGCACAACGAGCACAGCGTCTTGCCTTCCGGCACGACGCGCTTGACCACCGAATACGTGTCCTGCTCGAGGATCGTGTACGGCACGCCGACAGACGCCAGGTATTCGGGCAGCACATGCTCCGGAAAGTCGGGCTGCTTCTGGTCTAGGTTGACGGCGTGCAATTCGAAGCGGACCGGCGCCTTCTCGCGCAGCTGCAGCAGGATGTCGAGCATCGTGTAGCTGTCCTTGCCGCCGGACAGGCACACCATCACCTTGTCGCCCTCCTCGATCATCCCGAAGTCGGCGATCGCCCGCCCCACCTGGTGGCGCAGGCGCTTGGCCAGGCGCACCCGCTCGTGCGCGATCCGGCGTGCGCGCGGCTGGGGCTCGATCAGGGGCAGCGGAATCGTGGACATGGGGAAATCGGCTCGAAAGCGTCGGAACGAGGCGGATCGCATTCTATCCCGGCGTCGACGGCGCTAAAGTCGGCAGCGTGACCCAGCCGAACGACCCGGGCGAACTCGCCCGCATGGCGCAGCGCGTGATCGAGCTCAAGCTCGAGCACCGCGACCTCGACGCCGCGATCCTCCGGCTGGCGGCCGATGCCGACGCCGACGAACTCACGGTCAAGCGCCTGAAGAAACGCAAGCTGCAGTTGAAGGACTGCATCGCGAAGCTGGAGTCGGCGCTGATCCCCGACGAACCGGCGTAGCGGCTACTGCGGTGCGTCGGGCGTGTCCGTCGCAGGCGGCGGCGCCTCGACCGGCGGCGCCGCGGGCGGCACGGCCTTCGACGCGGCTTCCGGGCTGATCTTCTCGATCGTGTGGCGCAATTCGCGGCCAAGGATGATGCGCGCGTCCTTCGCCCACGCGTCCAGGCGTTCGTCGAACATCAGCTTGCCGGCTTCGTTCGGCCACACCATGCGCAGCTCGCGCATCTTCTGGATGAAGCTGCGGAACAGCGTGCGGTCGAAGAATTCGGGCGCCGCGGGCGCGTACAGCAGCGACAGGCGTTGCGCCGCGAGCTGGCACAGGCTTTCCAGTTCGCCCGAGGACAACGTGCCCGCGCCGTTCTTCACCAGCACCGAGATCGCGATGTAATAACGCTCGAAGGCTTGCTGCAGCGAATGGCCGATCGCGCGGATGCGGAAGACTTCGTCGGTCTGCCCCGCGCTGCGCGAGAGGATGCCGCCTTCGTCGTCGCTCACGTGCTTGAGCAGGCCTTCGCGTTCGAAGACATCGATCGTGCGGTCGATGCGTTGCGCGAATTCGTCCTCGTCCCACGGCAGGAACAGCTCGGCCTTGAGGAAGGGATACACCGTGCGCCCCAGGCGCTGCACCATCAGGCGCGACAGGCGGCGGTTGTTGAGGAAGCACACCGCGATCCACGCCGAAGCGGTGAACAGATGCAGCACGTTGTTGCGGTAGTAACTCATCAGGCCCGCGGTGTCACCGTCCACGCTCAGCACGTCGCCGAGCGGATGCGCGGTGCGCGAGAGCATGTTGATTTCCTCGCCGTGCGCGATGATCTGCTCGGGCGTGTGCGGCGTGACCGTCACCAGCGACGAATACGGCACGTCGCTCAACAAGGTTTTCGACAGCGCGATCTGCGCGAGCAGGTCGGCTTCGCCCATCGCATGCTTGGGCGTGGACAGCAGCGCCATCGCGAGCAGGTTGATCGGGTTGACGTCCGCCGCGCGGTTGACGTTGACCTGGATCTGCAGCGCGGTGGCATCGACCGTATCGGACAACCAGTCGGGGCGATCGTCCTCGTCCAGCGGCGTGCCGTCCCACGCGGGCGCGTGTTCGGCGAGCATGTCGTTGAGCCGGATCGGCTCGCCGAAATTCACCACGACCTGGCCGTAATTGCTGCGCAGCACCCGCGGGATGCTCATGAGCAACTGCCAGATCGATTCCTTCTGCTTGGGCTTGCCGATCAATTCGTCGAGATAGCTGTCGCCTTCAAGCAACTTCTCGTAGCCGATGTACACCGGCTGGAACAACACCGGACGCGTGGGCTGGCGCACGAAGGCGCGCACCGTCATCGCGACCATGCCGCCCTTCGGCGGCAGCAGGCGGCCCGTGCGCGAGCGCCCGCCCTCGATGAAGTATTCGATCGAATAACCGCCCGCGACCAGCTGCGAGACGTATTCGGTGAACACCGCCGAATACAGCGCGTTGCCGCGGAAACTGCGGCGCAGGAAGAACGCACCGCCGCGACGCAGGATCGGACCGATCACCGGCAGGTTGAGGTTGATGCCCGCGGCGATGTGCGGCGGCACGATGCCCTTGGTGTAGAGCAAATAGCTCAACAACAGATAATCCATGTGGCTGCGGTGGCAGGGCACGTAGACGACTTCGTGGCCGGGCGCGTTCTGCTTGACCGCTTCCAGGTGATGCACGAGCACGCCGCGATAGATGCGGTTCCACACCGTGGAGAGCAGGAAGCTCGCCGAGCGCACCACCGGATGCGAGTAGTCCGCGGCGATCTCGTAGATGTAGGCGTGCGCCTTCTTCCAGGCTTCGGCCTTGCCCTTCTCGGGGTTGGACGGATTTTCGCGGCGCGCCTGGTCGGCGATCGCTTCCTTCACCGAATCGGCGGACAACACCTGGTCGGCGAGCAGGCGGCGCGTCGAAAGATCGGGGCCGATGATCGCCGAACGGATGCGCCGGAAATGCGCACGCAACACGCGCGAAAGCTTGCGCACGGTGCGTTCGGGATCCAGGCCTTCCTCGACCGCCGAGCGCACGGGCACGGGCGGCGCGAATTGCACCGTCGTCGAACGCCCGTTGAGCAGGATCGCGAGCAGTCGGCGGAAACGACCGACGATCGTCCAGTTTTCGGAGAACAGCACCGAGAACCAGCCGCTGTGTTTGTCCGGCGCGCGGCCGACGAAGATCGACACCGGCACCAGTTGCACGTCGAGCGCCGGGTCTTCGCGATGCGCCTGCAACAGGCGCGCGAGGGAACCGGAGTGCGTCTTGTGTTCGGGGCCCGGAGATAGGCCGAGCACCTTCAGCGGATTGCTGTTGCGGCGCCGCGAGAGCGCGACGTACGCGCGCTTGCGACCGAGCGGATCGCCCGGCATCGGTTGCAGCGGCGAGGGCAGGCCGGCTTCGCGGCACGCGCGCTCGAGGATCAGCGCGTTCGACAGCCCGTAGTCTTCGAGCACGTAGCAGATCGGACGGCCGTCGGCCCAATCGGCGGGCGAGCGCGGTTCGAGCTCCAGGCCGATCCACGGCTCGAGCAACTTGCCCATCAGGCGCGCCCACAGCGGCGGGCGGGCGCCCACCGGATTGGACGAGCCGTCGCGCGGCGCGACGGGGGGCGGCGTTGCCGTGTCTTCGGGGACCGGTGGTGCCTCGAGCGGCAGTTCGGGCGCGTCGTGCGCGGCCGTTGCGTCCTCGGGGACCGGATTGGACGGCAGTTCGCGCGCCGGCGCTTCCGCCTCCGGCGACGGCGTCGGAGCCGGCGGCGGGGTGGGCGTTTCGTCGAACAGCGGGAGGTTGGGCTGGTTGGGCATCGCCGCCATTATGGCGAAGGCGCCGTCGAGCGGGTCGAGGCGGGGGGCGGAGGCGCCGGAGCGCGCGCCGTGGGGCCCTCGAGCGAGGCCTCGGCGTTGCGCAGATAGTCGGCCAGGTACCAGCGCCCACCGATGCGCGTGACGTCGAGGATCGTGTCAATTTCCTCGCCCGCCAGCGGATAGCGCACGCGCACGCGGGCGGTGTCGCCGGTCTGCTGGACGAGCGTGGCGTCGAGGCCGTCGAAGCTCGCGTCCAGGTTCAACCCATAACTGCCGAAGACTTGCTTGGTCGCGGCGAGGAACGGCCCGAGGCGTTCGAGCGATTCGTCCATGCCGTGGTTGGCGAAGTCTTCGGGCGCGGTGATCCCGGCGTCCGCCGCGGCCGTCGACAACAGGGCGATCGCACGGCGCGCGCGCTTGGCGTCGGAGAGCGGCGCATTCGCGGCCCAGCGGCTGAGCGCCGCCACGGTTTGCGTGTAGTGGTCCCGCTCGGCCGCGCTGTAGTCGCCTTCGTTGCGGATGTATTGCACGCCGAAATCGCCGAGCGAGGTGGCCGTGGAGCGCAGCTCGTCGGCCGCGTTCGCGAACTGTGCATCGAAGGTGCGCTGCAGGTCGGTGCGCGCATTCGGTTCGGCCAGGGCGGCGAGCATCGCGGGCAGGCGATCATCGAGCGGAAGTTCGTCGAGCGGCCAGCGACTGCGCCCCGTGCGCCACGCGGTTTCCAGGCGCGCGTGCAGGGCCGGCGGCACCGCGACCGTGGCGAACCCCGCGGGATCGTTGGCGCGCAGGCGATCGGCGAGTGCACGCACCGCCTGCGCGGGAAGCTCGGCGCCGGGTTGCGCAGGCGGCGTCTTCGCGCAGGCGGCGAGCAACGCGGCAGCGAGGACGGAGGCGGCGAGGCGGGGGACGGACGTCGACCGGTTCGGCATGGCGCGGATCATCGCCGATCCCCTCAAAGAAAAAGGAGGCCGAAGCCTCCTTCAAAAGTCCGGTCGGGCCGGAAGACATCGGTTGTGGCATGGCGCCGGACGAACCGGCTGCGTGCAGGCTAGTCCAGCGGCCGTAGCTGATGCAATACCTGAAATATGGTGGTGCAACGTATTGATTCAATTGGCCGGATCGAGCGCCGCTTCCTTCTTTGCCCGTCGCTCGGCGGCGGGCTGGCGCCATTCGTTGTCGAACAAGGCCGGCTCCCATGACCCGTACATGGGGTTGGGCAGGACGAACCAGCGCTCGCCGATCCAGTCCGCGTACGGCGCCACGGCAGCGCGGCGGCCGTCGGGCGTGTTCGCGACGATCTGCACCAGGTCGCCGACCTGGTCGCCGAACTGCATCAACACGCGATACGAGCGGCCGACGAGTTGGCGACGGCACGATTTCTCCGAGCCTTCCTGCTCGCATCCTTCGACGACGGTGCCCAAGCCGAGGACCTGATCGTCGCTGGCCAGCGGGAAACCCGCGCTGCGCAGGTTGGCGATGGTCGCCGGCGCCAGGCTCGCATCGCGGTTGGTGATGTAGAAGACAGTGATGCCCTGCTTCGCAGCCGCGCCCAGGAATTCCACGGCGCCGGGCAAGGCCTTCGCCTTGCGCTCTTCGACCCACTTGCCCCACTGCGCTTCGTCGAAGCCGCGGTGTTCGAGGATCTGCCGCACCGAGGCCGGCGCGTTGTCGAGCACAGTTTCGTCGACGTCGACGATGATCGCGGGCTTGAGCCCCTTCACCGGCCCCGTGCGGTCTTCCTTCGGCAACGCATCCCACGTTTTGTCGGCGAGCGCGGCCTTCAGTTGCTGCGACGCTGCGCGATACACCGTGCGATAGACAAGATCGCGTTCGGCGGAGGTTTGATACCAGGCGACCGCGTTGAGCGCGTCATCGGCCGGCGTCGCGTCCTGCGTTACGACGGGCGTGGCTTCGGGCGTCGGCGCAGGCGTCGTTCCGGCGGTGGTCGCGCAGCCGGCAAGGGCGAGCGTCAGGGCAGTGGCGAGGACGGCAAAGCGCATGCGGCGAACCTGGCGGCGAACGGGGCCGCGAGTGTAGCCGAGCGCCCGCGACGGGCGAATGTCAGCCCGGCGCGCGCTGCAGCGACACGCGCTTGCCGCCCGGCAAGGTTTGCGTGCCCACTTCGTCGAAGCCGTAGCGCGCATGGAATCGGCGCGAGGCCTCGTTGGGCGGATCGATGTCGAATTCGCAGGTCACGCTCGAAACATGCGCCTGGCGCGCGAACGCGAACAGATCGTCGTACAGGCGCGCACCGAACCCGCGGCCCTGGTGCCCCTGCGCGACCACCACGCGATCGACATACAGGAACGCCCCGTAGTGCGCGTCGAACCACCGATAATTCACGCTGTCGTAGTCGGCGCCCTCGCGGAAGGCGAGCAGGAAGGCCACCACTACGCCGTCTTCTTCGACCACGCGCCCGTACGCCGATTGCGCGTGCAGATGCGCATACCGCGCCGCATCCATCGGGCTGAGCACGGCTTCGGATTCGAGGTTGAGCGCGAGGATCGCGTCCGTGTCGGCTGAGACGATGTCGCGCACGCGCAGCTTCATGCGTCGAGCAACGCGCGAATGGCGGCGAAGCCCGCGCTCGCGCGTTCCTTCTTCTGCGAGGCGTCGGCCTCGGGGTCGGCGCCGTCGCGCTGCACTTCGTCGGCGGGCAGTTCGTCGATGAAGCGGCTCGGCTTCAGGCGGTGCTTCTCGCCCCAGCGTTGCGCCTCGCGCGAATGCGACAGCCACAACTGCTCCTTCGCGCGCGTGATTCCGACGTACATCAGGCGGCGTTCTTCATCGATGCGCCCTTCCTCGATCGACGCATCGTGCGGCAGGTTGCCGTCTTCGACGCCGACGATGAAGACGTACCGGAATTCCAGGCCCTTGGCCGCGTGCAGCGACATCAGGCGCACCTGGTTGCCCGCATCGCCCTTGTCCGAATGCGAAAGCAGCGCGAGCGCCGCCGCCAGTTCGCCGGGGCCCGAGGTCTTCGGCCCGTCGAACCAATCGGCGAGTTCGTCGAGGTTCTGCCGGCGACGCAGGAACGTCGCCTCGTCCTTGCATTGCGCGCGCACCATCGCGAGCAGGCCGGAGCGTTCGTTGAGCTTGCGCACGAGTTCGGCCGGCGGCAGGCGCGTGGCATCGCTGCGCAAGCCTTTCAGCAGATCGGCCAGCGCCTGCAGCGAATTCGCGGCGCGCGGCTGGAGCTGCTTCAACATCCCCACCGATTCGGCCGCGCGCGAGAGCGGCAGTTGCGCCTGTTGCGCCATCTCCGCGAGCTTGGCGAGCGTCGTCGCGCCCACGCCGCGATTGGGCGATTGCACCGCGCGCAGGAAGGCCGCGTCGTCTTCGGGATTGGCGATGCAGCGCAGCCACGCCATTGCATCCTTCACTTCGCCGCGATCGAGGAACGCGGTGCCGCCGGTGATGTGATACGGCACGCGCAACATCTGCAGCGCTTTTTCCAGCGCGCGCGACTGGTGGTTGCCGCGGAAGAGGATGCAGAAGTCGCTCCACGGCGCGCCGCGCGACTGGTTGAGGAAATGGATCTGGTCGGCGACCTTTTCCGCCTCGTGCGAACTGTCGCGGCATTCCCACACGCGGATGCGCTCGCCGTCGGCCTGGTCGCTCCACAGCGTCTTTGGATGCTCGTGCGGATTGTTGGCGATCAGCGCGTTCGCCGCGCGCAGGACGCGATTGCTGCAACGGTAATTCTGCTCGAGCTTGACGATCTTCAGCTGCGGATAATCGCGGCCGAGTTCGAACAGGTTGTCCGGGTTCGCGCCGCGCCAGGCGTAGATCGATTGGTCGTCGTCGCCCACGCAGGTGAGGTCGCCGCGCGGCCCGGCGATCGCCTTGAGCAGGCGGTACTGCGCGTCGTTGGTGTCCTGGCATTCGTCGACGAGCAGATAGCCGATGCGTTCGCGCCAGGCGAGCACGGCTTCCTCGTCGGTTTCCAGCAACTGCACGGGCAGGCGGATCAGGTCGTCGAAGTCGACGGCGTTGAATGCGGACAGTCGCGCCTGGTAGCGCGCGTACAGGGCGGCGGCTTCGCGTTCGCGGATGCTCTGCGCGGCCTGGGCCGCCTGCTCCGGCGAAAGGCCGGCGTTCTTCGCGCGCGAAATGAGGTTCTTCGCAGCGTCGAGCACGTCGGGCTTGCTGCCGGGCGGCAAAAGATCCTTCAACTGCGCGGTGCTGTCGTCGGCGTCGAAGATCGAAAACCCGCGGCGCAGCCCGAGCTTGGCGTGTTCGATCTGCAACAGCTTCAAGCCCAGCGCGTGGAAGGTGCAGATCGTGAGGCCTTCGGCCGTGTCGCCCTTCAGGCGCTTGGCCACGCGCTCCTTCATCTCGCGCGCGGACTTGTTGGTGAAGGTGATCGCCGCGATGCGGCGCGCCGGCATGCGCCCGGAGGTGATCAGGTGCGCGATCTTTTCCACGATCACGCGCGTCTTGCCGCTGCCTGCGCCCGCCAGCACCAAAAGCGGCCCGTCGACGTGTGCGACGGCCTGGCGTTGGGGAGGATTGAGGCCGTGCAAGGGACGCTCCGTGGGCAAGCGCGGGGCGGCGCAGTTTAGCCGTTCTGGTCACGCATAATTGCGACCATGGCCAAGCTCTATTTCTACTATTCGGCGATGAATGCGGGGAAGACCACGACTCTGCTGCAATCGGCGCACAACTACCGCGAGCGCGGCATGCGCGTGCTCATCTTCACGCCCGCGCTGGACGACCGCGCCGGCAAGGCGGGGGTCGTGGCCTCACGTATCGGGCTGCGGTCCGAAGGCGTCGCGTTCGGGCGCACGGACGATCTGCTGGGGCGCGTGGAAGCCGACATCGCCGCGCACGGCAAGCTCGATTGCGTGCTGGTCGACGAAGCGCAGTTCCTGTCCAAGCCGCAAGTCTGGCAACTGAGCGAAGTCGTCGACCAACTGCGCATCCCCGTGCTGTGTTACGGCCTGCGCACGGATTTCCGCGGCGAGTTGTTCGAAGGCAGCCAGTACCTGCTCGCCTGGGCGGACGAACTCTCCGAAATCAAGACGATCTGCCACACCGGCAAGAAGGCGACGATGACCGTGCGCGTCGACGAACGCGGCCACGCGGTGCAGGCCGGGCCGCAGGTGGAGATCGGCGGCAACGACCGCTACGTGTCGGTCTCGCGCGCGGAGTTCAAGAAGGTGATGCGCGGCGAAGGCAGGATCGATCCGATGCAGCCTTCGCTGCTGGACTGAAACGCCGCCTACTGCATCGCAACCTGCATGCACGCCGCGCGGATCGCCTCGACTTCGCGCGGCAAGCGCCCACCCTGCGGCAGGCCGGTATGGACTTCGCCGGACAGCGCATCCAGCTCCACGCGCGCTTGCGCGGCGTCCGCGCCGCGGCATTGGACTTCGCCGAGGTAGGCGCGTGCGCGCCAGCGCAGGTTGCGGGGTTCGCTGCCGCCGGAGACCGTGGCCGTCGCCATGCGTTTCAGGGTGGCGACGGCCTTGGCGTCGCCGTCGCGTGCCTGTTCGCGCGCCAGCGAGAGTTCCATCGCCTGCGTGTCCAGGGCGGGCTGGCCCTCGGCGCGGCGCGACAGCGCGGCCGCGCGCGCCAGGCTCGCCTTTGCGGCGGCGTGGTCGCCTTCGGCCGACAGGATCAGGCCGTTCGCATATTCGACGTCGGCGACGAAGGGATGCTTCAACCCGAGTTGCGTCACCGCCAGTTGCGCGGCCTGTTTCACCTCGGCGCGCGCTTCGTTGACGCGCCCCAGCGCCTGCAGGATCTGCGCGTGTTCGGCCATCGCGCGCGCCATGCGCGTGCGCGCCGAAGTGGTCCGCCAGATCGCGACCGCCTGGGCGAGATCGCGTTCGGCTTCGTCCAGGCGGTTCTGTTCCCACGCCAGCATGCCGAGCGTGTAGAAACTCGCGCCGACATCGACGTGGCGTTCGCCGACGCGTTCGATCAACAGCGGCGTGGTGTCGCGCAGGTCGCGCTCGGCGACGTCGAGCCAACCCTGTTCCATGTAGACCGCCGCGCGTTGGCGATGCAGCGCCAGCGTGGTCGGATGGCGTTCGCCGAGCAGTTCGGCCGACAGTGCAAGTGCGGCATCGACCGACTTCGCCGCTTCGCCGGGCAGTCCCTTCTCGCGCAACAACACGCCCATGCGGCGATGGATCTGGATGGCGAGCGGATGGCGTTCGCCCACGCGTTGCTGCAGGAAGGCCAGCGCGTTGCGCAGGTTCGCCAGCGCGAGGTCGGACTTGCCCGCGTCGGCATCCACGTTCGCCAGGTCGAACAGGTTCTCCGCGACGCCGGCTTCGTCGTCGAGCGTCTCGCGGCGGATGGTCATCGCGTATTCGAGCAACTGCCGCGCGCCGTTGAACTCGCCCACCGCGCTGCGGCAACGCGCGAGCTGCGAATAGTACTCGGCGACCTGCGCCGGCAATTGCGATTGCTCGCGGCGCGCGCGTTCCATCCATGGCTGCATCGCGTTGATGCATTTGCGCGGGTCGTCCAGTTGCCGATGCGCGAAGCCTTGCTGCGTCGCCGCTTCGATCTGCAGGCTCGCCGGAGCGTCATCGCCGACGGCCTTGAGGATCACGGCCTGGCGTTCGAGCAGCGCCATCGCCTCGGGATAGTCGCCCAGGCCCAGCCGCAGGCGCGCGATGATGCCGAACACTTCGGCGCGCGCGAGCGGTTGCCGCGCAAGCTCGCTGTTGGCGCGCACGATGCCGTTGTCCAGCAGCGAGCGCATGTCGATCGCGTCGTCGCGCGGAGCCGCGCCCGCGCCTTCGAACAGGCCGATGACGAAATCCTGCAGCGCCTGCGCACGCGCGGTTTCACGCACGGCCTGCTGGCCCTGCCACGAAACGATGGTCAGCGCGGCGCCGAGCACGCCGGTCACGACGATGCCGGTCGCCAGCGCCCAACGATGGCGGACGACGTATTTGCGCAAGCGATAACCGACGCTCTGCGGACGCGCGAGCACCGGCTTGCCGGCGAGATAGCGCTCCAGGTCGAGCGACATCGCCTCCACCGACGGATAACGCTGCTCGGGCTTCTTCGCCAGCGCCTTGAGCACGATGTTGTCGAGGTCGCCCATCACGTTGCGCGCGCGACGGCGCAGCATCGGCGTGTCGCCGTCGCCCGCATCGGCCTGGCGTTGCAGCGCGGACGAGGGTTTCGTCGGGTCGCCCTGCAGGATCGCTTCTTCCCACTCGGCGTCGCTCTGGCGCTTGAGGCGATAGGGCTTGGCGTCGGCGAGCAGTTCGTAGAGCACGACGCCGAGCGAATACACGTCGGTCATCGTCGAGACCGGTTCGCCGCGCACCTGTTCGGGCGCGGCGTAGTGCAGCGTGAACGCGCGCACGCCGGTGCGCGTCTGTTCCGGTGCGGCGACGTCGGCGTCGATGAGTTTGGCGATGCCGAAGTCGAGCAGGCGCACGTCGCCGGCGGGCGTGACCAGGATGTTCGACGGCTTGAGATCGCGGTGGACGATCAGGTTGGCGTGCGCGTGCGACACGGCATCGCAGATCTGGTGGAACAGGTCGAGCCGCGATTCCAACGAAAGGCGGTGCACGCGGCAGTAGTCGGTGATCGGCTCGCCTTCGATGTATTCGAGTGCGAGATACGGTTGGTGGTCGTGGCTCACGCCGGCATCGAGCAGGCGCGCGATGTGCGGATGCGCCAGGCGCGCGAGGATCTGGCGTTCGCGGGTGAAGCGCAGGCGCAGGTTCGGATCGACCAGGCCCGGGCGCAGCAACTTCAATGCGACGCGCCGTTGATACAACCCGTCGGCGCGCGCGGCCAGCCACACCTGGCCCATGCCGCCTTCGCCGAGCATGCGTTCCAAACGATAAGGGCCGACTTCCACGCCGGGCCGCGGGCCGGGCAAGGGCGCGACGAGGGGTTCGCTGAGGAAATCCTCGCGATCGGTTTCCAGCTTGAGCAGGGCTTCCAGGTCGTCCGCGGTCTGCGGATCTTCCTCGCGCATCAGGCGCAGGCTGCGTTCGCGTTCGTCCTGATCCAGCTCGAACAGCGCATCGAGCAGCGGGGACAACCGTTGCCAGCGCTCGGGGTCCATCACGCGCCCCGTCAGGAGTCCTTCAAGGAGGCCAGCAGGAACAGGCGGGCCTTCTGCCAGTCGCGCCGGATGCTGCGTTCGGACCGCTTGAGCAGCGCGGCGATCTCCAGTTCGGAAAGGCCGGCGAAGTAACGCAGCTCGACCACCTGCGCCAGGCGGGCGTCGACCGCGGCCAGACGGGTGAGCGCGGTATCCAGGCCGAGGGTTTCTTCATCGAGGCGCAGGCCGCCTTCGACTTCCTCGGGCAGCTCGGTCACGCGATGCAGGTCGCCGCCACGTTTCTGCGCCAGGCGCTGCCGCGCGTAGTCGACCACGACGCTGCGCATCGCGGAGGCGGCATAGGCGAAGAAGTGCGCGCGATCGTCGAACTGCGCCGAATTGCGGCCAACGAGCTTGAGGTAGGCCTCGTGCACCAGCGCGGTCGCATCCAGCGTGTGCCCGTGCTGCCCGGCGAGCTGGCGGCGGGCCATCGCGTGGAGTTCCTGGTACAGCGTGGCCAGGACACGGTCCAGCGCGCCACGGTCTCCGTCGCGTGCAGCGTCCAGCAACTCCGTGATATCGGCCGTCTCGGACATATCTCCCCTCAGGCGCCGGAATATACCCGCGTTGGGCGATGCTTGCCTGCGCGGATCGTTGGTGGCTGAAGCTTTCAGCGTTGGCAGCGGGGGCACCAGACGGTCGTGCGCTGGCCGATCGAGCCCTCTTTCATCGTCCGCCCGCATCGCGGGCAGGGCGCGCCGCCCCGGCCGTAGACGGCCAGTTCGAGCTCGAAATACCCGGGCAGGCCATCGGGGCTGATGAAGTCCCGGAGCGTGGTGCCGCCCCGCTCGATCGCGTAGGCCAGGATCCGCTTCACGGCCTCCGCTAGGGCGTGGTAGCGCTCCCGCGAGACCTTGCCGGCCTCGCGCAGGGGCGAGATGCCCGCCTCGAACAGGGCCTCGGCCGCGTAGATGTTGCCGACGCCGACGACGATGCCCTGGTCCATCAGGAAGGTCTTGATCGGCGCTTTCCGGCCCCGGCTGCGGGCGAAGAGGTAGTCCCCGTCGAAGTCGTCGGACAAGGGCTCGGGGCCCAGGCCGCGCAGGAGCGCATGCACCTCGCCGGGCGCCTGCCAGAGCAGGCACCCGAAGCGCCGCGGGTCGTTGAAGCGCAGGACGCGGCCTTTCGAGCGCCCCCGGTCGGCGAGTTTCAGGTCGACGTGGTCGTGCGCTTCCACCGGCGTGTCGCCCGGCAGGACGCGCAAGCTGCCGGACATGCCCAGGTGGAGGAGCGCGCTGCCGACTTCGGTGTCGAGCAGCAGGTATTTCGCTCGCCGACGAACGGAATCGATCCGCCGACCGGGGAGCAAGGCCGCTACTTCCGGCGGAATCGGCCAGCGCAGATCCGGACGACGCAACACGACGTCGGCGACGATGCGCCCTTCAATATGCGGTGCGAGGCCGCGCCGCGTGGTTTCGACTTCGGGCAGTTCGGGCATGGCGTGAGTTTGCGCGATTCGCGTCGACTCATGAGATGGGGCGTGAAAGCGGCCGGTGCAACGTGAAGATTGTTATCCGGTCTGAACACCCCCATCACGGAACTGCGCCGTACCCGGGCGCATGGATGATCGCGGGTGGCATGATGCCCTCGGGGTGAAACGCCCCTGCTTTTACACTCGGAGTCACGATGCAAGCTTTTCTCGATTTCCTCGGCGGCGGTCTGCTGCAATTCGGTTGGGTCGGCCTGGTGGTCTACCTCCTGGTTGCCACGCAGCTGACGATCTTCTCGGTCACCCTGTACCTGCATCGCAGCCAGGCGCATCGCGGCGTCGATTTCCATCCGGTGCTCGCGCACTTCTTCCGTTTCTGGACGTGGATCACCACGTCGATGATCACGAAGGAATGGGCGGCGATCCATCGCAAGCACCATGCGAAGTGCGAGACCGAGGAAGATCCGCACAGCCCGATGCACAAGGGCATCAAGACCGTCTTCTGGCGCGGCGTGGAGCTGTATCGCGAAGCGCGCGGCGATCGCGAGTCGATCGAGAAGTACGGCAAGGGCTGCCCGGAAGACTGGATCGAGCGCAAGGTCTATACGCCGCACGCGACGATGGGCCCGACGCTGCTGCTCTTCATCAGCTTCGCGCTGTTCGGCGTGCCGGGCGTGGCCGTGTGGGCGATCCAGATGCTGTGGATCCCGTTCTGGGCCGCGGGCGTCGTCAACGGCCTCGGCCATTGGTGGGGCTACCGCAATTTCGAAACCACCGACACGGCGACCAACCTCACCCCGTGGGGCGTGTGGATCGGCGGCGAAGAACTGCACAACAACCACCATGCCTTCCCGAGCTCGGCGAAGTTCGCGCTGCGCAAGTTCGAAGTCGACATCGGCTGGGGCGTGATCAAGTTCTTCGAATCCATCGGCATGGCCAAGGTGCTGCGCGTGGCGCCGACGCTCGATGTGCGTCCGAACATCAACGTGCCGGATACCGAGACGATCAAGGCGCTGCTCGCGCATCGCTTCCAGGCGATGACCGATTACCAGCGCAATGTCCTCAAGCCGGCGCTCAAGGAAGAAGCGCAGGCCACCGGCAGCAAGCTGCGCGCCATGCTTCCGCGCCAGCTGCGCAAGGGCCTGAGCGACGATGGCCGCTGGCTCAAGCCGGATGCGCGCCAGCAGATGCAGGAGTGGGTGGAGGCGCGTCCGCGCATCCGCGCGCTGGTCGAACATCGCGCCCGCCTGGCGGCCGTGCTCGAAGCGCGCGGCAACGACGCCGCGGCGACGCTGCAGAACCTCCAGCAGTGGTGCCGCGAAGCCGAAGCCAGCGGCATCCGCGCGCTGCAGGATTTCTCGGCGCGCCTGAAGGGCTACCAGCTGCAGGCCTGATGCACGCAGCAAGGCACCGTCCACGAAACCCCGCACGTTCGCGTGCGGGGTTTTTGTTTGCCTGTCTCCTGGCGCCGGCTGCGTTCGCCCAGGTGGTCGCGAGCGGCGATTACCTCTCGCGCATGGACACCGACCACGACCGACGCGTGTCGCTGGTCGAATACCAGGATTGGCTGAGCTACGCCTTCGATGCGATGGACGCCGACCACGACGGCACGCTCTCGCCCGCCGAGCAACCCGCCGGCCGCGGCAAGCCGATCACGCGCGAAGCGCACCGCGCGCGCCTGGCCGACGCCTTCCGTCGGCAGGACGCCAACGGCGACGGCGTGTTGAGCGCCGCCGAACTCGCCGCCCCGCCGCGTTGAAGGCAAACTGTCGGCCCACGTCGCGAGGGGTTGGCGCATGACCGGATCGACCGACTACGCGCGCGAGTACGCGCAATCGCTCAGCGATCCCGACACCTACTGGAAGGCGATCGCGCAGCGCATCGACTGGATCGCCGAGCCCACGCAGATCCGCGACGTCAGCTTCGACGCCGACGATTTCCGCATCCACTGGTACGCCGACGGCGTGCTCAACGCGAGCGTCAACTGCCTGGATCGGCACCTGGCCACGCGCGGCGATCGCACCGCGCTGATCTTCGAACCCGACGATCCGGACGGCGAAGCGCAACGCATCACCTATCGCGAACTGCACGCGCGCACCTGCCGTCTCGCCAACGCACTCCGCAACCTCGGCGTGCGCAAGGGCGATCGCATCACGATCTACCTGCCGATGATTCCCGATGCGGTCGTCGCGATGCTCGCCTGCGCGCGCATCGGCGCGATCCACTCGGTGGTGTTCGGCGGGTTCGCGCCGCAGTCGATCGCCGACCGCATCGCCGACTGCCGCAGCAAGCTGATCATCACCGCCGACGAAGGCCTGCGCGGCGGCAAGCGCATCGCGTTGAAGGCGAACGTCGACGCCGCGCTCGCACTGCCCGGCACCAACTCCGTCGAGACCGTGCTCGTCGTGCGCCACACCGGCGCCGCCGTTGCGATGCAGATGCCGCGCGACCGCTGGGTGGACGTCGTGGTCGAGGGCCAGCCCGACACCTGCGAACCCGAGCCGATGAACGCGGAAGATCCGCTCTTCATCCTCTACACCTCCGGGTCGACGGGCAAGCCGAAGGGGGTGCTGCACACGACGGGCGGATATCTCGTCTTTGCGAGCTTCACGCACGAACGCGTGTTCGACCTGCGGCAGGACGACATCTACTGGTGCACGGCCGACGTGGGCTGGATTACCGGCCACAGCTACATCGTCTACGGCCCGCTGGCCAACGGCGCGACCGCCCTGGTGTTCGAAGGCGTGCCGAACCATCCGGATCATTCGCGCTTCTGGCGCGTGATCGACAAGCACCAGGTCACGATCTTCTACACCGCCCCCACCGCGATCCGCGCGTTGATGCGCGAAGGCGATGCGCCGGTGAAGGCCGCTTCGCGCAAGTCGCTGCGCTTGCTCGGCACCGTCGGCGAACCGATCAATCCCGAAGCATGGCGCTGGTATCACGACGTCGTCGGCGATGCGCGTTGCCCGGTCGTCGACACCTGGTGGCAGACCGAAACCGGCGGCGTGCTGATCGTGCCGCCCATCGGCATCGAAGCCAAACCGGGCAGCGCGATGAAACCCTTCTTCGGCGTGCAGCCCGCCTTGGTGGATGCCGAAGGCCACCTGCTCGAAGGCGAAGCGGCCGGCAACCTCGTGCTGATGGATTCCTGGCCCGGCCAGATGCGCACCGTTTACGGCGACCATCAACGCTTCATCGAAACCTACTTTCGCGCGTATCCCGGGATGTATTTCACCGGCGATGGCTGCCGTCGCGACGCCGACGGCGATTACTGGATCACCGGCCGCGTGGACGACGTGATCAACGTCAGCGGTCATCGCATCGGGACGGCAGAAGTCGAAAGCGCGCTGGTCTCGCACGCGAAAGTGGCCGAGGCCGCGGTCGTCGGCTTCCCGCACGACATCAAGGGACAGGGCATCTACGCCTACGTGACGCTCGTGGCCGGCCAAGCCGAAAGCGAAGCGCTGCGCGCGGAACTGATCGCCCACGTGCGCCACGAAATCGGACCGATCGCGACGCCCGACCACCTGCAATGGGCGCCGGGCCTGCCGAAGACGCGCTCGGGGAAGATCATGCGGCGCATCCTGCGGAAGATCGCGGAGGACGCGCCGGATCAACTCGGAGATACGTCGACGCTGGCCGATCCGTCGGTGGTCGAATCGCTCGTGCGCAACCGCCGCGGCGCTTGAACGACGGGCAAAAAGAAACCCGCCTTCCGGCGGGTTTCTCTCGAAGCTTCGAACAACGAAGGCTTACTTGATCTTGCCTTCCTTGTAGATCACGTGCTTCCGGACGACGGGGTCGTACTTCTTGACCTCCATCTTGTTCGGCGTGTTCTTCTTGTTCTTGTCGGTCGTGTAGAAGTGGCCGGTGTTGGCCGAGGAGATCAGGCGGATCTTGTCGCGCTTGCTTGCCATGGTCGTTTACTCCTCAGACCTTCTCGCCACGGGCGCGCAGTTGCGCCAGGACCGAGTCGATGCCGTTCTTGTCGATGGTGCGCAGCGCGTGCGCGGAAACCTTCAGCTTGACCCAGCGGTTTTCGCTGGCGACCCAGAAACGACGCTCGTGCAGGTTGGGCAGGAAGCGACGGCGGGTCTTGTTGTTCGCATGCGAGACGTTGTTACCCGTCTGCACGCTCTTGCCGGAAACTTGGCAAACGCGGGACATTGCGCACCTCGATGGTGTCTGTGATGCACCCCATGGCCTGGGGTACGACGGCCACGCTGCAATGGGCCTTGGGGCCCGGGACTGCCGCAGCGAGCCGCGCATTATGCCCGCCCGAAGGCCGCCGGGCTACCCCGGCGAGGGCAAAACCCCTTGATTTGCCTGAAATCCCCCTCGAACGGGGGTCAGTGGGTCGCCTTGTCCCGGTGCCAGCCGCGGTGGCGGATGTCCAGGTACAGGCTGTAGCCGGCCGTGAAGGCGGGGAAGAGGTTCTGGATCACGCCCACCGAGTCCTGCTTGGCCGAGAACACGAAGTAGGCCAGGGTCATGACCGAGCCGACCAGGCTCATGTACCAGAACAGGCGCGGGATCACCGGCTTGCCGTGGCGGCGCGAGGCGACGAACTGCACCAGCCACCGGCCGCCGAACATCAGCGCCCCGGTCAGGCCGATCAGCTTCCACGGGGACATGTGCAGGCCGGTCCACGCGAGCCACGGGACCGGCGAATTCATGAAGTCCTGTGCGACCGGCGCGGCCTCCAGCATTCTCAGGACTCCTCGACGCCGGTGCGCTTGCTGCGCACGATCAGCCAGGCCACGCCCATCAGGTCGCGAATGCCGACCAGGGCGCGGTTGAGGTTGTTGTACTTCGACACGCCGGTCGAACGCGCGCGATGGTTCACCGGCACGCTCACTGTCTGCCAGCCCGCGCGCTGCATCAGCGCCGGCAGGTAGCGGTGCATGTGGTCGAAATACGGCAGGTCGAGGAAGGCTTCGCGCTCGAAGAGCTTGATCCCGCAGCCGGTGTCGGGCGTGTCGTCGTGCAGCATGCGGGTGCGGATCGCATTGGCCCATTTGGAGGCCCAGCGCTTGCTGCCCGAATCCTGGCGATTGACGCGCCAGCCCGCGAACAGGCGGATGTCCGGCTTCGCCGCATCGCGCGCGGCGAGCAGCTTGGGGATGTCGGCCGGATCGTTCTGCCCATCGCCGTCCAGCGTCGCCACCCACGGCGCGCGCGCGTGGCGCACGCCGGTGCGGATCGCGGTGCTCTGGCCGCTTTGCTTGACGTGATGCAACACGCGCAGCTCCGGCACTTCGGCCTTCAGCGCGCGCAAGGCGGCGAGCGTGCCGTCCTTCGAATTGTCGTCGACGAAGACCGCTTCGAATTCCACGCGGCCGCGCAGGGCGGCCACGACTTCCCGCAGCAAGGGACCAACGTTGTCCTGCTCGTTGAAAACCGGCACGACGACGGACAGCTGCGGGGCGTGGGTCAAGCCTTGTCTCCGAAGTACTCGCGGCACCAGCGCACGACGGGCGGCAGGCCGGTGTCGATGGGGGTCGCGGGTTCGAAACCGAAGTCCGCGTGGGCGCGCGCAGTATCCGCCATGGTCTCGACCATGTCGCCTGGTTGCATCGGCAGATACTTCTTTTCCGCCGGACGGCCCGCCGCCTGCTCGATCACGGTGATGAAGCGCTCCAGCTCCACCGGCGTGTGGTTGCCGAGGTTGTAAACGCGGTGCGGCCCGCCCTCGGCGGCGTTTTCGCCGGCGGGGCGCGCGGGGGCGTCCATCGCGCCGAGCACGCCGGCGACGATGTCGTCGATGTGCGTGAAATCGCGGCGCATGCGGCCGTGGTTGAACACCTGGATCGGCCGGCCGGCGAGCACCGCGCGCGAGAACAGCAGCGGCGCCATGTCGGGCCGGCCCCAGGGGCCATACACGGTGAAGAAACGCAGCCCCGTCGCGCGCAGGCCGTACAGGTGCGCGTAGGTGTGGGCCATCAGTTCGTTCGCGGCCTTGGTCGCGGCGTAGAGCGAGCGCGGGCGGTCGATGCGCTGCGCTTCGGAAAACGGCGGCGTCGCCGAATCGCCGTACACCGAGGACGAACTCGCATACACCAGGTGTTCGACGCCGCGATGCCGGCACAACTCCAGCATGTTGACGAAGCCGATCAGGTTGCTGTCGACGTAGGCGTGCGGATTCTCGAGCGAATATCGCACGCCGGCCTGCGCGGCGAGATGGATCACGCGGCCGAAGCGATGCTTGTCGAACAGCGCTTCGAGCGCCGCGCGGTCGGTCAGATCGATTTCTGCGATTTCGACGTCGGGACACAGCGCGGCGACGCGATCGCGCTTGAGCTGCGGATCGTAGTAATCGTTGAAGTTGTCCAGGCCCACGACGTTCGCGCCGCGTGCGCGCAACTCGCGACACGTGTAGGCGCCGATGAAACCGGCGGCGCCGGTGACGAGGATGGTGTCGGTGACAGCCGTGTCAGTCGTGTCCGCCATGGGGCGCCAAGCTCCGCTTTTCGAAAGTGCCGCAGCCTAGCCGCGCGCCCGTGCACGCGGCCTCACGCCCGTGCGACAACTCACTCGGCCTTGCCGCGCAGCCGTTCGAGCACGCCGTCGAGCGATTCCAGGTCCGAATAGTGGATCACCAGCCGGCCCTTGCCCGCGCGCCCGTGCAGGACGTTGACCCGCGTGCCGAGGGTTTCCGACAACTCGCGCTCAAGCGTCGCGATGTCGGCCTGCGGCTTGGCCTTGACCGGCTTGGCCTTGCGCGTGGCGCTGCCGTTGGCGACCTGGCCGGCCATCAGTTGTTGCACGCGATGTTCGACTTCGCGCACCGACCACTCGTGTTCGGCGGCCTGGCGCGCCAGGGCGACCGCGGCCTGCGGCGCCAGCGTGAGCAGCGCGCGCGCATGGCCCATCTCGATGGCCTTGGTTTCCACGAGCACGCGGATTTCCGGCGGCAGTTCGAGCAGGCGCAGCAAGTTGGAGACCGCCGCGCGCGAACGGCCCACCGCATCGGCGGCCTGCGCGTGGGTGAGGTCGAATTCGTCGATCAGGCGTTGCAGCGCGAGCGCTTCTTCCAGCGGATTGAGGTCTTCGCGCTGGATGTTTTCGATCAGTGCCATCGCGATGACGGCGTGGTCGTCGACCACGCGGATCACCGCGGGGATCGCAGCCAGGCCCGCCAATTGCGAGGCGCGCCAGCGGCGTTCGCCGGCGATGATTTCGTAACGCGCGCCCTTGCCCGCGTTGTCGATCTCGCGCACGACGATGGGCTGGATCACGCCCTGCGCGCGGATCGATTCGGCCAGCTCGGCGAGCTTGCCCTGGTCCATGCCGCTGCGCGGCTGGTAACGGCCGGGCTGCAGCTGGCCGACGGGCAGCTGGCGCAGCTGTTCGCCGGGCTGGGCTTCCAGCGGCGCGGTTTCGGCGGCGGCCTTCGGCCCGAGCAGGGCTTCGAGACCTCGCCCGAGGCCGCGCTTCTTCGCGACGGTCATGCTTGCACTTCCTTCTTCGGTTCCGGCGTCGCGCTCTTTGCGGTCTGCTCGCGTTCGCGCTGGCGGCGCATCACTTCCCCGGCCAGGCCGAGGTAGGCGACGCTGCCGCGCGAGGCCTTGTCGTAGGCGACGATGCTTTGCCCGTGGCTCGGCGCTTCGGCCAGGCGCACGTTGCGCGGCACGATGGTGCGGAAGACGCGATCGCCGAAGTGTTGCGTCAATTCCGCCGACACCGCGTTGGCGAGATTGTTGCGCACGTCGAACATCGTCCGCAGCACGCCTTCGATTTCCAGCGCGGGATTGAGCCTGCGCTTGAGCGCATCGATCGTGTCGATCAGCGCGGACAGGCCTTCGAGCGCGTAGTACTCGCACTGCATCGGCACGAGCACCGAATCGGCGGCCGTCAACGCATTGAGCGTCAGCAGCGACAAGGCCGGCGGGCAGTCGATGATGATGAAGTCGTACTGGTCGCGGATCGGCTCGAGCGCGCGCTTGAGGCGCTGCTCGCGGCCTTCCTCGTCCATCAATTCGATTTCCGCGGCGGTGAGATCGATGTTGCCGGGAAGGATGTCGAAGCCTTCGGGCGTTTTCACGATCGCCGAGGGCGCGTGCATTTCTTCCAGCAGCACGTCGGTGATGGAGGCGCGCAGGTCGCGCTTCTCCACGCCGCTGCCCATCGTCGCGTTGCCCTGCGGATCCAGATCCACGAGCAACACGCGTTTTGGCGTGCGCGCCAGGGCCGCCGCGAGGTTCACGGAGGTGGTGGTCTTGCCGACGCCGCCTTTCTGGTTGGCAACAGCGATGATGCGGGCCGTCACGGCGCGATGTCCCCCGGTGGTTCGGCGCTGCTCGGTGGAGGCGGCCGGATCCCGATTATGCCGCAGCCACGACGATGAGGTGCCGCTCGGCATCGAGACCGGGCACACGCATCGGATGCAACTCACGAACGTGCCATCCCGGCGGCAGCGCGGCGATCTCTTCGCTGGGCACGACGCCCTTCATTGCGAGCAGAACGCCACCGGGTCGCAGGAGATGGCCGCCGGATTGCAGGATCGCGGGGAGCGTGGCGAGCGCGCGCGCGGTGATCGCATCGAACCGGCCGGGGGCGTCGAAGGCCTCGATCCGCGATTCGACGGCCTCCGCGTTGGCCAACCCGAGCTTGCGGATCGCCTCGCGCAGGAAGCGCACCTTCTTGCCGTTGCTCTCCACCAGCGAGACCTGCAGCCCCGGTTTGGCGATCGCCAGCGGAATGCCGGGGAGGCCCGCGCCGGTGCCGAGATCGGCCAGGCGCGCAACGTCGTCGACGTACGGGTGCATCGCCAGCGAATCGAGCAGGTGCTTGGCGATCATCTCGCGCGGGTCGCGGATGGCGGTGAGGTTGTAGGTGGCGTTCCACCGAACCAGCAGCGCGACGTAGTCGAGCAGGGGCGTGGCGAGGGCGACATCCAGGCCGAGCGTGCGCAGGCCCGCTTCCAGTTCGGGGCGCAGGGCGGACAGGTCGGGGGCGGCAGGCGTCGTCATGGGGCGCGCATCTTAGCGGCCGCGCCACGCGAGCGCCGCACGATAGCCCGGTCGCGGCGCCCATTCATGCAAGGACCAGGGGCCGCCGAGGCCGGCGTGCGGGTGCGTCATCGCCAGCCCGCCGTCGAGATCGGCCAGCCCGAACTTGTCCAGGCCATAGGCGATGCCGCGCCCATGTGCCTTCAGCACCGCCTCCTTCGCGCACCACAGGCGGAGGAAGGCTTCGTTGCGGTCGGGTTCGGGCAAGGCGCGGAGCCAGTCGTGTTCGGTCGCGTGGAAGAAGCGGTGCGCCAGTTCCAGCGCGCGCGGGCGCGGGCGGGCGCGTTCCAGATCCACGCCGACATCCACGTTCTCCCCCAGCGCGATCAGCAAGCCATCGCCGCTGTGGCTCCAGCTCACGTCCAATCCCTGCAGCGCGCCGGCCAGGCGCGGCCGGCCCAACGCATCGCGGTGCAATTCGATCGAGGCCGACGGCACCGCCAGCACCGCCCCCAGCCAATCGCGCACGAGTGGCTCTGCGGGCGTGCCGCGGGCGTGGTCGCGCCAGGTCCAGCGCGGCAGCCGGACCGGATCGACCGATGTGAAGGCGGGTTCCATCGTGTGGGGGAACAATCCCGGGACCAGGAAGCCAGCGTAAAGTACGCGAAGGGGGGCGGCTCAGGCCGCCAAGGGAAAAGCAGGGCCATGTCCGCAGTCATCCAGACCGGCGCACGCGCGCCGCACACATCCATTGCCGCGGGCGATCCGTCGCGCGCGGTGGTCTTCGACGCACGTGGGGACGTGCCGCTCAAAATCTTCCTGGCGCAGGTGCGCGGCGTGGCCGCGATGCTGCCGCCGGGGTTGCATGCGATCAACCTGTGCGAAGACCGCTATCGCTTCCTCGTCGCCTTCTGCGCGATCGCGCTGCGCGGGCAGACCAACCTGCTGCCGCCCTCGCGCGCGCCGGGCATGGTCGACGAGGCGATGGCGCAACATCCCGACAGTTATTGCATCGGCGATGGCGACCTCTCACCCGCTCCCGCGCGCTACCTGCGCTTGCCCGACGTCCTGCCCGAACGCGTCGGCGAGACGCCGACGCTCGACGACGATGCGCTGGTCGCGATCGGTTACACCTCCGGCAGCACCGGCCGCCCACAGGCGAATCCGAAAACCTGGGGCAGCTTCCGACGCAGCACGGCGCAGAACTTGGCTGCTTTGTCGGATCTGTGGCCCGAAGGCGACGCGCACCTGGTCGCGACGGTGCCGCCGCAACACATGTACGGCATGGAGATGTCGGTGTTGTTGCCGCTGCTCGGGCCGGTGGCCGTGCACGCGGCGCGTCCGTTCTTCCCTGAAGACATCGCGCTCGCGCTCGCGCACGCACGCGCACCGCGCATCCTGGTGACCACGCCGGTGCACCTGCGCGCGCTGCTGGTTTCCGGCTGCGACTTGCCGCCGATGCGCGCGATCGTGTCGGCAACCGCGCCGCTGTCGACGGAACTCGCTGCGCAGGCCGAAGCGCGTTTCGGTTGCGAAGTGCGCGAAGTCTTCGGTTCGACCGAAACCTGCGTCATCGCGCGCCGCCGCACCGCGCACGAAACCGCGTGGACGCCGCTGCCCGGCGTGCGCGTGGTGCCGCAGCCCGACGGCACCGCGGTGCATGCGCCGCACCTGGAAACACCGGTCGTCCTCGCGGACCTGATCGAAACCCACGCCGACGGCACGTTCGTACTGCGCGGACGCAACGCCGACCTGCTCGAAATCGCCGGCAAGCGCGCTTCGCTCGGCGACATGACGCGCAAGCTGCTCGCGATTCCGGGCGTCGAGGACGGCATCGTCTTCCAGCTCGACGAACCCGGCGAAGGGGGCGTGCGCCGCATCGCCGCACTCGCCGTCGCACCCACGCTCGACGAAACCTCGATCCTCGCCGCATTGCGGCGCGCACTGGATCCGGTCTTCCTGCCGCGACCGCTGCGTTGCGTGCCCATGTTGCCGCGCAACGAAACCGGAAAACTGCCGCGCGAAACACTCGCGGCGCTGCTCGCGGGCGCGTGACGCGCCCTTCACGAAATTCACAAACCGCTGAAAACAAGCGGTTTTTCGCCACAATTGAGTTCTGACTCCACCTTCACGCGTGCCCGCAGAGACTGCCGCCGTACCCCCTTCCCCTGGGGGGTCACGCGGAATTCGCTGACACATTCAAAAGGAGTGGGTGCATGAACATCATCATCTGGTTGATCGTTGGCGGCATCGTCGGTTGGCTGGCCAGTCTCATCATGCGGACCGATGCGCAGCAGGGCATCATCCTCAACGTGATCGTCGGCATCGTCGGCGCGTTCCTGGGCGGCTGGCTGGGCGGCATGCTCGGCATCAGCGGCGCCAACATCAACGAAGGCTTCAGCGTTACGGGCTTCATCATCTCGCTGATCGGCGCGGTGGTCCTGCTCGCGATCGTCAATCTGTTCCGCCGCGGTCGCGTGCGCTAAGCACTGCGGAAACGGCATGCGAGGCGCGGTCAGGGATGGCCGCACCCCGCGACAGGAACAAAACCCGGCCTCGCGCCGGGTTTTGTTTTTTGGCGCTCAGTCGATCTGCACCCACACCGGCGTGTGGTCGCTCGGCCGGTCCCAGCCGCGCGGCACGGTGTCGATGCCCGCGGCCGTCGCGCGGGCTTTCAGGGCGTCGCTGATCAGCACCAGGTCGATGCGCAATCCCCAGTTGCGCTGGAATGCGGCGAGCCGGTAATCCCACCAGCTGTAATGGCCGCCGTCTTCGTTGAACAGGCGGAAGCTGTCGTGCAACCCGAGATCCAGCAGCGCGCGCAGCGCTTCGCGCTCGGGCGTGGAGCACAGGATCTTCTCGCGCCAGCGCTTGGGATCGTGCACGTCGCGATCGTCCGGCGCGATGTTGAAATCCCCCAGCACGATGAGGTTCGGGTGCGCCAGCAACTCGGCGCGCAGCCATTCGCGCACGGCCGCCAGCCAGCGCAGCTTGTAGTCGAACTTCGCGCTGCCCACGCTTTCGCCGTTCACCACGTACAGATCCACGATGCGCAGGTCGCCGACGGTGGCCGCCAGCACGCGCTTCTGTGGATCGTCGAAACCAGGGATCGCCGTGATGCACTCGCTGCTGAACGGCAGGCGGCTCAGCAGTGCCACGCCGTTGTAGGTCTTCTGGCCGCAGAAAACGCTGCGGTAGCCCAGGGCGGCGAGGTCCGAATCGGGAAACCGCTCGTCGTCGAGCTTGGTTTCCTGCAGGGCGACGATGTCCGGCTGCGCCTCGCGCAGCCATTGCGACAGGTGCGCCATGCGCACGTTGAGCGAATTGACGTTCCAGCTGGCGATCTTCAAGCAGGCGGTCCCTTTGGCGCGCGCTGTCGCGTTGGTCCTGATGCAGGAGCCCCCACGGAGACAGCAAGGTGCGGTACGACACGATACTCGACACGATCGGCAACACGCCCCTGGTGCGGCTGGGAAAACTCGCGCCGCCGGGCGTCAACGTGTACGCCAAGCTCGAATCCTTCAATCCGATGGCCTCGGTCAAGGACCGCATGGCGCGCGCGGTGATCGAAGCCGCCGAACGCAGCGGCGCTCTCGCGCCGGGCCAGACCGTGGTCGAAGCCACCAGCGGCAACACCGGTATCGGGCTTGCGATGGTGTGCGCGCAGAAGGGCTATCCGCTGGTCGTGGTGATGGCTGAGAACTTCAGCATCGAGCGCCGGAAATTGTTGCGTTTCCTCGGCGCGAAAGTGGTGCTCACTCCCGCGGCGGACAAAGGCTCGGGCATGCTGGCCAAGGCCGTTGAACTCTCGCAGGCGCACGGGTGGTATCTGTGCCGACAGTTCGAGAACCCGGCGAACGCCGAAGTCCACATGCGCACGACGGCGAAGGAGATCCTCGCCGACTTCAGCGATGCGCCCCTGCATTGCTTCGTCACCGGCACGGGCACGGGCGGCACCTTGCTCGGCGTGGGCCGCGTGCTGCGACAGACCGATCCGCGCATCCGCATCGTGGTCGCCGAACCGGACAACGCGCCGATCCTCGCCAGCGGCATTCCGCAGCCGCGCGATACAAGCGGCAATCCCAGCCGCAGCCATCCGCACTTCCAGCCGCACCTGATCCAGGGGTGGACCCCCGATTTCATCCCGCGCCTCACGCAAGCGGCGCGCGACGAAAACCTGGTCGATGAAATCTTCCCCGTCGCAGGCAACGACGCCCTGCGCCTGGCGCGCGAACTCGCCACGGTCGAAGGCATCCTCGTCGGCACCTCCAGCGGCGCGACCCTCGCCGCGGCGCTCACCGTCGCGCGACGCAGCGCCCCCGGCACCAACATCGTCTGCATGCTCCCCGACACCGGCGAGCGTTACATGTCGACGCCGCTGTTCGAACACATCAGCGAAACGATGGACGAGGACGAAGTCGCGATCTCGCGTTCAACCGCCGGCTATCGATTCGATCGCGCACCGCCGCCGCCGGCGTGCGCCGTTCCGGCGCTCGCGCAGGCGCCGGCCGAAGAACCGCTCGACGCGCAGGCCGAAGCCTTCGTCGCGCGGGTCGTGCGCGAGAAGCCCGTCGTCCTGTTCGCGCTGGAGTGGTGCGAATTCTGCTGGGCGGTGCGCAAGCTGTTCGCGCGCCTGGGGATCGAATACGAGAGCGTGGACCTGGATTCGGTCGCCTATCAGCAGAACGATCTCGGGGTGAAGTTGCGTGCGGTGCTACGCGCGAGATTTGCGCCGACGATCCCGCAGATCTTCATCGGCGGCGATTGCATCGGCGGATGCACGGAGTTGTTCGATGCGATGCGCAGCGGCGAGATGCAACGTCGGCTCGATGCACTGGGCGTGGACTACGACAGGACGATCGCGCTCGATCCGTACACGTTGCTCCCCAACTGGGTGCATCCCCGCGAGCCGGCTTAGCGCGCGAGGAAACGTACCAGGCGATCGACGAATCCGGTGTACGGCGGCCGCAACAGATCGGTCGCCGCCCAGCGCGACTGATGCAGCACCGGCAGTAATTTGCTGAAGGTGTCGAAGCCGGCGCGGCCATGGATCGCACCCATGCCGCTCGGCCCGCTGCCGCCGAAGGGCAGCGTATCGACCGCGAAATGCACCAGCGTGTCGTTCACCGTTACGCCGCCGGGCAGCGTCGCGTCGACGATGCGCTCGACCGTCGCGCGATCGTTGGAGAACGGATACAGGGCCAGCGGCCGATCGTGCGTGCCGATGTAGGACAGCGCCTCGTCGACCCGCGCATATGACTTCACCGGCAGGATCGGGCCGAAGATCTCGTGCTGCATGATCGCGCTGTCGTCCGGCGCATCCAGGACCACCGTCGGCGGCAACAGGCGTTCGGCCTGCATCCGATCGGGCGCAATGTCGATGAGCGGCAGGACCGTCGCGCCGCGCGCCCGCGCATCGGCGAGTAACGCCTGCAGGCGATCGAACTGCGCGGTGTTGATGATGCGCGTGTAGTTCGACGCGTCCGACAGATCGCCGAAACGCGCCGTCACCTGCGCGCGCAGGGCCTCCACGAACGCATCGCGCCGCGCGGCATCCACCAACGCGTAATCCACGCCGATGCAGGTCTGCCCCGCGTTGAACCACTTGCCGCTCGCGATGCGCGCCGCGGCCAGCTCCAGCGGGAAATCCGGCGCGACCACGGCCGGCGCCTTGCCCCCGAGTTCGAGCGTCACCGGCGTCAGGTTCGGCGCGGCGGCGGCCATCACCTTGCGACCGACCGCGGTCGAACCGGTGAACAGCAGATGGTCGAAGGGCAGCGCGGAGAATGCGGCGCCGACATCCGCGCCGCCGACCGCGACCGCCACGCGATCGGCGGGAAACACGTCGGCGAGCAATGCGCGCAGGAATTCGCTGGTGCGCGGCGTGTGCTCCGACGGTTTGAGGAACACGTGGTTGCCCGCCGCGATCGCCGAGACCAGCGGCACGAGCGCCAGGTTCACCGGGTAATTCCACGGGCTGATGATGCCGACCACGCCGACCGGCATCGGCCGCAGTTCGGCGCGCGCCGGCCAGAATTTCCAGCCCACGCCCACGCGCCGCGGCTTCGCCCAACGGCGCAGCTTGCGGCGCGCCAGGTCGATTTCCGACAGCGTCACCATCGCCTCGGAAATGAGGTTTTCGTGCGGCGATCGATGGCCGAAATCGGCGCGGATCGCCGCATCCATCGCATCCAGGCGCTGCGCGAGGAGGTGGCGCAAACGGCCCAGGTCGGCCCGGCGTTGGTCCACGCCCGGCTTGTTCGCGCGCCAGGCATTCCTGAGCGATTCCAGCGTCGGGCCGAGCTCCGCCAGGGCCGGCGACGGGGCATTCATGTCGTTCATGGCGGCAGTGTATGCGCTGCAGTCCTTACAATGCCGCCATGTCCATCCGTTCCTATTCCGGGCACCTGCCCGTCCTCGGCGAGCGCGTCTACGTCGATCCGGCCGCCACCGTCATCGGCGATGTCGTGCTCGGCGACGATGTCTCGCTGTGGCCCGGCACTGTCGTGCGCGGCGACGTCAACTTCATCCGCATCGGCGCGCGCACCAATCTCCAGGACGGCACCGTCGTCCACGTGAGCCACGATGGCCCGCACGCGAAGCTGGGTGGCTTCGCGACCGTTATCGGGAGCGACGTGACCATCGGTCACAAGGCGATCGTCCACGCGTGCCGCATCGAGGACGCGGTGCTGATCGGCATGGGCGCGATCGTGCTCGACGGCGTGGTCGTCGAGAAACACGGTTTCGTCGGCGCCGGTGCGCTCGTCGCGCCGGGCAAGGTCGTCGGCAGCGGCGAGTTGTGGCTGGGCAATCCGGCCAAGCGCGTGCGCATGCTGTCGGACGCGGAAATCGAAGCGCTTTACTACTCGGCCGGCCACTACATCCGGTTGAAGGACCAGTACCTGTCCGCCGCACCCTGAGTTGCGGGCCGATCCGCGCCAGTCCAAAGTAGGGGCGGGGACAGTCGCAGCATCAGGGGAACAACATGCAGGACACCAACGGCGTCAATCCGTACGCCGCGCCGAGTGCGCGCATCGAACAACACAACGCCTACGCGGACGAACAGATCGCGCTCGCCTCGCGTGGCAGGCGCCTGGGCGCCGTGATTCTCGATGGCCTGATCTTCGGTGCCGCCTTCCTGATCGCCATGGTGCCGCTCATGATGATCAGGGATGCGCAGGGCTCGGCATCCAAGAGCGCAGTGTGGATCGTCATGGGGATCGTCTTCCTGGTGTTCGGCGCGATCAACCTCGTGCTGCTGTACAAGCACGGCCAGACCATGGCCAAGCGCCTGCTGGGCATCCGCATCGTGCGTGGCGACGGCAGCCGCGCGAGCCTGGGCCGCATCCTGTTGCTGCGCAGCATCGTGCCCGGCTTCATCGGCGGCATCCCGCTGGTCGGCCCGCTGTTCACCCTGACCGACGCGCTCTTCATCTTCGCCGACGACCGCCGCACGTTGCACGACAAGATGGCGGACACGATCGTCGTCGACGCCTGATCGAAGCAGCAAGACCGTCGTGCTCGACACCGTTCGCGAGGTCCACACGCCCGAAGGCGTCGCATTGCGATTGCCGACGGCCGGTCCCGTGCCGCGCGCGCTTGCGTGGGCGATCGATCTCGCGATCCGCGGCGGGATCACGATCGCGGCCAGCACGGTGCTGCTCGGATTGCAGCAAGCGGGCATGGGCTTGTACGCGATCGTGGTCTTCGTGCTGATGTGGGGCTATCCCATCGTGTGCGAAGGCGCGTTCAACGGGCAGACGCCCGGCAAGCGCGTGATGGAATTGCGCGTGGTGTCCGCCGACGGTGCGCCCGTGGGCTGGATCGCGGCGATCGTGCGCAACCTGCTGCGCACCGTGGACATGCTGCCCTTCGGTTACACCGTCGGCCTGATCGCGACGCTGGCCGATCCGCATGGCCGCCGCCTCGGCGACATGGTCGCGCACACGGTCGTCGTGCATGTTCCGAACGAACGCGCGCGGCCACCGCTCGTCGAGGTCGAAGCGCTCGGTCCCGCGGTGCCGCTGCGTCCCGCGGAACAGGCGGCGGTCATCGCCTTCGCCGAACGCGCGCCGCGCTTGACGCCCGAACGCCAGCGCGAGCTGGCCGACATCGCCGAACTGGCGACCGGCGCGCGCGGCGATCTCGGCGTGCGACGCCTGGCCGGCATCGCGAACTGGTTGCTGGGTCGTCGATGAGGCAGGAACAGTTCGTCTCACGGCACGGCGTGGAATGGCGCGACTTCGAAGCGTGGCTCGACGCGCGCGCGAACAGCCCGCGTCGTGCGCGCAACGACCGCACGTGGCGCGGTCTGCCCGACGAAGATGCGCCGCACGCGTATCGACGCCTGTGCCAACAGCTCGGTCTCGCGCGCCGGCGCAATTACAGCCCGGCCGTCGTCGATCGCCTGCAACAGCTGATGCAACGCGGGCATACCGCGCTGTACCGCGCCGCGCCGCCGCGCTGGTCGCGCATCCCGCGGTTCTTCCTCGCCGAGTTTCCGCGCCTGGTGCGCGCGGAGTGGGCCTGCATGTCGATCGCGCTGGTTTGCTTCGTGCTGCCGCTGGTCGGAATGTACCTTCTCGTTCGCTTCCATCCCGAACTCGCCTCCAGCGTGCTCTCGCCGCGCCAGCTCGCGGAGATGGAGGTGATGTATTCGTCGGCCGAGGCCACCGGCAAGATCGGGCGCGAAGCCGGCACCGACGTGGGCATGTTCGGCTTCTACATCTTCAACAACGTCTCCATCGGGCTGCGCACCTTCGCCGCCGGATTGCTGGCCGGCGTCGGCAGCCTCTTCATGATGGTCTTCAACGGCGTGTTCTTCGGCACGATCGCCGCGCACCTGCAGAACGTGGGCCTCGGTCCGAACCTGTGGCGCTTCGCCGTTGGCCACGGCAGTTTCGAACTCACCGCGATCGTGATCGCCGGCGGCGCGGGGCTGCGCCTGGGCCTGGATTGCATCGCGCCCGGGCGGCGCAGCCGCGTCGATGCGCTCATCCATGCCGGCAAGCGCGGTGCGCGCCTGTGCCTGGGCGTGGCGTTGATGTTGTTGATCGCGGCCTTCATCGAAGCCTTCTGGTCGTCGATGGCGACCTTGCCCGCGACGCTGATGTATTCGGTCGCCGGCTTGCTGTGGACGCTGGTTTTCGCATGGCTCGCCTTCGGCGGCCGGGGCGTGCCCGATGCGGATTGACCAGGTCTCCGTCGAACTGCGCCCGCGTTCCTCGTGGGAAGCCGTCGAACTCGGTACCGCGTTGGTGCGCACGCACGCGCGCGCGATCTGGATTCCATACGTTCTGATAACGCTGCCGGTGTACGTGGCCTTGTGCGTCGCGTTCGCATGGATGGGTCGATTGGAGTGGGTCGGCGTCGCGTACTGGTGGCTCAAGCCGGTGTTCGATCGCATTCCCTTGTTCGTCGTCTCGCGCGCGGTGTTCGGCGCGGTGCCGGGCGTGCGCGAAACACTCGCCGCGCAGCGCACCTGGGGATGGCGCTGGATGGCGCATTACCTGACGTGGCGGCGCTTCGACCCGTACCGCGCGCTGTATCTGCCCGTCGACCTGCTCGAAGGCGGCACGCGAAAGTGGAAACGCCGCAACGTGATCGGCGGTTCGGCGCGCGGCGTGGCGGGGTGGCTGATGTTGGCCTTCGTCAATTTCGAGATCGCATTCTTCGCCGGCGTGATCGCGCTCGTGCCGATGTTCACGCCGGTCGATGCGTGGCAAGGCCTTGCCGAACGCTTCGGCACCTCGTATTTCGCGCAGTCGATCTGGCTGCAAGTGGTGACGGCGACACTCGCGTACATCCCGACGACCTTGCTCGAACCGTTCTACATCGGCGCCGGCTTCGGTCTTTATCTCAATCGCCGCACGCAGTTGGAAGCGTGGGACGTCGAGCTTGCGTTCCGTCGTTTGCGCGAACGACTGGGGGGCGCGCTGCTCATCGCCTTCTTCACCCTCGGCCTGACTTTCGCGCCCGGCCGCCCCGCGGTCGCCGCGCCGGCGAAGGCCGAAGTGAACGATCTGCGCGGCGCGATGGGCGATGCGTACGTCGATCCCGCGGACTTGGCCAAAGCCATCGAGGCGACCGACAAGGATCCGCTGCTGCATCCGGTCGAACGCCGCACGATGTGGGTGCCGCGCAATGCCGAGCAGAAGAAACCGAGCAACGCCGGGCCGATCGCGCTGTTCATCGCGGACCTGATCGGGGGCCTGGTGAAGTACGCGTTGTGGATCGTGCTGGGCTTGTTGGTGGGCACGCTGCTGTGGACGTTCCGCACCTGGTGGCCATGGTTGCGGTCGATGGCGCCGCAGCGTCGCCTGGCGCCTTCGCCGATCGACACCACGCCGATCGACCACGACCAGGCCTTGCCCGACGACGTCGCAGGCACCGCACGCACGCTGTGGTCGCAGGGCCTGGCGCGTCGCGCACTGGCGTTGCTGTATCGCGCGAGTGTCGAAAGCATGGTCGCCCGCACCGGCGCCACGCTCGTGCCCGGCGCGACCGAAGCCGAATGTCTCCGCGCATCGCGCGCATTCGGTGAAGCCGAAGATCGCGATGTGTTCGCGCGCGTCGTGCGCACCTGGCAGTACGCCGCCTATGCCGACCGGATGCCGGCGCAGGCCGACTTCGAAGCGCTGCTCGCGCGTGCGGCCACGCGCTTCGGATGGGCGGCATGACGCGCGGCAAGAACATCGCCATCACGGCGATCGCGCTCGCCGCGATCGGGTTGCTCGTCGCCTGGTTCCTCCTGACCTTCGAACGCAAGACGCAGGACTTCCCGCTGCCGCCCAAGGGCGAAGCGGTCTACAACCCCTTGTACGGATTGAAGGTCGCGTTGCTGCAGGCGCACCAACGCGTGCAAACGCGCCCGCACCTGTTCGACGACAAACATCCGCTGCAACCGGGCGACACGGTGCTGGTGCTCGCCGATCCCGCGCAGCTGTCGCAGCGGGAAGCGCAGGCCTTGCGTGCGCACGTCGCGCGCGGCGGGCACCTGATCGTGCAGGCGCCGAACGCCCTGCTCGGCAAGAGCGGTCGCGTGCCCTTGCTGGAAGGCTTGGGCGTCCTCAACCATGCGTTCGTCGAAGATGCGTGCCTGTTCGCGAAGGGCGCGCAGGCGAAGGACTACTCCAACGCCAGCCACCTGCTGTGCGCGGATCGCTTCACCCTCGCGAAGTCGGCCGCGCCCGTCCTCGCGTGGCGCGATCCTTACGGAACCGCGTTCGCGCGTTTCCGGGAGGGGGCAGGCACGCTCGACGTCGTCGCGACGCTCGACATCGCGCGTTCGTCCAGCCTGCGCTGGGGCGGGAATTCGGCGCTGCTGTCGCAAGTGCTCCGGCCCAACTGGAATCGCGGCACGTTCCATCTCATCTACGCATCCGAAATGCCGTCGCTGTGGCGCCTGCTCGCCGAAAATACCTGGCGCGTGCTCATCGCACTGGTACTGTGCATCGGCGCGTGGCTGTGGATGCGCATGCAGCGCTTCGGCCCGCGCCTGCCGTCGCCGCCCGACGCGCGCCGTTCGCTGCTCGAACACGTGCAGGCCACCGGCGACCATCTCTACCGCTACGGCCGCGCGCACCTGCTGCATGCGGCGCTGCGCAAGCACGTGATCGCGCGCCTGCGCCGCACCGATGCGGTCGCCGCCGCGCTCGACGGCCAGGCGCAGGTCGATCGACTCGCGCAACGCACCGGTTTGCCGCCCGCCGACATCGCCGATGCGCTGCATTCGCCGCGGCCGTTCGACGCCAAGGATTTCCGTTTCCGCATCGCCCGCCTCATTGCCCTGGGACGACACACATGAACGACATCGCCACGCCGGCCACGCCGGTTGTTCCTTCCAACGCGATCACCGGCGAGGCGCTCGTCGCGCAGGCCGCCGCCATTCGCGACGAAGTCGGGAAGGCCTTCATCGGGCAGGACGCGGTGCTCGACCAGGTGATCGTCGCGCTGCTGGCGGCCGGCCACGTGTTGCTCGAAGGCGTGCCGGGCCTGGGCAAGACGCTGCTCGTGCGCGCACTCGCGCAGGCACTGGGATGCAATCACGCACGCGTGCAGTTCACGCCCGACCTCATGCCGAGCGACATCAGCGGCCACGCGGTCTACGACCCGAAATCCGAACGCTTCCAGGTGCGCCGCGGCCCGGTGTTCACCAACCTGCTCCTCGCCGACGAAATCAATCGCGCACCGGCGAAGACGCAATCGGCCTTGCTCGAAGCGATGCAGGAACAGCAGGTCACCATCGAAGGCCAGAGCTTCCCGCTCGCGCCGCCGTTCATGACGCTCGCCACGCAGAACCCGGTCGAACTGGAAGGCACGTATCCGCTGCCCGAAGCGCAGCTCGACCGCTTCCTGCTCAAGCTGCTCATCGGGTATCCGACACTCGCAGACGAGAAGCGCATGGTGACCGCGGTGAGCGAAGGCCGCATGGCGTCGGACTTCGATCTGGCGAGCGTGCGTCGCGTCGTCGCCGACGGCGACATCGTGCGGCTGCAATTGGGAACGGCCGCGGTTCGCGTTGATCCCGCGGTGATCGATTACGCAGTGCGCGTCACCGCCGCGACGCGCAAGTGGCCGGGCATCGCGTTGGGCGCGGGCCCGCGCGGCAGCATCGCGCTCGTGCGCACCGCGCGCGCGCAGGCCGTGCTCGCCGGCCGCGACTTCGTCACGCCCGACGACATCCGCGAAATCGCGAAACCTGCCTTGCGCCATCGCATCGCGCTCGCGCCGGAGTTGCAGATCGAAGGGCAGGCACCGGACGACGTGCTGCACGCGCTGCTCGCCAAGGTGGAAGCGCCGCGCCAGTGAGGCCCGCACCGCCCCTGCTGTGGGCGCTGGCGGCGTGGGCGCTGGTCGGCGCGCTCGCGAGCGCTTCGCCCGTGCCATCGCTGGCGTGGTCGCTGGTCGGTGGCGCGTTGCTGTGCGTGCTGCTGATCGATGGATGGCGCCTGCGTCGTCGTGCCGTGCCCGACATCGCGCGCCTCATTCCTGACGCTTTGCCGCTGGGCGTCGAACGTGAAGTGACCTTGCAGATCGACAACGGCGGCGCGCCGCTGCGCATGGACGTACATGACCTGCATCCCGGCGCGTGGGCCGCGCAAGGTTTGCCGCGTTCGCTGACCCTGCAGCCGGGAACGAGTGCGAACTTCGCCTACACCCTGAAACCGATCGAGCGCGGCGACCACGTGTTCGAAGGTGTGCACGTGCGACTGCATTCGCCTTGGCGCCTATGGCGCCGCGCGCTGGTCGCGGGCACGGCGCGTTCGGTGCGCGTGTTCCCGAATTTCGCACCGCTCACGCGCCTCGCGATGCTCAGCGCGGACCAGGCCTCGCGCCTGGTCGGTGCGCATTTGAAGCGCCGTCGTGGCGAAGGCACCGATTTCCACCAGATGCGCGATTACCGCGTCGGCGACAGCCTGCGTCAGGTGGACTGGAAGGCGACCTCGCGCATGCGCCGCCTGATTTCGCGCGAGTACCAGGACGAGCGCAACCAGCAACTGATCGTGGTGATGGACACCGGCCGCCGCATGCTCGCGCGCGATGGCGAGCTCACGCATTTCGATCGCGTGCTCGATGCCGCGCTCGTCGTGTCCTATGTCGCGCTGCGCCAGGGCGACGCCGTCGGGCTGCTCGCGACGGGCGGCGACCAGCGCTTCGTCGCCCCGCAACGCGGCATGGCCGCGATCGACACGCTCCTGCAAGCGACCTACGACGTGCAACCGCGCGCGGTGGCCACCGACTACCTCGCCGCCGCGGCCGAACTCGCGACGCGACAGACGCGCCGGGGACTGGTCATGCTCGTGACCAACCTGCGCGACGAAGACATCGACGACCTGCTGGTCGCGGTGCGCATGTTGCAGCGCCGTCATCGCGTCGTGGTCGCCAGCCTGCGCGAAGAAGCGCTCGACGCCGCGCTCGAAAGCACGACCGACGATCTCCAGGGCGCGCTGCGCGTCGCCGCCGTCGCGCGCTACCTCGAACAGCGCAAGGCCGCGCACGATGCGCTGGCCAGCCAGCACGTACAGGTGCTGGACGTGACGTGCGCGCAATTGCCCGCGGCGCTGGTCGAGCGTTACCTGGCGATCAAACGCGACGGCGCGCTGTAACGCCGGGACCGGGGACCCGGCTCAATCCGCCGTCACCAACGCGTCGTGATGCGACAGGAGCATCTCGTACACCGCGTCGGTTTCCGGCCGCACGCCGTGCCAGCGCGCGAAGCTCTCCGCCGCCTGTTCCACCAGCATGCCGAGCCCATCGACAACGTCGTGGCAGCCAGCGGCGCGCGCCCAGGCGAGGAAGGGAATCGCGGCTTCGCCGTAATTCAAATCCACCGCCGCGCATCGACGGCCGACGATGCTGCGCGGAAGCGCCGGGATCTGCCCGTCGCGCGCGGCGGACGTGGCATTGATGATCAGGTCGAACTCGCCGTAGGAGGCCAGATCGTTGAGATAGCGCGGATGCACGCGGCCCGGTTCGCCGAGCGCATCGGCGAGTGCGTCGCTGCGTTGCGGCGTGCGATTGACGATGTACATCTCGCCGATGCCCGCATCGAGCAAGGCCGGCGCGACGCCGCGTGCCGCGCCGCCGGCGCCGAGCAACAAGGTGCGTCGTGCGCGAAGGTCGAGTGCGTGGCGATCGGTGAGGTCGCGGACCAGGCCCGCGCCGTCGGTGTTGTCGCCGTGCCAGGTGTCGCCGTTGCGCACGAGCGTGTTCACCGCGCCGGCGCGGCGTGCGCGTTCGGTGAGGTCGTCGCAGAGGGAGAAGGCCACCTGTTTCAGCGGCAGCGTCACGTTCGCGCCGACGCCGCCCATGGCGATGAAGTCCGACAGCGCGTGCACGAACTGGCCGGGCTCGGCATCGATCGCGCGGTAGTCGACCGGGATGCCGGTCTGTTTGCCGAAGGCCGCATGGATCTTCGGCGAAAGCGAGTGCGCGACCGGGTGGCCGAACACCGCGAAGTGCTTGCTCATCACGGAATCCCTCGAAAGGCGCCCCGCCTTTGCCGGTCGGCTGTCCCGATCAACGGGGGCCCGGCCGGCACGCGGCCAACCCTGGACGCGTGGGCCGAAGATCGCACAAGCCGCATTCAGATCGCGTCACGGATGGGCTGGGCCTCAGGCCTCGCGCAGCCACCGCGCCGCATCCAGGGCGAAGTAGGTCAGCACCCCGTCGGCGCCGGCGCGCTTGATGGAGGTGAGCGCTTCCAGCACGCAGCCGCGCTCGTCCAACCAGCCGTTGCCGATCGCCGCGCGCAACATCGCGTACTCGCCGCTCACCTGGTAGACGAAGGTCGGCACGCCGAATTCGTCCTTCACCCGGCGGACGATGTCGAGGTAGGGCAGGCCGGGCTTCACCATGACCATGTCCGCGCCTTCGTCCAGGTCGAGCGCGACTTCGCGCAGCGCCTCGTCGCTGTTGGCCGGATCCATCTGGTAGGTGAACTTGTTGCCCTTGCCGAGCGCGCCGGCCGAACCGACCGCGTCGCGGAACGGGCCGTAGAAACTCGAGGCGTACTTCGCGCTGTAGGCGAGGATGCGCGTGTGGAGGTGCCCGTCCATTTCCAGCGCGCCGCGAATGGCGCCGATGCGGCCGTCCATCATGTCCGACGGCGCCACGACGTCCGCGCCCGCGCGCGCATGCGACAGCGCCTGCTTCACCAGCGCTTCGACGGTGTCGTCGTTGACGACGTATCCGCTCTCGTCGACCAGGCCGTCTTGCCCGTGCGAGGTGTAGGGATCGAGCGCGACATCGGTGATGACGCCGAGCTCGGGGAAACGCTCCTTCAGCGCGCGCACCGCGCGTTGCACCAGGCCTTCGTCGTCCCACGCCGCCGCCGCATCGAGCGACTTGGCTTCCGGCGCGGTGACGGGGAACAGAGCGAGCGCGGGAATGCGCAAGGTGCTCGCGTCTTCGGCCACGCGCAGCAGCTCGTCGATCGAAACGCGCTCGATGCCCGGCATCGATGCGACGGCGGCGCGGCCTTTCAATTCATGGACGAAGACCGGATAGATCAGGTCGTTCGTGGTGAGGACATGCTCGCGCATCAGGCGGCGCGAGAACTCGTCGCGACGCATGCGCCGCGGGCGGACGAAGGGGTAGGTCATGGGGGCGCATGATACCTCCCCGAAAAAAAGCCGGCGCCCGAAGGCGCCGGCCAGGTTGGAACAGCGTGTTGCCCGGATCAGTTCTTCGGCAGGCCGCTGATCTTGCCGGCGCACGACATGATCTTGCCGCCCTGGCGTCCGGAGACGAGCCCCGAGGCGACCAGGCCGTCGCGATACGACTCCATGCGGGCCATGTACGCGGTCTTGGTGGCCGAGGTCCTGGCGATCATGTTGCTGGTCGCCACGACGTTCGCGCCCACGATCAGGCCCGCGTCGGTGATGACCTTCACTTCCGTGTTGCAGCCGTTGATCTGCGCGGTACCGGTGTTGAGGCGCCAGCCGGTGTCCTTCAGCAGGTTGGCCGAGTTGTCCACGATGAGCGCGGCGTTCAGCGAATCGTTGATGGCAGGTTCCATCAGCGCATTCGGCGAGAGTGCCGTGTCGTAGTGCGAGCCCGACGAGCCAGGCGCAACCGGGTTCGGCATGTACAGGCGCGGACGGCCCTGGTTGTCGGCACCCTGCAGCAGCGTGTTGTCGACGGCGAAGCCCACGGTCAGCGGTGCGTTGCCCTTCAGCAGCGCGCCGTCGGACTGCGTGACGCTGATCGTCGGGATGGTGACCGTCGGATCGCTACCGCCCAGGCCCGGCGGCGGATTGCCGGGTGCGTTGTTGGCGACGATCAGACCGATCGCGCCCGCGGCCTGCGCGTTCGCGGCCTTCACCACGAAACCGCACGTGCCGCGATCGACGATCGCGATCTTCCCGGTGACATCGGCGGCATTGGTGAACGCCGTGCAGCCGTCGGTCGTGTTCGGGCCCGCATCGAGCCCCACGATCGCCGTGCCAGCGAAGTTCGCCGGCGTGGGCGCCGCGCCGAAGCTGGCGGTGCCGTACTCGTAGAAGCCTGCGACGGCGGCCGGCGCGGTGACGCGGAAGCCCGTGCGCGGGCCGAGGGTCAGCGCAGCGCCGACCTTCGCATTCGCACCGGTGAACACCACGTTGCCGTAGTTGATCGCCGAGGCCTGGCGTTGCGAGACCGACATGTCCGACCAGAACAGGTTCTGCGTATTGTCGTAGGTGAAGCGCGAATAGATGTCCGGGATGCCCGACTGGAACTGGCCCGTCGCTTCGCTTTCGAAGTTCTGGAAGCCCAGGCCGTGGCCGAACTCGTGCATCACCACGTCGAGGAAGCTGAGCTTGCCGGCCGGCGTGTTGCCGTCGAAGCCGTAGTAGAAATCGAAGTCCGAACTGAACTGCGAGAAGATGTCGATGTCGCCTTCGGTCAGGTCCGCACCGACCAGCGATTCGGCGAGCGCAGCGCTGTACCAGGTGTTGGGAACCGAGCCCGGGAAGTCGCTGAAGATGTAGGTCGCGCCGGCCGAACCGAGCACGTTCGCACCGAGCGGGTTGAACTGCGCGCCGACATACACCGGCTCGTTGCTCACCAGGATCGTGCCCCACAGGTCGGCCGCGAACTGCGCGACGAGTTGACGCTGCTGGCCGCGCGTGACGCCCGGGTTGCCCCCTTCGGGAGAAACGGCGGCGGGGTCGTTGTAACCCTCGTTGGCATCGTCGAAGTTGACCGGGATGATCTCGCCGGCGTGGACCATGCCGGTGAGCGCGACGCCGACTGCGACGGCGAGGGAAAGAATGGACTTATTCATTGGGCAGGGCCTCCGTCTTGGTGGCGGGGGCTGCTTGCGTGCCGTCGGATTCGAGCACGCGCAGGTTGCCGTTGGCGTCGCGCTCGACGCTCAACGTCGACCAGAGTTCTTCGGGCACGCGCACTGCGATCGCGCCGCCGGCCTTGCGCACTTTCGTCGCGTCGGCTTGCGACATCGTGCGCGGTTGCGTGGCCTTGAACGAATGACGCTTGGCTTTCATCGACTCGGCCTTGGCCGCGTGTTGCTGGAGCTTCGAATCGGGTTGCGCCGCCTGCGCCGCTGCGGCTGCGCCGACCAGCACGATGCTGGCCAACACGATGGTTGCCTTACCTTTCATTTGGGGGACCCCTCTCATTCGTCCTGAATTGCGACAGTCGCGCCGCCGGCGGAACGGGATGCCGGAGACAATTCCGAAACTTCGGAGACCCGTCGAAGCTGTCGCTGGAGCGACGGGCCGAGGCGAGAATGCGCGCGGGCGCAGAGCGGCCACATGTCGCGGTGCAGCACGCCGCGAGGGCCCTTCAGGTGCAGTGGATGAGGCACGGCGCGCCTCACAGACCGCACATCACATGGGCCTAACGCTTGCGGGCCGACGAGTGGTCACGTTCGTGGGACGAACGGGCGATTTGTAAATCGGGTATTCCCCATTCAGGGGATCAATTCTCACGAATCAAATGATTCCGCCGCCGAGATGCAGGCGGATCACGGCAACCACGATCACGATCCCGTTGAGGATCAGCCCCGCCTTGGCACGGCCGTTGCCGCCCTTGCCGCTGAGCATCACGCCGATCGCGCCGATCACCGCGCCGACGGCGGCCAAGGGAATCACGAGCCAGTTGGCGATGCCGATCAAGGGGATGAGCGCGATGCACATGAACAGCAACGCGAAGATGCCCCACACCAGGCTGATCAAACCCATTGTCCGCTCCGTGGCGTCACAGGACGCCGTCGATTTCCACGCGCAATTCCCGGCGGCACACCGACGCATGCAACAGCACGCGCGGCACCGACGGATCCAGGTGCGCAGCCAGCGCCTGCGCGATGCGCGGCAGCGCGGCGCTGTCGCGCACGTACACTTTCAAACGCGACTCCGGCCCGAAATGCGCCGGCAAATCCGGCCGCACCGCGCGCGAGGCGGCGATGAGGCTTTCGAAATTCGCGAAGGTTTCGGCCAGCTGCGATTCGATGCAATCGTGGTGGCGCGATTCGTGGCCCACGACACTCGCCGTGCCCGAGAGCAGCAAGGGCATGCCCGAAGCGGGCGGCACCATCGCACGGGCGAAACTCGGCGGCTGCGGGCCGTATTGGCGCGGATAGCGATACGCGCTCACCTGGCGCGGATTCTCCACCGGCGTGCCCGGCACGCGCGAAGCGAGCCAATAGACCTGCAAGGTCCGCACGCCGTCGCAACGGCCGATCGCGGTCGCCGCAGGCAGCGTGCCGGTCGTGATGTCGCCCAAACCCGCTGCGCGACCCACGCAGAAACGGCGATAGCGCTCCTGGTCGCCCTCGCCTTCGGTGATCGCATCCAGATAGTTCCAGCTGCGCAGCAAGTGCGGAAACCCGCGCGCACGCACGAAGGCGGAGAGGTTCGCGTAGGCCCGTGCGCTCGCTGCTTCCAGCCCGCCGTCGCCTTCCGGGATTTCGATCCAGCCGAACTGCAGCGACCCGGATTCGGCGAACCGCAGCGCGCCCTGTTGCCCGGCAAGCACCGGACCGGGCGTGCGCCACACTTCGAACGGCGCGGCGCCATGCGGCTGCAAGGGCACGCGCAGGTAGCGCGGGTCTTCATGCGATGGCACGTCGCTGCCGAAACCGAACACGGCGAGCGTATCGGGCTGCGCCAGCAGGGCGTCCAGCGACGCGGCGCTCGCCTCGTCCACGTAGTCCACGCGCATCTGCGGCGCGTGCGGCAGGGGCCGGACTGCGCTCACGGATTGCCCGACTGCAGCGTGTCGCCGCTGACCGCGACGTTGACCTGGCGGCGGCGGTTGAGCCAGCCACGGAAGGCTTGGGGCGCGAGCTGCAAGGCCGTGAAGGCGTAGATCGCGCGGAAGATGCGCAGGCGCCTCAGCACCTTGCGGTTGTCGAACACGTCGCCGGCCAGCATCGAAATCACCGCCTGTTCCACCTGCCAGACATTGCGCGGATTGTTGAACAGGTGGCGCATGACCGGCGTGTTGAAGCGGTAGATGAACCACTGGAAGTGCTTCAGGCCGCGCTTGAGGCGTTCCACCATCGCGCCCTGCAGCGCGGCTTCGCGCGCAGGCTCGCGCAGCGCGCCGTCGACCACTTCGGCCGCCATCTCGGCGCTGTTCATCCCCAGGTACACGCCCGAGGAGAACACCGGATCGACGAAGGCATAGGCATCGCCGACCATCACCCAACCCGGGCCGGTCATGCGCGTGCACGTGTACGAATAGTTGCCGGTGACGTGCACGGGCGCGACGCGTTGCGCGTTGTCCATGCGATTCCACGCCGAGGGCTCGGATTGCAGCGTGCGCATGAGGAAGTCTTCGTTCTCCCCACGGCGCGTCTTGAGATATTCGGGGAAACACACCGCGCCGATGCTCATCACATCGCCCTGCAACGGGATCAGCCACATCCAGCCGTGTTCGAAACGCTGCACGGTGATGTTGCCGGCGTCTTCGCCCGGCCGGCGCGCCACGCCGGTGAAATGGCTGAAGATCGCCGCCGACTGGTGCAGCGGGTTCTTCTTCTTCAGCTTGAGCTGTGCGCCGATGAGCGTGTCGCGGCCGCTCGCATCGACGAGGTAACGCATGCGCACGCGCAATGCCTTGCCGTCGGCGTCGGTGGCGAAGGCTTCTTCCGGGCGGCCGTCCTTGCCGAAGGCGATGCGATCGACCTTCACGCGTTCGCGCGCGTCGACGCCGTTGGCCTTCGCGTGTTCGAACAGCAGCTGGTCGAACTCTTCGCGCTTGACCTGGTAGGCGTAACCGAACTTCGCATCGATCGCGCGTTCGAAGCGGAAGGTGTTGAAATTGACGTCGTCGACCGGGAATTCGGCGCCCGGCTTGAACGTGCCGATCGCGCGCACCTGGTCGAGCACGCCGAGGCGCTCGAGGATCGGCAGGTTCATCGGCAACAGCGATTCGCCGATGTGGAAGCGCGGATGGCTCGACTTCTCCAGCAGCAACACGCGATACCCGCGGCGCGCCAGGTGGGTGGCGGCGGTGGTGCCCGCGGGCCCGCCGCCGACCACGAGCACGTCGACCTCATGGATGTCCGCTTCGATCGTCTTCACGGGGGCATCGGGTGCTGCGAGGGTGTCGATCGTCATGCAATCGGTCGGCGTGAAGAAGTGCGGACCGCATCATAACGCGGCGTCCGGCCGCCAAGCCCCGCCGCGCGGCTAGAATGCAGCCATCCCAGCATTCCGGAACACCCGATGTCCCAGCTCAGCCCCGCCGAAGCCGACCTTGCCAAGTTGCTGGTCGAAAGCCTGAACCTGGAAGGCGTCGACGCCGCGCAGATCGATCCGGACGCGCCGCTGTTCAACGACGGCCTGGGGCTGGATTCGATCGATGCGCTGGAGCTCTCGCTCGCCATCTCCAAGCAGTACGGCTTCCAGCTGCGTTCGGACAACGACGCCAATCGCCGCATCTTCGCTTCGCTGCGCGCGTTGTCGGCGCACGTCGAACAACACCGCACCACCGCTTGAACGCAACGCCGCTGGCGCGGCTGGCGCTGGCGCTGGCCTATCCCGTGCTCGCCCACCTGGCGAGCCTGCGCGACGATCCCGTGCTCGCCGCCGCCGCGCTCGGCGACCTGGCCGTGTTCGTCTTGCTCGATCCGCTGCTGCATCGGCGCGCGTGGGCGTGGCTCGTGTTGCTCGCCACCGGTGTTGGCCTGGTGACCCTCGCGCACTCGCCGCACCTGCACCTGATCCTGCTGCTCGTGCCCGCGGCCTTCGTCGCGCTCGTGGCGTGGACCTTCGGCCGCACGCTGCGGGAGGGCCACGTGCCGTTGATCACGCGCATGGTGTCGGCGATCGACGGCGTGCCGCTCGCGCAACTGGCGCCGGACCTGCTCGCGTATGCGCGCGCGCTCACCGCCACGTGGGCCGCCGTGCTTTCGGGCCTGGCCGTCTGCAACTTCCTGCTCGCGCTGATCGCCGTGCCCGGTGGCCTGCTGCACAGCCTGGGCGTCGCTTCGCCGGTCTCCGTGTCCGAGAGCGCGTGGTCGTGGTTCGCAAACCTCCTCAATTACGGGCTGGTCGGCGGGCTGTTCGTAGGCGAATATTTCTACCGCGTGCGGCGCTTCCCTGGGCGCTACACGAGCTTCTTCGATTTCGTGCGCAAGATGGCCGGGTTGGGGCCCACCGTCTGGCGCGGGCTGCTGCGGGACGAGCCCGGTCGAAGCTGAACAAGTCAGGGACCGCCGCGGCAGGGGGCCGCGTTGCATAATCCGCGCGCGCATCAGGCGCTCGCCGATGTTTGAATGAATTCGCCATGCAGTTCTTCGTGCCATCGGATCATCCCAGCCTGCCCGGGCATTTCCCGGGTCGTCCCGTCGTTCCCGGCGTGGTTGTGCTCGACCGCGTGCTCGACGCGATCGAAGCGCGCCACGGCGCGCTCGGCAACCTGCGTTTGCCGCAAGTGAAATTCGTGCAGCCCTTGTTGCCGGATCAGCACGCGGAAGTCGTGCTTGAAGGCGACGACGGTCGCTGGCGCTTCCGCGTCGTGCGCGACGGCCAGCCGATCGCCAGCGGCGAAGTGGTGCGCGCATGACGCATTCCAACGAACCCGCCCACTGGAAGCAGCGCCCCGAAGGCGGCAACCGGTTCGCGATCCTGCTGATCCGCAGCATCGCGCGGCGCGGCGGGCGCGTGATCGCGCGCCTGTGCCTGTATCCGATCGTCCTGTATTTCCTCGCCTCGCGCGGGCCGGAGCGTCGCGCGTCGCGCGCTTACCTGGAACGCGTGCTGCAAAAACCGGCGACGCTGCTCGGCGTGTGGCGCCACATCCATACGTTTGCCGCGACGATCCTCGATCGCGTGTTCCTCCTCGGCGAAGACCTGCGGCGTTTCGACGTGCGCGTGCATGGCCTGGAACACCTCCATCAGACCGTCGACGAGCACGGCGGCGTGCTGCTGTTCGGCTCGCACCTGGGCAGCTTCGAAGTGATGCGCGTGCTCGCGCGCGAACGGCCCGACATTCCCGTGCGCGTGGTGCTCGACAAGGCGCACAACGCGGCGATGACGCAGTTGCTCGATGCGCTGAACCCCGAGATCGCCGCGACGGTGATCGACGCGGGGCAGGATGGGCCGTCGGTCGTGCTCGAAATCCAGCACGCCATCGCCGAAGGCGCGGTCGTCGCCTTGCTCGTCGATCGCACACAACCCGGCGAGCCCGGCTATCCGGTCGAATTCCTCGGCGCGCCCACCCAGATGCCCGGCGCGCCGTGGCTGATCGCCGCGGTGCTGCACGCGCCGGTGGTGCTCGCCTTCGGCCTGTACCGTGGCGGCAACCGCTACGACCTGATGTTCGAGCCGTTCAGCGGCCCTATCAAGGTGGCGCGCAAGGATCGCAGCCACGTGCTGGCCGACATGGCCCGCCGTTACGCCGCGCGCCTGGAACACCATGCACGCAGCGCCCCGTACAACTGGTTCAATTTCTACGATTTCTGGCAAGCGCCCACCGGAGCCCCCGTCGATGACAAGCCGCAAACACGACCGCAGGACGAGAGCGACGCTCGGCCTCGCGCTGCTGGCGGCGATGTGGGCGGCGGCACCATGGGCCGCGCCGCCTGAGCCGAAGCCCGCGGCGGTCGACGCCGGCTGGATCCTCTCGAAACTCGCGCGCCCCGCGCCCACGCAGACCGATTTCGTCGAACTGCGGGGATCGGCGTTGCTGAAGACGCCGCTGCGCATCGAAGGCGAATACCGTCGGCCGACCGAGGACACGCTGGTGCGCGCGGTGCGCGCGCCCTACGCGGAGACGACCACGATCCGCAACGGGCAGGCCACCATCGAACGCAACGGCAAGGCGCGTTCGTTCTCGCTGGCGCGCGCGCCGGAATTGCAGGGCCTGCAGGCGAGCTTCGGCGCGATGCTCGCCGGTGACCGCACGCAACTCGAACGCTATTACACGATCGACGCGAGCGGCACGCGCCAGGCGTGGACCTTGCGGCTGTCGCCGCGCGATCGCGCGCTGGCCGCCAAGGTGCGCGACATCGTGCTGCGCGGCCGCGGTGCGGAACTGCGTTGCATCGAAACGCGCCCGGTGAAGGGTGAGATGCAGCGCACGCTGCTCGCCAGCGCCGCGCGCAACGCGCACGACGCGACCGACGGCGCGGCGCTCGCCGCACTGTGCACCGCGCAATGAGCGATGCCCCGTTGCGGCCGGGCGCGCGCATCGCGCTCGCCGCACTCTGGTTGGCGGTGCTGCTCGTCGCCGGCTGGGGGATCGCGCAACATCTTCAGCTCAGCGGTGATTTGCGCAAGTTCATGCCGAGCGCGCGCACGCCGGAGCAAAGGCTGCTGATCGACGAACTCGGCGAAGGCCCGGGATCGCGACTGTTGCTGGTCACGCTGTCGGGTGTGCCGGATGCGCAGACGCTCGCCGCGCAATCGCGCGCCTTGCGCGCCACGCTTTCGAAGGACGCGCGCTTCACCCTGGTCGCCAATGGCGAAGGCGGGCTCGAAGCGTTTCCCGAACACCTGCGTCCCTACCGTTATCTCCTGTCGCCGACGCTCGACACGCAGCGCTTCGATGCGGCGTATCTGACCGAACAAGTGCAGTCGCGCGTGGCCGATCTCGGTTCGCCCGCCGCCGGCCTTGTCGAGCCGCTGGTAGCGAGCGATCCCACGCTCGAAACGCTCGTGCTCGCCGAAACCTGGGAACCGGCGACCGCGCCGCAACGCATCGAAGGCGTGTGGTTCGATCGCGCAGGCAAGCGCGCACTGCTGGCGATTCAAACGCGCGCCGCGGGTTTCGATCCGACGGGCCAGCGCGACGCGGTCGCTGCCATCGAGTCGGCGTACGCGGCGGCGAAGCACGGCCAGGTGGGCGCCTTGTCGATGACCGGCCCCGGTGCCTTCTCTGTCGAAATCGGCGGACGCACGCAGAATGAAGCCAACTGGATCGGCATGGTCGATTCGCTTGGCCTGCTGGTGCTGTTGTTCGTCGCGTATCGCAACTGGAAGATCCCGGTGCTCGGCGCGTTGCCGCTTGCGAGCGCGGGTCTCGCGGGCCTGGGGGCAGTTGCGTTGATGTTCGATGGCGTGCACGGCATCACCGTCGCATTCGGCTTCACGTTGATCGGCGTGGCGCAGGATTATCCGATCCACTTCTTCAGCCACCAGCGCACGGGCGTGAAGCCGTATGCGAGCGTGCGCGCGCTGTGGCCGACGCTGGCGACGGGCGTGGTGTCCACGTGCATCGCGTACGCGACCTTCTTCGTCTCCGGCGTCGACGGGCTGGAGCAACTCGCGGTGTTCACCATCGTCGGGCTGGGAACCGCGGCGGCGACGACGCGCTTGCTGTTGCCGGCGCTCGTGGATCCCGATCTGCGCGATCCCGCGCAATCGGCGCTCCTCGAACGTCTGCGCGCATGGGTCGCACGACTGCCGCAACCGCGCATCGCGATCGTCGTGCTCGCACTCGCGGCGGCGGGCATCGCGGCCTTCGCGCCCGGCCCGTTCTGGCAGAACGATCTTTCGCGCCTCACGCCGGTGCCGGCCGACGCACTCGCGCGCGATGCGCAAGTACGCCAGGAGCTCGGCGCGCCGGACGTGCGCTACGTCATCGCGATCCACGGCCGCGATGTGGAAGATGCCTTGCAGCGGAGCGAACGCCTCGGCGCGGCGCTCGAACAGGCGCGCGCGCAACATTGGCTCGCCGGTTTCGAACACGCGGCGCAATATCTGCCGAGCGCGCGAACGCAACAGGCACGCCAGGCGAAGTTGCCGGCGCCGCAAGTCCTGCGCACCGCGCTCGACACCGCGGTGGCCGCGTCCCCCTTCCGCACCGACGTGTTCGAACCCTTCCTCGCCGATGTCGAAACCGCGCGTCGTGCACGACCGCTGGTGCCGGCCGACCTCGCCGGCACGCCGCTGAAGATCCGCATCGATGGCCTGCTGCGCGAACGCAAAGGCCACGCGACCGCGCTGGTGTCGCTCATCGGGCTCGACGCGCCGGACCAAGTCGCCGCGCTCGCGCAGCGCGAAGGCGCGCAACTCGTCGACCTGAAAGCCGCATCCGAATCGCTGGTCGTCGCGTATCGCGAACGCGTGCTCTGGGCCCTGGGGCTGGCGGCCGTGTTGTTGATCGTCGCCGTGCGCGTCGCGCTGGGCTCCTGGCACCGCGCGTGGCGCGTGCTCGCGCCGATGGCGGTCACCACGCTGGTGATCCTCGCCGCGCTGCGCATCGCGGGCGTCGAGCTCACGCTGTTCCACCTGGTCGCCCTGATCCTCGCCGCGGGCCTGGGCCTGGACTACGCGCTGTTCTTCGAACACGCCGGCGACGATCGCGAAGAACAATTGCGCACTCTGCATGCGCTCCTGGTGTGCAGTGCGATGACGTTGTTGGTGTTCGCCTTGCTCGGGCTGTCGTCGATTCCCGTGTTGCGCGCGATCGGCGTGACGGTGACGCTGGGTGTCGTGTCGAACTTCGTGCTCGGCCTGCTGATCGCGCGCCATCCGCACCGGGAGGACGCATGATCGATCGCGCCACCATCGAATCGCTCGTGCCGCACGCAGGTGCGATGTGCCTGTGGGACGAAGTGGTCTCGTGGGACGCGCAACGCATCACCCTGCGCAGCCACGGGCACCGCGATCCGGCGCATCCCCTGCGCAGTCACGAACAACTGCGCGCCATCCATCTCTGCGAGTACGGCGCCCAGGCCATGGCGGTCCATGGTGGCCTGATCGCGCGCGAACGCGGCGGATCGGCGCCGCCGGGGATGCTCGTGGCCCTGCGCGGCGTCGAGCTGCATTGCGCGCGCATCGACGATCTCCAGGGCGCGCTCGAGTGCGAGGCCGAGGCCGTGATCGCCGGCGAGGGCGCGCAGCAGTATCGTTTCACCCTGCGCCACCAGGGCACGGTGCTGGCCGAAGGTCGCGCGGCCGTGATGCTGCAGCCACAGGAGAGATCGGCATGACCCAGCGGCGCGCACTCGTGACCGGCGGCAGCGGCGACATCGGCGGCGCGATCTGCCGGCAACTCGCGGCCGATGGCCTGCACGTCATCGTGCACGCGAACGCGAACATCGCGCGCGCCGAAAGCGTCGTCGGCGAGATCCACGCGGCCGGCGGCAGCGCGCAGGCGGTGGCCTTCGATGTCGCCGATGGCGACGCGACCCGCACCGCCATCGATGCCTTGCTCGCCGACGGCCCGATCCAGGTCGTCGTCAACAACGCCGGCATCCACGACGATGCGCCGATGGCCGGCATGTCGTCCGAGCAATGGAAGCGTGTCGTGGATGTCTCGCTGCATGGCTTCTTCCACGTCACCCAACCTTTGTTGCTCCCGATGGCGCGCACGCGCTGGGGCCGAGTGGTGAGCGTCTCGTCGGTCGCCGCCGTCCTCGGCAACCGGGGCCAGGCGAATTACGCCGCCGCCAAATCCGCGTTGCACGGCGCGAGCAAATCCCTGGCGCGCGAGATGGGCAGCCGCGGCATCACGGTGAATGTCGTCGCCCCCGGTGTCGTGCAGGGCGCGATGGCCGATGCAAGTTTCCCGCCCGAACTGGTGAAGCAGATGGTGCCCGCGGGCCGCGCCGCACGCCCCGATGAAGTCGCCGCGCTCGTGCGCTTCCTGTGCTCGGATGCGGCGAGTTACGTCAACGGCCAGGTGATCGGCGTCGACGGTGGCATGACCTGACGGTTATCCTGCGCGCGCCGGCAGGGGTGCCGGCATCTCACTCAAGTCTCAGGGGAATCACCGAATGATCGTTAAGTTGCGCCTGTTCGCGCTGCTGTCGCTGCTGCTCGCCTCCACGATGGCCATCGCGGCCGAAACCGGCAAGCACGCCGAAAACCAATCGCCCGTTCCGGAAGAAGGCAAGGCGCTCGTCGTCTTCATGCGTTCCTCTTTCGTGGGTTCGGGCATCAGCGCGTCGGTCTACGATGCGCCCGACGCCGAAACCAAGTTCATCGGCATCATCCAGAACAAGCAGAAGGTGGCCTACCAGGCCGAGCCGGGCGTCCACCGCTTCATGGTGATCGCCGAGAACGCCGACTTCGTCGACGCCACGCTCGAAGCCGGCAAGACCTACTACATCCTGGTCAGCCCGCGCATGGGCGCATGGAAGGCACGCTTCTCGCTGCTGCCGATCCATCCGGATGCGAAGGCCGAGTACAGCACGCAGAGCGCCGATTTCAAGAAGTGGATGGCGAACACGAACGTCGTGGAAGCCACCGAATCGAACGTGCGCTGGTACGAGAAGAACAAGGCCAGCATCGAAGAAAAGAAGGCCGACTACCTGAGGAAGTGGACTGTCATGCTGCCGGTCGACAAGGCCGTGCTGACGATCCACCCCGAAGACGGCGTCTGATTCTTACGCACGCGACGACGCCGGGTCGGCAAGACCCGGCGATCGTCCCGCGAACCACGTCAGCAGCGGGCTCGTCATCACCGTGGTCACCAGCGCCATCACGAGCAGCATGGTGAACAGCGACGGCCCGATCAGGCCTGCATCCAGGCCGACCTTCAGCACGATCAGTTCCATCAGGCCGCGCGCGTTCATCAACGCGCCCGTCGCGAAACTTTCGCGCCAGCCGTAACCCGCGACGCGCGCACCGAGCGCACCGCCCGCGATCTTGCCGACGACTGCAGCGAGCAACACCAGCAACAACGCGCCCAGGCCCGTACCGACGAAAGCATCGGCGGTCGTATTCAAACCCGCCAGCGCGAAGAAGATCGGCATCAACAACACGATGGCGATGTATTCCAGCCGCTCGACCAGGCAGCGCAGCAGGCGATCGTCGCGCGGCAAACAGGCACCGAACAGGAAGGCACCGAACACCGCGTGCAAGCCCAGCCATTCGGTGAGCCCCGCGCAACCGAGCGCGCCGAGCAGCAGCGCCGCGAGCAGCATCTGCGAGGGCTCGCCCGAGGGTGCAAAGCGGCGCAGCAACCACGCATAGAACGGGCGCAACCCGCCGAACACGAGCGCCAGCAACGCGAGCATCCCGACCGTCGTGCGCAGCAGCCCCGACGTGCCGCCACCGAGGCCCGCCAGCGCGACGACGACGGCCAGCATCACCCACGCGAAGACGTCCGCGATCGCCGCCGAACTCAGCGCGAGACGACCGATGCGCGTTTGCGTCAGTCCGCGATCCTTGAGGATGCGCGCCATCACCGGGAACGCGGTGATCGACAACGCCGCAGCCATGAACAACGCGAACGGCCAGAAGCCCACGCCGGCCGGCGCGAGCGGATACAAGGCCGGCGAAATGCCGATGCCCGCGCACATCGGCAACAACACGCCGAAGATGCCGACCCAACCGGCCGCCTTGACCTGCGCACGCACGCCTTCGGGCGCGCGCAATTCGACGCCGACGATGAACATGAAGAGCACCAGGCCGACGGTCGACAACGCCGACAATCCGCCGAGCGATTCCTTCGCGAACAATTGCGCGTGGATCTCCGGCGCCAGCGCCCCGAACACGATGGGCCCGAGCAACAGCCCCGCGGCCATTTCGCCGATCACCGCGGGCTGGCCGAAATACTTCAGCACCAGGCCGCAGCCGCGGGCCGCAGCGAGGATGATCACCAGCTGCAGCATCAGCATCGAATGGCTCACGGTGCGAGCGCCGGCGCGGGCGCGTGCATGGGCGCGGCGGCCGCCGTGCGCGCATACCACGCGTCGGCCAGGCACGGCGAAGGCGGACCATCGTCGCGGAAGGCTGCCAGCTGCGCATCCAGCCCGTGATCGTCGATGTCGGCGTGGGTGCGCCGCGCCTCCTCGAGCATCTCCGCCGCCAACCAGCGCATGCGCACGACGTTCGCGCGCAGGCGTGCTTCGAACTGCGCATCGTCGAGCGTGTCGTTGAGCGCGCGATTCATCTCGTGGAACCAGTCGATGCCCCACTGGTTGAGGAAGCGGCGGTCGGGCACGAGCGGCCCGGTGTTGCGCTCGCCCCATTCGCGCAGCAGCGCCTGCATCGACAGATTCAGGTCGCGGCCCTGCATGAACGCATCGCGCAGGCGCCCGAGCAGCGATATCGCCGTGAGCCGGCCCGCGAAGAACACCGGCGCCAGCAGCGCCCAGTAATAGGTGTAGTCCCAGATGACCTTGAGCGGCATGACCTGCGCATCGCCGAACAGGGGGTACTGATCCTGGTAGAGCGTCAGCGTGTTCTCGTAGAAGGACACGTACAACTGTTCGTAGATCGAGGCGTAGGGCGCCACCGGTTGGCCCGCGCGGTCCTTCTCGATCAGGTCGACGATGAAGGTGTTGCTCATCGCGATGAAGTCGCTGCCCGGCGAATAGAACGGATCGAGGAACAGGCCCGCCTCGCCCGTCAGCGCCCAGCGGTCGCCGGAGAACACCTGCTTGCAACCGTAGGAGAAGTGGCGGAAGAACAGGAAGTCCTGCAGCGCGTGTTCGGGCTTGTCGACGGCGCGCGCGACGCCGGGCTGGTGTTCGCGCAGCCAGTCCATCGCCTTGGCGTGCGTGTTCATCGTGTCGAGCGGATGCATCTTCGCGTCGCACACGATGCCCAGCGAATGCGCGTTCGACGCCAGCGGGATCAGCCAGAACCAGTAGCCCGGGCCGCACATGTGGTTGGTCGAGCGCCAGCGCGCCGGCGGATTGCAGCGGGCGAGCCATTGCGGATCGTCGGACCACTGCTGCGGTTCGATGTAACCATCCACGCGCCACCACACGGCGTTCGCGTCGTGGTCGTTGGGCTGCGCGAGGTCGAGCTTGCGCTTGATCAGGCCGGCACGCCCCGCGGCATCGACCACCCAGCGCGCCGAAATCGTGTGCGAAGCGCCGCCGCGGTCGAAACCGACGACGTGCGGCGCGTCGTCCTTCGACAGCTCGATGGTGCGCACCGTCGTGCCGTCGAGGAACTTCGCGCCGAGCGCGCGCGCCTGTTCACCGAGGAAATTCTCGAAGCGGCCGCGGTCGAGCTGCCACGAATGCGTGGGCAGCAATTCGCTCACGCCCAGCTCCGTGCACTGGTCGAGGTCCTCGCGCCCTTCGCTGAAGAAGAACCGGAAGCCGAACTTGCGCAGTTGTTGCGTTTCGAGGTGTTCGCGGAACCCCAGGACGTCGGCGAAGTAGTGCGCGCCGATTTCGACCGTCGATTCGCCGACCTTGAACGCCGCCTCGCGCACCGGATGCGTGCGCCGCTCGAGCACCGTGACCGCCAGCGACGGATCGCGCTGCCGCAACTGGATCGCGAGAGTCAGGCCGGCGAGGCCACCCCCGAGGATGACGACGTCGGCCTGCGCGCTCATGGGCGATCCTGTAAGGAGTGTTCGTGTATGGGTTGCAGGGAGGCGCCCACGGTGCCGAACTCGCCGGTCGGATCATGAATGACCGGTGGGTGCGCGCGGGTGCGGCGATATTCCTCCATCGCGTTGCCGTAGCGCAGGATCTGCCGGGCGACGTGCGAGGTGATGCGCCACAGGTCGCGCAAGGGACGGAAGTGGCTCTTGCGGAACTGCGCGGCGGCGCCGGGGCCCTGGTACCGCGATTCGATGGGCACCGACACCACGCGCACGCCGAGCTGGCGCGCGGCGGAAATCAGGATCTGCGCTTCGAACACGAAGTCTTCGCCGGGAACGTCGTCCAGCGCGCACACATTCGCCGGATAGAAGCGCTGGCCGCTTTGCGTATCGCAGATGCGGTAGCCGCATCCCCACGCGATGCCCCAGTCGCCGAATTCGTTCGCCAGGCGGCGATGCTTGGGCTGCTGCACGCGCTTGCGCACGCGCGAACCGATGATCAGTGCGCCCGGATACAACTGCGCGGCCTCGAGCAGGCGCGGAATGTCGTCGGCGTGGTGCTGGCCATCGCCATCCATCGTCAACACGCCGTCGAAACCACGGCGCAGGGCGTCGGCGAAGCCTTCGCGCAAGGATGCACCCTTGCCGCGGCGTTGTTCGTGGCGAATCAAGGTGATCGGCAGGTCGCGCACGCAGTCGGAGGTGCCGTCGTCGGAGCCGTCGTCGATGACGAGCACGTTCGGGCAATGCGCGAGCGCGCCTTCGACCACTTCGCGGATCCGCAGCGACTCGTTGAGCGCCGGGATGACGATGCAGGTGCGACGCGCGAGATCGGTCATGCCGCTCATGCGATCGCCACCTGCAGCGTGCGCCCGCGTCCGGCGAACAGATGCGCTTCACTCCGCGCACCGGCGAGTGCCTCGAACAAGGGCAGCATCTGCGCCATCGCGTTGCCGCCCGCGACATCGGAAAGACGCGCCGCGTCGGCGGGTCGTTGCCCTTGTTGCAACGTGACTTCGATCCGCGGCGCATCGGCCTTCGGCGTGCGCGACAACACCAATGCGCCGCCCAACAACCCCGCGCTCCTGGCAATCGACGTCAACGGGCCCGTGGCGCCGCCGTCGTAACCGACCAGCAGCACCGCTTCCTCGCCGGCCGCCAATTGCACGAGCGCTTCGATCAGGCCTTCGGCGAAGGTGGCGTCGTAGGCGCTGATCGCCGTGGTCGCTTCGGTGCAGCCCGCGCCGATGGTCCAGTAACCGGCGGCCGCGTTGTGGACCGAGTTGTGGAAGCGCGTCGGCGAGATCGCGCGCGGGTCGGCGGCGAGCGTCGCGCACATGTAATCGGTGATGCCCAGGTCGCCGTGCGTGGAGGCGAACACCGACGGCAGATCGCGCGGGTCGCGACCTGCGGCGGTGCATGCGGCCAGTGCGACCTCGAGCGCGACCGCGACGGTGTCGGGCGCGCGGCGGCGTTCGTTGGGCGCGAGCAATTGCGGCGACGGGCGCGCGGGCGCGCCTTCCGGCATCGCGCCATCGCGCACGTAGGCGCGTGCAGCGCTCCAATCCGGCAGGCCGTTGCTCCAGAAGCCGATGCCTTCGATGGTGGCGGACAAGGGCGTCATGCGGCGAACACCAGCGAACAATTGTTGCCGCCGAAGCCGAAAGAGTTATTCATCGCGTAACGGATCGTGCGTTGTGCATTGTCGAAGCGGATCTGCGCACCGCAGGCGCCATCGCGCTGCTCGCTGTTGAGAATGCCGGGCAGCACGCCATGTTCCAGCGCCAGCAACGCGCACACCGATTCGACGATGCCGGCCGCGCCGAGTGTGTGCCCGGTCCAACCCTTGGTCGAACTGGCGTGCAGCGTGTCGGGGAAGAGGGCGGCGATGGCCTGCGCTTCGATCGTGTCGTTGGCGGGCGTCGCGGTGCCGTGCAGGTTGAGGTAGCCGATGTCGGCCGCCTGCACGCCCGCGCGCGCGAGTGCATCGCCCATCGCCAGGCGCGCGCCCAGGCCTTCGGGATGCGGTGCGGACATGTGGTGCGCATCGCTCGATTCGCCGTAGCCGCGCAGCGACAGACCGGGCGATTCGCCCGCTTCGACGCGTTCGAGCAATGCAAAACCGCCGGCCTCGCCGAGCGACAGCCCGTCGCGCGTGGCATCGAAGGGTTTGCACTTGCCCTGCGAGACCAGGCCCAGCGCGTTGAAGCCGTACAGCACGCTGCCGCACAGGGTGTCGACGCCGCCGACCAGCGCGGCATCGGCCAGGCCCGCCTGGATCAGGCGCGCGGCCTGCGCGAAGACCTTTGCGCTGGAAGAACACGCGGTCGCGACCGTGACGCAGGGCCCTTCGAGCCCGGTTGCATGCGCGATGAAATCGCCGAGCGAATGCGGCGTGTGCACGATCGGGCGCTGCATGTCGCGCGGGAAAGCCGGGCCGGCATCGGTCGTCTCCAGGCGCGCGTAGGCTTCCTCGCTGGCGCCGATGCTGGAGGTGGAGGTGCCGACGACGATCGCGACGCGGTCGGCGCCGAAGCGATCGCGCGCTTCGCGCACCGCATCGAGCATCCCGTCCTGCTGCAGCGCGAGCCAGGCGAGCCGGTTGTTCCGGCATTCCCAATGCGCGAGCGATTCGGGCAGCCCTTCCGTCTCGAGCCCGTCGACGCGGCCGATCCAGCAGTCCAGGCGGTCTTCGCCGCCGAAATCATTGGGACGCAAGCCGCCGCGCCGGTCCCGGAGCGCATTCAGTTGTGCATCGCGCCCGCGGCCCAATGCGGTGGTCGCGGTGTAGCGACGGATCGCAAGGGGCGGAACGGTCGTGTCGGGCGAGCCTGGTGGCAGGGAAGACAAATGCAAACAAGGCTCCGGAATGCGGGTTCATCGAAAGACGGGCCGAGTATAGCCATCGCCCCGTCGCCGGCCAGCGTGGCGCATCCGCCGCGGAAGTCGGATGATGTCGGCCTTCGGGCACGCTTTCTTTTCGACCCCACGCCCCCATCAAGCGGCCATGCCGTCCCACGTCTCCCATCGTTTGCGCCTTGCCGTCGACCGCGATGTCCTTCACACGGGCGTCGTGACGCTGCTTGCCTGCATGTTGAGCGCCGGCGTGGTCTACCTGGGCTACTTCTGGCACGTCCTGCGCGTGGCGCGTCGCGCGCCGACCACGCCCGAGCACGGCGACACCGTCCTGGTCTTCGGCAAACACGCACCGCACGGGCGCATCGACGCGGATTTCGCCGCGCGCCTGGAACGCGCCGCCGTGTTGTGGCGCGAACACCCGCCCCGTGAAGTGATCCTTCTCGGCGGCGGCGCGCCCGACCAACCCACCGAAGCCGAAGTCGCACGGGCTTCGTTGCTCGCACGCAACCTCGACGCCGGCCCCGCGCTGCGCCTGGAAGCGCAATCGCGCGACACCCTGCAGAACCTGCGCAACGCCCGCGCATTGATGGTCGGCGAGAACACGCGCCGCGTGACCCTGCTCAGCAGCCGCTACCACCTTGCGCGCTGCGCCCTGTTCGCACGTCAGCTCGGTTACGACTGGGAGCTGTGCGCCGCCGAACCGCGTTTGCGCCTGAAGCCCGCGACGCTGCTGCACATCGCCGCCGAAGCGTATTTCGTCTGCTGGACCGACCTGGGCACGCGCTGGGCGCGGCTGATCGGGTCGGACAGGATGCTCGCGCGCGTGACCTGAGGGCGTCGGGAGCTTCCGCCAAACCGAGACGCCCGTCCCTTGCGTACAGGACCACCGGCATGGGCCGGCGACGGGGGTGGGTGCGCTAGGATCGGGCGCTTACGTATCCGTATCGGAGCAGGGGCATGGGTGTGAAGTTGGATCGCAGCGCTTGCGCGCTGGCCATTGGCGCGGGTCTCGCGCTCTCCTCGGGCGCCTTCGCCCAATCGCCTGCGAAGGTCACCGCCGCCGATTACGACCGCGCGGTGAAGATGCTTTCGCAGAACACCAACCCGCTGGTCGACCACGACGCCAAGGGCGTCACCTGGCTCGACGACAAGTCTTTCGTCTGGTTCGACAACGACGCCAACGGCGTGCGCGTGGTGCGCACCGATGCGACGACGGGCAAGTCGGTCGCCGCGTTCGACGTCGCGCGCATGGCCAAGGCCCTGTCGGCCGCGACGGGCAAGCCGGTCGACGCCAAGCGCATCGACAAGTCGCTCTACGGCGTCGGCCTCAACGCCGATGGCCGCTACGACTTCTCGGTGAAGGGCACGCATTACCTGTGCGACGTCGCCAAGCCGCGTTGCGTCGCCAAGCCCGTCGCGAAGGCGCAGGACGGCGACGGCCCGGGCAACGTTTCGCCCGACGGCAAGCGCGAAGCCTTCATCCGCAACTGGAACCTGTGGGTGCGCGACATCGCCACCGGCAAGGAAACGCAGCTGACGAAGGACGGCGTCGAGAACTTCGGCTACGCCACCAACAACGCCGGCTGGGTGCACGACGACAGCGCGATCCTGGTGTGGTCGCCGGATTCGTCGAAGATCGCCACCTTCCAGCAGGACCAGCGCAAGACCAGCACGATGGCGCTGGTCGGCACCAACATCGGTGCGCCGAAGATCGAAACGTGGAAGTACCCGTTCGTCGGCGACAAGGACGTGACCATGATCGAGCGCGTCGTCATCGACGTGCCGAGCCAGAAGTTGGTGCGCCTGAAGATGCCGGCCGACCAGCATCGTTCGACGCAGTGCGACGACGTCAGCTGCTTCGGCGGCTGGGAAGACGTGCAGTGGGCGAAGGACGGCAAGTCGATCGCCTTCGTCTCCACCGCGCGCGACCACACCAAGAGCTGGGTGCGCACGGCCGACGTCGACACCGGCGCGGTGCATGAGGTCTTCGACGAAAGCGCGAAGAACTGGTTCGAATCGGGCATCAACGCCATCAACTGGCGTTACCTGCCGGAGAGCAACGAGATCCTGTGGTGGAGCCAGCGCAGCAACTGGGGCCACCTGTACCTGTACGACCTGGGCACCGGCAAGCTCAAGCGCCAGGTGACCGAAGGCGACTGGAACGTCGCCGAAGTGCTGCGTCTCGACCCGGCATCGCGCACGGTGTGGTTCACCGGCGTCAACCGCGAGGAAGGCCACCACCCCTACCACCAGCACCTGTACAAGGTGAACCTGGATGCCGGCGCGCCGGTGTTGTTGTCGCCGGAAGATGCGCAGCACACCTTCGCCCTGTCGAAGGACGGCAAGTACGTCGTCGATTCGTACTCCACCACCGCCGTGCCGCCGGTCACCGTGCTGCGCGACGCGAACGACGGCAAGGTGCTGGCCGAAATCGCGAAGGCCGACATCACGCGCCTGAAGGCCGCCGGCTGGGTGGCGCCCGAGCCGATCGTCGTGAAGGCGCGCGACGGCAAGACCGACCTGTACGGCATGCTGTTCAAGCCGTCCAACTTCGATCCGAACAAGAAGTACCCGATCGTCAACTACATCTATCCGGGTCCGCAGGTCGGCTCGGTGCGCACCTACGGTTTCTCGCCCTCGCACGGCGACAACCAGGCGCTCGCCGAACTCGGGTTCGTGGTCGTGGCCATCGACGGCATGGGCACGCCGTATCGTTCGAAGGCCTTCCACGACGCCTACGCGAAGAACGTCGGCGACAACACGCTGCCCGACCAGATCACCGGCATGAAGCAGCTCGGCGAGCGCTTCCCCTGGATCGACCTGACGCGCGTGGGCATCTGGGGCCATTCCGGCGGCGGCAACGCCACGGGCACGGCGATGTTCCGTTACCCGGAGTTCTTCAAGGTCGGCATCGCCGAAAGCGGCAACCACGACAACCGCAACTACGAAGACGACTGGGCGGAGAAGTGGCAGGGCCTGCTGGTCGCGGGCAAGGACGGCAAGTCGAACTACGACGACCAGGCCAACCAGAACCACGCGGCCAAGTTCAAGGGCAAGCTGCTGCTCATGCACGGCCTGATGGACGACAACGTGCCGCCGCAGAGCACGCTGCTCGTGGTCGACGCGCTTATCAAGGCCAACAAGGACTTCGACCTGTTGCTCCTGCCGAACGCGCGCCACGGCTACGGCGAATACTCGCCGTACGTGATGCGCAAGCGTTGGGACTACTTCGTGCAGAACCTGCTGGGCGCCGAACATCCCGATGCCTACGAAGTGAAGCTGCCGAAGTAACGCAGCGCAGCAATTGCGGCAACCGCGCGGTTTTCCCGCGCGTGAAGACGGGGCCTTCAGGCCCCGTCTTTGTTGGTGAAATCGACGTGCATGTGATGTTGTATCGTTCTTCACGATGACAGCAGCCGCCGACAACGGATATCGCGACCGCCTGCGTGGCGCCACCAACACGGCGCACGTGCGCCTGGACACGCGTTTCGCGCAAGGCATCCGGACGCCCGTGCAGTACCGCACCTATGTGCTCGGCATGCACGCCTTCGTCGCCAACGCCGAGCGGGCGCTGGCGCGGGCGGAATTGCGCCCGACCTGGCGTGCGTGGCGCGATCCGGCGCGCACCGGCTGGCTCGACGAGGATCTGTCCGCGATCGGGCTGAGCGCGCTCGCCGACGGCCCGCCGATGTCCGTCGCCAACGATGCCGGCGCCGCCGGACTGATGTACGTGATCGAAGGCTCCGCCCTGGGCGCCACGCAATTGCTGGGCGATGCCCAGGCGCTGGGCCACGGCCCGGGAACGGGTGCGACCTTCCTGTCGCGCCATGGCGGTTTCGGCGCGGGCAAGCGGTGGCGCGCCTTCGTTTCGGCGCTCGAAAGTGCCGACTTCGATCCGGGCAGCGAACGCGCGATGCTCGAATCGGCCGCGCGCGCCTTCGCCTGCGCCGAACACGAATTCCATCGCGCCGAACTGGCGCACTCCACCTTTACCGACGGACCTTGATTCGATGGACCACGCAATGCCGAGCGCTTCGGGCGCCGAGGCCGACTGCGCGCGCGAACCGATCCACCTCAGTGGTGCGATCCAGCCGCACGGCTACCTGATCAGCTGCTCCCTGCCGGACTGGACGGTGCGCCATGCCTCGGCGAACGTCGCCGAACTGCTCGACATGCCGCCCGACGAAGTCATCGGCCGCAGCCTGCGCGAACACGTCGCCGACGAAGTCCTGCAACCCTTGCTCGAAGTGCTCGACATGATGGCCTCGGGCGCGCCGCCGCAGCGCGCGGCGATCGGCAATATCGGCGCGATGGCGCACCTATGCGATTTCGTCGTGCACGTGGCCGGCGACCTGGTGCATGTCGAACTCGAACCGCGCTCCAGCATTCCCTTGCGACAGGCACCCACCGTGGTCGCGCAGCGCATGATCGCGCGCGCCAGCGGCAGCGCGGACATGCGCGGCTTCCACCAGCACACCGCGGACGAAATCCGCGAACTCACCGGCTACGACCGCGTGATGATCTATCGCTTCCGCCACGACGATGCCGGCGAAGTCATCGCCGAATCGCGCGCGGAAGACATGGAGCCCTACCTCGGCCTGCGTTTCCCGGCCGCCGACATTCCCGCGCAGGCGCGCGCGCTGTACGTGCGCAACCGCATCCGCGTGATTCCCGATGTCGCCTACGTGCCGGTGCCGATCCTGCCCGACCACGATGCGAAGGGCGCGCCGCTGGACCTGAGCCAGCACATCCTGCGCAGCGTTTCGCCCGTGCACATCGAGTACCTGAAGAACATGGGCCTGGCCGCGTCGATGTCGATTTCGATCGTCAGCGGCGGGCGCCTGTGGGGCCTGATCGCCTGCCACCATCGGCAACCGCGCCTGGTGCCGCCGTCGATCCGCGCGGCCGCCGACATGTTCAGCCTGTTCGTGTCGATGCGCGTGAGCGCCGCCGACCAGGAAATCGCATCGAAGCAGGACGACCGCGCACGCCAGGCGCGCGAACGTCTTGCGCTGCGCCTCACGGGCCAGGAAGGCTTGTCGACCGCGCTCGCCGAAGCGATGCCGATCCTCGCCGAGATGGTGCCTGCCGATGGCATCGCCCTGCGCAGCGACGGGCAGTGGTCGACGCACGGCCGCGTGCCTTCGCTGGAAGGTTTGTCGCGCGCGCTGGAATGGGCGCGCACGCAGGGCGTGGATCGCCTGCCGGCGATCGACCACGCGACACCGTGGGCAGTGCCCGATGCGAACGACGGCCTCGCCGGCGTGCTCGCCGTGCCCTTCGGCCGACGCGACGACTGGTTGTTCTTCTTCCGCTGCGAACAGGTCGAAGACGTGGTGTGGGCCGGCGATCCGCACAAGTCGATGGTGCCGACCGACGACGGCGTGCGCATCGCGCCGCGCAAGAGCTTCGCCAGTTGGCGCGAAACGGTGCGCGGCCATGCTTCGCCGTGGACCGACGCCGAACGCGCCGCCGCCGAACGCCTGCGCTGGCTGTTGCAGGAACGTCCGTGGCAACCGTTGCCCAACGAAAACGAAGCGGGCAACGTGCGCGACATGCGCCTGTTCCGCCGCCGCCACGTGATCGCCGAGCAGAAATCGCGCCTGGATCAACTCGGCGGATTGCTCGATGGCCTCGGCTATCTGGAAGATGCGGAGACTGCTCGCATTGGTGCACGCATCGCCGAACTGGAAGCCGAATTGCGCCAACTGATGCATCGCGCGCCGATCGAATGACGGCGCGCGGCTTGGCAAACGCGCGCAGCGGCCGGTAACCTCGGGGCACCTCCCCCCGCGAATCCCCCATGTCCGATGTCGCCCCGCGCACGCGCGCGCTCAATCCGCTGCCTTCGCTGATCTTCTCTTCGCGCTGGCTGCAGTTGCCGCTCTATCTCGGGTTGATCGTCGCGCAGGGCGTGTACGTCTACCTGTTCGTGAAAGAGCTGCTGCACCTGATCGCCGCGACGCCGCACCTGGGCGAGCAGGAGATCATGTTGATCGTGCTGGGCCTGATCGACGTGGTGATGATCAGCAACCTGCTCGTCATGGTGATCGTCGGCGGTTACGAAACCTTCGTTTCGCGCCTGCGCCTGGAAGATCATCCGGATCAGCCGGAGTGGCTGAGCCACGTCAACGCGAGCGTGCTGAAGGTCAAGTTGGCGATGGCGATCATCGGCATTTCGTCGATCCACCTGCTCAAGAGTTTCATCGAGGTCGGCATGGTCGGCGGCCTGCCGCTGTGCAGTACGGCCGACGGAATCGCCGCGGTGCGCGCCATGGGCGAGGCGGGCCTCAACATGAAGGCCTGCACGACCATCACGAAGGACGGCGTGTTGTGGCAGACGATCATCCATAGCGTTTTCATCATCTCCGCGCTTGGGATCGCGTGGACCGACAAGCTGATGACCGGGGCTGCCAGCAAGCGCGAGCACGTGCACGCGCATTGAGGGAATGGGGAATAGGGAATAGTTGATTCGCCGTAGGTCGCCATCGTTCCAAGTCGCCACGTACCAACCATTCCCCATTCCCCATTCCCCATTCCCGCTTTTAAGCGGGCACGCGGTGCGATGCACCGTAAAATGCCCCCATGGATGTCTCCCACCTGCTAGACGCGCTGAACCCGGCCCAGCGCGAAGCCGTCACTGCGCCTTCCGGTCACTACCTCGTCCTCGCCGGCGCCGGCAGCGGCAAGACCCGCGTGCTGATGCACCGCATCGCGTGGCTCAACGAAGTGATGGGCGTGCCCCCGCACGGCATCCTCGCCGTGACCTTCACCAACAAGGCCGCAGGCGAACTCCGCCATCGCGCCGACCACCTGCTGCGCAACGGATCGCGCGGCATGTGGATCGGGACCTTCCACGGCCTCGCCCACCGCCTGCTGCGCCTGCATTGGGCTGATGCAGGCTTGCCCGAAGGCTTCCAGGTCCTCGATTCCGACGACCAGCTGCGCCTGGTCAAACGCGTCGTGCAGCAACTCGAGCTCGACGACACGCGCTTTCCGCCACGGCAGATCGCCTGGTGGATCAACGCGCAGAAAGACGAAGGCCGCCGCCCGCAGCACATCCAGCCGGGCAGCGACTGGTTCATGGACACGATGCGCAAGGCGTATGCCGCCTACCAGGAACGCTGCGATCGCGCGGGCCTCGTCGATTTCGCCGAACTGCTGCTGCGCGCGCACGAATTGCTGCGCGACAACGCCGGCCTGCTCGCGCATTACCGCCACCGCTTCGGCGAATTGCTGATCGACGAATTCCAGGATACCAACGCGATCCAGTACGGCTTCGTGCGCCTGCTCGCGGGCGATACCGGCCGCGTGTTCGTGGTCGGCGACGACGACCAGGCGATCTACGGCTGGCGCGGCGCGAAAGTGGAGAACGTGCAGCGCTTCCTGCGCGACTACCCGGGCGCCAGCACGCTGCGCCTGGAACAGAATTACCGATCGACGTCGAACATCCTCAACGCAGCCAACGCCGTCATCGCGCACAACCCGGACCGCCTCGGCAAGCAATTGTGGACCGATGCCGGCGAAGGCGATCCGATCGACCTGTACGCCGCGTACAACGAAATCGATGAGTCGCGTTACGTGGTCGAACGCATTCGCCAATGGGTGCGCGACGGCGGCAGCCACGGCGATTGCGCCATTCTCTACCGCAGCAACGCACAGTCGCGTGCCTTCGAAGAAGCGCTGCTCGGCGAGCAGATCCCGTACCGCGTCTACGGTGGCCAACGCTTCTTCGAGCGCGCGGAAATCAAGGACACGCTCGCCTACCTGCGCCTGGTGGCGAACCGCGCCGACGACGCCGCGTTCGAACGCGCCGTCAACACGCCCACGCGCGGCATCGGCGAGCGCACGCTCGACGAAGTGCGCCGCACCGCGCGCGAACGCAGCCTGTCGCTGTGGGATGCCGCACGCGCGACGAGCGAAGGCAACGTATTGGCTGCACGCGCCCGCAACGCGCTCGCCGGCTTCCTCCTGCTGATCGAAGGCCTGCAGGTGGAAACCGCCGCGCTGCCGCTGCAGGAAAAGATCGACCACGTGCTCATGCGCAGCGGACTGCGCGAGCATTACGCGAACGAGTCGAAGGGCCAACTGGATTCGCGCACCGACAACCTCGACGAACTGGTGTCGGTCGCCTCGCGTTTCGTGCACGGCGACGACGAGGAGTCGGCCGCGCTCAGCGAGCTCGTCGCCTTCCTCAGTTACGCCGCGCTCGAAGCGGGCGAGGGCCAGGCGCAATCGGGCGAGGACGGCGTGCAGTTGATGACGCTGCACAGCGCGAAGGGCCTGGAGTTTCCGCTGGTGTTCCTCGCGGGCCTGGAAGAAGGGCTGTTCCCGAATACGAAATCACAGGAAGAACCGGGCCGCCTCGAAGAGGAGCGCCGGCTGGCGTACGTCGGCATCACGCGTGCGCGGCAGAAACTGGTGCTCACCTATGCCGAAGCGCGTCGCATCCACGGTTCGGACATGTACGGGATTCCTTCGCGTTTCCTGCGCGAAATCCCGGCGCCGCTGATCAACGAAGTGCGGCCGCGGGTGAAGGTGTCCAGCGCCTACACGCCGCATTCGGGGCGTCGCGAATATGCGATGGCCGCCGTCGAGGTTCCACCGGTGAAGCTCGGCGCGAACGTGCGGCACCCGACCTTCGGCACCGGCGTGGTCACCGACTACGAAGGCAGCGGTGCGCATGCGCGCGTGCAGGTGAACTTCGACGATGTCGGTTCGAAGTGGTTGGTGCTGGCGTACGCGAACTTGACGCCTGCTTGACGATTTCGGCTTCGGAAGGACGGCGCGCCACGTGACGTGGTGTGGTTCCCCTGCCGCTCCCGACACGCCATCCACCTAATTTCAACTGAGAATGCGACCGCTTCGGCTGCTCAAGCTTTTGGTCACCGAAGGTGCAGAGAACGAAGCCTCGGTGAGACTCGACGTGCGGAGCGATGTGGTGCACCAGAGCAAGGCCATGGATGGCCTTGCGCCCGCGACTTGGTGGCCATGGATGGCGTTCCAGGAGCGGCAGGGGCACCACATCGATTCGCGCGGCGAGTCGTCAGCCCGAAGAAGGCTTTTTGCGAAAGACCAATCAGCGCGCGTCACCCACCGAAGCCTGCAACGCACTGGCCAAAGCAGCATCCCCACTGACCAACGCAGTCCAGGCGAGCTCCAGCCCCTTGCGGCGGCCCTTCTCGACGAGCTTCAGGCCATCCGGGCCGATCGTCAGCGTGTACACCTGGTCGCCGATCTGCACTTCGCGGCGCATGGGCTTGTCGAGCTTGGTCATCGCGTGCTCCCCGGAAGAGAATCACCAGCCATAAAGCTTGAAATAGACCGGCACGTTGCGCGTGCCGTCGCTGTTGCGGTCCAGGCGGCCGTCGCCGTCGGAATCGGTCACGTAATAGGTCGGGCCGTTCTTCGGCACCACCCGCACCATCGCCAGCGAACCGCCGACGCGGTACTCGGTGACGACGTCGCCGTTGGACTCGGTGCGCGTGGCCTGCTGCGCGCCTTCGGGCACCGGTGGCAACGCATTGGGATCCTGCGGGGCGGTGGCGCAGCCGGCGGCGAGCGCCAGCAAGGCGAGGGCGGCGAACCGGTGCGCGGAGCGATGACGGATCATGTGAGCCCTCCTCCCTGCGGGTTACGGAACCCAAGCATAGGTCCGGCCGCCGTAAAGCCCGGGTGTTCGACCCGGGCGCGTAGAATCCGCGGATGCCAAGACTGGTCCTGATCGACGGGTCCTCGTACCTGTACCGCGCGTTCCACGCGCTTCCGCCCCTCACCAACAGCGCCGGCGAGCCCACCGGGGCCCTGTTCGGCGTCGTGAACATGCTCCGGGCCACGCTCGCCGAGCAGCCCGACTGCGCGGCCTTCGTCGTCGACGCACCGGGCAAGACCTTCCGCGACGATCTGTATCCCGAGTACAAGGCCAACCGGTCGGCCATGCCCGACGACCTGCGCGCGCAGGTGCAGCCGATGTGCGAGATCGTGCAGGCGCTGGGCTTCCCGCTCCTGCGCGTCGATGGCGTGGAGGCCGACGATGTCATCGGCACGCTCGCCCTCGAAGCCGCGCGCGACGGCAGCGAGGTCACGATCTCCACCGGCGACAAGGACTTCGCGCAATTGCTCGGGCCGTTCGACAACGGCGGCAGCATCCGGCTGGTCAATACGATGAGCGGCAGCGTCCTGGACTCCGACGAAAGCGTGATGGCGAAGTTCGGCGTCCTTCCGCACCAGATCGTCGACATGCTCGCGCTGATGGGCGATGCGGTGGACAACGTGAAGGGCGTGGACAAGTGCGGCCCGAAGACCGCGGCCAAGTGGCTCGCCGAATACGGTTCGCTCGATGGCGTGATCACCAATGCGGAAAAAATCGGCGGCAAGATCGGCGAAAACCTGCGCACGGCGTTGCCGCGCCTGCCGCTCAATCGCGAACTGGTGACGATCAAGACCGACGTCGCGCTGGATTCGGCGGCGCACCAGCTGGGCCTGCGCCCGCGCGACGTCGACACGCTGAAGATCCTCTACGCGCGCTACGGCTTCAACGCGGCGCTGAAGGAACTCGGCGGTACGCCGCCGCCGTCGGCGAGCGAACGCAAGGTCTCGATGCGCGGCACCGAGGCGGGGTGGGCGCGCACGGGTGCGGCGCCGGCCGAGGCGCCGGAGGCGAAGCTCGGCGAGAAGGTCGGCTACGAAACCATCCTTACGCGCGAGCACTTCGACACATGGTTGGCGAAGTTGCAGGCGGCAGACGCCTTCGCCTTCGACACCGAAACCGATTCGCTGGACGCGCTCTGCGCCAACCTGGTCGGCCTGAGCATCGCGACCGAACCCTACGCGGGCGCCTACATCCCGTTCGGCCACGATTACCCGGGCGCACCGGCGCAACTGCCGCGCGAGGAAGTCCTCGACGCACTGCGCCCCCTGTTCGCCGATGCGTCGAAGAAGAAGGTCGGCCAGCACGGCAAATACGACCTCCACGTCCTGCGCTGCCACGGCGTGACCGTGCACGGCTACGACGACGACACGATGCTCGAGAGCTTCGTCTTCAACGCCGGTGCGAGCCGGCACGACATGGATTCGCTCGCCAAGCGGTATCTGGGTTACGACACCGTCCGCTACGAGGATGTCGCGGGCAAGGGCGCCAAGCAGATCCCGTTCTCGCACGTCTCGCTCGAGGATGCGACGCGCTACGCGGCCGAAGACGCCGACATCGTCCTGCGCCTGCATTCGGTGCTGGGCCCGAAGCTCGCCGCGGAGCCTTCGCTGGAAAGCGTCTACCGCACCATCGAAATTCCACTCGTGCAGGTCCTGGAGCGCGTGGAAGCCAACGGCATCCTGGTCGACGTCGCCGAATTGCGCCGCCAGTCCGCCGATCTCGGCAAGCGCATGCTCGAAGCGCAGCAGCAGGCGACCGCGCTCGCGGGCCGCACCTTCAGCCTGGACTCGCCCAAGCAGGTGGGCCAGTTGCTGTTCGACGAACTCAAGCTGCCCGTGCAGGTGAAAACCTCCACCGGCCAGCCGAGCGTGAACGAAGAAGCGCTCGAAGCCATCGCCGATCTGCACGAACTGCCGAAGATCATCCTGGAATACCGCGGCCTGGCGAAGTTGCGCAGCACCTACACCGACAAGCTGCCGGACATGGTGAATCCCAACACCGGCCGCGTGCACACCAGCTACCACCAGGCCGGTGCGGCCACGGGGCGCCTGGCCTCGTCGGACCCGAACCTGCAGAACATCCCGATCCGCACCGACGACGGGCGCCGCATCCGCAAGGCGTTCATCGCCCCGGAAGGCCGCCGCATCGTCGCGCTCGACTATTCGCAGATCGAGCTGCGGATCATGGCGCACCTGTCGGAAGACCCGAACCTGCTGAAGGCCTTCGGCAGCGGCGCGGACATCCATCGCGCGACCGCGGCGGAAGTGTTCGGCAAGGCGATGGACGATGTGTCCAACAACGAGCGCCGCGCGGCGAAGGCGATCAACTTCGGCCTGATGTACGGCATGAGCGCCTTCGGCCTGGCGCGGCAGCTCGGTATCGGCCGTGGCGAGGCGCAGGATTACATCGCGCTCTACTTCTCGCGGTACCCCGGCGTGCGGGATTACATGGAACGCACGCGGCAGGACGCGCGCGAGAAGGGGTATGTCGAGACGGTCTTCGGCCGCCGGCTGCACCTGGAGAACATCCACGCCCGCAACCAGGGCCTGCGCGCGGGCGCCGAGCGCGCGGCGATCAATGCGCCGATGCAGGGCACGGCGGCCGATATCGTGAAACGCGCGATGATCGAGATCGATCGGTGGCTCGCCGGCGACGCACGTGCGCTGATGCTGTTGCAGGTCCACGATGAGCTTGTCTTCGAGGCCGACGCCGGTTTCGTCGACGAACTCATCGTTGGCGCGAGGACGCGGATGGCCGCTGCTGCTGAGTTGCGCGTCCCCCTGTTGGTGGATGCGGGAACCGGCGCCAACTGGGACGAAGCGCACTGACGAGCGCGTCTCAGGGCTTAGGTTTGTGAGGCCTCTCCGGAAGCAATGAATTAAAACTGAATCCAACGGTTCCTTAACCTGAATCTTCACGAACCATCCATGTACGGGATGGTCATATAGCTCGCGTCAGATGCAAGGTCTGACGCAGATCTCTCCCTCCCCTGGAGTGATCCCCGGAGCGGTGACTCCTCCCCAAGTCCCGTTCCCCAGCCCCGCCGGTCTCCCCCTGGCCAGCGGGGCTTTTTATTGCCTGTGGAAAAGTGGGCCTGCGATACAGTGCAGGCCACGGCCGCCGAGGGGGAATGCATGTTCGAGCTGTCCATGCCCGTGTGGGAGTACCTGCTGCGGGCGGTCATCGTCTACGTCGTGCTTCTCGGCATGATCCGGATCTCCGGCAAACGCACGATGGGCCAGTTCACGCCCTTCGACATGTTGCTGATCGTCCTGCTCGGCAACGCGGTGCAGAACGCGCTGCTCGGCAAGGACACCTCGCTGATCGGCGGACTGCTGCTCGCCGCGGTGCTGATCAGCCTGAACTGGATCACCGGTTTCATCGCCTCGCGCAGCCGCATCGCCGAAAAGGTGATCGAAGGCGAGCCCATCGTGCTCGCCAAGGACGGCCTGTTGTTCAAGAAGGTGCTGCGCCGCGAGTTGGTGAGCGAGAACGACTTCGACGAAGCGTTGCGCCAGGCAGGCGAGCTGTCGCTGAAGGACGTGCGTTTCGCGATCCTGGAAACCGACGGGCAGATCAGCGTCGTGCCGAAGCACAAGTCCGACTAGCCTGCACCGAGCTCCCGCAGCCAATCGCGCGGGCGCAGGTAGTCGGCCAGCCTGGCCTCATCGCTCCCGGCGTCCGGTTGGAAGCCGTATTCCCACCGCACCAGCGGCGGCAGGCTCATCAGGATCGATTCGGTGCGTCCGCCGCTCTGCAGCCCGAACAGCGTGCCGCGGTCGTACACCAGGTTGAATTCCACGTAGCGCCCGCGCCGATAGAGCTGGAAATCGCGCTCGCCCTCGCCGGAGGGCATCGCGCGGCGCCGTTCGACGATCGGCAGGTAGGCCGCGAGGAAGCCGTCGCCGACTGCGCGCTGGTACGCGAAGTCGCGTTCGAAATCCTCGTGCAGGTCGTCGAAGAACAAGCCGCCGACGCCGCGCGTTTCGTCGCGATGCTTGAGGAAGAAGTAGTCGTCGCACCAGCGCTTGTGCGCTTCGTAGCGTTCGTTCCCGCCGAAGGGCTCGCACAACGCGCGCGCCGTGCGATGCCAGTGCAGGACGTCTTCGTCGAAGGGGTAATACGGCGTGAGGTCGAAGCCGCCGCCGAACCACCACGCGACCGTCCGGCCATCGCGCATCGCGCGGAAGTGGCGCACGTTGGCGTGGGTCGTGGGGATGTACGGATTGCGCGGGTGGAACACGAGCGAGACGCCGACCGCGCGCCACGTCGCGCCGGCGAGCTCCGGCCGCGCGGCGGTCGCCGAGGGCGGGAGCTTCGAACCCGAGACGTCGGAGAATCCGATGCCCGCCTGTTCGAACACCGCGCCCTCGCGCAGGATGCGCGTGCGTCCGCCGCCGCCCTCGCTGCGCGTCCACGTGTCCTCCCGGAAGCGCGCGACACCGTCCACGCCTTCGATGGCCGCGCAGATGCGGTCCTGCAGATCGGTCAGATAGGTGCGGACGCGGGCGAAACCGGCGTCGTCTTCCTGTTCGGCGGGCGTGGACATGCGCGGCATTCTAGGCGACGCCGCCGGCCGGGTTTCATTCGCGCAGGCGGGGGACGCCGTGCGCGTCGCGGATTTCGATCGCGGCCTCGTCGGCGATGCGATCGCGCAGGCCGCGGTTGGGCAGGGCGAGCGTGGGTTCGCCACGTGTCGCGCGCAGGGCATTGGCGTAGGACAGGCGCGCGGCTTCGGCGTCGCCCGCGGCCGTATAGCCTTCGGCCAGCGCTTCCCACGCCGATGCGCCACCGCCCTGCGCGACCGCGCGGTGCAGCGAGCCCTCGGCGATCGGCCAGGGTTGCAGGCGTGCGAGTGCGCGCAGCGTCGCCGGGCTTTCCGGATGCGCGGCGAGCCAGGTTTCCAGTTGCGTGCGGCGTGCTTCGGGCGAAGCGACCGGCAGCGCGCCGTAGCGATCGACCAGCGCCTCGTCCCATTGCGTGGCCAGCGCCTGCTCGATGTTGCGCGCGGCGGCCACGTCCCAGCGCATGTCCGAGGCGCGCGCGGCGTAGGCACCGACGACGGCGGCGTTGGATTGCAGCGCCTTGGGCAGCGCATCCCAGCGATCGGCCAGCGCATTCGCATCCGGCGCCTGCGCGAGCGAGGCGGCGGCCCAGCGCGCCTGCAATGCATCGAGGCGATCGGACGGCAGCGCCTGCTGCTGGCGCATGGCGCCGAGCATGCCGTAGGCCTCATGCGCGCGGCCGAGGTCGGCCAACGCTTGCGCGCGCAGGATCAGCCCGCGCGGCGGCAGCGGTTGTGCGGTGGGCGCGTCCAGGATGGTAAGCGCGGCGGTGGGATCGCCGCCTGCGAGCGCGCGTTCGGCGCGCGCGATGGCGCTCGCCAGCGGTGCGCGGTCGGCGAGTGCATCCAGATGGCGTTGCACGGCGGCCGAATCACCGCGCGCTTCGGCCGCCTGCGCCGCACCGACGCGCGCCACGGCCGCGGCTTCATCGCGGTCGGCCGCGAGTTCGAGTTGTTTTTCCGCGCGCGCCCAGTGGCCGAGCTGCAGCGCGCCCAGGCCGTCGGTCAAACGCAGGCGCGCCTGCCGATTGCGGAAACCGCGCCACCCGCGGAAGGGCAAGGCGAGCACCGTCCACAGCAGCCACAGCGCGAACACGGCGAGCAACAGCAGCAGGAACGCGCCGACCACCGTGCTGCGGTAATCGTGCCCGCGGAAGCGCACCAGCACTTCGCCCGGATCCTGCACCAGCACCTGCGCGACGAGCGCGCCGACCAGTGCCAATGCGATCCAGAACAACAGGTTGCGGAACAAGTTCATGCGACCTCCTGTCAGCGCGCCCGCATCGAGCGCAATTGCGCGAGCGTCGTGCCCACGACCGGCGAGGCGATCGCCAACGGTTGCGCGCGCAGCCCGCGCAGCATCGCGCGTTGCGCGCGCAGCGCCGGTGAATCCGGCCACAGGCGCGGCAGCCACGCATCGGCGCGGACCAGCGAGGCCCGCCAGGCGTCGACATCGCGGCGTTCCAGGGCGGCGCGCGCCAGCGTGAGTTCGATGCCGAGCGCTTCCATCGCCGCCGAGCGGTCGCTCGCCGCGCGCAACTGCGCACGATCGGAGGGCTGCACGTCGACCAGCTTGGAGGCGACGCGCCGCCACCAGGGTTGGTCGCTGGCGTCGGGAAGCGATTGCGCCGCCGGCAGGCGGGCGAGCGCGGATTCGAAAGCGGTGAGTTTTGCGGCGGCCTCGTGCACCGGATCGACGCCTTTCGCATCGAGCGTGCCGCGCTCCTGCGCGAGCGTCTGGCGCAGGCTCAGGTAAGCCGGATCGTCGATGCCGTCGAGCATGCCCGCCGCGAGCGCATACGCGCGCCGCGCGCCGTCGAGATCCGATGCGAGTTGCAAACGTTGCTGCGCCATTGAGAGCAGCATCTCGACTTCATCCAGACGGATCGCCTGCGCGCCGTGGCGATCGGGATCGGCGAGCTTGGACACGCTGTCCTCGAGCAAGGCTGCGCGCTGGCCGACGCCCAGCAATTCGTCGCGCAGCACGCGGTTGGTCGCTTCGGCTTGCTGCAGGCGTTGTTGTTGGGCGCGTTGTTCGCTGCGCAGCGTGGCGAGGCGATCCTCGACGGCGGCCAGGCGTTGCGAGGCATCGTCGGCCGCGGCGCGTTCGTGCTTGGCGCGCGTGTTCCAGGCATGCCACGCCCAGGCGCCGCCCAGCACGAGCAGCAACACGACGAGCCACGCGAGGGGCGCGCGGGAACGACGGACCGGCGGTTCGGGCGGGGGGTCGGTATCGAGCACGGCCTGGAGGTGTCGCGAAGGGTGCGGACGATGCTACCGGATGCCGCGTCGTGGACGGCCATCACGCGCGGCGACCAGATCGGCGGGGCGGGCACCGGCCGCCAGGCGCAGGTCGCGGAAGCCGAGTGCGCGCGCTTCGTCGGCCAGGCGCGCGCTGCCGGCGAGGACGCGCGCGGCGCGGAGTTTCGGCGCGAGGTCGGCGGGCGCGTGGTCCATCAGGGTCTGCAGCGCTTCGCCGCTGCTCAATGCGATCGCCCACCGGCCGCGCGCGGCGCGCAGGGCTGCGAAGGCGCGCGGCGACGGTGCCTGGGCTTGTCGTGCATAGACATCGGCGCGCACCACCTGCGCGCCGCGCTTGCGCAGCCCGGGCTCTATTCGGTCCCGACCGCCCGGCGCGGTCACCAGGCCCACGCGGAGACCGTCGATGTCCTGCAGCGCATCCATCGCGAGCAAGGCCTCGCTGTCGGCGTGCGCAGGGACCTGGACATCGGCGATGCCCGCGCGACGCAAGGCCGCCGCGGTGCCCGCGCCGATCGCGAAGAAGTGTTGCGCGCGCTTGCGACGCAGCGGCGTCATCGCCGCCGCGCAACGCACGGCATTCGGGCTGGTGAACACCACGCGCGGCGCGGCGAGGGCTTCGCGCAATCGCCGGCACGACTGCGCGTCGTCGCGCGGAACGATGCGCATCGTCGACAACGCCACGCAGTCCATGCCCGCGCGCGCGGCGGCGCGACGCACGGCGCCGTGCTGCCCCAGCGGGCGCAGGGAGATGACGTACCATGCCGCCGGTCGTGGACTTGCCGCCTCGCGCATGCGCGCAGCTTGCGGCGTGCCGCGCCGCCCCGCAATCGCAGGTTCGCTTCCGATGTCGCACGAACACCTTCTGTCCCACCTCCACGCCCACTACCAAGGCATGCCTCCGGTGGCCGCGATGGAGGTGGCGATCGCCGGCTACGACGGACAGGCGCTGCGCCTGCGCGCGCCGTTGTCGCGCAACGTCAACGACAAGGGCTGCGCGTTCGGCGGCAGCCTCTCGTCGCTGATGACGCTCGCGGCCTGGGGCGTGGTGTCCCTGCACATCCAGGGCGCCGGCATGGAGGCCGAGGTGTACATCGCCGATTGCCAGGTGCGTTACCTCGCGCCGCTGTACGCCGACCTCGAAGCGCAGGCGCAGGCCGGGCCCGACGTGGATTGGCACGCCTTCCTCGCCACCCTCTCCGAACGCGGCCGCGCGCGCGCCGAACTCGTGGCGCGCGTCCCGCTTCCCGAGGGCGGCGATGCGGCGACCTTCACCGCGCGGTTCGTCGCCTTCCGGAAAGGCTAGGATGCGGTTGTCGCGACCGGGGACAACGACATGCGGAAGATGACCTTGTGGTCCATGTGGCTGGGGCTGTGCCTGTGCGTGCTTGCGCTCGCCGGCTGCGCGTCGTCGAAGGGCGACACCAACAAGCTGGACACGCAGACCTACGCGTATTCGGCCGCCATCCGCTGGGGCGACTTCGAAGGCGCGTGGACGCTGGTGGATCCGAAGTACCGCGAAGCGCACCCGCTGAGCGACGTGGAGCTGGAGCGCTACAAGCAAATCCAGATCGCCGGCTATCGCGACCTGGCCACGCAGACGTTGCCCGACGGCGACGTGGTGCGCGAGATCGAGATCGACGTGGTGAATCGCCACAACCTCACCCAGCGCCAGACCCGCTACACCGAGCATTGGCATTTCGACCCGCTGACCAAGCAGTGGTGGCTGGTGGTCGGCCTGCCGGACCTCTGGCAGGACTGAGCGGCGGCCCTTTTGCGTGCGGGGGCGGCGCGGGCGACAATCCCCGCCCGCTCGCCACCCGCAGAACCGAAGTGAATTACGCCGAACTGCTCGATTTCGCCCAACGCCACATCTTCTATGTGATCGCCCTGGTGGGCATCACCCTCGCGCTGGGCTACACCGAAATCGCGCGCCTGTTCCGCCCCTTCAAGGCGCTGCGCCCGGCCGCGCTCACCAACCTGATCAACCGCGAGAACGCGCTGGTCGTGGATTTCTCGGCAATCAACGATTTCGAGAAGGGCCACATCCCCGGCAGCAAGAACGTGGTGTTCAGCCAGTTCGACCCGGACAACAAGGTGCTGGCCAACGCCAAGTCGCTGCCGGTGGTCGCCGTCTGCCGCACGGGCCAGGCTTCCGAAGGTGCAGCCAAGCGACTGAAGAAGGCCGGCTTCGAACACGTCTATTGGCTCGACGGCGGCATCGCCGCCTGGCAGCAGGCCGAGCTGCCGCTGGTAAAGGGCCGCTGAGTCCCCATTCCTGAGGCGGCGGCCCCCGGAACGACCGCGGGCCGCATGCCATAATCGCCCTCTTTTTCGCAGCAGTTCCCGGAGCAACAACGATGTCCGAAGAGACCACGCAGCAGCCGCAGGCCGGCGCTTCCTTCACGGTCGAGAAGATCTACGTCAAGGACGTCTCGTTCGAGGCGCCCGGCGCCCCGCAGGTGTTCAACGAAGCCGGCGCGCCCGAGCTGCAGATGAACCTCAACCAGAAAGTGCAGCGCCTGAGCGAATCCGCTTTCGAAGTGGTCCTCGGCATCACGCTGACCTGCAACATCGCGGGCAAGACCGCGTACCTGGCCGAAGTGCAGCAGGCCGGCGTGTTCACGCTGGCGGGCTTCGAAGACGCCGGCATCGACGCGATGCTCGGCACGCAGTGCCCGAACCTGCTCTATCCCTACGCCGCCGCCAGCGTCAGCCACCTGATCCAGTCGGGCGGTTTCCCGCCGTTCTTCATGCAGCCGATCAACTTCGAAGGACTGTATGCGGAAAACCTGCGCCAGCGCGCGGCCCAGATCGGTTCGGGAACCGACCTCGGCGGCACGGAGACGGTCGGCAACGCCTGACCGCCCATGGGCAGCGACGCATCTGACAGTCGGTTGTCGGTCGCCGTCCTCGGCGCGGGGTCCTGGGGCACCGCGCTCGCCGCGCTGATCGCGCGCCACGGGCACGACACCGTGCTCTGGGGCCGCGACGCGGCGGCGATCGATGCGCTGAACGCATCGCACGAGAACACCCGCTACCTGCCGGGCGTGCAACTCCCGGCTTCGCTGCGCGCGACGCACGACATGGCCGCCTCCCTCGCCGGATGCGACCTCGTGCTTGTCGTCGTGCCTTCGCACGCATTCGCGCAAACCTTGCGCGCACTCGCGCCGCATCGTCCCGCGCATGCGGGCGTGGCGTGGGCGACGAAGGGGTTCGAACCGGGGTCGGGGCGTTTCCTGCATGAAGTCGCCGGCGAAGTGCTTGGCGACGATGTGCCGCTCGCGGTCGTCACCGGCCCGTCGTTCGCGAAGGAAGTCGCGCAGGGTTTGCCCACTGCGCTGACGGTGCATGGCGACTCGCCTGCGTTCACGCAGCAGGTCGCGCAAGTCCTGCACGGCCCCGCGTTCCGCGCCTACACCGGCGACGACATGCTCGGTGCCGAACTCGGTGGCGCGATGAAGAACGTCCTCGCCGTCGCGACGGGCGTGGCCGACGGCATGCAGCTCGGCCTCAACGCGCGCGCGGGCATGATCACGCGCGGCCTCAACGAAATGCTGCGCCTCAACGCGGCGATCGGCGGCAAGGCCGAAACGCTGATGGGCCTGGCGGGCCTGGGCGACCTGGTGCTCACCTGCACCGGCGATCTGTCGCGCAATCGGCGCCTGGGCCTCGCGCTCGGGCGCGGTCAGAAGCTCGACGATGCGGTGCGCGAAATCGGGCAGGTGGTCGAATCGATCCAGACCGCCGACGAAGTGATGCGCCAGGCCGATCGCCATGGCATCGAGTTGCCGATTTCCGCGGCGGTGCAGGCCGTCCTGCATGGCGACATCACGCCTGCCGAAGGCTTGCAGCGCCTGCTCGCGCGCGACCAGAAACCCGAGTATCCGCAAGCGCTCTTCCGCTGAGTGCGGGCGAAAAAAAGCCCGGCAAATGCCGGGCTCTTTCGTGAAGCGGTCGCGTTGCGATCAGAACGACGCGCGCACGCCCACCGAATAGTGTTCCTGGTGTTCGCCGACGTCGGCTTCGCCCACGAGCGACCACGTGTGGTTGAAGCGCACTTCCGCACCCCCGGTGCCACCGAACTCGCCGTCGGTGTGCCAATCGTTGGAGTCGGTGTAATTGGCCTTCAGGCTGCCCACGAAGTGTTCGCCGAGCGCGCCACGCAGGCCCGCCGACACGCGGTAGAGATTGTCCTGTTCGTCGTCGACGTCCACGCCCAGGAAGTCGGCCGACAGGTCCTGGCGGATCCAGCTCAATTCGACCACGGCGTTGGCATTGGCCGAGATCTTCGGATGCCAGCCGATGCCGAGTTGCGCTTCCTTCAGGTCGAAGTCGACGGTCTCGTTGTTCTTCGTCTCCTGGAACCCGCCGAACACGTGGTACTCATCGGCGACGTCGACCGAACCGCGGACGTTCCAGCCGTCGAAATCGATCGAAAAGCCGGAATCGTCGAGCGACGTGCGGGCCGCGCCCACTTCGACGTAGGTCCACGAAACCGACGTCAGGTTGCTCGGCGTGATGTCCTGCGCGCACGCGCCGAACGATGCGAAGGCCAGCACGGCCGCCGCGAGAAGCTGCTTCTTCATTTGTTCCCCAGCCTTGGTTGAAAAAACGCCGCCTCCCCGGCGGCGGCGCGCACCGTAACAAAACGGCAACGCTTGTCGTAGATGACTGATGGGGGAGTGACCGGAAGCGGGCGCACAAAAAAGAAGCCCGGCTTTCGCCGGGCTTCGCATCGCGCTGCTGGAGGAGGGGGAGACTGCAGCGCGAATCCGGTGCTGCGATTACCAGGTGAAGCGCGGGCCGATGAAGTACTGCTTGTCGCCGCCTTCGATGAACTTGATGTCGCCGGCCAGGCCCCAGTTCTGGTTGAACTTCACCTGCGCACCGACCTTGCCGTAGAAGTCGCCGTCCACGCGCTCGAAGTCTTCCCAACCGGCCATCGCATAGCCTTCGAACATGTCGTTCGCAGCGCCGCGCACGCCGACTTCGGTGCTGTAACCGTCGATGTCGAGGTTCGCGCCCGCATCGAGCTTCTCGTAGGCCACGCGCGTGACCAGGTCGATCTTCGGCGCGATGGTGTGGTTGTAGCCGACGCCGAAACGGTACTGGTCGAAGTCGCCGTTGATGTCCTTGAAGTCCTGGTTCTGCCAGCCGCCGAAGAGGTGGAAGTTGTCGTGGATGGCGACCGAGCCGTCGAGGCCGAAGCCGTCGGCGTCGAGGCCGGAGTGATTCGGGTCGGTGGCGACGTAGCCACCCTGGACGTAGTTCCAGGAAATGCCGTCGGCGGCCGAGGCGGCGAACGGCGCGGCCGCGAGGACGGCCAGGAGGAGGAAGGAACGCTTCATGCGAAAACTCCAACGATCATTGGGGGATGTGCCTGCTTCCCTTGTTTGGTCGGGAAGCTCAGCGGCGGCAATCCTTACAATTTCGTTACGAACGCTTCCTGAATACAGAACCGGCGAGTTCAGGAACTTTTCCGCAGCGGCCCGGTCCACGCGTGCGCACTCTCTTTTCCATTGGCCCGCGGCCCTTGTGGCCCGCAAAAGCGTCCCCAATCCGTGTGAAGGGGAGTTTCGAAGGCAATCGCGGGCCTGTCGGCCTGACGGATCGCCGACACCCGGTGTGGCATACGAAGGTCCGCGGCGTATCGGCCCAGGACCGGCGTTTGTTGCATGAATGCAACACTGCGAACTTTTCCTACCCCGTTGTATCCAAGAAGGCCATTGCTAGAATCCCTGCCATGACCCAGAACCCGATTTCCACCGCCCTCGTCGCGAACAACCTCCCGATCCCCAGTGCCTTGGGCTCGCTGGACGCGTACATCGGTGCGGTGCACCAGATCCCCGTCCTCAGCGTCGAAGAAGAGCAGGCGCTCGCGCACCGCTTCCGCGACGGCGAAGACCTCGATGCGGCCCGCCAACTCGTGCTGTCGCACCTGCGCTTCGTCGTGCACGTCGCGCGCGGCTACAACGGTTACGGCCTGCAGATCGGCGACCTGATCCAGGAAGGCAACATCGGCCTGATGAAGGCGGTGAAGCGTTTCGACCCCGCGGTCGGCGTGCGCCTGGTGAGCTTCGCGGTGCATTGGATCCGCGCCGAGATGCACGAGTACATCCTGAAGAACTGGCGCATCGTCAAGGTCGCCACGACCAAGGCGCAGCGCAAGTTGTTCTTCAACCTGCGCAAGAGCAAGACGCGCCTGGGCTGGATGAATGCCGAGGAAGTGCGTGCCGTCGCAGCCGACCTGAAGGTCTCCGAACGCGAAGTGATGGAGATGGAGTCGCGCCTGTCCGGCCGCGACATCGGCTTCGATGCACCGAGCGACAGCGGCGACGAAGACCACATGCCGCCCGCGCCGGTGTCGTACCTGATGGCGAACGACGAAGACCCGTCGATGGCCTACGAGCGCGCCGACAGCGAAGACAACCAGCTCGAACTGCTGCGCGAAGGCATGTCCCGCCTGGATGCGCGCTCGCGCGACATCGTCAAGCGCCGCTGGCTGGATCCCGACAGCAAGGTGACGCTGCAGGAACTGGCCGACGAATACGGCGTGTCGGCCGAGCGCATCCGCCAGGTCGAAGCGAACGCGCTGAAGAAGATGCGGGCGTTGTTCACCGCGTAACGCGACTCGCGTAGCATTGAAGAAAAACGGCGCCCTCGAGGCGCCGTTTTTTTTTTATTTCTGCTCGCGGCCCAGCACGATCCGCGCGTTGCGCTGGTAGGTCCAGTACGCCACCGCCCAGTCGAGCAGCACGACCACGCGGTTGCGGAAACCGATCAGGAAGAACACGTGCGCGATCAGCCAGAACGCCCACGCGAAGTAGCCTGAGAAGCGGAAGCCGTGCAGATCGACGACCGCGGCGCGGCGGCCGATCGTGGCGAGGTTCCCGTAGTCCTTGTAGCCGAAGGCCGGCGGCGCGGGTTTGCTCGCCAATCGCGCACGAATCACGCGCGCGACGTAATTGCCCATCTGCTTGGCCGCCGGTGCGACGCCGGGGACCAGGCGTTCGCCCCACTTCACCGTCGCCAGGTCGCCTGCGACGAAGATCTCCGGATGGCCGGGCAAGGTGAGGTCCGGTTCGACCGACACGCGTCCGGCGCGATCCAGCGGCACGTCGAGCGTGCGCGCCAGCGGCGACGCCGCAACGCCCGCGGCCCACAACACCGTGTGTGCGTCGATGCGTTCTTCGCCGAGGACGAATCCCGACGCATCGATGCGCGACACCGGAACGCCCGTGCGCACGTCCACGCCCAGGCGCGCGAGCGAACGCGCCGCCTTCGCCGAAAGTTGTTCGGGGAACGTTGCGAGTACGCGCGGTCCCGCTTCGAGCAGCATCACGCGCGCGTTGCCCGGATCGATGTTGCGGAATTCCTTGCGCAGCGTGTGGCGCGCGATTTCCGCGAGCGTGCCCGCCATTTCGACGCCCGTCGGGCCACCGCCGACGACGGCGAAGGTGAGCAGCGCGGCGCGCCGCGCGGGGTCGGACTCGGCTTCGGCGCGTTCGAAGGCAGTGAGGATGCGGCGGCGGATCGCGAGCGCGTCGTCGAGCGTCTTCAGGCCGGGCGCGTGCGGCGCCCATTCGTCGTGGCCGAAATACGCGTGCGTCGCGCCCGTGCACACGAGCAGCGTGTCGTAGGCGATCGACGTGCCGTTGGCGAGCTGCACGCTGCGCGCGGCCTTGTCGATGCCGACTGCCTCGCCCATCAGCACGGTGACGTTGCGCTGCCCGCGCAGGATGTGGCGCAGCGGCGCGGCGATGTCCGGTGCCGACAGGCCGGCGGTGGCCACCTGGTAGAGCAGGGGTTGGAACAGGTGATGGTTGCCGCGATCCAGCAGCGTGATGCGCACGGGCGCGCTTGCCAGCGCACGCGTCGCCCACAGGCCGGCGAAGCCGCCTCCCACGATCACGACATGCGGCACGTCGGCCATCGCGTCCTGCTGTTTCCGTCGTTGCGCGCATTCTGGCGCAAGCGTGCGCCGATCAGTAGAGGTCGACCGGGTCCACGTCGAGCGACCAGCGCACGCGCTTGCCTTCGGGCGCATCGCGCAGCGCGGGCAACGCGGCGTCGAGCGCCGCGTGCAGCGCGCGCCGCTGCGGGGCCGATACGAGCAGTTGCGCGCGCTGGAATCCCGCACGCCGCGGCATCGGCGCCGGCAGGGGGCCGAACACCTCGACGCCGGCAATGCGCGCATCCTCGATGCACGCCTTCGCCAACGCCAGGAAGCGCGTATTCGGATCGGCGGATTTCGCCTCGGCACGCAGCAACGCCAGGTGCGCGAACGGCGGGAACCCCGCGGCTTCGCGCTCGGCGAGTTCGGCATCGGCGAAGGCGCGATAACCACCCGCGATCAGCGTCTGCAACAACGGATGCGTCGGATGGTGCGTCTGCAACCACACTTCGCCCGCGCGATGCGCACGGCCCGCGCGTCCGGCGACCTGGATCAGCAACTGCGCGAGTTTTTCGCCCGCGCGGAAATCCGCGGAAAACAGGCCTTCGTCGATGCCGACCACCGCGACGAGCGTGAGGTTCGGCAGATCGTGGCCCTTGGCGAGCATCTGCGTGCCCACGAGGATGCCGGGACGATCGCCGAGTTGCGCCAGCAGCGATTCCAGCGCGTCGCGCTTGCGCGTGCTGCCGCGATCCACGCGCAACACGGGCACGTCGGGGAACAACTCGACGAGGCGTTCCTCCAGGCGTTCGGTGCCCACGCCCTGCGGTTGCAAAGCCAGGCCACCGCAATCCGGACACGCCATCGGCGAAGGCTGGCGCGCGCCGCAATGGTGGCATTGCAGCCGACGTCCACCGGCATGCACCGTCATCGGGCGCGGTTGATCGGGGGTGCTGCAGCGCTTGCACGCCGCGCTCCAGCCGCAGTCGTGGCACAACAGCACCGGCGCATAGCCGCGCCGATTGCGGAAGACGAGCACCTGGCCGCCGGCGTCGACGGTCGCGCGGATCTTCGCCAGCAACTCCGTGGAAAGCCCCGCATCGAGCGCACGCTTGCGTACGTCGAGGACGCGCACGTTCGGGGGTTTCGCATCGCCTGCGCGCTTGGAAAGGCGCACATGCGTGTATCGCCCTGCCTGCGCGTTGTGGAGCGTTTCCAGCGACGGCGTCGCGCTGCCCAGGACCACCGGCACGCCGAGCGCCTTGCCGCGGACCAGCGCGAAGTCGCGCGCGTGATAGCGGATGCCGTCCTGCTGTTTGTAACTGCCGTCGTGCTCTTCGTCGACGACGATCAGGCCTGCCTCGGGCAGCGGAATGAACACCGCCGAGCGCGTGCCCACGATCACGCGCGCTTCTCCGCGCGAAGCAGCCGCCCAGACGCGCGCGCGCGCGTTGTCGTTGAGGCCCGAGTGGAGCGCGTGCACGTCGATGCCGAGCCGCGCGCGGAAACGCGCGAGCGTCTGCGGCGTCAATCCGATTTCCGGAACGAGCACGAGCGCCTGCCGCCCGCGCGCGAGACAGTCGGCGATCGCCTGCAGGTAGACCTCGGTCTTGCCGCTGCCGGTTACGCCTTCGAGCAGCACGGCGCCGAAACCGGCCTGCGCCTGGATCGCGTCGACGGCGATGCGTTGTTCGTCGTTGAGCGCCGGGCCCGGCGTGCCGCCGACCGCACTGCGCGCAGGCGTGGTGCGGAGCGATTCGGCCAGGCCTTTCGCCGACAGTGCGCGTGCGGCGGTGCGCCAGCCCGGCAGGGCATCGTCGAGTTCGTCTTCGCTTCGATCGCGCTGGGCGAGCAAAGCCGCCACGCGATGTGGCATCGCGTCGCGCTTGAGCTTGTCGTGCGAGGCGCCCGCGACCAGGCGCCAGACGATCTCATCGGTATCCGGCAGCGGCCCGCCCTGGCGCAAGGCCGCGGGCAGCGCGGTGGCGAGTACCTCGCCAAGTGGCGCATGCGCGTAGCGCGACAACCAGCGCAGCGAGTCGAGCAGTTCGCCGTGGAGCAACGGGGTTTGATCGAGCACGGCCAATGCCGACCTGGTTTCGCGCGCGTCCGCATCGACCGGCCCGACATCGGCGATGACACCGATGAGTTCGCGCGGACCGAAGGGCACGCGCACGCGCGCGCCCACCTGCACGCTGTCGACGCTCGCGCCATCGGGCGCGCGATAGTCGAACAGTCGAGCCAGCGGCACGGGCAAGGCCACACGCAAGACGGTGTCGTCGGAGGACATCGCGTGCAGTCTAAGCGCGCGCAGCAAGCGACATGAATGCGTCTCCCAAGGTGTCCCGCAATCCCACCATCGGTTTGCCGGAAATTGTTTCCGTGTTCGTGACGTAAGTCATGCAAGTGATTGGCACGTAACGCCTTTCGTCCTTATCCACACGATCTGTGGATAAATCTGTGCATGGCGCGATTCCAAAGCACTGGGCAAGGCAAAAAATGCGAATTAACTCTACGATGGTGAAAAAAGTGCCATCCCATAAGAAGCCTGCAGAATCAATGCCTTGGGCGTGAAACCAAGTTGCAACACGGACGCGTCGCACCCCGCGGGGCGCCAATGTGACGTTCCTGTTATCGCTGTGCACAACCGTTTTCGACGAAAGCCGCGCGGGGCTTGGAGGAGCGGCGCGTTGACCGTTCGTCAAGACATTTTTAACGCGCGTTGCGGATCGCATTCGCGGGCGCTGCGTGGCTATCATCCAAGCCGATGAGTACGCCGCAAGAATGACCAGCACGTCGTCACCAGGCAGCACGGCGACGGGTGCGCCGGCGGCCTTCCTGCGCGGGGTCGAACGCCGCGCCGCCGTATTCGCAGTCCTGCAATGCGGATCGGCCGATCGCGGTGATGCGGCCGTCGCCGCCGTCTTGCGCGCCTTCACGCGGATCGCGCCGGAGTCGCCGATGGCGACCTGGCCGGTCGCCTTCTGGTCGATGTTGCTCGCCGCGCCGGACCTGCGCCGCCCCGCCGCCGAAGCCGCATGGCCGTCCACCTGGTCGTCGCTGGCGTCGCTGGGCAACGGGCCGCGCGCGGCGCTGCTGTTGCGCCTGGTGGCCGCGCTGGAGATGGACGATGCGGCCGCGGCGCTGGGCGTTTCGGCCGACGCGTATCGCGAAGCGCTGCAGCGCGCGGTGCCCTATCGCGAAGATGGCACGCCCGATCGCGAGGCTTGGCAGGTCTGGGTCGCCGACGTGCGCGCGGCCACCGAAGGGATGTCGGCCGAACGTCTCGCGCGGCTGCATGCGCCGCCGCAGGCGCCCCGCGCGATGCCGGCGGCGCCGACACCGCCATCGGTCCCCGCGCGCGCGCCAGCGCGGCGCAGGTTCGCGATCGGCGCCCTCGTCGCGCTGGCGGCAGGCATCGGTGCGATCGTCCTGCTCCGTCCGCAGTGGTTCGACGCCTTGCCCTTCCGCGGGGAGCTCGTGCGCAGCACGACCTTGCCGCCTGCCGACGAACCCATCGCGCGCTACGACGGGGACCTCGCGGCATGGACGCATCGCGATTTCCTCGCGATCGCCGATCCCGACGGCGTGCGCCGCGCCGACGAATTCCCCTTCTTCGCCTGGTATGCCGCGACGCTCGCGGTGCAGCCGGCCGCCGATGCGTCCGCGCAGGCGAAGCCGGAGCCGGCCGTCGTGCCGGCCGCAGCGCTCGCCGAACCGGCGCCGGCATTCGTCGCACCGCCGCACGCGACGCCGCTGCCGATCCCGCGCAGCATCACGCTGCCCGAATCGACGAGCTCGGCGATCGCGCGCGTTCCCGCACCGCTGCAGCAGGACCTGCGCGACCAGGCGTCGCTATGGCAGGCCTTCTCGCCGACGCAACGCCGCGATTTCCAGCAACGCGCGGCGCAATGGGATGCGCAGCCGTGGCCAACGCGGGTGCGCCTGCGCGAACGCTACGCCGCGTGGCGCGCGCTGGATCCGGTGTCGGCCGAAGCGATCGAGAGCGCCGTGCAGGCCTTCGCGCATCGCACGCCGGAGGAACAGGCGGCGCTGCGCGCGCAATTCGACGCGCTCGATCCGATCGCGCAACGCGGATGGTTGCTGGGCCCGGCGATCGGCGGCGACTACCCGAAGTTGCACGCCCTGCTCGCGCAACTGCCCGAAGCGCAGCACGCGCCGATGTTGCGTTTGTTGCGCCGGATGGACAACGCGCAGCGCGCCGACCTGTCGGTACTCGCGCAACGCGTGCCGCCACAGGACCGCGCGGCCCTGGTGCAAGCCTTGTTGTCGACCGCCGATGCCCAGCGCACCGCGTGGTTGCAGGTGCGCCTGGCGCAGTAACGGCTCGGTTACAGCGCCACGTCCCGCAGGATGCGGCGCCGATAGCGCACGCCTTCCTCGCCGAAGCGCGACAGCCCTTCGGCGCGCAGGCGCGGCGCATGTTCGCGCTGGTAGGTTTCGAGCGCGCCCAGGTCGCTCACCATGTAACGCACGCACAAGCCCTGGCGGCCTGCGGTGGGCAAGGGATCGACGACATCGTGCACCTGCGCCGAGAGGAAGCCGGGCAGCGCGAGCAATTCCTGCACGTGCGCGGCGAGCCACTCGCGGTAGGGGCCGGCGATGGCGACGTCGAATTCCAGGTTGACTTCGTAAACGACCATTTCACATCCAGACAAGGCCCGCCAGCATGGTGAACGCGGCACCGATGCTGAGCAGGACGGAATAACAAAGGCCCAGCACGCAGTATTTCAACAGGGTCATGATCCAGCCTTGACCGTAGACACGTTTCTGCATGATGAGCAGGTACAGCGGCATCCAGATCCCCAGCCCCACCTCGCCCAGCTTGATGAGGGAGTGGAACGGGGAAGCGACGGCGCCGAGCGAATCCTGGAGCGCCATCAATCCGAACATCACCAGCAAGGCCAGGCAGAGGAAGGCATGGCTGTGCAGGGCGACGATCAGGTGTTCCATGTACAGCCTGCGCTTGAAGGCGTAGGCGATCTTCAACATCAGCGCGAACAACGGCAGCATCACGATCAGTGCCGTGGGCACCGTGCTCAGCACCGCATCCTTGATGAGGTTCGGGTCCTTCTCGCCTCGGCGCACATTGTCGCGGAAATGGCCGGCCATTTCGTTGAGTTTCCGATTGGCGGGGGCGGGCAGCCAATTCAAGTGCACCGGGTTCTTGACCGGATCCCAGGGCTTGCCGTTGAAGGAGATGTCGTCGTCGGCCTCGTCGCCGTCGGGTGAGGTCACGCCCGGCGGCGGCGGCGGGCGACCGGCCTTGGACGCGGCTTCCAGCATCGCGATGCGGCGGTCGGCCTGCTTGTTGATCGCGGTCTTCGCTGCATCCAGGCCCACGCTCACGCCCGGCGTCTCCGCGGTTTCCTTCCGCGCCTTTTCGAGTTCCCGCACCGCCCCGTCGCGGCGCGCGTTGACCTGCGCGACGGTGGTCGCCTTCGCGATCTCCTGGTCGCCGCCGCCGTCGAAGCCCACCTTCATGCCGCTGAAGTCGACCGACAACTGCGCGACGAAGAACGTCACGATGCTGATGAACACGAACAGGCGCACCGGGCTGACATAGCGGATGCGATGGCCGGAGAAATATTCCAGCGACAGGCAACCGGGCTTGGTGAACAGCGGCCACAGCGTGCGGAACACGCGCGCGTCGATGTTGAAGACCGTGTCCAGCAGGTCGCCCATGATGCTGCTGAAGTGGCGCACCAGGCCCTTCACCGGCTGGCCGCAGGCGTGGCAGTGCTCGCCCAGCAGCGGAACCCCGCAGTTCTGGCACGTCGGCCTGGGCGGCGCGGCGGCGCTGGTGTTCGTCATCTCGCTGCCCATGAGGCTCCCCGTCTGGCGGCTAAGATAGTACGCGGCGCCCAAAAATCCCCGCGCCCCTTCCCGATCAAGCCCTTGCGATGCCTCCCCAGCCTCCGTTCGCGCGGGAACTGCGCACCAGCGCGACCCTCGCCGTGCCCCTCGTCCTCGGCCACCTGTCGACCGGCCTGATCGGTTTCGTCGACAGCGTGATCGCCGGCCACCACGGCACGCGCACGCTCGCGGCCGTCGCCGTGGGCACGGCGTTGTTCTGGCTGCCGATGATGGTGCCGATGGGGACGCTGATGGCCTTCCCGCCCGCGGTGTCGCAACTGGATGGCGCGGGGCGACGCCACGAGATCGCGCCCCTGTTCCGCCAGGCGCTGTGGTTGGCGGCGATGCTCGGCGTGGTGTTGTTCGCCTTCCTGAGCGTGGTGACCATCGCGCTGGAACCGATGGGCATCGCGCCGGAAATCCGCCCTGGCGCGGTCGCATTCCTGCATGGCATCCGCTGGGGCGTGCCGGCGCTGACGCTGTACCTGTGCATGCGCTATCTCAGCGACGGCCTGCATTGGACGCTGCCGACGATGGTGCTCGGCTTCGGCGGCCTGGTGGTGCTCGTGCCCCTGGGCTACGCCCTCACGTGGGGCGTCGGGGGATTGCCGGAACTCGGCGCGGGCGGGCTGGGGCTGGCGTCGGCGGCGATGATGTGGGCGCAGGCGATCGCGTTCGCGTTGTATCTGCGGCGTTCGAAACGTTTCGAATCGCTGCGTTTGTTCGCGCAATTCGAAGGACCGCGCTGGCCCGACTTGCGCAACCTGCTCGCCACCGGCTTGCCCATCGGCGTGACCGTGATGATGGAAGGCAGCTTGTTCATCGTGACCGCGTTGCTCATCGGGCGGCTCGGCGGCGTGGAAGTGGCGGCGCACCAGATCGCGATCAACGTCGCGAGCCTGTGCTTCATGATTCCCTTCGGCCTGGCCGAGGCGACCACGGTCCGCGTGGGCCATGCGCTGGGCCGTGGCGATCGCGACGGCCTGCGCCGCGCGGCCTTCGCTGGTTTCGTGCTGATGTTCGCCACCCAGGCGGTGTCGGGCCTCCTGCTGTTGTTCGGCAACCACGCGCTCGCCGGGCTCTACACCGCGGACACGACCGTGGCCGCGTTGGCGGCGACGCTGCTGTTGTATGCGGCCGCCTTCCAGTTCCCCGACGGCGTGCAGGTGCTCTCGGCCGGCGCCTTGCGCGGCCTGCGCGACACGCGCCGCCCGATGCTGCTCGCCGCACTCGCCTATTGGGGGGTCGGCATGCCGCTCGGCGCGGGCCTGGGGCTGGGGCTGCGCTGGGGCCCGCAAGGCATGTGGGTCGGGCTGATCGTCGGCCTCACGACCGCGGCCGTCCTGTTGTCCACGCGCTTCTTGCGCTCCTCGCGCCGTGTCCCCATGAACGCAGGCACGGTCAGCGAATCGTCGCCATGACCGACGGCGCATGAAGTCCACACACGCCTGCCGCTAACCTGTCGCATTCTCCGGGCGACCGCCCCGGCGCACCCCTTTCAAGGAGCTCCACCGCAATGAACGAACCCAGCCGTCGTGGCCCCATCGCCCGCGCCATCGTGGGCATCTGGGACGCCATGAATTTCACGCGGCGCCTGGTGTTCAACCTGGTGTTCTTCGCGCTGTTGATCCTGTTCCTGATGTTCGCCTTCTCCGGCGGTTCGCTGGCGCCGCTGAACGACCGCACGACACTGGTGATCGCACCGGAAGGCCGACTGGTCGAGCAGTACAGCACCGACATCGCCAGCCGCGCGCTGTCGAAGGCGATGGGCGATGGCGGCAACGAGGAAGTGCAGTTGCGCGACTTGCTGCGCGCGCTCGACGCCGCGGCGACCGACAAGCGCATCGAGCGCGTCTTCGTACGCTTCGACCGCCTGCAGCCCACCGGTTATGCATCGCTGCGCGAACTGGCCGCGGCGCTGGCGAAGGTGCGCGCGTCGGGCAAGCAAGTCGTCGCGTTCGGCGAAAGCTTCATGCAGGAGCAATACCTGCTCGCCGCGCAGGCCAACGAGGTGTACCTGGATCCGATGGGCGGCCTGGTGCTCGAAGGCCTCGACCGTTATCGCCAGTACTACCGCGAAGGTTTGCAGGACAAGCTCGGCGTCGACGTGCATCTGTTCAAGGTCGGCGAATACAAGTCGGCCGCCGAGCCCTACGTGCTCGACGCCGCGTCGCCGCAGGCGAAGGAAGCCGACCTGTACTGGATGAACGATGTGTGGCAGCGCTACCTCGGCGACGTCGCCAAGGCGCGCGACCTGTCCGCGCAGCAACTCGCCGCCGGCATCGACACGCTGCCCGAAGGCCTCGCCGCCGCGCGCGGTGATCTCGGTCGCTATGCGCTGCAGCAGAAGCTCGTCGACGGGTTGAAGACCGAAGAGGAAGTCGACCGCCTGCTCACCGAACGCGGCGTCGCCGACGCCGATGCCGAAGGCGGTTTCCGCCAGGTCGCGTTCGAAACCTACCTGCGCCACATCGACACCACGCTGCCGTCGACCGACCTGCGCCCGCAGGTGGCCGTCGTCGTCGCCGAGGGCGAAATCGAAGGTGGCGAGAAGCCACCGGGCCACATCGGTGGCGTGTCCACCGCCGCGCTGTTGCGCGAAGCGCGCGACGACGAACACGTCAAGGCCGTCGTGTTGCGCGTGGATTCGCCCGGCGGCGAAGTCTTCGCTTCGGAACAGATCCGCCGCGAAGTCGTCGCGCTGAAAGCCGCCGGCAAACCCGTCGTCGTCTCGATGGGCGACCTCGCCGCATCGGGCGGTTACTGGATCTCGATGAACGCCGATCGCATCTACGCCGATCCGTCGACCATCACCGGTTCGATCGGCATCTTCGGCGTGATCCCGACGCTGCCGCGCGCGCTGGACAAGATCGGCGTGCACACCGACGGCGTGGGCACGACGCGTTTCGCCGGTGCGTTCGACATCACGCGCCAACTGGATCCGGCCGTCGGCGACATCGTGCAATCGGTGATCGACAAGGGCTATCGCGATTTCACCGGTCGCGTGGCGCAGGCGCGCAAGCGTTCGGTCGACGAGATCGATGCGATCGCACGTGGCCGCGTGTGGACCGGCGCGCAGGCCCGCGAACGCGGCCTGGTCGACGATTTCGGCGGGCTGCAGACGGCGATCACCGATGCAGCGGCGCGCGCGAAACTCGGCAAGCCCGACGCCTACAACGTGCATTACATCGAACGCGAAGCCACGCCGTTCGAACGCTTCTTCGCCGGCTTCGTTTCCAGCCGCGCGGGCGCGACGATGATGCGCGACTCGGGTTTCGCGCAAGGCGTCGCACGCGCGATCGTCGCGCGCAGCGTGCCGCAGATGGATGCGGACCTGCGTTTCCTCGACGCCGCGCTCCAGCGCCGCCCGGGTGCGCCGGTGAAGGCGCTGGCGTACTGCTTCTGCGAACTCTGAAACGCGTCAGGCGCGACGCGCGCGGTCGTTACTGATCCGACGGCGGCGGGGCATCGCCCCGCTCCTGCGCATCGATGGCCGCGCGTTGCTCGTCGGCCGCCTCGAGCGTGGTGCCTTCGACCGACTTGGCCTTGTTGATCGGCCGCTGGATCGCGTCGCTGAGTTCCGTCGCGGGCTTCTCGCGCTTGCTCGCGTCGTTCCATGTGTCCGCATCCGGCAGGCTGGCCGCCGCCTGCGGGGCCGGCGGGCGTTCGGTCTCGGGCTTTTCGGGCTTGGAACAAGCGCCCAGGGCCAGCACGCACAACACGGCAACCAGGATTCGCGACATCGCGGCGGCGTCCATTGGAAGTCAGCGGCTATCCTACGCCGACCCGGGCGGATGCAAACGAGGCAGGCAGCATGGATCCGAAGCGCTGGCGGCTGGATGGACACCTCGCCCTGGTGACCGGTGGGAGCGCCGGCATCGGCCGCGCGATCGCGCGCGAACTCCTCGGCTTCGGCGCCGACGTGTTGCTCGCCGCGCGCGATGCTGCGGCGCTGGAGTCCACGCGCGCCGAACTGTCCGAAGACTTCCCCAATCGCGACGTCCAGGGCTTCGTCGCCGATGTCGCCGAAGACGACCAACGCCGCGAACTGCTCGACTGGGTCGAGGACTTCGGCGAAGGCCTGCACATCCTGGTCAACAACGCCGGGGGCAATCTCACCCGCGCGGCCGTGGATTACACCGAAGACGAGTGGCGGAAGATCTTCGAGATCAACCTGTTCTCCGCCTTCGAGCTTTCGCGTTACGCCCATCCGCTGCTGACGAAACACGCAGCGTCGAGCATCGTCAACGTCGGCAGCGTCTCCGGCTTCACGCACGTGCGCAGCGGCGCGCCCTACGGCATGAGCAAGGCCGCGATGCACCAGATGACGAAGAACCTCGCGGTGGAATGGGCCGAGGACGGCATCCGCGTCAACGCGGTGGCGCCGTGGTACATCCGCACGCGGCGAACGCACGACAAGCTCGCCGATCCCGATTACCTCGACGAGGTGCTGCTGCGCACGCCGCTGGGCCGCATCGGCGAACCCGAGGAAGTGGCCGCCGCGGTCGCGTTCCTGTGCCTGCCGGCGGCGTCCTACGTCACCGGCGAGTGCATCGCGGTGGACGGCGGATTCCTGCGCTACGGTTTCTGACGAACGGCGCGTCGCTTCACCTGCCGCTTCAGGATCGGCAGGCATCCTGCGGCCTCATCGCCAGACAGGTCGGGCCCATGCTGCTGCGCATCGCCAGGACAATGGTTCTTGCAGGCACGCTCGCCATCGCCGCATGCGGCGGCGGCAGCACCAGCGGCACGATCAACGTCGGCAATGCGCCGCCCGTCTTCACTTCGCCCAGTACGGTCTCCGTGCAGGAAGACACGGCGGGCGCGTTCTACGCGGCCACCGCCACCGACATGGAGGCGCAATCGCTCAGCTATTCCATTGCCGGCGGTGAAGATGCGGCCGCGTTCCGCATCACCTCAGCCGGCGCGTTGTCGTTCGCGGCGCCACCGGATTTCGAAGCACCCACCGACGTCGGTGTCGACAACGTCTATCGCGTGGTCCTCGGCGTGAGCGATGGGATCGTCGAATCGCAGATGCTGCTGACCGTCACCGTGACCGATCGGGCCAGCATCGCGTTCCGCGTGCGGCGCGTGGTAGCGGGCGCGGCTTCCCCCGTGTTCGTCGCGGCCGTGCCCGATGGTTCGGGGCGCGTCTTCGTTGTCGAGCTTGCGGGCCTGATCCGCATCCTGTCGCCGAATACCGGCACGTTCGCGGCGACGCCTTTCCTCGACGTGCACGACCAGGTTTCGACCAATGGCGAGCGCGGACTGCTGGGCTTCGCGACATCGCCGGACTTCGCGACCTCGGGCATCTTCTACGTCTTCCTGACCGACCCGGTCGGCACGATCGAAGTGCGGCGCTACACGGTGAGCGCGACCAACCACGATGTCGCCGATCCGTCGACGATGCGCGTGATCCTTCGCCAACCGCATCCGCGCATCAACCACAACGGTGGATGGATCGGGTTCGACGCAGCAGGCTTTCTCTACATCGCGATCGGCGATGGCGGCGGCGCGGGCGATCCGGACAACAACGGGCAGAACCCCGATACCTTGCTCGGCAAGATCCTGCGCATCGATGTCACGCACGACGACTTCCCGCTCGACGACACGCGCAACTACGCGATCCCGACCGACAACCCGTTCTCCGTTGCAGGCGGCGCACCGGAAGTGTGGGCGATGGGCCTGCGCAATCCCTTCCGCGCCAGCTTCGATTTCGGGCCGCGCGGCACGGGCGAAGGCGGCCTGATCATCGGCGACGTCGGCGAAACCGCGGTCGAGGAAATCGACGTGATGCTCGGGCCCGACGACAACCAGGGCGTGAATTTCGGATGGTCGGCGCGCGAGGGATCGCTGCCCTTCAAGGGCCCCGACAGCCCGGCGTACCGCTTGCCCGCGGCCGAATACCTGCATGGCAATGGACCGCGCGTGGGAAACACGGTGATCGGCGGCGTGGTGTATCGCGGGCCGGTGGAGTCGTTGCGCGGCCAATACCTGTTCGCCGATTTCATCGAAGGCAACCTGTGGTCGCTGCCGGTCGAAGATCTCTACGGGATCGTGCCGGTGACGAGCGACCTGTTCACCTTGCGCAATGCGACGTTCGCGCCGGACGCGGGCGTGATCGACAACCCTGTCGCGTTCGGAACCGATGAGTCGGGCAACGTGTACATCGCCGATCTGGACGGCGAGATCTTCGTGATCGAACCGGTGCCCGGTCCGGGTCCGTCGCGGCCAGTGCCCGTGCAATCGCGCGCGCAACGTCAAAACGCCGCCATGAAGCAGGCGCAGGTGAAACGCCATTGGTGCGCAGAAGCCTGGGACGGCCACACCGTGCGGTGGGTCGACGGGAAGATGGTGATCGGCGGGCAGGGCTTCGTGTGCGTGCGGAAGTACTACGAGCGCCTGCGCGCGCAGTCCGCACAACCCTGAACGAAAACGCCCGCATGCGCGGGCGTCTTCGCGTGGTCGGTCGAACAGTGGCTCAGCGGTTACCGCCGGGTTCGTTGCCGCCGAATTGGTTGGGGGGCGCGTTCTGCGGAGTGTTCTGGGTGCCGCGGTTGCCGCCGGAAGCTTCGCCGCCCTTCCGGCCGATCATCGACATGTGTTCACGATCGCGGCTCACCGCTTCGCCGCCTTTCTGCGCGATCTTGCGTTGCGTTTCCGGATCCATGCTTGCGAATCCGCGATTGCTGGTGCCGCGGGTCTGGTTCGCCATGCTGTACGCCTCGGTGCTCGGGGGAGGGAACAGCGACCATAGGCAGGCGTGAGTTAGGAAGTTGCGTGGTACAGGTCAAGAAATAGTAAGTCGGCGCAATTCATCCACGCATCGGGCGCGAATCGTCATCAACGCACGGAATGTTTCAGCGCCGTGTCAGCGACACGTGCTGTCGATGAATGCAGTGCGTTGGCGCTCGAAATCGGCTTCGCGCTGCGCCTTGTCGGCGGGCGCGGCGTAAGTCATGCGGAATTTCGCTTCGTCGATGCGGCGCTGCCAACCGCTGCAGAGCGCCTTGTCGGTGAGGGCGGTGCAAACATCGCGTTTGATTTCGCAGGCTTGGCCGGCGCCACCACCGCCATTCAGGCCCACGGTGTCCATGGGCGCGCAGCGCTCTTCGGGCGTATCGCTTTCACTGAGATAAACCTTGGCTTCCCAGGTCTTGCATTCGAACAGGGGCGGTGGCGGCTTGCGATCGGCCACGGGCACCTGCGATTCGGGCAGCGCCTCGGTCGCCGGGCCGCGGACGAGTTCGAAGGACGCGCCCGCGGGCGGCTCGCTCGGCGGTTTCACGGTCTCCGCGCGCGGTGCGGGCGCGGGCGCCGTGGGCAGCTCGCCGATCGTGCGCACTTCCTGCTTCTCGCCCGGTGCGCACGGCTTGTCGTTCTGCATCGTCACCGTGCCCTTGGCATCGGTGCATTTGTAGATCGTGGTTGCGTGCGCGTCCCGCCCGGCGAAAGGCGACAGCGCCAACAGCAAGGCGAACAGGGCAAGGGAAGAGGCGCGGCTCATGCGGCAAGCGTGCCACACGAAAACGTCATTGACCGCCGCAATCGTTGTCCAGGCGCGCGTTGAGGCTGCGTTCCTCGACGCGCAGCACATCCCGCTCGCTGGGCATCGCGTTGAAGAAGCGCGTGCGCACTTCGTCGCGGCGGTCGCGCGTGCGCGCGCACACGTCGGCGGGCGGCAGCATGTAGCAGGTGTCGCGGACGTAGGTGCCGTTGTAGTTGCTCGGTCCGCTCCAGCTCGGCCCGATCATTCCCGAGCCCACCCGGTTGAAGGCGGGGTAACCCACCGTCCACAGCGGCACCCAGCGCGGATTCCCGTCGCCGGTGTCGCTGGTGTAACTCACGCCGTCGGGCGTGATGCATTCGTACATCGGGCGCGGCGGCGCGAGATAGGTATCGCGCGTGGCGACCTGCGGTTGTTCGTATTCGTCCTGCTGCGGCGGCGGCTCGTTGGCGGCAGGCGCGGCGTGTTTGCGCGGTGCGTCCTGCGGGCGCGCCATCGTGCGCGCTTCTTGTTTCTGGTCCTTCTCGCACGGTGTGTCGCGCAGCGTGAGGTGGCCCTTGGCGTCGATGCAGCGATAGATCGTGACGTCCTGTGCGTGCGCGACGTGCAGCGCGCCCAGGGCCGCCAGGCCGGCGATCAGCAGGACGATCTCGCGGGTTGCACGTGCCATGCGCGCATCTTGCGCCGATTGAAAGCGGCCGGATCGGGGCGGCCGACCGGCGGTTCAGCCGGCGCGCAGTTCGGCACCCGTGGCGGCGTCGCGGATGGCGGTGGGCGCGCGCAGGCCGCCGGTTTCGCCACTGCCGACACCGTCGACCTGCGCCAGCACGGCCGGCGACAGCGCATCGAAAGTGAAGGCCGGGGGCTCGCCGGCCAGGTTCGCGCTGGTCGACACGATGGGGCCGCCGAAGGCGCGGCACACCGCCACCACCTCCGGGTGATCGCTCACGCGCACGGCGACGCCGGTATGCGTACCGGTGATCCAACGCGGCACGCGCGCGGTCACCGGAACGATCCACGTACGCGGGCCGGGCCATTGCGCACGCACGAGGCTGGCGCGTTCGCGTGGGAGCTGGTCCCATGCGAGGAGTTCGTCGAATTGCGCGACATCGGCGCCGACGAGGATCACGCCCTTGTCGACGGGCCGCTGCTTGATCGCGAGCAGGCGCATGACCGCGGCTTCATCGAAGGGATCGCAGCCCAGGCCCCACACGGCTTCGGTGGGATAGGCGAGCACGCCGCCGCCGCGCAGCAGCGATGCGGCAGCGGCGGGCGACAGGCGTTGCATCAGGTCGCTTTGGAAACCGTCTTCTTCGCAACGGTCTTCTTGGTGGCTTTCTTAGCGGCGGTCTTTTTGGTCGCCTTTTTCGCGGCCTTTTTCGCCGTCTTCTTGGCTGCCTTCTTCACCGTCTTCTTCGCGACCTTCTCGACCGGTTCCTTCTTCGCCGCCGTCTTCTTCGCAGCGAACTTCTTGCCGAAGCGCCCGCGCATCGGCTTGCCGGTTTCCTCCATCAGCTTCTGCACTTCCTCCAGCGTCAGCGAGGCGGGCTCGCGATCCTTGGGAATGCGGCCGTTGAGCTTGCCGTCGCTGATGTACGGGCCGTAGCGCCCGTTGAGCACCTGGATGTCGCTGCCGTCGAAGGACTTGATGATGCGGTTGCGCGCGATCTCTTCCTTTTCCTCGATCAGGGCGACGGCGTGCGCCAGCTCGATCGTGTACGGATCGTCGTCCTTCTTCAGCGAGGCGTAGGTGGTGCCGCGCTTGGCGAACGCACCGAAGCGCCCGATGCCGACGCTGACTTCGTGCCCGTCGCTCTGGCCGAGCTTGCGCGGCAGCTTGAACAGCTCCAGCGCATTCTCCAGCGAGATGGTGTGCATCGACTGGCCGGGACGCAGCGACGCGAACGTCGGCTTGTCTTCGTCTTCGGCCGTGCCGATGGCGACGTAGGGTCCATAACGACCCAGGCGAACGCTCACTGGCTTGCCGGATTTGGGATCGATGCCGAGTTCGCGCGCGCCGGTGGCTTCGGAACGGTCGACGCTTTCGGTCTTGTCCTCGACCAGTTCCTTGAACGGGCCCCAGAACTTCTCCATCAGCGGCACCCAATCCTCTTCGCCGCGCGACACCGCATCGAGCTCGTCTTCGAGCTTGGCGGTGAAGTCGTAGTCCACGTAGCGCGTGAAGTGGCTGCTGAGGAAGTTCGACACCGCGCGGCCCACATCCGTCGGACGGAAGCTGCGGCTTTCCATCTCGACGTACTTGCGGAACAGCAGTGTCTGGATGATCGAGGCGTACGTGGACGGACGGCCGATGCCGTATTCCTCGAGCGCCTTGACCAGCGCCGCTTCGGTGAAGCGCGGCGGCGGCTGGGTGAAATGCTGGTCGGCGTGCACGCGGTCGAGCGGGATGCGATCGCCGGTCTTCATCGCGGGCAGCTTGCGGCCTTCGTCTTCGTCGTCGGCGGACTTGGTGTCCTTGCCTTCTTCGTAGACGGCGAGGAAGCCCGGGTCGACGACGGTCGTGCCGCTGGCGCGGAAGTTGTGTTCGCTGCCCGCGGCCAGGTCGACGCTCACGGTGTTGAGCGTGGCCGGCACCATCTGCGAAGCCAGCGCGCGCTTCCAGATCAATTCGTACAGGCGGCGCTCGTCGTCGTTGAGATAACGCGAGACCTGCGAGGGCGTGCGCAGCGCGGAGGTCGGGCGCACGGCTTCGTGCGCTTCCTGCGCGTTCTTGGATTTGGTCTGGTAGAAGTTCGGCTTGTCGGGCAGTGCGCGCGTGCCGAAATCGCGGGCGATGACATCGCGCATTTCGCTCAGCGCTTCGGCCGACAGATGCACCGAGTCGGTACGCATGTAGCTGATCAGGCCGACGGTGCCTTCATCGCCGATCGCCACGCCTTCGTACAACTTCTGCGCGACCTGCATCGTGCGCTTGGTGGTGAAGCCGAGCTTGCGCGCGGCTTCCTGCTGCAGCGTGGAGGTGGTGAAGGGCGGCGCGGGGCGGCGCTTGCGTTCCTTGCTCGCGACGTCGGTGACGTGCAGCGCGCCGCCGGCAGCCTTGATGATGCGCTGGCGTGCGGCCTCGGCGGTGTCGCCGTCGGTGACGGTGAACTGTTCGAACTTCTTGCCGTCGAGCTTCGTCAGCTTGGCGGTGAAGTTCTGCGAGGGATGCGCGAGTTCGGCTTCGATGCTCCAGTACTCGCGTGCGACGAAGGCTTCGATCTCTTCCTCGCGCTCCACGATCATGCGCAACGCCGGCGACTGCACGCGGCCCGCGGACAAACCGCGCTGCACCTTGCGCCACAAAACCGGCGAGAGGTTGAAGCCGACCAGGTAATCCAGCGCGCGGCGCGCCTGCTGCGCATCGACCAGGTCCGAGGCGATCGCACGTGGGTGCGTCATCGCTTCGCGGATCGCGCGCGGCGTGATCTCGGTGAACACGACGCGTTGCAGCGTCTTGTCCTTCAGCAGCCCGCGCTCCTTGAGGATCTCGGCGATGTGCCAGGAGATCGCCTCGCCTTCGCGGTCCGGGTCGGTCGCGAGGAACAGGGCGGTCGCGCTCTTGGCGGCCTTGGCGATCGCATCGACGTGTTTCTCGTTCTTGTCGATGAGGTCGTAGCGCATCGCGAACCCGTTGTCGGGGTCGACGGCGCCTTCCTTCGGCACAAGGTCGCGCACGTGGCCGTAGGAGGCCAGGACGGTGAAGTCCGGGCCGAGGTACTTGTTGATCGTCTTGGCCTTGGCGGGCGATTCGACGATGAGGAGGTTCTTGGCCATGGGGGCTGGATGGGTCCGGCGGCGTCGGGAATTCCCAACGCGAAGAAGGCGACGCCCGGGGCCATCTGGCCACGGGCGTGAGTGGATTCCTTTTTTAGTGGTGTCACGCGGCCGGCGGCCGTGTCAAGCCGGACCGCCGTCCATCCCCCCGAATGGCGACCCCCATCGAAGCCCGGACCGGCGTTCAGTGGACCGGTTCGGGCTCGTCCAGGAACATCTGGGTCTCCATCCAGGCATAGGCCGCCTCGGACCCGGGCTGGTTGAACAGGACCATCAGGACCACCCATTTGAGGTCGTCGAGGTCCAGTTCGTCCTGGTCCAGCGCGATCGCACGGTCGAGGACGAGTTCGCGCTGGTCGGGGTCGAGGACGCCGTGCTGTTCGAGGAACAGCAGGAATCCGCGGCATTCGACGTCGAGCTTCTCGAGTTCGGGGCCGTGGAAGACGCGGGTGGGGCCGTTGGTGCGGGGCGCGGCCGACTCGGGACGCTGCTCTGCGAGGGCGTCCAGCCAGTCGAAGGCCTTGGTGATTTCCGCAGGGCTGAAACCCGCTCCGGTGAGTTCGGAGAACAACGGGCTGCTTTGGAGGGTGTCGCGGTCGCCCACCGGTGGAATGGTGTCGTTGGTGAAGTAGTGCTCGAACAGGTAAAGCAGGACGTCCAGGATGCTCTCTTTCATTTCCCTCGGCCTGCGCCCGTGGGCGCTGTGGAGGTTCAGGATGCCTTGCGGGTGTAGCGGCCGTGTTCGGAAACCACGCGCCCTTCCAGCTCCATGACCAGCAGCATGGAGACAAGTTGCGCACTCGTCAATCCAGTTCTCGCCGCCAGCACGTCCATAGGGGTTGGGTCGTATCCGAGCGCATCCCACAAGCGCTTGGTGTTCGCATCGAAGCCAGATGAATCGCTTCGTGCCACGACCGATGAGTTGGGGACGTGAAGGCGCGCGCGCAAGTCGCCCGCGTAGGCCGTCAGCAGCGGCTTCAATGCGTCGATGACTTCGGCGGGGGTCTCGACCAGTTGCACGCCCTCGCGGATGAGCCGGTGGCAGCCGCGCGCCATGGGGTTGTGGATCGAACCGGGGAGGGCGAACACCTCGCGCCCGGCATCGGCGGCCAGGCGAGCGGTGATGAGGGCGCCGGACTTGTACTGCGCCTCCACGACCACGGTGCCGAGGCAGAGCGCCGCCACGATGCGATTGCGCCGCGGAAACTGGCCGCGGTGGCCCGCCGTGCCGGGCGGGTATTCGCTGACGACCGCGCCGGCCTGCGCGATCTCTTCCATCAGCGCGGCGTTGCCGGGCGGATAGGCCTGGTCGATGCCTGTGCCGAGCACGGCGACCGTCGGCGCCTGCAGATCAAGCGCGCCGCGATGCGCGGCGGTGTCGATGCCGGCGGCCATCCCGCTCACCACGCACCAGCCGGCACGCGCGAAGGCCCGGGCGAAGGTGCGCGCATTGTCGAACCCGTTGGGCGTGGCGGTGCGGCTACCGACGATGGCGATGGCCGGATGCCACAGGCACGCGACGTCGCCGCGCACGTACAACTGCGCCGGCGCGTCGGGCAGGCGACGCAACAAGGCGGGGTAGTCGGGGTGGTCGAGCGTCAGGCGTTCATGCATCGCGCAAGCGTGCGATGCAAACGACGACGGCGCCCTGGGGCGCCGTCGCGTTGTTGCGTCAGGGAATCCTGATTCTTGAGTCTTACTGCATCGCGTCCGGATGCTTGAGCTCGTAGCCGATCTGGGTCGGCTTGATGCCGTCCATGAGCAGGCCGTAGCTCATCTTGTCGAAGGTGCGGAACACCATGACGTGGCCGACGAATTCATCCGGCAGGCGCACGCGGCTGGCATCGCCGAACAGGTCTTCGCTGCGGTTGTTGGAGTACTCCACGCGATCGGGCACGTTGCTGCCCACGCGCCAGACGGAGAACACCGTGCCGTTGTCGACGCCTTCGCGCGTACCGACCGACAGCGCGATGACATCGCGCGTGCCGCCGGTATACAGCGCATCGGGCACGCCGATCACCTGCGCGCGGCCGTATTCGAACTGCTGGCGCGGCGGATGCGGGAAGAACTGCAGGTCGTAGGGCTGTGCCTGCACCGGGATCAGGCGATCGCCGACACGCACTTCCATGCCGCCGGCATCCATCACGACGGTGGTGGCTTCGACGCCGCCGCCTGCCACCTGGGTCACCGAACCGGCGTTCATCGTCCGGAGCTCGTAACCCAGCTGCTCGTACCCCTTGTCCGGGGTGACGGCCGTGGTCCAGTACTCCTGGTAGTCGGCGAACACGCGCACGCCGCGGAAGTCCAGGTCGGTCTTGTAGCCGAAGTCGCAGCACTGCGTGCGGTCCAGCCACGTGAAGCGCACGGTGGGGCGCACGATCAGGTAGCGCTGGCCGGGCTGCGCGCCCTCCAGGCCCTTCACGTAGGCGGACATTCCCGAAATCGCGTGGTTGCGGTCCGACTCGAGGGCGACCACGTAGGGCAGGTGCTCGAATTCGTCGACGACGCGCAGGTCCTTCAGGAACGGTTCGACCTCCGACAGCGGCACGCCGGTGATCGGCGCCTCCTCGCGGGGGCCTTCCTGCACCGCGACGCGGTCGAGGTAGGCCAGCGACAGCACGTCGCCGGGGTAGATCAGATGCGGGTTCTGGACCTGCGGGTTGGCCTGCCAGATTTCCGGCCAGAGCCACGGGCGCTTGAGGAACTTGCCCGCGATATCCCACAGCGTGTCGCCTTTCTTGACGACGTAGGTGTCCGGATGGTCGCCGCGCGTTTCCACGGCAGCGGCATAACTGCCGACCGTCAGCAACGCGACCGCGCAAACCGGAAGAAGCCGTTTAAGCATGGCGGCCATGTGCCCGCTCCCCTTGAGTTTTTCCCCTTGAAGCCGGGCCACTATAGCCCACAATCCTCGGGCCTTTGCAAGCGCGCGGCGTTACAATCGCGACCCTAGGACACCCCATCGCTTGCGCCTGTGACCGGCGCCCCCATTTCGACACCATGGCCCTTCTCCCCATCCTCGAGTTTCCCGATCCGCGTCTTCGCACGAAGGCCGCCCCCATGACGCCGGAACAGGTGGCGGACCCGGCGTTCCAGCGCCTGGTCGACGACATGTTCGAGACCATGTACGAAGCGCCGGGCATCGGGCTGGCGGCGAGCCAGGTCGACGTCCACCAGCGCTTCATGGTGATTGACGTGTCGGAAGAGAAGAACCGGCCGCTGGTGTTCGTCAATCCGGAAATCCTCGAACGCGCGGGCGAGCAGGTCTACCAGGAAGGTTGCCTGTCGGTGCCCAACATCTTCGCCGACGTCACGCGCGCCAACGAGATCACCGTCAAGGCCCTCGACCGCAACGGCCAGCCGTTCGAAATGCACGTCGATGGTTTGCTCGCCGTGTGCATCCAGCACGAGATGGACCACCTGGAAGGCAAGCTGTTCGTGGATTACCTCTCGCCGCTCAAGCGCGAGATGGTCCGCAAGAAGCTCGCGAAAGCGCGCCGCAGCGCGGCCGCCTGACGCACGCATGCGCATCGTCTTCGCCGGCACGCCGGAATTCGCCGTGCCGTCGCTGGTCGCGGCCGCGCAACGCAACGAAGTGGTTGCCGTCTATACGCAGCCCGATCGCCCCGCGGGCCGCGGCCGCGCGCTGACGCCTTCGCCGGTCAAGCAGGAAGCGCTGAAGCGCGGCGTGCCCGTGCTGCAACCCGAAACGCTGAAGACCGAGCTCGCGCGCGATGTCCTGCGCGCGCTGCAACCCGACGTGCTCGTCGTGGTCGCCTACGGACTGCTGTTACCGCAATCGATCCTCGACATCCCGAAGTTCGGTTGCTGGAACGTGCACGCCTCCTTGCTTCCGCGCTGGCGCGGCGCCGCGCCGATCCAGCGCGCGATCGAAGCCGGCGACACGCAGACCGGCGCGTGCCTGATGCAGATGGAAAAAGGCCTGGACACCGGCCCGGTGCTGCTGAAGCAGTCGCTCGAGATCGGCCAATACGAAACCGCCGGCCAATTGCACGATCGCCTCTCGACGCTCGGTGCACAGGTGCTCGCCGATGGCCTCGGCCTGTTGCGCGCGGGCATGCGCCCGGTGCCGCAACCGCAGCCCGAAGCCGGTGCGACTTACGCGCGCAAGCTCGAGAAATCCGAAGCGCGCCTGGATTGGTCGCAGCCGGCCGACGTGCTCGCGCGCAAGGTGCGTGCGTTCGATCCGTGGCCGATGGCCGAAGGCGAGATCGCGGGCGACATCGTCCGCATCCATCGCGCCGCGCCGATCGAAGGCGAAGGCACGCCCGGCACGGTGCTCGCCGCGGGCCGCGATGGCCTCGACATTGCCTGTGGCGAAGGCGCGCTGCGTATCCGCGTGCTGCAACGCGCGGGCGGCAAGGCGATCACGGCCGCCGATTACCTCAACGGTCGTCGCGACCTGCGCATCGGCGCATTGCATCCCTAAATGAAGCAGGCTGCCCCCGGCGTCGCACTGCGCATCGCGGCCACGCAGACGCTGGGCGTGGTGTTGCAGCGGCAACGTTCGCTCAAGGCCGAACTCGCGCAACGCCTGCCGACGCTGCGCGACGTGCGCGATCGCGCACTGCTCGAAGCCATCGTGTTCACCGCGATCCGCGGGCAGCCGCGTTACGACGCGGCGTTGAAGGCCTGGATCGCGAAGCCGCTCGGTTACCGCGACGAAGATCTGCGCACGCTGCTGTACGTCGGCCTGGCGCAGGTCGAGATGGGCCTGCCCGCGCATGCGGCTGTCGATGCGACGGTCGAAGCGACGCGCGCGATGGGCCGCACGCATCAGGCGGGCATGGTCAACGCCATCCTCCGCCGCGCATTGCGCGAAGGTTTGCCTGAGGTCGCACCGGAAAGCGCATGGCCCACGTGGCTGCGCACGCGCGTGCAGCGCGATTGGGGCGATGCGGCTCCTGCAGTCTTCGCCGCGAGCGCGATTCCCGCGCCGATGTGGTTGCGCGTGAACCGCACGCGCATCGATCGCGAGGCGTATCGCGCGCGCCTGCAGGCCGCCGGTATCGAGGCGACGGCGCCCGCGTTTCCCGAAGATGCGCTCGTGCTCGGCAAGCCTGTCGCGGTCAGCGAACTGCCTGGTTTCGCGGAAGGCCTGGTGTCCGTGCAGGACGGCAGTGCGCAATGCGTCGCCGATGCACTGTCGCCGCAGACGGGTGCGCGCGTGCTCGATGCGTGCGCGGCGCCTGGCGGCAAGTCCGCGCATCTGCTCGAACGCGAACCGACGCTGCAATTGTTCGCACTCGACATCGATCCGCAACGCCTGCGGCGCGTGCACGAAACCCACGCGCGCCTGGGCGTCGGCGCGAATGCACACCTGCAAGCCGCCGATGCCGCCGCACCCGACACCTGGTGGGACGGCGTGCCCTTCGACGCGATCCTGATCGACGCGCCGTGTTCGGCCACCGGCATCGTGCGCCGCCAGCCCGACGTGCTGCTGCATCGCCGCGACACCGACATCGATTCCCTGCGCGAGATCCAGGCACGCTTGCTGGACGCCGCATGGACGATGCTCGCGCCCGGCGGGACGTTGTTGTACGCGACGTGTTCGATCCTGCACGAGGAGAACGCCGCGCAGATCGACGCGTTCCTCCAGCGCACGCCGGGTGCGGTCGTCGAGCCGCTGGATGCCCGATTCGGTCGCGAATCCGGCGCAGGTCGCCGGCGATTGCCCGGCGAAGACGGCATGGACGGCTTCTTTTACGGACGCGTGAGCAAACGCTGAGGTAAGGTGCGCGGCGTCATGACCGATGTCCGCCGCCGCGAGTTGTTCTGGTTCTTCGCCATCGCCCTGCTCGTGCTGGGCGCGGGCATCGGCCTGCGCGCGCCGTGGCCGGCCGACGAACCGCGCTTCGTCCTGGTCGCCAAGCAGATGTGGGACAGCGGCGACTGGTTGTTCCCGCATCGCGGCCACGAGTTGTATGCCGACAAGCCGCCGCTCTTCTTCTGGCTGCTCGGCGTGGCGTACGCGGTCGTGCGCGACTGGACGTGGGCCTTCCTGTTGCCTTCGCTCGTCGCGGCGATGGCCACGCTGTGGTTGACCTACGACCTCGCGCGCCGGCTCTGGTCGCATCGCGCGGGCTTGTGGTCGGCGATCGCCGTGCTCGCATGCGTGCAGTTCCTGTACCAGGCCAAGCGCGCGCAGATCGATCCGACGGTGGTCTGCTTCATCACGCTCGGTGTGTACGGCATCGCGCGGCATGTGTTGCTCGGCCCGGCGTGGCGTTGGTTCTGGATCGGGTGCTTCGCCGCGGGGCTCGGGGTGATCAGCAAGGGCGTCGGCTTCCTCGCGCTGCTGGCCCTGATTCCGTATGCGCTGATGCGTTGGCGCGGGTGGAACGGGCTGTCCGACCTGGGCCGCGGCAACGCCTTGCGCTGGAGCGGTGGCGCGCTCGCCTTCCTTGCGGCGATCGCGCTGTGGTTCGTGCCGATGATCCTCACCGCGACGACGAGCGGCGATCCCGAGCACCAAGCCTACGTCAACGAACTGCTCTTCAAGCAGACCGCGACCCGCTACACCAGCGCGTGGCACCACACGCAGCCGGTCTGGTATTTCCTCGAAGTCATCGCCTTCTACTGGATGCCGTTCTCGCTGGCCTTGCCGTGGTTGTTCCCGCGCTGGCGCGATGCGTTCCGTGCGCGCGATGCGCGCGTGTGGCTGCCGCTGGGTTGGGCGCTGCTGGTGCTGGTGTTCTTCAGCGCGAGCCCCGGCAAGCGCGACATGTACATCCTGCCGATGCTGCCGATGGTGGCCGTCGCGGCCGGGCCTTACCTGGAAGGCGTGACTGCGTCGAAATGGTTCCGTCGCATCCTGCTCGCGCTGGTCGTCGTCCTCGGGTTGGCGTTCGTCGGCGCCGGCGTCGCGGCGCTGCACGGCGATCCGTCGTTCGAAGTGAAGATCGAAGCCGAACGCGGCCTGGCGCCGGCGAGCGATGCGTTGTGGTGGCTACTCGCGATCACGGGCGCCGTCATGTTGGCCGTGTGCGCGTGGTGGCGGCGCGATGCGTTGAAGGCTTCCGCAATCGCGCTGTCGTTGCTGGTCGTCGTGCTGTTCTCCGGCACCGCGGTGCTGCTCGATGCGGAGAACTCCGCGCGCGCGGTGATGGAACGCGGCCGCACGATGGCGGGCGATGCGACGCTCGGCCTGGTCGCGTGGAAGGAACAGAACCTGCTGCAGGCGCAGGGCCCGGTCGAAGAATTCGGCTTCCGCAAACCCGTCGACCAGCAACTGCGCGCCGGCATCGCATGGCTGGAGGCCGCACCCGAAAAACGCCGCCTGTTCGTGCAGCAGGATGCGTTGGATGCGTGCCTGCTGCGCGAGCGCGGGCAGGCCATCGGCACGGCGAATCGGCGGACGTGGTGGTTGTTCGATGCCTCGGCGATCGCGCCGGCGTGCCGCGTGTCAGGCCGCTGAGGCGCGCGCGAGCAGGTCGTACTTGCGCTTGGCGTAGCGCGCATGCAGCCAGTGGAACTGCCAGCCCGCGGCGCCATCGATCAGGCCGCCACGCAACAACAGATTCTTGAGCAGGTAGGCGGTGGCGGCGAACCAACCGCGCAGCGGACCCGCCGTCTTTCCCTTCGCATGTTGCTCGCCCGCCCACAGCGCGGCGTAGCGCTGCAACTTCGTCCAGTAATCCTCGGCGCTGCGCGCGGTGTCGTGTTCGAGCACGATCTGCGAAGGACGCACCGTGCGGCCTTCGACGTCGAGGTATTCGTGCACCGCGCGCAGGCCGTGGCGGATGTTCGACCGGAACAGGCGATGCACGGGCTCGCGCGCGAAACTCCCGCCGCGCAGAGCGTGGCCGAGGAAATGCGTGCGCCGCATCAGCAGCCAGACATCGGCTTGTTCGATGTCGCCGGCGAAAAGCTTGCGCACCTGCTCCTGCGCGGCGGGCTCCAACCACTCATCCGCATCGAGCAGCAGCACCCAGCGCTCGCGCGCCATCGCGATCGCCGCGTTCTTCTGCAAGGCGAAGCCCTGCCACTCCAGCTGTTCGATGCGCGCGCCGAGTTCGGCGGCGATGCGCACCGTGTCGTCGGTCGAACCGGAATCGAGCACGATGACTTCGCTGCACAAGGGCATCATCGACGCGACGCACCGCGCGATGCGGTCGGCCTCGTTCTTCGTGATCACGACGCCGGACAGGGGCAGGGGCTGCGACATGCACGGGATTATGCCCGCCGCGGCCGGTAGACTGCGCGCCATGTCCGCCCCCGTCGACGCCCATTCGCCTGCGCCGCAGCCCGTCCGCGTCCTGCATTTCGTCACCGGCGGATTTTCCGGCGGTGCGACGCAGGTGGCGATCGCGCTGGCCCAGGCGGGTGTCGACAGCCCCCGGATCGCGCCGCTGCTCGTCCTTCGCCGCAAGCGCCGCACCGATCCGCGCCGCATCGCCGAGCTCCAACAGGCCGGCGTGCCCTTGCGCGTCGTGCCGGGTTGGTCGCACGCCGCGACGATCTGGGCGCTGGTGAAGGTGTGTCGCGAATTCAAACCCGACGTGCTGATCGCGCACGGCTTCAGCGAACACCTGTGGGGCCGCTACGCGGGGCTGATCGCGAAGGTGCCCCACCTGGTGCACGTCGAACACAACACGCGCGAGCGCTACACCGCGTGGCGCTTGAAGCAGTCCCGGTGGCTGGCCAAACGCAGCGCACGCATCGTCGGTTGCTCCGAAGGCGTGAAGAACGAACTGCTCGCGCAAGGCATGCCGCCCGAACGGACGATCGCGATTCCCAACGGCATTCGCCTGGCGCCGTTCGAAGAAGCCGACGCGCATCCGGTCGCGCAACGCATCCCGGGCATCGTCATGGTCGCGCGCCTGTCGAAACAGAAGGACCACGCGACCTTGATCCGTGCCGTCGCGCACCTGCGCGATCGTGGACATGTCGTGCCGGTGTCCTTCGCCGGCGGCGGCAAGGCGCGCCATCGCGCGCCGCTGGAACAACTCGTGCGTTTGCTGGGCCTGGAAGACCAGGTGCGCTTCCTCGGCGTCGCGCGCAACGTGCCTGAGCTGCTGCTGACGCATCGCATCGCGGTGCTGTCCACGCATTGGGAAGGCATGCCGCTCGCGCTCATCGAAGGCATGGCGGCAGGGTGCGCGGTGGTGGGCAGCGCCGTGCCCGGCGTGCGCGAAGTGATCGACGATGGCGTCGATGGGCGCCTTGTTCCCGAGAACGACGACGTGGCCCTGGCCGATGTGCTGCAGGAGCTGTTGACCAGCGATGCGCTTGCGACGCGCCTCGGCGCCGCCGCACGCCGTTCCGCGCAAGAAAAATACGGCCGCGAGTTGATGCACCAGCGCTACGAGGCGCTGTGCCTGGAACTCGCGCGCTGAATCACCAGCGCAGTTTGCGCGAAGCCAACCGCCGCGCCAGCCGATCGCACAACTCGCGTGCTTCCGCTTCGGGCATGTGTGCGATGCGCAAGGGGCCGGACATCGCACCGACGCCCGCGGTATCGAGCCACAAGGTCGCCATGCCCCAGCGCCGGTCGAGCGGGCCGGTTGCGATGCGCAGCGCCTGCAATTTGTCGATCTCCGCGAACCGCCACTGCCGCGACCACCAGCCCGCGCGCACGGCGATGAGCTTCTCGTTCACCGCGTAACCCGAACGGCGCGCATGGTGTTGCGCGACGAACCAGGTCCACGCCGGCCACGCGAGCGCGAGCAGGCCGATCCACCCGAAGCGCCACGTCAGCGCGATCACGACGAGTCCCGGGAACCACGCATTCGCGAGGAAAACGCGGATCGCCGATTTCGGATGCAGAGATTGCCACTCGAGCGAAGACCAGCCGACATCGGGCAGGAGGTGTTCGATCAGCGCATCGCATTGCGCGGGCGTCGCGACCGGTGCCAATTCACGGAAGGCGCGCGGGGCCTGGCCTTCGCGCGTCTGTCCGCCCGCGGTATCGACCTGCAGACTGCGGCGCCCGAGCAAACGATGCAGCACGCCTTCCTGCAGGGTCCACGCTTGCAGGCGTCGCTTGGATGCGGAGTTGCGCGAACGCGCGAGCAACCCGCGCTCCACGGTGAGCCGCGGCCCGTCTTCGCTCAGCACGAAACCGTAGTACTGCAACAAGGCCAGCGCGAGCGACAACAGGCGCATCATCGCCAGCAATGCGATGACCAGCGTCGCACCGGCGATGGCGTAATCCTGCACGCCGAAGTGGTGCGACTCGGCCCAGCCGAACATCGCCTTGCCCCAGGTTTCGAACAGGTTTTCCGCCAGGCGCGGCGCGAACTGCATCGAAGCGGCGTAACCGCCGAGCAGGACGAGCAGCCCGCGATTGGAGATCAGGCCAAGACGCAAGACTTCGCCCGGCGACAAGGCGAGCAGCACGTGCGACGAAGGCGCTTCACCTTCGGCGGCGACATCGACCGTCGCACCGCGATGCCGGATCAGCCGCTCCAGCGCGAGCGCATCATCCATGCGCAACACGCGCATCGTGGCTTCGGGTTTGTCGCCGCCCGCCGAATCCAGTCGCAATTCGGCCACGCCGAACATCCGATGCAACACCGTCTGGTTCACCGACACGTTGTGGATGCGCGCGTAGGGGATCTCGCGACGTTGCCGATGCAGCCAGCCGCTACGGATCGTCAACCCGTCGCGGCCGACGCTGTAGCGATAGGTGACGTACTGCAGCACCGAGGTCAGCGTGAGCACGCCGACGCCGATCAGCGGCCACAACTCGTTGCGGTCGCCGCCGAAGAAGAACGCGGCGACGATCGGAATGATGAACTGCCGTAGTTGCTGCAGCAGCACGAACAGCCACGACCACGGATGGAGCCGCCGATCCGGCGGCGCCGCGTCAGAGGGCGTCATCGTCGTCGAGTTGGCGCGCGAGGCGGTCGCGCAGGGCTTCGGCATCCCCGGCATCCAGGCCGGTCACCGACACCGCGCTCATCTTGCTGCCCGCGGTGTGGACCACGAGCGTGGCGAGGTTCCAGCGCCGCTCGAGCGGGCCGTGTTTGAGATCCAGGTGTTGCACGCGCGAGGCGGGCACGCGGGTTTCGCGAAAGAACAGGCGGCCGCGGCGATACGCGAAACCATCCTCGCCCAGGCGCCATGCACTCGAACGAAAACGCTTGATCCCCACGATGACGCCCAGCGCCAGCAACACCGCCCACGACGACAACGCGATGGCGGCCGCACCCCCGGTGCCGATCTGCGTGCCGAAAGAAAACGCCAACACGGCAATCGGAATGCCCGCGACGAACCCGATCGCGCCATGGCGCAACGCGTACAACGTCTTCGCGCGTGGCGACAAGGGCCGCCACTGCGCGTCGATCGGCATCGTTTCGTCCGTTGCGGCTTCGCTCACTGCGATTCCCCTTCCCCGGTGCGCGCCAGCGCGGCGCGTTGCGCGCTTGCAGGGTAGCAGTCGGGCCAGTACGGATTGCCGAGCGGACTGCCGGGCGCGGGGATCGAGAAGCGCTTGTAGGTCCATTGATATTGCGCAGGGTCGCGGCGCGCGACGCGTTCGATGGCGGCGTTCAACGCCGCGACATCCTTCGCCGCATCGGGCACCGCTTCGAAGCGCAACGCGAATGCCGGGCCGTCGTCGGTTTGCCCGATGCGCTCGCAATATCCGACCAATACCGTCGCGCCCGTGCGCTGGGCCAAGCGCGTGAGCAGCGTCATGGTCAGTGCGGGAGTCCCGAAGAACGGCGCGAACTCGCCGTCGCCGGCCTTGGGTTGCTGGTCGGGCAGGATCCCGGCGACACCGCCGCCCTGCAGCAACTTGAACAAGCCGCGGATCGCCGGACCTTCGGCCCGCACCTGCGTCACGCGATCGGCATCGCCGTGCGCGGCGCGCACGCGGCGCAGGAAGGCTTCGCCGATCTTCGAATCGGGCGGTGCGTAGAGGATCGCCAGTTGCGTGCGCGAGGCCAGCCACTGGTTCAACAACTCCCAGTTGCCGTAATGCGGGGCGGCGACGATCAGGCCCTTGCCGGCAGCGAGCGCGGCGTCGAAGAGCTCCACGCCGTGCGACTCGCGGATCAGCGCGAGATTGCGTGCGTGCGGCCGCGTCCAGAAGCGCAGGGTTTCCAGCGCCTGCCGCGTGGTGGTCCGCAGGACATCGGCGGTCCGCTGCGCCCGTTGCGCGGGCAGCCATTCGGGGTAGGCCAGTTCGAGGTTCCGCTTCACCACCCGGGCGCTGCGCGCATCGCGGCCGGCCCAGAGGCGGGCGAAGCCGTCCGCCATCGCCCGCAGCCACGGCCAGGGCAGGCGGGCGAACCAGGTGGCGAGGAGGTGGATGAGGCCTGCGGCGAAGTCGGTCACGTGGGAAGTCTAGCGGGCGCGGTCTGCTAGCTTGGCGCACCCGGCCACGATCGCAACGCCATGCTCGCCCTCATCCAGCGCGTCACCGAAGCCAGCGTGGTGGTCGACGGCGCCATCGTCGGCGCCATCGATGCCGGCCTGCTCGCCTTCGTCGGCATGGAGCCGGGGGATACCGACGCGCAGATCGCGCGGATCGCCGAACGCCTCCTCGGATACCGTGTTTTCGAAGACGCGCAGGGCAAGATGAACCTCGGGCTGAAGGACACGGGGGGCGGGCTGCTGCTCGTCAGCCAGTTCACCCTGGCCGCGGACACGCAGTCGGGCATGCGCCCCAGCTTCAGCACGGCCGCGCCGCCGGAAGTCGCTGAACCCGGCTTCAACAAACTTGTCGAAGCTTGCCGCCAGCGGCACGCGGGAAGGGTGGAAACAGGCCGGTTCCGGGCCCATATGATCGTTCGTCTCGTCAATGACGGGCCGGTCACCTTCCTTCTCCGACCCTGATCATCACCCCCGGCGGGTATAATGCCGGGTTCCCTCAGACCCTCATAAACGGTGGCGCACCACATGGCAACCGAACGCCAGGCCCCCCAGTCCGACATCAAGCAGCTGATCAGCAAGGGCCTGGAACAGGGATACCTGACCTACGCCGAAGTCAACGATCACCTGCCCGACGACGTCGTCGATCCCGAACAGATCGAAGACATCATCGGCATGATCAACGGCATGGGCATCGAAGTGCACGAAGTTGCACCCGACGCCGAAACCCTCCTCCTCGCCGGTTCGTCCGGCGGCGGTCGCGAAGTCGACGACACCGCGGCCGAAGAAGCCGCGGCCGCGCTGACCGCGCTCGATTCCGAAGGCGGCCGCACGACCGACCCCGTCCGCATGTACATGCGCGAGATGGGCACGGTCGAACTGCTGACGCGCGAAGGCGAAATCGCCATCGCCAAGCGCATCGAGGAAGGCCTCAACCAGATGCTCTCGGCACTGGCGAGCTTCCCCTGGTCGATCCAGCTGCTGCTGGAGGAATACGACCTGCACAAGGCCGGCAAGAAGCGCCTGGCCGAAATCGTCGCGGGCTTCAACGACATCGAAGAGCCGGTCGCCGAAATCCCGGTGCCCGCTGAAGTCGACGAGAACGCCGCCGAAGTCGAGGAAGAAGAAGTCGCCGAAGGCGAGGAAGCCGCCGAGGAAACGGGCCCGACGGGTCCGGATCCGGCCGAAGTCCTGCGCCGCATGGACGCGATGGGCGCCCTCTACCAGAAGTTCCAGAAGTCCTACCAGAAGAACGGCCCGACCGCGAAGCCGGTCGCCAAGCTCCGCGAGGAGATGGCCGAGATCTTCATGACGCTCAAGCTGCCGCTGCCGCTGACCGATACGCTGGTCCGCAAGCTGCGCGACGTGGTGGGCGAGATCAAGGACCACGAGCGCCGCATCCTCGACCTGGCCACGCGCGTCGCGCGCATGCCGCGCAAGGATTTCCTGCGCGCCTGGGAAGGCAACCAGACCAACCTGGGTTGGGTGGACGACGTCCTCAAGCGCAAGCAGAAGTGGTCCTCGGGCCTGCGCGACGTCAAGGAACAGATCGTCGCCGAGCAGGAAGCCACCATCGCGGTGGAACAGGCGCTGTACCTGCAGCTGCCCGACATCAAGGAAATCTCGCGCGCGATGGCCTACGGCGAGGCGAAGGCCCGCAAGGCCAAGAAGGAGATGGTCGAGGCCAACCTGCGCCTGGTGATCTCCATCGCCAAGAAGTACACCAACCGCGGCCTGCAGTTCCTCGACCTCATCCAGGAAGGCAACATCGGCCTGATGAAGGCGGTCGACAAGTTCGAATACCGCCGCGGCTACAAGTTCTCGACGTATGCCACCTGGTGGATCCGCCAGGCCATCACGCGCTCGATCGCCGACCAGGCACGCACCATCCGCATCCCGGTGCACATGATCGAGACGATCAACAAGCTCAATCGCATCTCCCGCCAGATGCTCCAGCAGTTCGGCCGCGAGGCCACGCCGGAAGAGTTGGCGAAAGAGATGGACATGCCCGAGGACAAGATCCGCAAGGTCATGAAGATCGCGAAGGAACCGATCTCCATGGAGACGCCGATCGGCGACGACGAGGATTCGCACCTGGGCGACTTCATCGAGGACACCAACGTGGAGTCCCCGATCGAAAGCACCACCAACATCAACCTGTCCGAAACGGTGCGCGACGTGCTCGCGGGCCTGACGCCGCGGGAAGCGAAGGTGTTGCGCATGCGCTTCGGCATCGACATGAATACCGACCACACGCTGGAAGAGGTCGGCAAGCAGTTCGACGTCACGCGCGAGCGCATCCGCCAGATCGAAGCCAAGGCGTTGCGCAAGCTGCGCCATCCCAGCCGGAGCGAACAGCTCCGCAGCTTCCTCGACATCGACTGACCGCAACACCAGGAGCCCCGCGAAAGCGGGGCTTCTGCTTTACCATGCGCGCATGGATCTGCTCCGCCTCGAACACTTCGCGCCGCACGTGAACACCACCTTCTCCGCGTCCTACGACGGGATGGAAGTGCCGTTCGAGCTCGTCGAAGCGCGCGCGCTGCCGCAACGCACGCCGGGCGCGATGCGCGCACCGTTCTCGCTGTTGTTCCGCAATACCTCGCCGATCGTGTTCCCGCAGCAGATCTATCCGATGCGCCACGACAAGATGGGCGAGCTGGGGATTTTCATCGTGCCCATCGCGCAGGAGCGGGGCGGGTTCCTGTACCAGGCGATCTTTAACTGAGCGACGCCGACCAGCGCATCAGCGCGTGCGTCCCGGTGTCGCCGGCCAGCGAAAACCCCAGCTTTTCGTAGAGGCGCCGCGCATCGCGATTATGGTGCGCGACATGCAGCGTCACCGCGCAACCGTCGGCGGCCGCCTGGTGCTGGCACTCGCGCAACAACGCGCCGCCGATGCCGCGGCCCCGCCAGTGCGCCTGCAGCGCGATGTCCACGATGCGCCATTCGCCCGCATCGTAGGAACGATCGAGGATCCAGCGGCCGATCGCACCCTCGTTTTCATGTTCGATCGCGAGGAAATCCGCGCACGCATGGTGCGCGATGAAATGCTTGTGCTGCAGCCCGTATTGCTGCGCGATCAGATGCTCGCGCGCGATGGCGGGCAGCGGAACCCAGGTCAGCTCCGGCCGCGATTGCGCGAACAGCGCGTGCTGCCAGGCGGTGTCGTCCTCGGTGAGCGCGCGAAGGCGGACGCCGAGCGCGCGCAATGCCGCGGTCATCAGTCGCGCGCGGGGAAGATGCCTTGCAACGCGATGCAGAAATTCATCGCGAGGTAGGGCTGGCTGTTTTCGTGCGGCTGCGAACCGCCGGAGAACGGACCGAGCATGCCCGGCGCCATCGTCGTATCGGGCGATGCGTTGAACGTGCGCGAGGTCGTGCTGGCGGCGAGGAAGGACAGCCCGCCGTTGGCGACCGGCGTGCCCGTGCCGCTGCCCGGCGCGGTCTGCGAGTACGCGTTGAATGCGTGCGTGTGCGCGGGCACTTCCGTCTGCAACAGCGCGACGCTCGCGCTGCCGAAGGTCTCGCCGATCTCGCGCGGCGACAACCCGGCCCCCTGGCCCTGGCCCGCGGCCGCGCGTCCGGTGAAGTTCGGCAACTGGTAGGTCGAGATCCCGTTGCCGCCGTAGGTGGTGCCGAGCAGCGAGAACAGGGCGGTGTTCTGCTGGATCGCCATCGTCGCGCCGTTGCAGAACGCCCAGCCGTTCGGATTGAAATTGAATCCGAAGATCTGGATCTCGCCGAGGAAGGGTTCAGTCACGTCAGGCTCCGGATCAATTCTGGCTCGGGAAGATGCCTTCCCACGCGATGCACCAGCGCGCGGTCAGGGTCGGCATCGTGTTGTCGTGCGGCTGGCTCGAGCCTGCAGGCGTCGTCGACGCCGGCGACATCGCCGCGGCGTTGTTGCCCGTGAGCGTGTTGACGTAGAAGGTATCGCCGCTCACCGCGGCGGGCAGCAGGCCGGGGCCGGGCGTCGTCGAAGTCGCGGCAGCCGTCGTCGCGTAGACCGGATGCGAGTGCGCAGGCACCTGCGCGGTCGTCAGCGTCACCGTCTCGGTGCCCGCGCGCTCGCCGAGCACGCGATTGCTCAGGCCCGGGCCCTGTCCGATGTGGATCGGCGCGCGGCTGCGCAGGTCGGGCAAGCCGAAGGTCGTGACGCCGTCGCCGCCGTATGTGGTTCCGAGGAGCACGTAGAGCACCTCGAAATCCGCGATCGACAACAGTTGCCCCGCGCAGTCCATCCATCCGCGCGGCGCGAAGGTGTACGGAAACAGGCGAATTTCGCCGATGTAAGGTTCCATGGTCGCGGTCTCCGGCGGCGTCAGCTGCGCGAGGGATAGATGCCCGAGAGGGCGATGCAGAAATTCAGCGCCGTGTACGGCTGCATGTTCGGGTGCGGCTGGTTCTGGCCCGACTGCGCGACGGTGGCCGGATTCAACTGCACCGTCGTACCGCCCGCGGGCGCATACAAGGGCTCTGCGGCGCCGGCGGTGTTGGTGCTCTGCGCGAACACGCGCGCACTCGGCACTCTGTTGTTGCCCGGGCCGGTGGATGCGCGAACCTGGTGCGTGTGCGAAGGCACCTGCGCGCTGTTGAGCGTGACGTTTTCGACGCCGCCTACCTGTCCCTGCACCATGTTCGGCTGCCAGCCCGGATCGACCGAACTGCCCGCGCCGACGGGCGTGCGCCCACGCAGGTCCGGCAGTGCGAAGTTCTGGACGCCGTTACCGCCGTAATAAGTACCGAGCAGCGAGAACAAGGCGGTGTTCTGCTGGATCGACAGCAGCTGGCCGTTGCACTGCGCCCAATATTTCGGCGCAAAGCCGAAACCGACCAGCATGACCTGGCCAAGGTAGAACTCGGACATCGCGTTGTTTCCCCTGCGTCGACGTGGCGACGGAACCCCGCGACGACACCGTTTCCCCCGGTCGTCGCGACGCGACACTGTGCAGGCATCCGTCCGCGTCGGCAAGTATCTGGAACGAGTGTCTCCTTTCGGTAGCTGAATCCGTCACGCTTTCCCTTGTCACCGCGACGTGTTTCAATCGCCAACGCTTTTGTAGCCGCGTGCGTCGCCCCGGGGATGGGCCGTGCGACGGATCCGGGGAATCAGGGGACAATCCGAATGCAGCTTCCGATCACGCGTCGCGCGTGCGACGTCCGTCGTTTTGCGTTTCTTTTTTCGCTTTTGCTGTGCTTCGGCGTGCTCTTTCCCTCCCTGGCGTTCGCGCAGGACTCGGCCTACTGCCCGCAGATCAACGAGTCCGTCGCCACGGGCGCGTCGGTCCAGATCGACGTGAGCGATTGCGACGGTCCCTTCGATGGCGGCATGAGCGAACCGCTCGCCGGCTTCGGCGCGAGCCACGGCACGGTGACCATCGGGGCGAACAACGCTGGCGTGCAGTTCGTCAGCTACGCGCACAACGGCGACACGGCCACTTCCGACGCCTTCATCCTGGAGGACAACGACGGTGGGATGGTGCTGGTCGACGTGACCATCACCGCGGCCACCTCGTCGATCGTCGTGTCCCCGGCTTCGCTCAACGCGATGGTGGTCGGCGCCCCGTTCTCGCAGACGCTTTCCGCCACCGGCGGCACCGGCGGCTCCTATACCTTCTCGAACGCCAGCACGTTGCCGGCCGGCCTTGTCCTCGCATCGAACGGCACGCTGAGCGGTACGCCGACGCAACGCGGCCCCTACAACTTCGACGTCGCTGCGAGCGACGGAGTCGAAACCGGCATCAAGGGCTACACGGGCAGCATCGCGAATCCCACGCTCGCGCTCGGCACCCCGACGATCACCGTTTCGCAGAACGTTGCGACTTCGCAGACGGTCACTGCCACGGGTGGTGTCGCGCCTTACATCTTCACCATCGAAACCGGATCGTTGCCTGCGGGCCTGTCGATCTCCGCTGCCGGCGTGGTGAGTGGCACCACGAGCGTGGCGGCCGGCAACTACCCGGTCACCTTGCGCGTGACCGATGCGAGCACCGGCGCAGGCAGCTATTTCGAACTCGAAACCCTGACCGTCGCCGTGTCCGCATTGCCGACGGTGTCGATCAGCGTCGCGCCGGCCAGCGTCACCGAAGACGGTGCGACCAACCTGGTCTACACGATCGGCCGCGGCGCGATCACCAGCGGCGCGCTGACCGTGAACCTGACCTACGGCGGCACCGCGACGGCCGGCAGCGATTACACCGGCAACACCGCGACGGTCGTCATTCCCAACGGCAGCAGCTCGGTCACGCTGACGATCGATCCCATCGCCGACGGCACGATCGAAGCCAATGAAACCGCGATCGTCACCGTCGCCAGCGGCGCCGGTTACGCGGTCGGGGCGCCCGCCGCGGCGACCGGCACGATCAACAACGACGACGTGCCCGCGGTTTCGGTCGCCGTCTCGCCGGCTTCGGTCTCCGAAGACGGCGCCACGAACCTCGTCTACACCTTCACGCTCAGCCAGCCCGCATTGAGCAGCATCTCGATCAACTGGGCCTTCGGCGCAGGCTCGGCGACGGGGGGCACGGACTTCACCGCTACCCCGGGCCCGCTGGTCATTCCCGCCGGCGCGACGAGCGGCACGGTGATCGTGGACCCCGCGGCGGATGCGACGCCCGAGCCGGATGAAACCGTCCTCGTCGTGCTCAACGCAGGCACCGGTTACACGACGGCGCTGCCGATCAGCGCCACCGGCACCATCGTCAACGACGATCTGCCGACGTTGTCGATCAACGATGTCTCCGTTTCCGAGAGCGCGGGGACGGCGACGTTCACCGTGTCGCTCAGCGCGCCTGCATTGGCCGGTGGCGTGACGTTCGACATCGCGACCGCGAATGGCAGCGCCACCTCGGGCGCGGACTACACGACGAACAGCCTGACCAGCCAGATCATTTCGGCAGGCAGCAGCACCTACACCTTCACCGTCGCGATCAACGACGACGCACTGAACGAGCCGTCGGAGAATTACTTCGTCAACGTCTCCAACGTGACCGGCGCGACCATCTCCGACGCGCAGGGCCAGGGCCAGATCACCGACAACGATGCGGCGCCGACGATCTCGATCGACGATCTGTCGACCAACGAAGGCAACGTGGCGATCGCGGCCAGCGCGGTCGCGGTGCGCCTGAGCGCAGCGAGCGGCCAGCCCGTCACCGTGAACTACGCGACGGCCGATGGTACGGCCGCCGCGCCCGGCGATTACGTGGCCGGTTCGGGCACGGTCACCTTCCCGGCCGGCACGACGGTGCGCGTGATTTCCGTCGGCATCGTGGGCGACATCACGCCCGAGGCCAACGAAACCTTCAACGTCAACCTGTCCGGCGCAACGAACGCGACCATCGCCGACGCCAGCGCGCAGGTCACGATCCTCAACGACGACGTGCCGGTCAGCATCACGACGGCGACGGTGCCGAACGCAACCGTGGCCACGGGATACAGCCAGTCGATTTCCGCCACGGGCGGCGCCGCGCCGTATTCGTACGCAGTCACCGCGGGCACGTTGCCCGCCGGCCTGACGCTGTCGACGGGCGGCACGCTCTCCGGCACGCCGACCGCAGGCGGCGCGTTCAATTTCACCGTCACCGCGACCGACAGCAGCCCGTCGCCGGGCCCGTTCACCGCGAGCCAGGCCTACACGCTGGCCGTCAGCGCGGCGGCGATCACGCTGCCCGCGACGACCCTGCCCGGCGGCACGTTGTCGCAGGCCTACAGTGCTTCGCTCAATGCGGCATCGGGCGGCACCGCGCCGTATTCCTACGCCGTGACCAGCGGCGCGTTGCCGAATGGTCTTGCGCTCAATGCATCGACCGGCGCGATCACCGGCACGCCGACCGCGATGGGCACCTTCAACTTCGCCATCATGGCGACCGACAGCAGCACGGGCAGCGGTCCGTACGTGTCGACGGCGCGCAACTACGCCATCGGCATCACCGACGTCACGCCCGTCGCGAACGCCAGCACGCATGCCGCGGCTTACGGTTCGGCCGCCGCCACGGTGACGCTCGACATCACCGGTGGTGCGCCGACCAATGTCACGGTCGCGACCAACGCAGTGAACGGCGTCGTCAACGCCAGCGGCGTGACGATCACCTACCAGCCCAACGCCGGCTTCGCAGGCACCGACAGCTTCACCTACACCGCGACCAACAGCGGCGGCACGTCCGCGCCGGCGACGGTCTCGGTCACGGTCGCCGATCCGTCGATCGCGATCGCCACGACGGCAGGCTTCAACGCAACGGTCGCAGCGCCGTACACGCAGACCTTCACCTTCAGCGGCGGCGCCGCGCCGTATTCCGGTTACCAGGTGACGAACCTGCCGGCCGGCGTGTCGATCACCGGCACCACCGCGAACAGCGTGACGATCGCGGGCACGCCGACGCAAGCCGGCACATTCGCGCTTTCGGTGTCGGCCACCGACAGCAGCACGGGCGCCGGTCCGTTCACCACGACGCAGGCGTTCTCGCTGGATGTCGCGGTGCCGACGATCGCGCTTGCGCCGGGTGCGACGACGTTCAACGCGCCGTACGCGGCCGCGTTCTCGCAGGCGTTCACGGCCAGCGGCGGCGTCGGCCCCTACACCTACGTGCAGACCGGCACGTTGCCGGCCGGCGTGACCTTCGCGGGCAACACGCTCTCGGGCACGCCGACGGTGCCGGGGAATTACAACGTGACCATCACCGCGACCGACACCGGTTCGACGGGCGTGGGCGCGCCGTTCACGATCGCGCACGCTTACACGATCAACGTCGGTGCGCCGACGATCGCCGTCACCCCGGCGACCGTGCCGAATGCGACGGCGGGCGCCGCGTATTCGCAGGCGCTCTCGGCCAGCGGTGCAGTCGCGCCGTACACCTTCGCGATCACCGCAGGCGCGCTGCCCGCGGGCGTGACGCTGTCGCCGGCCGGTGCACTCGCCGGCACGCCGACTGCATCTGGCGCGTTCAACTTCACCGTGCAGGCCAGCGACGCGAACAACCAGGTCGCCACGCAGGCCTACACGTTGAACGTCGCAGTGCCGACCATCGCGCTCACGCCGGCCACGCTCGCCGGCGGGACCGCGGGCACCGCGTACACGCAGGTGCTGACGATCTCCGGCGGCATCGCGCCGTACACGGCGACGCTCACCGGCGCGTTGCCGGCGGGCATCGCGTTCGATTCGACGACGCGCACGTTCAGCGGCACGCCGACGCAGGCCGGTACGTTCAACGTTTCGGTCGCCGTCGCCGACAGCACGGGCGGCACCGCGGCCACCGTCACCAACGCCTACACGCTGGTGATCGCATCGCCGACGCTGACGCTCACGCCGGCGACGCTGGCAGCAGGCACCGCGGGCGTTACGTACACGCAGAGCTTCGCGACCACCGGCGGCATCGCGCCGTACACCTACGCGATCACGGCCGGCGCACTTCCCGCGGGCCTGGCCTTGAACGCTTCGACCGGCGCACTCTCGGGCACGCCGACGGTCGCCGGCAGCTTCACCTTCACCGTCGATGTCGTCGACAGCACGACCGGTACCGCGGCGAGTGCATCGCATGCGTACACGCTCGCGATCTCCGCGCCGACGATCACCATCACGCCGACGACGCTCACCGTGGGCACGCAGAACCAGGCCTACGCGCAGACGCTGACCGCGACCGGTGGTTCGGCGCCGTACACCTTCGCCGTCACCGCCGGTGCGTTGCCGGATGGTCTCACCCTCGCGACGGGCGGCGCGCTCTCGGGCACGCCGACGACGGACGGCAACTACAGTTTCACCGTCACCGCGACCGATGCGCTCGGCTTCACCGCCACGCAGGCCTACACCTTCGCCGTTATCGCGCGTCCGGATCCCACGCGTGATGCCGAAGTGCGCGGCCTGCTCGATGCGCAGGCGCAAGCGACGCAACGCTTCGCCAACGCGCAGATCAACAACTTCCAGCAACGCCTGGAAAGCCTGCACGGCGCCGGCGCGCGCGGCCTGAGCAACAGCGTGAGCATCAACGCACGCATGCGTTGCCCCGAAGCGCTCCGCGGCCCGAAGCAGGACCTGTGCACGCCGCAGTCGGCGATGCGCAACGGTGCAGCCCTCGCCGATGCGCCCGACAGCAGCCTGCCCGCCACTACGGCCGACGGCGCGTGGGGCGCATGGATCGGCGGTGCGATCCGTTCGGGTTCGACCGATGCGCGCAACGGCGCGGCCGGTGCCGATTTCGAAACCGACGGTCTCAGCGTCGGTGCCGACTGGCGCCTGTCGAAGTCCTTCGTGTTCGGCGCGGGCGTGGGCTACGGCCGCGACCAGAGCGACGTGGGCGAGCGCAACAGCCAGGTCGATGGCGAATCTTTCTCCGTCGTCGCCTACGCCAGCTACCACCCGGGTGAAACGTTCTTCCTCGACGGGCTGGTCGGCTATCAGGACATGCGCTTCGACCTCCGCCGCTATCTCACGATCAACGGTGGATCGGTGACCGGTGCGCGCGATGGCACGCAGTGGTTCGGGTCGCTTTCGAGCGGTGCGGACATCGTGCAGGGCAACGTGCAATACACCCCGTATGCGCGCCTGGATGTTTCGCGCGCCACGCTCGATGCCTACACCGAGCAGGGCGACGCCGTGTATTCGCTGGCCTACGGCGAACAGAACGTCGATGCGACGACCGGCAATGTCGGCCTGCGCGTGGAGATGAAGCACGACACGGACTGGGGCGTGTTCACGCCGATGTTCCGCGCCGAATACCAGCACGACTTCAAGGCCGACGGGTTCACGACGATGCGCTACGCCGACCTGATCTCCGGTCCGGTGTACGGCGCCGACGTGGCGGGCTTCGATCGTTCGCGCTGGATGCTCGGCCTGGGCGCCAACTTCGCGGTCGATGGCGCTTACTCCATCCGCGTCGAATATCGCGGCGTCTTCGGTTCGTCGGGCGATCGCGACAACGCCTTGCAGCTGATCTTCCAGAAGTCCTACTGAGCGGGGAACCGACATGAGCCGTAGCCGCACGATGAGTGAACTGCTGCGCATCGCCCGCCTCGCGGAGCGTTGCGAGCGCACCGGCGAAAGCGCCGAGGAAGCGATCGGCCAGGAAGGCGTGCAGAACGAAGACCGTCGCCGCCTCTTCCAGGGCGCGACCGCGGGCGCCGCGATCGCGGCGGCCGGCGCGATGGCACCGGGCGCATGGGCCGCGGCAACGCAAGCCGTGCGCACGGTCGTCGCGAAAACCACCAACACGCGCGGCGTGGCCGTCATCGGCGCCGGCATCGCGGGCCTTGCGTGCGCGACCGAACTCGCGCGCCTGGGCGTCACCGCACGCGTGTTCGAAGCGGGCACGCGCGTCGGCGGCCGCATCTTCAGCCTGCGCGGTTTCTTCCCGGGCCAGGTGGCCGAACGCGGCGCCGAATTCATCGGCACCTCGCACCACGTGATGCTCGGTTACGCGCGCCAACTGAACCTGCAGCTCGAGCCCTTCGCCCGCGCCGGCGTCGAGAAATTCCACTTCGCCGGCCGCGCGTATTCCGAATCGCAGGTCGTCGACGAATACCGCGCGTTCGCCGCGGCAATCGGCGACGAACTCGCGCGTATCAAATCGCCGACCGCCGACAATCACATCGAAGCGGCGACTCTGCTCGATCTGATGAGCCTGTCGGACTTCCTCGATCTGTACGGCGCCGGTGATCTGCTGCGCGCGATGATGCAGGCCGCGTGCGAAGCCGAGTTCGGCGTCGAACCGGGCGAGCTCAGTGCGATCGCGTTCCTGCGCTTCATCCATGGCGATCGCCGCACCAAGTTCGGCGCGTACAACGATGGTCGAGAAGATCACCTGCATGTCGCCGGCGGCAACGACCTGATCGCCACGGGCCTGGCGGCGAAGCTGCCGACGCCCGTCGCGCTCGGCCATCGCCTGGCCGCGGTGCGCAAGACCGCCGGTGGCGCGGTGCGCCTGACCTTCGCCGTCGCGGGCCGTTACGTCGACTACGACCACGATGCGGTCGTACTCGCGCTGCCCTTCAGCGTGCTGCGCAAGGTGGCGTTCGATTTGAGCGTGGAGATGCCGGCATACAAGCGCCTGGCGATCGACCAATCGCGCACGGGCGACGCGAGCAAGTTGATGCTCGGCTTCAACCAGCCGTACTGGGCCACGCGCAACAATGCGAACGGCACGGTGTCGGCCAATCTTCCGCGCCTGCGCAACACCTGGGAATCCAACCCCACGCACGGCGCCGCGACGCGCGCGGTGCTCACGCACCACGTCGGCGGCGCGGCCGCACGCGTGCTGCGCCAGGAAACGATGCAGTCCGACGCGAAGGCCTTCCTCGGCGACCTCGAGCGCGTGCTCCCGGGCGCCGCCACCGCCGTCCGCCGCGACGCGAGAGGCAACCTGCAGGCCGCCGTGCACAACTGGTCGCTGGACCAGAACGCGCTCGGTGCCTACCCCGCACCGCGCCCGGGCTACTTCACGACCATCGCGCACAACGAAGCCAAGCCGATCGGCAACATCTACTTCGCCGGCGACCAGACCAGCAGCTTCTACGAGTGGCAGGGCTTCATGGAAGGCGCGGCGTTGTCGGGGTTGCGTGCGGCGGGTGAGGCGGCGGGTTTGATGCTGGGGCGCTGATGGGGGAGACCACGATCCCGCAGCTGTTGTACCGGGCGAAGCGGTCCTGATCGTGCGTCCAACCGGTCGGCATGCGGTCGCGAAGGCTGATGCCGCCGTGCCGCGCCTTGTCGTCGAATCGCGCGTCTTCGTCCTTGGTGATCCATGCCAGCAAGGTCCACTCGCGAATGATCCGCGCGGCTTGCCAGGCCCGCGGATGCTGTCGGAAGAGCGCTATGACTTTGGGCGTGAGACCTTGCATGTCCTGCTCGGAGAGCACGAGCGGGACTGCAGCTTGCGCTCCGTCGCTCGTGGCCCGGAGGTCATTCAGCACGAGCGTGCGAACGAGGCGAACCGGAATGGCGTGCTCCTTGACGAGCCCGAACTTCTCCCAGTGCTTTGTCTGGTCGCCCTTGATCATCCGGGCCCCCTCGCTCGCGTACTGAACGCCGTTCCTGCCGGCTGCGCAAAGTGTCGCCATTCGCACTGCGTGCAATGCGTGGGCCTTGGTCACCGTGGTGTCCTGCAGTTCGTCGATCAGCTTGACGGCCACGCGGCAGTGCCAGAAAAAGTTCAAGGCCTCGGCGGGCCTGGCGGTTTCCATGCGCAAGTTTCCGTTGTTGTGTAAAGGGCTGCCTCGTTCAAGCATGGCATGAACAACGATCAGGGGAATCGATTGGGCAACGAACAGAAATTGCGACACCGCCTCGGCGTCACCGAGGACTACGTCCACTATTGCCGCGAGGAACGCAACTTCGCGGCCGTGTTGTATCACCTGCTCCTGGATGAGCAGCGCCTGCGTGCATTTCTGGATTTGATCGGCGTGGAGGCGGTGGACGGTAGCGAGCCGCGCGCCTACTTCGAGTACGCGCACCCGCGCGACCTATGGGCGGAAATGGGTCGCCGCGAAACGGAGGCGGACGCGCGCAACCAACGTTATCGCGAAGCCATCGTGGCGATGCTGCAATCGCCGCACGTGGCGCTGCCGACGGACTGCAAGGCATTCAACGAATTCTTCATCGGGTTAGGGTCGAAGGCCGCGTCTGCGAACCACATCCAGATGCCTGCACGTTGGAGCGACGCGCAGTTCGATGCGTGGTGCCAGGCCGGCGGCCGCAGGTTCGCGATGCGCGCCTGCATGTTGAAATGGGCATTCAACGCAAAGCCGGACTTGGTGCTGCACCTGGGCGACGACAGGGTTGTCTGCATCGAAGCGAAGCTCGAGTCCGGCGTGGGCGCCTACCGCGCGGGCGAGGGGAATCCGCTGGGTGGCTTCGACATGACGCAGACGCAACTGCAGGAATTCATCCTGCAGGACCTGCTGGGATATGAAACGACGTTCGTGATCGTTTCCAAGAACCTGAAGGGCCGAACCGACGCGCCCTGGCGCCGCTACACCTGGCACGAAGTCTTCGAAGCCATGCTGCGCGAACCGAGCGCATCGCGGATGGTGAGGGAGTTCCGCGCGTCACGGTTCATCCAGCCGGCATGAGCCTTCCCTGGCTGTCGAAATCCCGCGTGCAGTCCGGCCGCCAATGCCACAAGCGCCTTTGGTTGGAGCTGCACGACCCCAAGGCCGCGCGATGGAGCACTCCCGCGCAAGCCCGACTCGACGAAGGCACGCGATTCGGCGACTTGGCGCGCGCGTTGCTCGGCGGTGGCCACCTGATCTCCGCCGATCACCTGCACGTGGACGACGCGCTTGCGGAAACCGCGGCCCTGTTGGCGCAACCCGATGCGCAGGCGCCGATGTTGTTCGAGCCCGCCTTCTCGCACGAACGGGTTCGCGTGCGCGTGGATGCGTTCCAGCGCCACGGCGACTGCGACACCCTGATCGAGGTCAAGTCGACGACGTCGGTCAAGACCGAACATGTCTGGGACTGCGCGATCCAGACGTGGGTTGCGCGCGGCGCGGGCCGTAACGTTACCCGTGTCCTGCACGGGCATGTCGACACGCGATTCGTGTACGAAACCGAAGGCGATTACCGCGGCTTGCTGAAACTCGTGGACATCACGGCCGAAGTGGAGGCGTTGATCCCTCGCATCCCCGGGATTGTCGAAGCGCTGAAGCAGGTCGCGCTGGGCCCGATGCCGGCGCTGGCGACGAGTGGTGCCTGCTTCACACCGTACGAGTGCCCATTCCTTTCGCATTGTCGGGCGTCGGAACCGGAAGGCCCGGCGTTCTCCGTGCATTTGCTGCCGCGCGCCGGCGCGTTGGCCGACCGGTTGGCGAGTGCAGGCTATCTCGATCTTTGCGATGTGCCGGAGAGTGAACTTCCGAATCCACTGCATCGACGCGTCGCATCGGCGACGCGCACCGGCGAGACCTTCGTGTCGGACGATCTGCCACGCCTGTTGGCCGACATCGACTACCCGCGCGCGTACCTGGATTTCGAAACGATCGTGTTCGTCGTGCCGCGCTGGCTGGGCACGCGGCCGTTCCAACAGTTGCCGTTCCAGTTCTCCTGCCACACGCAGACGCGCGATGGCGCGATGCGACACGCGGCCTTCCTCGACCTCACCGGCGCCTCGCCCTTGCAGGGATTCGTCGAACGCCTCCTGGATGCCGTGCCGAGTCATGGACCGGTGATCGTCTGGAACCAGGGTTTCGAAGGCGCGCGCCTGCGCGAACTGGCCGTGTTGTTTCCCGAGCACGCCGAAGGCCTGCACGCGATCGTCGACCGGCTGGTGGATCTGCTGCCGATCTATCGAAAGCACTACTACCACCGCGACATGCGCGGCTCCTGGTCGATCAAGTCGGTCCTGCCGACCATCGCGCCGGACCTGGATTACAGCGCACTCGAGGTCGCCGATGGCAGCGAGGCGCAGAAAGCGTATCTGCGGGCCTCCGATGCCGCGACATCGCCAGGGGAGCGCCAGCGATTGCGCGCCGGGATGCTGGCGTACTGCGAGCGGGATACGTGGGCGATGGTTCGGTTGGCGGGTGCGTTTGTGGTGGCGACTGCGGAGGACTGAAGCGACGAATGACCCGACCCCACAGGCCTTCGTGGAGACGACGCGACCAGCTTCTGTAAGATGCGCTCGCGACGGGCCTGTAGCTCAATGGTTAGAGCAGAGGACTCATAATCCTTTGGTTCCAGGTTCGAGTCCTGGTGGGCCCACCACATAGATGTCCGAAGTCATCCAAGCAAGTCCAAGTAGCGACCATTAACCCTGCAAATTGCGGGGTTTTTTGTGCGCGCCTGTCCTGAGTTGTTCGATTGAATCCGGCATAAAAGTGAGTCACGCTGTGAGTCAGAGGGTCGGCCATGGGGTCGCTGACTCACAAACGGCTGACTCACACATGCTCACCGACACCAAATTGCGCACACTCAAGCCGCGCGAATGTGCCTACCGAATCGCAGACACCAACGGCCTGTGCATCGAGGTGCGCCCCAGTGGCGCGAAGGTCTGGCGATATCGATATCGACATGCGGGCAAGCCCAGCATCATCACGATGGCGGAGTACCCGGTCATGGGCTTGGCAGAGGCTCGTGTCGAGCGCGATCGCCTTCGTGCCCTGGTGAGGGGTGGGGGCAGTCCCGCGAACGCGGCCAGGATCGAGCGGGCTGCGAAGATCGAGCAGGCGGCGACGACGTTCGGCGCGATCGCGGCCGAACTGTTGGCCAAGCGCGCAAAGGAAGGGTTGAGCTCCGGTTCGGTAAAGCGCGAGCGCCGGCTGATTGAGAAGGACATGGCGGCGGTCAGCGGAATGCCGATCACCGACGTGACCGCGCCGCTTTTACTGGCGTCGTTGCGGAAGCTGGAGAAGCGGGGCGTAGTCGAGACGGCCCATCGGGCTCGATCGTTTGCCGGGCGTGTGTTCCGGTATGCCATAGCTACGGGGCGAGCGCAGGCCAACCCGGCAGGCGACCTAGCGGGGGCGCTGGAGCAGCCACAGACCAAGCACTTCGCTAGCGTGACCGACCCTGCAAAGATCGGTGACCTGCTCCGAGCCATGTACGCCTACCGCGGGTCTCCCGTGACCTTGGCGGCTTTGAAGTTGGCGCCGATGCTCTTCGTGCGCCCAGGGGAACTGCGAAAGGCGCGATGGGCCGATATTGATCTCCGCGCGTCGGAGTGGCGCTTCATTGCCAGCAAGACCGGAACGCCGCACATCGTTCCTCTTTCGTCTCAGGCGAAAGAGATCCTGGAAGAGTTGCTGCCTATAACCCGTCGCAGCGAGTTCGTTTTTCCGGGTGTCAGAAGTGCGAAGCGGCCGATGAGCGAGAACACCATCAATGCTGCGTTGCGATACTTGGGCTTCAGCGGTGACGTCATCACGGGACATGGCTTCCGGGCGATGGCGCGGACAGTCATGGACGAAGTGTTGGGCTTCCGGCCGGACTTTATCGAGCATCAGCTGGCGCATGCAGTACGAGATCCGCTAGGGCGCGCGTACAACCGGACTGCACATTTGGTGGAGCGTAAGAAGATGATGCAGGCGTGGGCCGACTATCTTGATCAACTGCGAGAAGAGTCGAAGAACGTTATTCCCATTCGGCGAGCGGGATAGGGGCCCATCGCAATGAGAATCGAGTCATCTGTTGTGCAAGGTCTGGTCGAACAGGCGAGCCGATTGCAGCTTGCCGCCATAGCGCCGGCGGACTGCGGGCGCATAAATGTCGCAGCGGAGCTCCAGGCCACACGCGAACGCTTAGCCCAACGCATTGATGCGCATCTGCAGCCTTGGTTCGTCCTGCTGGACGAGAGCATTCAATTTTTCGTGCAGTTCGAGCGCTTTCTGTACGAGTTTCCGCTTAGCGGCAGCCTTGTAAGTTTCGCGGTGACCGTTTCTAAGCTCAAACGCGATGTCATCTCGATACGCGACCTGCTCGCCATCGGTCAGGATATGACCGCGCGGGTTTTAGCGCGCACGTTCATCGAGGACATCGAAATCGCCATGGCGCTGGCACTGAGCGATGAAACATGCAATGCCTTCGCCGCGACCCCTGACACGAACGAGTTCTGGAACAGACACATTGGGTATGGAAAGGTGTACGACAAAGTGCATCAGTACCTTTTGGCCTGTGGCACCGAGGTAGAACGGTCTAGGTCGCTCGTCGATAGGCACCGTCAAGCTAAGAAGATGTTCTCCGAGAGCACGCACGGTGGACGCCAGTCCTCGCTCATGAGTGCGTTTGCGCCGTCACTGACGGATAAGGAGGAAGTGCACTTCTTATCCCTTGGTGCGCTGAACTACGCCACGGCGCAATTGGCACTTTTCGTTGCACAGGAGACGCATGCGTTTGCGGGTTCCATCGTCAAGGGAACAATGGTTGCTGACCCATTGCATCTTTTCAGGGGCTTTCCCATCACCGGCCGGTATATGAATGCCGTCGGCTCCGCCTATGTACTTCAAGAGCTGCTGATCCGCTATGAAGACGAGTTGGAGAACGAAGAGACCAGATTTGCTTGAACGGATGACCGGGTGAAAAGCAACGGTCTAGTGGCAGGCTTCCTGCCATGCACGCCCCGTAGGTGTTGTCTGCGCAACGCGCGCACGGATCAACCGCGTCGTAGCGCGCACCTTCGAAGGGGATTCCGGAGATAATCTGGTAAAGCGTTTTTCGGCGAGGGTATGGGGCGTTGTACCGCGTAGACTTCGAACTCGAATTGCCGGAATCGTGGCCGGAAGACGTGCGTCGTGTAGTCGAGGATGGGCGCGACGCGCTGGTGGCCTACCACCACGAGCGTCAGCGTATCGATCGTCTCGGCCGGAATGACTTTCGGGTGCGCATCGATCCGCCCGCGAACGCGTGCCGACCGGCGTACGGCGTCCTGGTCGAGCGCACCGAGGCACTGCTGCGCGGTCATCGACTGGTGGGCTATCACTGCACGCGCCTGACACCCTCGGAAGCGCTCAAGATTCGCACCGACGGATTGCGTGCGCTGTCGCCGGACCTGGTACAGGCGCGACTCGAAGCACTGGTACAGGCTGGGCTCATGACACCGGCGCAGTACCGGTTTTTCCTGGACAGCCCCATGGTCCAGGCGCACCTGGCCAATCGCCACGGCCATCGAACCGATAGGGTGTGGCTGTGCCCTAACCGCTCGAGCCTGCGCGACGCTTCGGCGGTTTACCGTCTCTTTCGCTCCTGGGGCGGCGAAGCGCTGTACGCCGGCTTCGAAGACGACGCGGCCGTCGCGGGCGTGCTCAGTGACCTGGGCCAGCCGGCGATCGTCAAATGTGCCGTTCCCCTGCCTGTTGACGACTTGTACGGATGCCGTGCGGCCGAGTTGTTGTCAAACGCGGTACGTGCGCAGATCGCGCACCCCGAGCCGTCACCGTCGTTCGATTTGAACGTGCCGCGCGACTTGGAACCGTCCGAAGTGATTGACGTGATTGCGTTCGAAGATCCGCGCTTTGAAGAGCTTACCGGCCATCGGAAATGGCCGACGGACTATCGCCTTGGCTGAAGACCTGCCTGATTCTTTGCCCTTCTTCGACCGCGACGCGTGGCGAGCGTGGTCGCCGATGGTGTACCAAGTGGTCGAAGCCCACGTGCCGGCGGAGGTTCTGGCGCGCTTCTCTGATGAGGTCGAGCCAAGCTGGATCGACTGGCTCGAAGAGAACTCTCGCGCTACAGGCCGCGCGTGCGATCTCGTTGAGAGTGTGCGTGCTGCGCTGCGGGTTCACTTCGCCGGCATTCGCGTGTTCCACGGCACGCGGTTGACGTCTCTGGAAACCGTCGCCACACGTGGCTTCGTCGCGTGGGATGAAGCCGCCCTGGTGCAGGCGGCGCGGGAGCGCTTCGGAGGGGTCTTCCATGCGCAGGCGCTCGAGAGTGCAATCGCCCAGGCTCGCCCGGACGTGCGGGCGGGCGCGGTGTACACCTTCTCGGCTCTGAGTGCTGCCCTGGAGGTGCACGACGACGACACCGTGGGGACAATCCCGGCCTTCTCGGCGGCGGGCGGCGAATGGTTGCGGGCGGTGGCCAGGCATCTAGACGCTGACGTCGCCGTGGTCCCCACGACCGGCTACTTGTTCGCGCTGGACATCCCCTGGCGGCTGTGTTCGGGCGACACCCAGCGGTTGATCGCCCAGCACGCGCTCACCACCAGTCTCATTTCTGCGCGCTTGGACTGCTCCCGCTATCGCATGGCCTCGGGCCTCGAATGCGTGGACATCCGCTCCGATGTCCCGGCCTCCGCCATTGCGGCCTTTTGCGAAACCGACGGGCTGGTAGGCCGCCCGATCCGGCCCGACGAACTACGTTGGACACCGTGGCGACCCTAGAATGAACGCCTATGTCCAGCGAGCCCTATCCGGATCGTTCCCCTCCCCCGCTCCGCGTTACCAGCGGAGCGGGGTTCGACTTCGAAGATCGCGTTGGCGCCTGGCTGCTGATGAAGATGCTGATGGGCGAACCGGTGCCGGCCATTGGCGGTCGAGGCTCGACGCTTCAGGCGCAGGTCGCCGCGTTGGGCTGGAAGATCGATGACCTGCTAATCACCAGTCTCCAAAACGATGGCTCGGTGCGTAAGCTGGCGCTGTCGTGCAAGGGCAACATCCAGGTATCGGGGACGGCGCTTCCCACCAGCTTTGTTCTGTCCGCGTGGGCCCAGTGGCACCATCCCGACCATCCACTCTCAACGTCCAATGACCACCTGGCGCTGGTCACGGCCGCTCGGCATACGGAATTCGAGGCGACGTGGCGCGAGGTCAAGCATGCCTGCGCGGGACCGGATGCGGCTTTAGGCTTGGCCCGCATTCGCGAAAACGCCAGGCAGTCGCAACTGTTCGACAGCGTACAAGCGAAGGCCCCCAGCGGGCAGGCGTCGGATGAGGAGACGCGCAAGCTGATCCAACGCCTAGACGTGTTGCCGCTCGAGCTGCACGCGGTCGATGCCCTGCGCGAGAACGAGGCGATTGGTCAGTGCCGTCAGCTGTTGGTATCCGGCGATCTGTCCGAGGCCGAAGAGCTTTGGGAGCGCTTACTGTCCATGGCGAAGAAAGCGCGGCTCGAACACGGGACCATTCCCGTGCTCGACGCGTGGGAGCAGCTGCGCGTCGCCTTTGCCCTGCGTGATCACCCGGACTATCGATCGGACTGGGAAGTCCTGTCACGGTATTCGGCCGATCAATCCGCGAGCATCGCCACCGCGCTACCGAATGGTCATCGCCTGGCGCGCGCGGACGAAGCGATCAAGCTGATCGAGGGCCTGCGTGCCGACGCGGTGTCCATCGTCATCGGCGAGTCGGGCAGCGGCAAGTCGGCGCTGGTCAAGAGCGTGCTCGATGCGCAATGGTCGACCGCCGCGCATCTTTGGTTGGGACCGGAGGCCGCGGCCATCGTCGCGTCCGCCGTAAAGCGCGGCGCGGTCGGCCTGCGGCATGAGCTGCGTGAACTGTTGCGCGCCACCAACGCGCGCGAGAATGTGCTGGTGTTGGACGCCGCCGAGCACCTGGATGCCGCAGCCCTCGCGGCTTTGGTCAAGTCGCTGTCGAGCACTGCGGTGGGTGACACCCCGGATCGAGTCGTGCCTTGGCGCGTAGTGGTGACCACGCAGCCGCGCGGATTGCCGTTACTGACGACGGCCTTTTCCAAACATGCCACTCGCTTGGTCGAAGTGGGTCCTTTGTCGGCCCTGGACGTAAAAGAAGCAGTAGCGGCCTCGCCCACCTTGCAGTGGCTTACGAGCCACGAATCCACAATCTCGGCACTGACCAGCCTCAAGGCGCTGGCTTGGGTGCTAGGCGCGGGGGCGGGACTGGCCACGCCCACAGCATCGTTTGCGTCCCACATCGACGTCGTGGACGCGCTGTGGCGGTTTTGGACGCAACACGATCTCGCAGCGCAAGCGCTGCTCATGCGGCTGGGAGTACGGGAAGCGGACTCGGAACTCAGTTTCCCGATCTCGACCCTCGATGCGGGACAGCTGCAAGCGTTTCAAACGAGCCAGACAACCCTGCCCTTGCGGGTCGATTTGGCCACCAATCACCTGCGATTCGAACACGACTTGGCCGCGGATTGGGCGCGTTTCCAACGCCTCAAGGAACTGTCGAACGACCCGCAGGCGTGGGCGCCGCTCGCAGCCAATCCCTTGTGGACCAATGCGCTGCGGCTACTCGGGCAGCACCTACTTCGCCGCTGCGCCGGTAGCGGAACCGCGTGGGACGAGGCGTTCGGTCTCAACAGTCCCCACGCAGGACTGGTGCAAGGCATCTTGTTCGATGCCATCTGCCTGGATCCCGAAGCCCACCGATTTTTGACGGAGCGAGCGGACTGGCTGCTCGACGACCACGCTAAACGGTTCGACAAGCTGCTCACGCGATTTCTCCACATCGCCACCGTGCCCGCGCAAGCCATCCAGCCGTCGACCGGCTGGTTCGAGCTCTACGCCGAGACACACCGCCGCGCCATCGTGATTGGGCGCTGGGTACCCATGCTGCAGTTCGTCCTGGCGCAGCACGACAAGCTCGGGGCAATGCTGTCTTCCCCGCTTGCCCGATTCACGCACAGCTGGCTGACGCAAACACCGACCACTGTGGGCGAAAAGCAACCGACCCCCTTCCGACAGGAACTGGCCGACCTGGCATTGGCGGTGGCGCGGACGATCCAGGTCCACAAGGGAGTGGGCGACATGCTGATCGACCTAGAACCGGACTTTTATGCCGCGGCGCTTGCGGGAGCACCTGATCGGCCTGAAGCGGTATGCGCGTTGGCGTTGGAATTGAGCGGGCGCAAGCCGATCGATGGCGAGACGACCTCTCGGATCGAAAAGATTCGCGCGCAGCGTCTGGCTCAGCACGAACAGCGTTTAGCGGCCGATCCCGCGCTTCGTGCACGTCACGAAACCGCCCGCAAAATGGGAATGGTCGGCGCCCCGGTGCGGCAGAAGCTGCCGCCCTGGCCGATCGGCGCCTCCCACCCCGTCGATCGGGACTTTCGCAAGGCCTGCTTCAAGAATGGTGCGCTGGAGCCGCTGATGCGCGTCGCCCCGGGCATCGCCGCCGAAGTTTTGCTGGCACTCATCGTAGAGGACAAACCCGAACGCGAGTTCGATGCCGGTCGCCATCCGTACCGTGAACGTTTGGGCTTGGACTATCCAGTGGATTCGTTCCCCACAATCTTCTGGAAAAGTCCGTTCTGGCCCTTCCTCCAGATCGCTCCTGATCAGGCCACCGCCGCGCTGGTGCAACTGGCTGCGTTTTGCACCGACCGCTGGACCGAAGGCGCATGTGGTTCCAGTGTCGCCCTACCGGTGGGGGGGACGGACCACACCTTCGTCGGGGACGCGCACGTACTGGCCTGGTCGCAGACCATCTCCGCGCCAACGGGAAACCTGCATTGCGCCCTCGATAGCCTCGAACGCTGGCTGGTGACCCGGATGAACGAGGGCCTGGACGTGTCTTCTCGGGTCAGCCAGTTGCTGTCCGAATCGCAATCCATGGCGATCCTCGGTGTTCTCATCAATGTGGGTAAGCATCGCCCGGCGCTGTTCACCGGCCCGTTGTCGCCCCTATTGGCGAAGCCCGAGCTCTATGCCTGGGATAGCTTTCGGGTGGAGCATGTCGAGCACAACTTCGCAGGCAATTTCGTCTCGTCCGGCGATCAGCTGTTCGAGCTTGCGAAACATTGGGTACTGGCGCCACATCGTTGCGTCGAATTGGTCGAGGTTGCAATCGGGCTGATCCTTTCTCATCCAGCCTTGGCCGACGTTGTCCTCGGATGGACGACCGAGTGGACCGTCCCCGAGGACGTGAAAGCCTCCTTGGAGCAAAGCTTCACCGCCGCGCGCCTAGACACGGCGAATTACCGCCGGAATGACCAGGGCGAACTTGTGTTCGTGCTTCCCGTAGAGCTCGCGCAACAAGTGCAGGCGTGGGAGCAAACCCATGCACCGGCACGCATGCAGCTCACGGTGCCGGGCCAGTGTCAACAATTGCTCGATACTGGCCAACCTATCAGTGACCAGCAGGCCACCGCCCTGTGTGAGTTGCTGGCAATGCCGCCGCACGAAGAACCGTGGGTGCAACGGCGCTTTGAACGCGCCATCGCAGCCACTGTCATGGTGCTCGCACCCAAGTGGTTGGCGCGCAACGCGTCGGCGCAGAGCAAGATGTTTTCCATTTTCGACGCTGCGCTCGCGTCGTTATCCAGCACCGCCGAGGAACTGCGTAGCGGACGATTCCCAACCACCCACACGGGACTCGATTTTGTCGCCTTGGCGTTGACGCGGCAGTGGGCTTTGGAGGCGACCCCTGAATCCAACCAGCGCGTGGTCCGGCTGCTGACCAGCGGTGATCGTCTAGCGTCACAAAGCACCGTAGCCACGGCATTTCGCTATCGAGACGCGCTTGGAGATCGTTGGTGGCGCCTATTGCATGTCGGGGTGCTTTGGTCCGCGCTGAGCATGCTGGCGCCTCGCTACGGGGACGTCGCCGCCGTCGAGCGGGTGTGGGCGCATTGGTGGCGGCGGCTACGCGACGTATCCCTGAGCGTGCCTAGCACGCCCGAGGCGCTTGATCTCGCGCGCGTCGACGCCGGGTGCGCACGGCTCATCTATCGCCGCCAGCTGCGAGCGCACCTGGCCGATTCGTCCCGAAGGCCCCCGGATCATCTGACCGGAGGCAGCTTGGATACGCAAGCACTGGATGACCTGTTCGACTGGTTGTTGCGAGGACCCGGTTCCGGGAACCACGCGGTGGACCTGGCCTTGGTCTCCCGGTTTTGGGCGCTGGAAGTCGAACACGCGCGCGAGCGCGCCGATGATGATGGCGAGATCCACATGTCCGGTCAGTTTGCGTACAACGTCGTCGAAAGGCTCGCGGCCCTTTCGCTCAGCGAACCGAGCGGCGACCCGCGTGTTTGGCAGCAAGTATTGGAACTCGGGCCGGCCGGCCATTTCACCGTCCAACATTTTGTCCGTGCGCTATTTCTGGGATTGTCCAAAGGGGCGGACCCGCAGCGCTTCGAAGCGCTCAGGCAGGCACTGGCGGACTACGCACTCGCTGCCAATTGGAACGAGCCTCGCCTGTGGTTCTACGGCGACCAGATGCGACGAGCGATTCTCGGGTTCGGCTACGAATGGGTTCTCGACAAGCTCCCGGCGGAGGCGGCGCTACGGATGCGGGGGACGCTCGCGACCTGGGCGAAGACCCACCTCAAGCGCGAAGACAATCTGGCGGGCTTGTGCCACTTTCTGGCGTCGCCCTTCGGTGCCCCGCTCCGATCTGACGGCCTGCTGTGGATCAAAGCCGCACTTGAAGCCCCGAATGCCGCCATTGGGTTTCACCGCAGCGGCAGCGGCGACGCGCTCGTCGACCTGATACTCACGATCTTGCAGAACGATGTGGCTGCCTTGCGAAAACGCATTGACGCACGCGCCGCGCTGCTCGACATTGCTGCGGCCTTGGCGTCCGCGGGCCGTCCGGACGCGCTCACCCTCCAAGACCGGTTGCGCACAGCACTGATGAGTTAGCAGGGCGCTGGGTCCGACACGATCGCCGCTGCGCAGCGGCCATGGCTAGTGCAGCCCAGAATGAATTCGATCGGGAATTCGGGGGCTTTACTTCCATCGGCTATGCCGACCTGGGATTCAAGCCGCAACGTGCCTTCATTGAGCATTCTCCTGAAGACAAGCGCTTGCGATGGTTCGAAGAAAACTCGCGATACGGTAGGCGAAGTCCACCTGACAATGATTCCCGAGCGCTTGCGAAGCGATAGTGACGGACCTGATTCAATGTCCGCTTCTGACCGACAGCGGACTCCGCGCAGCGCGCGTGGGGTCGAATAGCCTACGCACGTACTACTGCGGTCGCGCATCTAACGCAGTACACGGAGCGCTTGATCCGCAAAACGGTTGGCGTGCGCAATCGCAGCCGCGTCGTTCCATCGCTGGTACCGCTTGAAGTAGTGGTCGTAAAAGAAGTTTCGGAAGTTATGCTCCCGTCCACCGCCTGCGTTCCTTGCCTTTCGCACCAGCGCTTCGCTTTTCCCGTCGATGTTTAGAATCTCCTCGACTGTGAGCTGATAAGCGTCGCTAATAACCATCGCAAATTCACGCGCCGCACGCGCATGAAGAAAGAAGTCGTCAAATGCAACTGCGTCTGGGGAATTTGGAGCGCCACGAGTTTGGTAGCTTGTCTTTAGGTAAGCCCGCGTGGTCTCGGTAAATGCATCGTAAGCCGCGACGGCGGGACGATTGCTGCTGCGGGGAGGGTGGACGATCTCATTCCTGAGCAAGCGGTAATACTGAAGAACCTCAAATTCAACGTACGTATCTAGTCGCTTTTCCCCCGAGGGTTGATTAGCAGCCAATTGTTCGAGCGCGCCAAGGGGCCGTTTGATGCCATGGGTAGCCCATGAGGGAGGCTGCTTGTACTTACGAATTTCCTTTATCAACTGGCGAATAATTCTGTCGACGGCTGTGAACACCAGCACGGCGTACCACCGCGGAAGCTCTGCCGACACCTCGCTGAACTCGCTAAGCGAAACATTGATGCCGTGCCGTGAAGCAACCGACTTCATATGCGCCTCAGTGCCGGCGCCGGAATTCTGTGCTAGTACCGTCAACTCTCGGACGGCAAGTTCATTGACGAGAATAAACTGACCCGTCTTTCCGAGAGTCTTATCGATCCGCGCCACCGCTGGAAAAAGCGGGTGCTTGGCGGAAAATCCAGGCCCAGGAGGCAGTCGCCGGTTTTCTATAGGCCGTTGAGCCATTGGACGTGTTCCCTTAGTCGATGGGGAAACATTGAGTCTATAAGAAGTGCTCGGGACGCTTCCCTCAGCGAGAGCGAGATCACTGCGTCCACAAGTGGCGCGAGGCCTAACCGACGTCTGCTTCCGACCCAAAGCAGACGTCCCCCGGCGTGCGAAACAAACGGGTACGCTAGTGGCAGGGCAACCTTTTCGCGCGATCGAGGTTTGTGTGGGGCTCCCTGCTATTCGCTTCACCCATATCCGACCCTTGGATGGGTCGCAGCACACTGCATTCGAAGAGGTCTGCTGCCAGCTGGCCGCAGTGCAGCCCGCACCGAGGGAGTCGGCGTTCGTCCGTAAGGGGCGCGGCGGCGACGGCGGGGTGGAGTGCCTGCGGCGTTATGCAGACGGGTCTGAGCATGGGTGGCAAGCCAAGTACGTCTTCGCCTGGAGCGACAGTCTGGCCACCCAGCTGGATGACTCGATCGAAACCGCGCTCCGAGCGCATCCTCGACTGACGCACTACACCGTCTGCATACCGTTCGATCTGCCCGACGCCCGATCCAAGCGTGCGAAGAGTGCGCGTCAAAAGTGGGACGACTGGCGTGCGCGCTGGATGGACGGTACACGCGCCGACGGGCGGACACTGACGATCGACCTTTGGGGGCAGAGCCAGCTGATCTCACAGCTGACCTCCGACCCGGACCGGATGGCCGGGCGGGTCTTGTACTGGTTCGATGAGGCCGGGTTCTCAGACGCGTTTTTCAGGACAAGCTTCAACGCGGCGCGCGCGACGCTGGGATCGCGCTACACACCCGAGACGAATATCGAACTGCCGATTCGCCGGGACTTCCTCTCCTTGGCGAGGGACCCGTCATTGCAGGAAGAGGTCGACCGCTGGCTCGTCCGCATCGGTGATGCGGGGACATCCTCCATCCGCGAGATCCAACGCCTGGGATGCGCCGACGACGCGGGCCACGTGGAACGGCTGCAGGGCGCGATCGACCGCGCTGTCGACGCGTTTCGGATCCAGCCGACAGGTGCAGACGAACCGTTCCCCATCGGGCAATGGCGTGCTGCCGCCGAAAGCTGTGTGGAATCGGCACGCGCCGCAGTCCGATGGGTGTACAGCCTGAAGCTTCCGCCTTCGAGCGGACCTGCTCGCGGCGATCCCCGGTCAGCCGCCATCCACCAACTGCGCACGCTGCTCGACGCTCTCGAGGAGGTCGTGGATGCGCTAACTGGCCGTCGCTGGGGGCTTGCCAACCAGCGGGCCGTCTTGCTGACTGGGCACGCTGGAAGCGGGAAGTCGCATCTGCTTGCAGACGTCGTCCAGCATCAGGTGGGGCGTGGCCTCCCCGCGCTGCTGATCCCCTCACACCAGCTCGTCGATGCCGAACCGTGGCATCAGATCCTGCGTCAGCTCCATCGCCCGCCGACGGAAGAGGTCTCTCACTTTCTCGGGGCGCTCGACACGGACGCCCAAACGCGGGGCGTGCGCGCGCTCATCTGCATCGACGCATTGAACGAGCGCCATGGCATCCATTTCTGGTACGAGCGCCTCCCCGCATTCTTGGCTGCTGCCCAAGCATTTCCGCACGTCGCCATCGTCGTCTCATGTCGGACGACGTACGTCCCGCACGTGGTGCCCGAGCAACTGATCGGCTCGACCCTCCACGTGATCGACCACCTAGGCTTTGGCGACGACCCGTCCGGTGCGGCCGCCCAAGCGTATCTCGATGCGCGCGGGATCGTTCGACCGGGTGTGCCCAGCCTTCTGCCCGAATTCAACAATCCACTTTTCCTCAAGACCTGTTGTGACCTGCTGGAAAAGCAGGGCGTGCGGGTCTTCCCCCGTGGCTTGCGCGGGGTCACGGCGATCTTCAAGTTCTATTTCGACGCCGTGGCAACTCTGATCAACCGGCGCTTGGGGCTCGACCCCCACGCCGAGCTCATCCCGAGGGCGATCGCCGCCTTCGTCGATGTGCTCGTTGAGACCGGCGTCAGCTACGTGGACAAGGCCGTGGCCTATCGGGTGTTGGAGGACGTACGCCCCTCTGGCGGACGCCTTGCCGACAGCCTGCTGTCCCAACTGGCCTTGGAAGGACTGCTTTCCGTCGAGCCCGTCGACGACGACGCGGGACGATCGGTCGAGCACGTCCGGTTCACCTTTGAGCGCTATAGCGATTACGCGATCGCCGAGCGCGCCCTCGACCGCTGGCTCGATAACTCCGATCCACTCGCATCCTTTGCCCCGGAGATGCCGTTGGGGGCGATGGCGTTCGGCGACGAGAACTACCTGCGCGCCGGTGTCGTCGAGGCGCTTTCCGTTCTGCTCCCGGAGCGCACGGGCGTCGAGCTGATCGAACTGGCGCCACGGTATGACTCTACGGTCGTCGCTGGGTTTCGCGACAGCCTCTTGTGGCGAGTCCAGACGGTCTTCTCCGACCGGACTTACGAGCTGCTGGTTCAACACTGGTCCGACGAGGTCGTCGACGACATCCTCCTCTCGATCGGCACCGAGCCCGACAACGCCTACAATGCGCGGTTCGTCGATCAAAAGTTACGTGCGCAGACCCTTCCGCAGCGCGATTCCACGTGGTCTGTCTCGCTCGCTGCTCGCGGCTTCGAGGGCGAAATAAAGACCTTGATCTCTTGGGCGCTGACGGCTGCAGAACACCGCATCGAGCCTGAGCGCGCCGAGCTCGCGGCGACGCTGCTCACATGGTTTCTCACGACGCCGCACCGGACGGTGCGCGATCGGGCGACGAAGGGCCTGGCGGCGCTGCTCGCAGATCGTCTGGACCTCGCGGCCGAGCTGCTCACCCGTTTCCGGGACGTCGACGATCCCTATGTGATCGAGCGCCTGCTTGCAGCTTGTTATGGCGCGGCCCTGCAAGGCCGGGGCAAGCATCTGGCGGATCTGGCAGGAACGGTGGATCGACTGGTTTTCGCGCGCTCACCCGTCCTGGAAGACATCCTTGCACGCGACCATGCCTTGGGCATTCTGGAGTATGCGGCGAGCCGATCGATGCTTCCGCCGGGCCTCGAGCTCGACGCCCGCCGCCCGCCGTACACGAGTGCATGGCCCATCGAATTCGTGCCCGACGAGCTCATTGAGACCTACGTGGAGGAGGGCAAGCACGGTCCGTTCAGCGACAGCATCGTGAGTTCGACGATCAACGATGGTGACTTCGCGCGGTACATCATGGACCGCCGGGTCGACGACTGGAGCCCCGCCCCCATCAGGGCTCCGCGGCTGCCGACCGCCGCAGACCAGTACGGCGCGTGGGAAGCTAGATTTCTCCGGGATGCCACGGCCGCACAGCGCGCGGCCTTTGATGCGGTTCTGGCGGCCGCTGATGCGGTCCAAGGGCAGGGTGCGTACCAGAAGAGCCCCGAGATGGATGCATGGAAGGCCGCCCTGCAGGCGTTTCGCTCGACGCTCCATGGGGTGGCATGGGAAGCCTTTCGGGTCCAGGGACTGTCCTTCGTGCGTTTCGGGCGGGGGAATAGGTGGATGGACGGCCAGCTGGCGACCTTCGATACCAGCTGGGCACGTCGCTGGGTGTGCAAGCGCGCTCACGACCTTGGTTGGACCTCGGAGCTGTTCGCCGACTTCGAGCGAACCTTCGTTGAGTATGGTCGCCGGGAACACCGGATCGAGCGGTTCGGGAAAAAGTATCAATGGATCGCGTTTCGAGAGCTGTTGGCGCGGATGGCCGACAACCTCGCGTTCATCGGTCCATTCCGCGGCCGAAACCAAGTCCTCCCCGTATTGTATGAGCGGGCGCGCCAGGTGGATGTCCGCGACATCGATCCATCGTTGCTTCTCACTCGCACGCACTACGACGATTGGCGCCAGTGGCCTTCGACCTGGTGGAGCCCGGTCACTTCGCAGCTGCGCGCGGCTTCGCTCCCAGCACGTCTGGGATGGCTGGACTCACCGCAGGACGTGCTGACGGGGTCGCACCTGATCGACGTCACGGAGCCGAACTCCGGAAAGAAGTGGCTCGTGCTGTCGTTGTTCGCCGAGCGCTCGGGCAAGGGGCTGGTCCGCGGCGAGCGCGAATCGCAAAGGCGAACGTGGTACCGCGTGCGCTGCGTCGTCGTGCCCAAGAACGATTTTGCCGAGCTCCAGAGGGCCTTCACGCGGAAGACCATGGTCGATGTGGACAGCTTCGAGCGCCTCCACCTAGGGCACGACATCTACCTCGGCGAGTTCCCTTGGCATCCCGACCTGGCCGACGAAGCCTCGTGGTCCAGCCGCGGTCCGCGTCACGCCGGTCCGGCGTCGGCCAAGCCCACGACGGTCGAGTACCGATGCGAAGCCAGTGGCTTTGACCAATCAATTGATCGCACGGTCGGATTGGAGCTACCGGCCCCCTGGCTCGCCCAGACCCTTGGCTTGCGGATGGTGAGCGGCCGACGTCCTTGCTTCGTGGACCAAGCCGGGCACATGGCGTTCTTCGACCCGTCCGTGGAACAGCCGGGTCCTGCGGCGGCCCTGGTGGATCGCGCCGCTTTCTTCGAGATGCTGCAACGCGAGGGGCTCGAAGCCCTATGGGTCATCAGCGGTGAGAAGGATGTCTGGAGCGGCGCCACGCACCGCCAGGAGCTGGTCGGTCGCTATTCGCACACCCAGTGCTACTGGTGGGACCAGGAGTGGAAGAGCTCGAAGCGCCACGAGGAGTCCGAGCGCGCTGACGCCAAGACACTGGAGACCTGGTGGGTGCAAGCTGAAGCGTCCGGCGACAGCGAGTAGGTGGAGCCCAGAATATAGGCGAGGGTTTGCGTTATGCCGGCGACCTAACCACGGACAACCCATTAGCCTTGCCACGTCCGCTTCTGGCCGATAGCGGACATCGCTACCGGTCCCGTATCCACTTGCCTGTAGTGACCGGCCCGAGTGTGCGAGGTCTATCAGGTTTGCAGTGGCCAACGCTCCTTGGCCGCGGCAATGACCATGATGGTCGGAATGCCTTCAGCCTCCGAAGACTCATACCAGTGATCGCGAACTTTGAAATTGTTGAAGGACCCCGTAGCAAGCTGCACGGCGGCGTCGGAGCCTCGTCGTGGTTTCTTGGGGGGCACCTTGCTCGCCATTGTCAGCACATCGTGGTTGATTAGGTCCCACTCGGATCCTGTGCTCCGCGGTATGGCCTGGAGGCCGTCAATGCCTTGCACCAGAAAGTGCATGAAGTCACCCCAAGCAGTCGACTGTGTGGGCGCCCAAGGGCTGCAGCGAGCGTCGATATGACAGCTGTCTCGATGCTTACCCATCAGTAAATAGCGCAGTGCTCTCGATCTTTCTGCCGTCGGCTTTGGAAACTCCCTTTCAGCGCCGCCTAGGTTCTTCGGCAATTCGAACGAAGGATCATCGTCATAGAGGTGCTGCTGAGTCTTGTTGTCAATCCTGTCCTTGACCTTCGCTTGGAACAGTGAACTTGCATAGTAGTGCAGCTGATCCTCGCTATCGAGGAGTAGGAATGAAACTAGAAGGTCGCCAAGCTCGCACCTCAGTGGTCTTGACGGGTTGGCCTTCATTGCTGCTGCAGTTCTATAGATGATCGGCTTCTTGTGACAAAAAACACCTGCAAACTTCACGTCGAAGAGGGGCGAGCCCACTTTCGAGGCCACATGAGTGTTCAGGTAGTCAAGACCGACGCCCTTGCCGGTGATGTATTGGTAGATGGCACCTACCTCGTCGGAGCGGTCGATTCCATCCCAGCTGGTGCAATAGAAACAACGCAGGCTGTTGATCGCATCGACAGCGCTATAGTGAGCCGTGAAAACGTCTAGTAGTTTCAAGGGCACAGCCTCCATCTAAGTTAAACGACACGGGTGGGACCAAGCTTGTCGACCTCCAGTTCGATGATATCTGCGCATCCGTGCCAGCGACTTATGGAGTGCATTTACGCGTACCGGCTACTCGCTGCATCTCGAGGGCCGCACCAGAACAATCTGCGACGATGACTACGCGGCCGTGCGCGGCTAGTGGAGGACAATCGGCTTGGACAGCCCGCGCTACCTGTACGTCCGCGCGCGCCGCCCGCAGGAAGTTGAGGCGTCAAGCCGAATTGCGACCGTTGGGTTTTGCGGCGTTCTGATTGCCAACGAAATGCAGTCGATGGGCTACCGTTTTGACAAAGTCGGCCACCCGAATTGTCTTGGGAGACGCCCAGGGACGCGCGCGCTGATCAAGTCCCGTCAAACACCGAACCAACGCGACCCACCTGCCTGGTGTCCGCTTCCGACCCAAAGCGGACATGCGGAGATGGCCCATCTTCACTTGGTGGAGCGCATAACGCCTGCAAACTTGATCGACGTCGACGTGAACTCCAATCGTGTAGGCGCCGAAGTCTGACCATCGAAATCATGTCCTCTGTGTACGCACGTAAACGCCTCGAAACCCCGACTTGGATTGGCGTGCGTCGTCGTCGCCAAACCCTAACGGTGGAGGCAACACGTTCGTCTCTGATCTGCTGCCGGCGACCGACAACATGGGACGCTCCTACCACCTTCCTGTCAGATGACCATTGAGCGCACTTTGAAGTCAACCGAGGCGCGGCTGGATCACCGATGCAATCTTCGTCCCGTAGAAGACCATGTTGACGGTCACGAACTCGGAGCAGTCAATCACTTGGTAACCAAAAACGTCCTGATGCTCGCCCTGGACGGGAATAATTTTCAGATTCTCTGCCGTCGAGTCCGCAAGGCTCTCAAGCTGGGCGCGGACATCGGCGGGCGCATCTGGTTCGATGCCAAGGAAGATCGGTAAGACGACGACCTTCCCAATGAGCTTTTTCAGCCCGCGGTGATGGTGGTAGTAGATGCCACGTGCCACCTTGCCCAAAGCATCGTCGAGGAGCTCCGAATCGAGTGGGGCGGCAGCTCCAATCCGAATGCCTTCTTCGGTTCGCTCCATGCCAAAGCGATCAAGGGAAGTGTGCGGGTTCTTCACGTGCCTTAGGACGGACCTCACTGTGCCGCCTCTGACGTCGTCGGGCACAGCTGCTGCTGATGACGTCAGGACAAGCTTCAGATACTCGTCCGCCATCGATTTGTTCTCATTGTGCTCGATGCACGAAGGAACAATGATCGGCGCTTTAAAGGCAAAAGTGCCTGATGTAAATAGAGCGCGCGGCGGAACGTGATCACCTTGACCGACGGCAGGCTTGTCACAGCAGTAGCAAAGCGTTTCCATCGAGATGCGTCATCTGATCGATCGTTGAGGCGATGATACTTCTGCCACGAACGAAACGTCGCGCCACCGGCATTCGCTCAGGCGAAAGCGTGATTGGGAGTGCCTGCGACCAGGAACGCGCAGGAGGGCTTTGATGCCCAAGGCGTTTCGATATTGGCGGCGGTTCTTCGCACGTGGCCCAGCGCGAAGCGGCAACGGCCCTCCCGTGCGCGTCGTCGCGTCGCTGCTCCGATGAAGCTGATACGGCCATTAGCCTAAACAAACCAGAGTGCGCTCGCAGTATCAAGATAGATTGAAAGGAATTTTGAACCTATATCACTCAGTCGAAGCCGGTGGACTACCGCTTCGCGCCATGACGCACCGCTCGATGTGTCCAAACCGGGTGATCTGATGTGACGAGAGACAAGTTCGACGCGATCTACTGCGTTCTGGTTGTGGCCGCCGCTGTTCTGGTCGGCATTGTCAAATGCACGAAATGCGGCCCCTGCGACCCCTGACCCAACCCACTTCTGGCATCCCACATAAGGCCCGGCATTCGTCCGGGCCTTGTGCGTTTATGCCGCCAAAATGAGGAAACGAAATGCATCTGGTCGAAACGATGGCATACACCGGCGACCGCCCGTGGCATGGTTTGGGCAACCCGCTGGCACCACAGCAGCCCATTGAGGTGTGGAAGAAGCAGGCGGGCATGGACTGGCAGATCGACGATGCGGAAGTCCGCTACGTCACAGGCAGCAACAACATCGGTGTCATCAATTCGTTCCCCGAGCGGAAGGTGCTGTACCGCTCGGATACCAAGGCGCCTTTGTCGGTGGTGTCAAAACGCTTTCAGGTCGTGCAGCCGGGCGAGATCCTGGAGTTCTACCGCGACCTGACAGCCTGCAACGGTTTCGAACTGGAAACGGCCGGCGTGCTGCGCGAAGGCCGCAAGTTCTGGGCGCTGGCTCGGACCGGTCAGAGCGCAAGCCTGAAGGGCCGGGACAAGGTGGATGGCTATCTGCTGCTTGCGACCGCTTGCGACGGCACGCTGGCGACCACGGCGCAGTTCACCTCGGTGCGAGTGGTCTGCAACAACACCCTCGCCATCGCCCTGGGTAACGCCAGCAGTGCCATCAAGGTGCCGCACCGCAGTCAGTTCGACCCCGATGCCGTCAAGCGCCAGCTGGGCATAACGGTGTCCGCCTGGGATGGCTTCGTGACACGCGTGAAGTCGTTGGTGGAGCGTCCGGTCGATCCGGATTCGGTGGAAGCTCTGCTGCGCCGCGTGTTGACTTACCAGGCGCAGGACAACAAGGCCACGGTGGTCAACGAACAGGCGCTGACCGCTGTCCGTTCGCTGTATGAGGGCGGCGGTCGTGGCGCGCTAATGGCTTCCAGCCGCGGCACGGCGTGGGGGTTGCTCAACAGCGTCACGGAGTACGTCGATCACCATCGTCGCGCGCGAAGCGACGATCACCGTCGAGACGCGGCCTGGTTCGGACAAGGAGCTCAGCTCAAGCAGCGGGCCTGGGATGAGGCTATGGCGCTGGTCGCCTGAGTAACAATCGATGCACACGACATAACTCCCGGCACTGGCCGGGTTTTATCTTTGGGAATGGCGGAATAGGAGGCAGCAATGCTGAAGGTGGTCGGTGGTGTCGTCGTCTACGGCTTCGCCGTGTTCGGTTTGGGTGTGTATCTGCGACACGCGCACGCCAGGCGTAAGGAAAAAGTAGGGCAATGACATAACCCGCCAGCCCGCAATCATGCGGGCTGGCGGGAGCGTCCCACGATTCGCTTTTTATGTTTCCGTGGTGTCGCGCGGCTCGGAGCCAGTGCCGCGCCTCAGGGGTTCGCCCACCAGGCGCACAGGGTCGAACGAGAAAACGTGCTCCAGCGGAGCGTCATTGCAACGGCCGATTAAGCGATCAGGGAACGCATTGCCTCCCGAGTCTAAGTCCACTTCCGCCGAGCAGATCGGACAGATGCCCCAATGGCGGACCACGGCGAACTCACGCGACTTCAGTTGCCGACCCGGCGCTGGCATCGTTCGGAGCTGACCATGCAACTCGCTCAGCGCTAGGAAGGAAGGGCCGGCAATCGTGACCCGCTGGGTTGGGAGCTGCCGGACCGGTTTCGAAAACCACCACAACCCTGCAGTCACCAGAAGCGCGACGCCCAGTTGGGCAAGCACCGCCGTGGTGATTGGCTGGTCCCGTGTCCACGAAGCGTAGGTCCCCAACCAGATGAGTACGATCAGACTCATGTCCAATACCGCAGTCCCCAACAACAAGTAGCCGCGCCAGGACTGCACGGGAAAGGGTCGACTGCCGACCAGTAGGCGTAGCCAAAGCGCCGGCTTGGCGGGATCCATCTGATACCGCACCAAGGTCGGGGTGGCTTCCGACGCCGTCGTGCCGGCTTCTGATTCATTGTCGTCGGTCGGATAGAACTCGAACGACAGTCGTGAGGGGAGGCCACGCCCGCCGCCAATCTTGACCACAAGCCTTGGCGTCCAGCCGCATCCATGCACGCTGCAGGTCTGGCGCAGTTGTTCTGCTCGCGCATCCCACCAGTTGGCCAGTTCCTTTGCCCGGACCGGCTTCGACCACGCCGCGCCCTTGTTCCCATCAAGCCGCTGCAATAGATCCCGGAGGGTAGTGGTGTCCTTTTCGGGCGGCGCATCGCCGCGCGACAGGGCGGTGACGGTCGCCTCAATCAGCTCCCTGAGCACCCGTGCGTTGCGCTGCTCGCCACCCTCCCGGTCCAGCCATTCAAGCGCCAGCTGCAAGGAGTCAACCTGCGAATTACTGGTTTGGGCGGGTTTGGAGCTGTTTGTGTCCATTGCTTACCGCGAATTTTTGCTTTCCCTCCGATCAAGGAAAGCACCATGGACACCATCCCAGAGCCCTTCACACTTCGCAATCCGTCTGGCAGTCCGTTGGCGCGGCGCGGCGGATTCCGCGTCCCATTTGGGCTGAGGGACAATCGGGTCTGGGCTCCCGGGGAAGTGGCCAAAGGAAAGGCCTGCGGCTGCATCTGCCCGGGATGCCATGCCCCGTTGGCTGCTAAAGCCCAGGAGAGTCGGCGCAAGCGGCCCCACTTCGCCCACTTGACCGACACCGGCTGCCAGACCGGCCGCGAAACCGGCATCCACCTCCGGGCCAAGCAGCTGATCGCCGTGCGCCAGGAGCTGGTTATCCCGGCTTGGATCGGAGACCCGATCGTCATGCCCAATCCGCCGCATGCGCGGGACGAGGAGGGGCAACTTCATTGGGGGCGGCAGATCGATCGTCCCATGCGCCGGGTCGGACTGCGCGACATCGAGGTTGAGCGGACTTTGGGCGCCTACCAGCCTGACGTCTATGCCAAAGATGAGGCGGGCGAGCTGCTGATAGAGATCCGTGTCACTCACGCTGTCGACGACCGCAAGGCGGCTCGGGTCCAGGCGCAGGCTCGGAGGATGGTCGAAATCGACCTGTCTCAGTTGCACCGGAACATTCCCCACGACCAGAGCGCTTTTGAGCAGGCGGTGCTCTTCGATCCTGCAAATCGCAGCTGGATATCGTGTCCCGAGGCAGTCGCGGATTGGCAGGCTTCAAAGCGGGAGCTGGACGAGCAGGTTGCCGTGCGCAACGGAGAGATCGCGCAGCAGCAAGAACAGCTGGCCAAGGCGGCGCAGGCACGTCGGGAACGCGAGGCTCAAAAAGCCAAGGACAAGGACGGGCGCAAGGCCCATTTTCGACGTTTGAAGCGCGCAGGGCACGCCACCGATCTGGCCCAACTGTCCGAACTGACCTCGCCGGACCGCATCAAGCAAATCCTGCGCGAACACCAGATCAGTGCAGACGAACGTGTCAGCGAGCTCCTGGATGCCGTGCCGCCGGCGGTGCGATCAGCCTGCCTGCGTGCCCACGAAGATGCCTGGGTCTTTGGAGTGGATCCGGCCCTATGGCAGCTCCTGGCCTACGACCACTTCGTGGCAAAACAATCGCCCAGCCACCGGTTCAATCAGAAGGACGTAGCCGCTTGGGTTCGCCGTAGCTTCCACCCCGAGGCGAGTCTGTATCGCCTGTTCGTCGCGCAGTACGCCAACCGTGCCGAGGCTCGCCGGGCAGGGTATTCCAAGCGTCGGTTGAACTACTGGGTATTCACCGAAGAAGAGAACGCCCGGATTCCTAACTTCTACGCTCCCATCAACGACTTCATCGATCGCCTTGAAGCTGCCCGGGTGATCCGGCATTTGACTGCCCCAATTGGCGAGTGCGAAGTCCTAGCACCGCCAGTCGCCGGCTGTGTCGCCGTTGTGGGCGCGGGGCTCAGGTAGGCGTACGAAAAGCGGCCTTCTCCTGAACAAAAATGTGTTCTCGGTGATACGCCATGTACGTACCAATGCGATTGTCGCGGATCCGCAACGCCATGTCGGGCCGTATGCCCAGTGCCTGCATCGACTCCACGCTCATGACCGGGGAGATCATGATTGAACCGTCCTCTGCGAACGACACGTAGCCCCGATCAAACGCCCTGTCGAGGTTGGGCGTCAGCGGCAATCCGTTGAATCCATCCAACCGCTCATTCGGATTCGCAACTTTCCACGGCTTGATGTGGGAAGCGACTAGGAAGCAAATCTCCGGCAACCCGCTTACTGCGCAGCGTCCACCCCAGAATCGCAATGTCTCGTTCCGGAAGCGCCCTTGGCCACGCCGGCTGAGCATCATCTGCCTAATCTGCGTGTCGTCCAGTCCGTAGTCCCGCGCGAGTCGTTGTTCGTCTGGGGTTGGCGATTCCATGAACTCGCTGTCGGTTACATCTCGTGCCTCAACCCACCCCATCTCAAGCATCGCCTGCACGACTTCTTCCCGAAGCCGCCATTGGCTATGGTTCAGCTCGTCGCGTTCGACGATCTGCGCAAGTGCCTGCAGCCAGTCGACGTACTCCCCGTCTTCAAGATCATCCGGGGCTCGAGGCAGCTCGTCTGCCACTTTGCGAGCCAAGGCGCCATACGCGCCATTTGCAGCCCTGTGATCCGTGTAACCCAAGGCGCTTGCCAGCTGCAGCATCGAGGTCGTCGCGTCAGGCGAGTAGTAATGCGCAACGAGCCAGCGCCGCTGGTTGTCCGACATCTCGATGCGATCGAACGTCTGCCGGTAGTCGTCCGCGGACAGCGGGAAGACCTCGAGCGACGTGACACCGAGGGGATTGCCCGCCCTATCCACGGCCGCGTCCAGGGCGCCTTCCGTTCCATACAGGCCGTAGCGCTTGAGCCGATGTACCGGGTCATCCGGTGGAAGCGGTTTGTCCGCATCCAGCATGCTCAGGTTGTCGATGCGGTAGCGCAGATTGAGGATGTGCGGGGCATAGCCCGTTTCGTCCAGCGCTTCTGGGCGACCGCCTGCAGCCGCGATCTCCGCACGCATGGTGTCTAGCCAACCAAGCCTTTCATAAGCGGCAATGGCAGCCTCTGCAGCCCGGTTATCCAGGCACTCCACATCACGAATCTCTGCTACTGCTCGCCGGTCGCTGGGCGCGGGCATGGTGAACAAGCGAAGGTTGAACGGCTTACCCTCCCGCAGCAGCTTGGCGCGGCTGTTGTTCACGCCCTGCACGAATGCATAGCGCCACCCGTCGAGCTCCCATTCGTCGCGGAACAGCCAGTCTTCGTGGCCAAAGCCGTTCTCGTTGCGGTATGTGTCGCCGGCTTCCTGCACTTCCGCTGCGGTGGCCGGCCTACGCCAGTGATGGCTGTTATAGGCAAGCCGGGTGACGTAAGTCGAAACGGGTTTGGCAGACGACGGCTTTGGCTCTTCCGATGAAAGATCCGTACCCTGCAATCCGACCATTCCCGTGAGAACCGCTTCATTCCGCACCAGCAGACAATCACCCGTTGACCAATCGTATTCCGCAACCGTCCATGCAGCGGGATCAAGTCTCCTGCGCTCGACCTTCGACGACTGCGCGTTCTGTGCCACCAGATCGGCTTGCTCGCCGTCCACAACGATGACCCTGATCGGTGACTGCTTGCGAAACGCCGTCTGCAGGACCAAATCCATAGTCCTGGCACGCTTAGCGACAGCCGATCGCCCAGGCAATGATTCGTGCTTCTTGGCGACCTGCCACAGGTTCAAACGCTGCCGCACCGAGCCATCAGGCGCCCGTTCGATATTGTCGAACCACAGGCATGCGACCGAAGGCATTCCCTCCTGGGTGAACACCCATTCGTAGCAGTACCGTGGATTGGATGCCGGATGCTTGCCTGCGTAATTGGCCCAGTCACTAACATCTAGTCCTGCCTCAGCGACAAGATCCATGACCAAAAGCCGTTCGGTTGGCCTCAACGCTTCAAGTGCCACAGCATGTCCCCTTTCATGCGCAAGGGCGGTGCGCGTTCGCGCCGTTCCTAGGAATGACTAGCCAGAATGTCCTGAACCTGGTGCGGCTCAAACGCCACGTCCCAGCTCCAGACGCCGAAGCCGCCCTTCTGGTTCACACCCGCCACCCAGGCATCGAGCGCGGCCCGCTTGGCCTTGTTCTGCTCGCTGTCCTCGCCCTTGATCTCCAGCACCAGCGTCTTGCCGTTGGCCAGCTTGATCAGGAAGTCGGGGATATAGCGGCGCTTGGCGCCATTCCACATGTAGTAGATCTGGAAGCCCAGGTGATCGTTCTTGGCGTAGGTTTGCACTTGCGGGCTGGTTTCCAGCACGTTGGCAGCGTGGGCTTCCCACGCGCCATCGGCCACGACATGGCTGATCTGCGACTTCTGCGCCGGCTGGCAGGTCTTGGTGGTGTACCAGGTCCGCATGTACCGGGTGGAGCCAACCGGGAACTCCTCGTCGAAGACCGGTTCGATGCGCTCCTGGTTCTGCGGGATCAGGTAACGCAGCAGATGCTGCACCACCACGTCCATGTTGAGGGATACCAGGATGCGTTTGCGTAGCGGTTCCTGATGGAACAGCGACGGCACTTCCACCTTGTCCGAAGCCAGGAACTTCTCGATCAGGCGAATCAGCTGGAACGCCAGGTATTCCGGCGTGCCGGTGAACTGCCCACTCATCTGGTCGTAGGCCTTGCGTGCGGCCTGGAACACCAGCCGCTGCAGCCGGAACTCGTCAGGCAGCTTCTCCAGGTCGATCTCCGTGATCTGATCCCAGGCGTTAGCGCCACCCAACGCGGGGGCCATGTCGGCCGCCAATGGCGTGCGCGCAGGATCTAGCTTCAAGGGCTCCATCTTGATCCAGTCAAGAGTCAGTCCCGGACGGACGATCGCGTCCACGCGCAACACGTTCGGCCAGCGGATCTCCAGGCTGTTGCGCTCTTCCAACGCTTCGATCTGGGTGCTGGGCTTCGGCGGGGGAGGCGCTTCGCCCTCGCCGCTGAGGTCCTGGAACACGGACAGGGGCACGCCGAACACGTTGACGTATTCCGCCTTGAACAACTGCCGCTCCACGCCATCCGGCCCGACCACCGACTCGGTGTCGTAGCCGACGCGGCGCAGGCCGCGACCGATCACCTGCTCACAAAGCAACTGGCTGGTGAAGGCGCGCAATCCGAGGATGTGCGTGACGTTCTTGGCATCCCAGCCCTCGGACAGCATCGCCACGGAGATGACGTTCTGCAGATCCTGTCCGGCTGTTCCGCGCTTGCCCACGTTATCCACGATCTCGCGGAGCAGCTCTTCCTTCTTGAGGCCCTCCAGCCGTGCCTTGCGATCGCTCGGAATGTTGGCCGCCGCGACAATGGCGTTCAGCCGCGCCTCGTAGTCCTTGTCGGTCCCGGCGGTCGCGCCGACTTCCGCCTTCTCCAGCACCTTGGAGTCCACACGCAGCGTGCGGTTTGGATTGCGCAGCTCGGGCCAGTGCACATCGCCGCTGGTGAAGTAGCGTTCGATGCGCGCTGCGGTCTCCGTGCGATTGCACACGGTCAGCAGTACCGGTGGCGAATCATGGCCACCCTGCGACCATGCCTCGGCAGCCTTGCGCCAATCCGCGCCCAGCAGCGTGTAGGCCTGTTGGACCAGCGGCGGCAGCGGCTCGTGCGGCTGCGCGCCACGACGGTTTAGATCGTCCTGGACTTCCGGGTCGCGGTAGAGGTGGTACAGCTTGGGCTTAAGTGTCTTGGTGTCGGGCACCACGCCGTCGCGCACGACTACGCGTGGCGTTTTGACCAAACCGGCCTCGATGGCGTCGTTGAGGCCGAAGTCGGAGACGATCCAGTCGAACAGACCGGACTCAGTGTTGGAGCGGCCGGTTGGTGCGAAGGGCGTTGCCGACAGGTCGAAGCAACGCTGGATGCGAAGCTCACGATGGATGCGATCCAGCCCCTCGATCCAGCGGGTCGCCTCCTCCTGGTCCAACCCCATTTCCTCGGCGCGCCGTTTCACATCACGGCTGCGCTTGTCCTCAGGCGACTGGCGATAGGCATGGTGGGCTTCGTCGTTGATAACGACGATGTCCTTGTAGCCCGCCAGCTTGCCGAGCACGCGCTTGACGAAGGCCTTGTCGCTCTCGGCACCCTTTTTGACCACCGAGCGTTCCGGCACCTTCAGCGGCATCAGCGAATGCCAGTTCTCCACCAGCAATTCCACCTGGTTGAGCTTGCTCCGCAGCGCCTCAGAAGGGCACAGGCCGAAGGTGTCGTAGTAGTTGGCCGGGTGTCCCGGATAGAGGACCTGCAGACGCTCACGCACGGTCAGGCCCGGCGCAACGATGAAGATGGTGCGGGAGAAGTCCTTGTTGCGCTTTGGATAGGTCAGGGCGTTCAGCACCTGCCAGGTGATCAGCATCGCCATCACCGTGGTCTTGCCGCTGCCTGTGGCCATCTTGTTGCAGAGGCGTTCCCACGCGCCGCCGTCTCCTGGGACGGCAATGCCCTGCTTGTAGTCGGCGGGCGCCTCTATCCACCAGATCAACGTTTCGATCGCTTCCAACTGGCAGAAGTAGAACGGGTACTGGCGCGCGCTGGCATCGTTCCAGTGCTCTAGCAGACTGCGCGTCACCGTGGTGACGCCGGGGTATTGGGCCTCGCGCCACTTGCCGACGCGGGAACGGATACGTTCAACGAGCTCCAGCGGCTCGTTGCGCCGGGTGTTGTTGCGGGTGTCGAAAATTTCGTAACCGGCCTGACGGCGACCCTCGGCCAGCTTCAGCGAGCCCTGGTTGTCCAGCCAATGCCAGCGAGGCACTTCGAAGGGCGAATTGACGATCAGCGACTTGGGTTTGGTCATTTCGGCCTCAACCCAGCGCGATCACTTTCAACGACTCGATACCGCGGTCGTCGACGATCTTTACCGCGACCTTGCGGTTGTCGCCGGGCTCGAACGGCAAGCTGAGCGTGCCGTGCAGCTTATCCAGCTTGGACTCGTCCAGCTCGGCCTTGATGTCCTTCTTGAGCTTGTACCAGCCGTCCTTAGCGCCAGCCATCGGAAAGAAGACTTGGTGGGGAAACAGACAGCGCTCATCGTAATCGGTGTCCAGTGCCCACGCGGCGATGTTCTTTTTGCCACCGGATTTGAGCTCGCCGTTGGTGGTGTCGAAGTAATCGAAGCCGTTGACCTCGACCACGTACTTGCCGTCCTTGAGCTCGCGCACCTCGACGTCCGGTTGTCCCATCAGCCAGAAGCTCTGGTTGCTGCTGCGATTCTTCTTCAGGTCCTCGGTGAGCAGGTCGGTGTTCATCTGCACCTTGAGGGCGGTGATGCCCTTGGTGGCGTCGATGTCTTTTGCAGCTTCCGGGTCGAAGGTAAAGGCGCAGAAGATGATCATCTTCGGGCGCGGGAAAAGGTCGCCGGCCTCACGCATGGCCAGCTCCACTTGGCGCTGTTCCAATGCGGCGTGCTCGGGACCAAAGCTGACGACGACGCGCTCGCCGGTGTCAGTGACATGACCGGTGCAGTGCAGGTGTTTGGTGTCCGGCAGCGTCTCCAGTTCGGCGAACTTGAGCATCTGACCGCCCTTGCCGCGGATGCCGGTCTTCAGCAGTTCGTCGCGCCAGCTGTGCTGGCGCTGCGACTCGCCGCTGCGAGCGATGGCGGCGTCGGCTTCTCGTGCGGGCTGGGTTTCGTCCAGTGACAGCACGGCGGGGAAGGGCACGGCTTCCACAGTGAAGGGGCCGGTGATGCGCAGCTTGTCCTTGGAGACGGTGGGTTGGTCGTAGAGGGTTTCCTGATCTGCATGCGCGGCGATGGAGTCGTCCATCTTTTTCTGCATTGCCTGGCGAGAGGCGTGGAACGCATCGAATGCCTCACACGCCGCCGGGTGCCAGGCGTCCGGGTAGTCGAAGGGGACCTCCCATTCCTGTAGCGCATCGCCCTTGGCGAAATCCAATGTCTCGCCCTTGCGGCCGCCCTCGCTGATCTTGAAGGATGCGCCGGCAGACTTCAGTGCTGAATTGAGCTTGCCAAGTGCCTGCTCGATTGCCGGGTGCAAGCGGACCCAGATCTCATCGATCTCCGGGTTGCTGGCAATCGATTTGAGCGTGACGTGCGGGACTGTCCTGTAGATGAAGCCGCCCCTCAGGCCTTCATGCGGGTATTTGAGCTCGTAGTAGTCGTAGCTGGCCGTCATAAGTCGCTGCTTGGCAAGCGTAATCGCAACGCGCGACGTATCGCACGTGATCCAGCGTCTTCCCCATTTCTCGGCGACGAACGCCGTTGTTCCCGAACCGCATGTTGGATCTAACACCAAATCCCCTGGGTCGGTAACCATTTGGATACAACGTTCGACAACCTTGTTTGCCGTTTGCACGACGTACAATTTGGCAGCAACAAATGTGCTGACGACTGTGTCTTCCCAGAGGTTATTGTGGGCAACGACTGGGAAGTCATCAGCGTACCGCTTATAGCAAAGCGTCGAACCAGCGACGACAAGTCGGCCCGACTGGCCAAGCCGCTCGAGCCCTTCAACAGTTGTCTTCCAGTTCTTGTCGTGCCCCGGGTCGAACGTGATGTCAAGGTGCTTGTACGGAACAGACGTAAATTGCCTAAATCCCTGCGAAAATAGGCTCGCAGACATCAATCGCTTACCGGGCGCTCTACCATGCTCTAGTTCGCGGGACGTGAGTTTCCGAGTGCGTCCGTTCTGCTCAAGCACCCAGGTATATGCATTGTCTAGAGTTCTATCGGATCGCTCTTTGTAGACTTGGCGATACTTTGCGACTGGTTTGTTCTTTGCGTACCAGACGAGATAATCAGATATGCCGGAGAGCAACTCAGATGTTTGGCCGCTTGTCTTTACGAAAGTGATGACCGATACGAAGTTTTCTGCGCCAAGGACTTCATCCATCATTTCTCTGACGTGATGCAGATTCTCATCTGAGATCTGCACAAATACGCTGCCCGACTCGTGCAGAAGTTCCTTCGCCAAGAGTAGTCGATCGCGCAGATACGTCAGGTAAGAGTGGATGCCTAGTTCCCAGGTGTCCCGGAAAGCCTTAATCATTTCCGGTTCTTGGGTCAGGTCCGCGTCGCTGCGGTCCTTGACGTCGCGCTTGTTGACGAATGGCTGAAAGTTGCTGCCGTACTTGATGCCGTAGGGCGGGTCGATGTAGATCATCTGCACCTGCCCGGCCATGCTCTCCTTCTGCAGCAAGCTGTTCATCACCAGTAACGAGTCGCCCGCCACCAGTCGGTTGGACCAGCCGCGGTCGTGCTTGTAGAAGTCCACCGCCTCGCGCAGCGGCAGCGGCTCCTCGAACCACGCACGGAACATGTCGGACTGGGTGCCATCCGATTCCTTGGTCTGCTTCACCCGCTTCTGGATCACCCCCAGGATCGTGGCCGGGTCGATACGCTCGTGGACGTGCAGGCTGACCGTGTCCACGTCGAAGCTGGTGCGCTCGGCCTTGCCCGCCCAATTGAGGTAGGGGCTGGACATGCTCTTGAGCTGGTTCAGCTGCTCCTGGGCCGGGACTCGGTTCTCGGCCGCAATGCGGGCACGCAGGTTGGTGATGACTTCACGAATGGCACGCTCGTCCTGGCCGGCCAAGGCGTGATCGAGCCAAGCGAGGATCTCGCCTTGCGCCTGCTCGGCGTCGTCGGCACTGGCAGCCAGGGCGGCATCAATGAGGTTCTCGACCTTCGCCCGGCCCACGTCGAACTGCAGGGCCGGGTCGATGTGCGGGTCATAGGTCCACCGGGTGCGGGGTTGCTCCGGGTCGTTGTCCGGCGTCACCACGCCCACGTCTGGGTTGTTCTTGCGCTTCTGGTCGTGCTGGTAGGCGATGACCTTGGCCCCGTCCACCGCCTTGCGTGACTTGACCTCGGCCTTGGCCTGCTTCGCCTGGGCCAGCGTCATGCTGACCTGCTTGGGCTTGGCGGTATCTGCGTCCGCGGGCTTCTCCGGCGCCGACAGAGTCAGCGGCGCGACGGCATCGACCACGCGGCGCACCGAGCCCCCGCGGCCTTGGCCTTTGGCCAGCTTCCCCGAGTCCACCAAGGCATCGCGGGCCTCGAAGTAGTCGTCTTCGTCGACCTTGGCCCCAAGCCTTTCGGCCACCCGCTCACGTAGTGCCATGTTGCCGACGGATGTCCCGTCCTTGGGGACCAACTTCAGAATCGCGGAGCGGATGTCGGCAACGGTGGCTTTGGCCATATCGGTGGATCCCCTATTGATCCGACAAGAATAGACGACCGTGTCGAATGGTTCTCTGCGCTCATCTCGACGGCAAGCAGCCGCCAGCGCGAACAACAGCGTCGCTCGGGTTGTTAAGGGTCATCTAGCCCGATTTGCCTCGTGGGGCCAATGAGAATTTGGCTCCTACGGTCCGAAAAGTTAGCTCCTAAACCAAAAAGTTGGCTCCCCCACCGAAAAAGCTGGCTCCTACCCACTTGCAGGGGGGGCGCTTCAGCACAGCTCTATCGCCAAAAATCAGTGGGTTACCCGCGGACCGGGCGCATCTAGCCGCTGTAAAAAAATACAGCGGCTTCATGTGCTGGGCTCACCTGGCTACCCGATCTAGGGTGACGCTCTAGTAAGGCAGCAGGAGCACATGCGATGGACAAGAACAGGGCAGAACGCCCGTGCCTCATTCGGCGCCCCGAGGTTGAGGCGCGTCTCGGAATCTCTCGGTCGACCCTCTACTCCTATCTGGACGAGAGGTCGAACTACTTCAAGCCCAACTTTCCGAAGCCCGTAAAGCTCGGCCGGAACGTGGGTTTTGTTGAGTACGAAATCGACGAATTCCTCATGCAGCTAATGCAGGAGAGGTGCAAGTAACGGGGCGTTAAATTTTTATTTAGAACACCCATTTATTGACCGTTTCTTGGCAGAACCCTCCAAGAGAGTCCGGGTCATGCAGCCAAGCGATCACCCTGCTGGAAAGGAATGATCGTTGTTAGTTATTAGTTGATGTGACTGGTGATGAAATGAGTAGTGAAATTGAAACTCTCCAAGGGTGGTCCACCGTCTGGACAAAGGACGGAAATCGGTACTTCACTAGGCAGCGGGATTGCGTGCAGATGGTCAAGGACGTCGTMGAAACAACTGCGAAAGTGCTCCGCTCGAAGGAGGTGCCTTTTGAGGTCGACCAGGTACGCGGCCGCCCGGTGGTCCGCGCTACCAAGCTGGGCAAGGCGTTCTTCCGATGCGCCAAGGTGGATACGGGGGAAATTGCAAGACAGTTCCCTCGGCATCGATTCAGTCCGTTTTACCTTGCCTTCGACAAGTACTGCGAGGGGCTGTGGTGTGGCGAGGACAAGATCGATCCCTATATGGCGGAGGCTCTGAATGATGCTATAGCGAACATTCGCGCATACGGAAAAGTGGGTGGTCTACGCAAGCAGCTGGACAACCTCCGGCGCAGTGAACGATCCAACGCTCGAAATGGCCGCGAGCTATTAGCGAAGTTGAGGCAGTCGTGCTCAAAGGTTCTGGCAATTCGGTTGGACGCGGGGTACTACTCAGAGTTTGCGTCGGCGGATGCCTTTCAAGGGCAGGCTATTACGTTCGATGAAGCTCAGGCGCACCGAGATGAGTTCTTGAGCTACCTTCGAACAGGCCCACTGTCTGAACATTTAGTGGGATATATGTGGAAGATGGAGTTCGGGATTGAGAAGGGATATCACTTCCACATGGCCATCTTTTTTAATGGCCAGAAGTTATCCAGCGATATTCGGATCGCCAGCATTCTCGGAAATCATTGGAAAACGGAAGTAACACGCGGCAAAGGGATGTACTTCAATTGCAACCAAAAGAAGGAGTCCTACGTTGACCGCTGTATTGGCATGCTCACTAGGGGCGATGATTCAATGTGGGCAGCACTTGGGGAACACGTTCGGTACATGACCAAAGTGGACCATTACATTCGGTTTCAGGCTCCCCGAAAGTGCAGGACGTTTGGAATTGGTGGCCCCTACTTGCGTTCGTCATGACGGGGTTTGCGAAGCGGCGGGGCGGGTGTGCTCTTTCCGTGTAGCACGTGAGCGATTTGGGCAATCTCCGGCTCACGCATGATGCTTGTCAGGAGGCTGGGTACCACTGAAAGCCCGCACTGTCGGCCCATTTTCTTGATATCGGCTTCAAGATCCTCGGGGGTCGACCAACCCTGCTCCGCGTGCTTCTCTGCGATGCGTTGCACCAAGTCCCGGATCTTTGCCCGTCGACTGTCGCGCGTCGCTATGCCACCTGTCTTGCCGATCTCAGCAAAATGGCTACGCGTTCTCCCGGGCCCGGCCAGGTATAGCCCCCGGTCCAACCCTTCGCGGTATCTGGCGAAGCCGTGGGCTTCAAGGAGGAGGACCCAGGCCCTATCAGGATTGCCGGCCTTGCGTTCCTGCGCTGCGGTCTGCAGCAGGTTCAGCCATTGGACGTATTGATCCCTGGGGATGGCAGGCTTCAGTACGTCTCGATCCGGTTCGTCCTCGGGCCAAATTTCGAACCTGAGAGTTTCCAACGCTTCTTCAAACGTGGTGGATGACGGGAAGTGCATGCATCGGCCCCTCGAAGCATTTGCTACGAACGCTACAATGAAGAAACACGGCGCCGCCCGCTAGTMGCGCGGGGTCAGCGACGCGGCCATCGATTGGCTGGTCGCTGGTCGAGGCCAGGGCTCTCCCTAAGCTGCGTCAAATGTGAGTCAGTTTGGGAGTCAGGCGCGAGTTGCCCTGGCTGCTTATTTATTTGGCGTCAATAGCTTGCGGCGACTATTCGGTTGCTGGTGGGCCACCAGATCTGAGTGCGCGTTTGCGACGTCGTCGTCTACCATTCGCCAAGGGGACGGGAACGGGTAGAGCATGACGAAGATCGTAGAGTGGTTGGCAGATTTGATCGTGGGTTCTCGGGGTGGGCAAGACGAAGATTTGACTGGCGCTCCGTTGCAGCTAGTTCAGGAGGAGTTGCAACGGCTGATCGAGGTCCAGCTCGAATCCGTCGACGAGTTGATAGAAGCGGGCTTGCTTTCAGCCGGCTCGGACGAGGGAGCAAATTCCAAGTCCGCTGACGTGGTTGAAATGCGAAAATCGCTGTTGGCGCGCAAAGCTGATTTGGCATCGGATGCCCATCTGGGCCATGCATTGGCGGCGATGGAGGCGGTTTGCGTCAACGCGGAGATCCTGGGTGCCCAATTGCGCATTCGGGCGGAAGGGATGCAGAGCGACGGTCGCAGGCTACGAGAGCTCCGAAGGGCGCTCGACGAATGCAGTGCAGGCATTACGGACATCGAGCGCGCAGTGCACGACGCGTGGGCCTCAGCGTTCGAGGCATTCAAAGCGCATGCGCAGCGGGAGCAATCTCAACTGGCCGGGAACGGCGAGAAATCGATCCTGGCCTATCTGGACAATTGCGAGCACGATCGCCGCGAGGATTGGTTGGCGCACGAAGACCCGGCACGCGTTCGCGCGTTTGTGGAGGAGCTGGATGCCGGGCTCGATGCAGTAATCGATCCGCTGACGCGCGACTGTGAGCGGCGGTTGATGGAAGCCGCGAACGGATTGGCGACCGAGCTCATAGAAAACGCACGTCGGTCCGTCGCGGAAAGCTTCGCAGCGCTCGACTCTGCGATTGACCTCGACCTGCATCAATCCGTTCCTCCCTTCATGGATCGCGACCTCATCGCCGCACGCGCACCACGCGCGCTTCGCGAGCTGATGGCCGTTCGGCGCGTGAGAGTCCGGGAGGCGAGCGTGGCTTGGCAGATTCTCGGGTCCCTTCCATTTCTGGACGACCTCAAATACAAGACGGAGGTTACGCATGTGACCGTCAAGCATCGAATGCCTCGGGAGACGCTGATCCAACTCCGCAAGGAGGAACTGCAACGTCACTCAATCCTTGCCGAACAATGGGCGTCCCAATTCGATGCTGCGATGCGTGCGGGGTTCACGGGCTTTTTTGAGCGAGTGCGTGCACAGGTTGCCGGCATGCAAGCCGCGCGGGATCAAGCCGCAGCGCGCCACGACCAGGTCGACGAGAGCGGCGTGCACCGGAAAATCTCCAGCGTCTGCTTCGACTTGGAGGATCAAGTGCGTGACGCGGGCGGCATTGCGAAGTGGCTTCAGCGCGCCATCGAAGGCTCCAGCGGAGTACATCATGCGCATTGACTCGCTGGGAGATTCACTGAAACCGGTCGCCAAACCATTTGGTCATGCGATTTTCGAGCAACACCCGCAATTGACCGATAAGCTGGCCGTCGACCTTCTTAACGGCCTGGCGGCGACGGCGGACCATGCGAAGGAGCAGCGCAACAGGGAAGGGCCACTGTCCAGGTTCATCGACGAGGTGACAGGAGCCGATCGGCGCCGGCGTAACTTGATCGATACGTCCCTGACGGAGCACGTCCAGACCTGCGTTGCTTGGCTCAAGGATTTGCAGCTCGGCAATGCACGGTCGATGCTGGCGATCGGCCAGGTTGCAACACAGACCGCCGAGCTTGCTTCGTGCATGGGACTGATGCTGGAGGATGTCGAGGCCCTCGACGCAGACCTCCGACGTTTGCGGAACGACGCCGAGACACGGTTCGATGCGATGCAGGCGGACCTCGCACGGATCGACATCGAACAAAGGGCTATCCGACATTTGAAGTCGGAGGAAGATCGCTGGGACGCAGGCCACACGGAGCGGCACAGTCCGATTGTTAGGGCGTTCCTTCTGATGGATGGGCTGTTTTGGGGGCCATTCGGCGATTGCATGCGGCACCCGAGCAAATCCGCGAACGCGCTCGAATGGCTTGATCTGGTTCGAAACCCGGTCAAGGCCCGGCTGCGAAGCGAACTCGAATGGGATATCGCACGTCCTCTGCCGATCTCGGCGTGGCGGGAGACTTGCGAGCAGATCGATGCGATCGAGGGTGAGGCGATCCGATACCTCGCCGAGCCGGCCAACGCCTGGCAGCCGCTGAGTCTTGCGATTTCCGCCGATGAAGACACGCGCTTGCCGCTCCGCGTTCCGCGCGTTATGTCGATCGACCGTGCGATTGATCGATTGAGCGAAGAGATCTTCGTACGCAGGACATTCGCATGACGCGCCCCAAAGTTGGCTTGGTGCTGTCCGGTGGCGGAGCGAAGGGTGCCTATCAGGCGGGCGTGCTACGTGCGCTGGCCGAGACCGGGATCGAAGTCGACGTTGTTTCCGGTGCCAGCATCGGCGCATTGAATGGCGCGATGGTGGCGAGCGCCGCATCCGTGGATGATGCGGCCGATCGACTCAAGCGTGTGTGGACCGAACTCGCGCAGAGCCCACTGTTCGACCCGAACTATCCGGCCTATCTGCGGCTGCTCCTCGGCGCAGGGCAAGCACTTGCGTGCACAACGCCGCCGACCCGATTGGTGGCCGCCGCCGCGACGTGGATGTTGGAAGCGGTCAACGAACATCGCGATGTGCCGACCAGCCTGTTCACCGACGTGCCGCTGAAGGCCTTGCTCGACAAGTACCTGGATGCGCCGTCTCTTGCGAACGGCCGGCCGCTCTGGGTCTCGGTCTTTCGCAGTCATGGCATCCTGCAGGACCTCGGGCGTGACGCGGTAGCGACACTGGGGCTCGTCGACACGCCCGATTCGGAGTTCCGGTTATTGCAATCGCTTCCAGACAACCAACAGAGGGAATGCCTGCTTGCGTCCGCTGCACTGCCGCTGATCTTCAAGCGACGACGCCTCGAAGATGGGCACTACTCCGATGGCGGCCAAGGTGGCTGGCGAACCGTGCAGGGGAATACGCCCATCACGCCGCTGCTCGGCGAAGACTGCGACGTAATCATCGTCAGTCATCTCCAAAACGGCAGCTTCTGGCAACGGCCGACCGAGAACGACCGTACCGTCATCGTGGAATTACGGCCTAGGGAGCCCATCTCGAAACGCGCGACGGACTTGCTCGGCTTCGATCACGACCGAATCTCCGCGTGGATGCGACAGGGTTACGAGGAGACGATGCTCACCCTTGCGGAAGTCGCCGACGTGTTGCGCGTTCGCCAGGTCGGCAGAGCCGCCGAAGAGACGATGAAGACAGCGATCTCGCTTGCTGACGATAACGTGCGTGCGCTGCATGATCGTCTGGCGAAGCGCGCGAGTCGCCGGACAGACCTCGCTTGAGGTGACACGATGCAAATCATTCCTGGCCCGCCCTATTTCTTTCTTTGCTCTAAGTGCCGCAAGACCTTCAGGCGTAGCATTCCGATGGGGCTGATCTGCCCGTCATGCCGCTCGCCATGGGTGAAACGATCGCCGTTTCCGCTCAAATAGAAGGGCGCGCTCGCGGGAAGGTGGCCCATTACACTGTCGCCATGATCGCCCCCGACCCCACCACCATCGTTTTGCACAAGCCCATCGGCTTCGACGCGATCGAAGGCCGCAAACTCGCACGCACACTCATCACACCCGAAGCGCGCTGGCCCGAAGACACGTCAGGCATCGCTTCGATCGACGACCACTTCGTCCGCCTCACGCCCCTCGTGCCGCTCGATCGCGAAGACAGCGGCATGATGGTGTTCACGCAGGACGGGCGCATCTGGCGTCGCCTCACCGAAGACGCGGACAGCATCGAGCACGAGTACATCGTCGAGGTGTCCGGTGAGATCGCGCCATGGGGGCTTCGGCGACTGAACCACGGGTTGTTCTATCGCCGGCGTGAGTTGCCGCCCTGCAAGGTGAGCTGGCAGAACGAGATCCGCCTGCGTTTCGCGATCAAGGGCGCCGAGCCGGGGCAGTTGCGCGACATGTGCAAGCAGGTGGGCCTGGACGTCGTGGCGATCCGGCGCATCCGCATCGGCAGGGTGTCGCTGGGCAAGATGCCGGTGGGGACGTGGCGTTATTTTCCGGTCGGCGAGAAGTTCTAGCTCAGGTGCCGCGCGTGGCGATGAAGAAGTCGATTCCGGCCGCATCCCCCGACGCTTATCTCGCCGCGCTCGACGGCTGGCGCAAGCCCCTGGTCGAGCGGCTGCGCAAGGCAACGCTATCGGCAGGCGCGCTCGAGGAGCGCATCAAGTGGGGCCATCTGGTCTATTTCCACAACGGGCCGGTGTTGTTGATCCGTGCGGAAGACGCGCGCGTGCTGTTCGGTTTCTGGCGTGGCAAGCGCCTGCGCGAGTTCGACGATCGCCTCAAGGGCAACGGGAAGTACGAGCTGGCCACGATCGAATTGCGGGACGGCGACACGCTCGCCGCAACCCGGGTCAGGCAGATGGTCGCCGCCGCGATCGCGTTGAACGACACGCTCGGCGATCCCACCGCGAAGTCGTGACTCACTTCACCGAGACAAGCTTCCCCGACATCTCGTCGTGCATGTGCATCATCGATTCCATCATCTGTTCGTCCGCGCTCGAACACACGCCCAGCAGCAGCACTTCCTCGCAGCCTTCGGCGGCGATGTACGCGTGGCCCATGTTCGAGTCGATGTACACCGATTCGCCGGCTTCGAGCACGATCGGGTCGTAGAACTCGGTGTGCACTTCGGCGCGGCCTTCGATGACGTGGATGTATTCCTCGCCAGGGTGGCGTACGAGTTCGCCGAACTCGGCGATGCTCTTCGCACGCACGCGCGTCAGGACCGGGATCATGCGTTTGCGGCGCAATTCCGGGCACAAATAGAAGTAGTCGTAGTTCGGCGTGGTGACGCGCACGGCGTCGTCGATGCGGCCGATGCTGCGTCGCGCGGTGACCGCCGGTTCCGGCACCGCGGTTTCCTCGGCGAACAATTCCGACATGCGCAGGTTCAACCGCTGGCTGATCTGCAGCAGCTTGTCGTAGGTGAGGCTGAGGCGGTCGTGTTCGACCTTCGACAACGTCGACAGCGGAATGCCGCACCGCTGGCTCATTTCCTTCAAGGTCCAATCGTTTCTGGTGCGCAGCCCCCGGAGGAGTGCGCCAATGGTCGGGTGTTGCCGTGTCATGCGGTTTCCGTGCCCCCAGCGGCTGTTCTGCGCCCCAGTCAGGGACGCGATTGCGACATTACTGGAGAGGATTCTAGGCCGGAATGACCAAAGTAGGTTGACAATTCTCCGATCAGGACGTTTATTCTCATTAACGGCCAAGTCACCACGGGTGGGGCGGCCATTGAGATCACTCTGGGGAGAGGAAAAATGCGTTTGATCCAACGTCCGCTGTTCACCGCCTTGCTGGCGCTGGGCGTCGCGTTCACCGCGGCCGCGCAGCAGCCGCCGGTGACGGTGCCGCCCGCCATGCAAGCGCCCGCGACCGCCGCCGCGCCGCTGTCGCCCGATGCGATGCCCGCCCCGGCGGACCGCATGACCGCCACCGATGTCGAAGCCTGGCTCGACGGCTTCATGCCCTACGCGCTGGAGCAGACCGACGTCGCCGGCTCGGTGGTCGTGGTGGTGAAGGACGGCAAGGTGCTGCTGAAGAAGGGCTACGGCTTCGCCGACCTGGACAAGCGCACGCCGGTGGATGCCGACAAGACGCTGTTCCGCCCGGGTTCGATCTCCAAGCTGTTCACCTGGACGGCGGTGATGCAGCTGGTCGAGCAGGGCAAGCTGGACCTGGACGCCGACGTCAACCAGTACATCGACTTCAAGATCCCGCCGTACGAAGGCAAGCCGGTCACGTTGCGCAACATCATGACCCACACCACCGGGATGGAAGAGGTGGTGCGCGGGCTGATCGCGAACAACGAAAGCGAGATCCTCCCGCTCGACGCGACGCTCAAGCACTGGATCCCCGCACGCATCTACGCGCCGGGCACCACGCCCGCGTATTCGAACTACGCAACGGCCATCGCCGGTTACATCGTGCAGCGCGCCTCGGGCGAGCCGTTCGACCAGTACATCGCCAAGCACATCTTCACGCCGCTGGGCATGCAGCATTCCTCCTTCAGCCAGCCGGTGCAGAAGGAATTCCTCGAGACGACGTCGAAGGGCTATTCGACGGCGTCCGACGGCAAGGCCAAGCCCTACGAGTACATCAACCTCGCACCGGCCGGCAGCCTGACGTCCACCGGCGCGGACATGGGCAACTTCATGATCGCGCACCTGCAGAACGGCGCGTTCGACGGCCAGCGCATCCTGCGCGAGGAAACCGCGCACGAGATGCACGAGACCGGCCAGACCTCCGTCGGCCCGCTCAACAAGATGATGCTCGGCTTCTACGAAACCACCGCCAACGGCCATCGCGCGATCGCGCACGGCGGCGACACGCAGTGGTTCCACAGCGACCTGCAGCTGTTCCTCGACGACAACGTCGGCATCTACGTCTCGACCAACAGCGCCGGCAAGGATGGCAGCGCGCGCCTGATCCGCGACGGCCTGGTCACCGCGTTCGTCAACCGGTACCTGCCGCCGAAGAACCCGGCGCCCGAAGTTGCCGGCGTCGACGCGGCCACCGCGAAGCAGCACGCGCAGATGATGGCCGGCACGTACAACAGCAGCCGCCGCGCCGATTCGAACTTCATGAACCTGGTCTACATGCTCGGCCAGATCAAGGTCGTCGCGAACGAAGACGGCACCATCAGCTCGCCGATGTTCTCCACCTACAGCGGCGCCCCGAAGAAGTGGCGCGAGATCAGCCCCTTCGTGTGGAAGGACACCAACAGCGGCGACCGCCTCGCGGCCGACGTCGTCGAAGGCAAGGTCACGCGCTTCAGCGGCGAACCCTACGCCTCGATCATGGTGTTCCAGCGCGCTGCGTTCTGGCAGACGCCGGCGGTGTTCCTGACGATGTTGTTCGGCAGCCTGGCCGCGTTGTTGCTGACGGTGCTTGCCTGGCCGGTCTCGGCGATGGTGCGCCGCCACTACGGCACGCGCTATGCGCTGACGGGCCAGGATGCGCGCGCGCATCGCTGGATCCGCATCGCTTCGCTCGCGGTGCTGCTCTCCTTCGGCGGGATGTTCGGCCTGGTGGTCGCGATGTTGTCGAACTTCGACCTCATGACGCCGGCGCAGGACGGCATGATCATCGCGATTCGTTCGCTCGTGTCGATCCTCTTGCCGCTCGGCACGATCGTCGCGCTGTGGAATGCCTGGAAGGTATTGACCAGCCAGCGCAGGAAGTGGGCGAAGGTGTGGGCCGTCGTGCTCGCCGCTGCGTTCCTGAGCCTGCTGTTCATCGGTTTCGCTTGCCACGTCATCGGCTTCACCGCCGACTACTGACGGACCCCCGCGCGGCGGCGATACGCCGCCGCGCTTTTTTTCTTCAGAGAATTTCCCGTGATCCAGACCGACCGCGTCGAGCTCGTGCTGCGGAATGAACTGCTGCGCCTGTCCGAACCCTTCCGCATCTCCGGCCATGTCTTCGAAGTCTCGCCCGTCACCGTGGTCAACCTGCGACAAGGGCATGCCATCGGTCGCGGCGAAGCATCGGGCGTCTACTACCTTCGCGACGAACCCGCCGATATGCTGCGCACGCTCGACTCGCTGCGCGACCGCATCGAAGCGGGCATCACGCGCGATGAATTGCGCGACATCCTGCCGCCCGGCGGCGCACGCAACGCGCTGGACTGCGCGTTGTGGGAACTCGAAGCGCGCATCCTCGGCATTCCGGCCTGGCAACTGGCTGGCATGCAGAAGCCGAAGGCGCTGACGACGACGTTCACCGTCGGCGCCGATCGCCCCGATGTCATGGCCGAGAAAGCGCTGGGCTACACGCATGCCCGCGCGATCAAGCTCAAGCTCACCGGCGATGTCGAACTCGACATCGCGCGATTGAACGCGGTTCGCGCGGTGCGTCCCGATGCGTGGATCGGCGTCGACGCCAACCAGGGCTACGTGCCGGCGACGTTGCAGCGCCTGCTGCCCGCGCTGGTCGATGCGAAGGTCGCGCTGCTCGAACAACCGTGCCGTCGCGGCCGCGAAAGCGAACTCGACGGCATCGATCGCACCGTGCCGATCGCCGCCGACGAAAGCATCCTGTCGCTGGTCGAACTCGAAGAACACGCGCACTGGTTCGATGTCGTCAACATCAAGCTGGACAAGTGCGGCGGCCTCACCGAAGGCCTGTTGATGGCGCAGCGCGCACGCGAGCTGGGCCTGAAGGTGATGGTCGGCAACATGGTGGGCACGAGCCTGGCGATGGCGCCTGCGTTCCTGCTCGGCCAGTTCTGCGACATCGTCGACCTCGACGGCCCGATCTTCCTGCAACGCGATCGCACGCCGGGCGTGGTGTATTTCGACGGGCTCGTCGATTGCCCGCCGGCCGTGTGGGGCTCACCGGACGTCGTGTTGTGAACGCGCTGCCGCAAGCCATCGCCAAACCCGGCTGGCTGCGGCAGCCGCCGGGCCTGGCGGTCCTGTTCTTCACGCAGATGTGGGAGATCTTCTCCTACTACGGCATGCGCACGCTGCTCGTCTATTACATGACCAAGCAGCTGCTGTTCTCGCAACAGCACGCCTCGATGGTGTACGGCGTGTACATCGCGACGTTCTACTTCACGCCCTTGCTCGGCGGCATCGTGTCGGACCGTTGGCTCGGGCGGAAACGCTCGGTGATCATCGGCGCAGTCATCATGTCCTTCGGCCATTTCCTGATGGCCTCCGAATCGATGCTGTATTTCGCGCTCGCCGCGATCGCATTGGGCAACGGCCTGTTCCTGCCGAGCCTGCCGAGCCAGATCGACGATCTGTATGCGAAGGACGATCCGCGCCGCGGTTCTGCGTACAACTTCTATTACGTCGGCATCAACGTCGGCGGGCTGCTCGCACCGCTGGTGTGCGGCACGCTCGGCGAGTTGTATGGATGGCATTACGGCTTCGGCGCGGCGGGCGTCGGCATGCTGGCGGGCCTGGCGATCTACACGCTGGGCGGGAAGTGGTTGCCGCCCGAACGCCCGAAGGTCAAAGACCTCGCGCCGTCCGCGCGCATGCCCCTGTTCGCGATGAAGCAACGCATCCTCACCCTGTCGGCCGTGGCCGTGTGCGTGATGATCTTCCGCGGCGCGTACGAACAAACGGGCAACACCATCGCCCTGTGGGCCGATGTTGGCCTGGATCGCAGCGCCGGCAACTTCGTCATCCCGATGACGTGGTTCCAGTCGCTCAATCCTTTCCTCGTGATCTTCCTCACGCCGGTGCTCGTCGCCCTGTGGACGAAGCAGGCCAGGCGCGGCCGCGAACCTGCGCCTGCGAAGAAGATGGCGCTCGGCGCATTCGGCGTGTCGCTCGCGTTCCTGCTGCTTGCGCTGGTCGATGCGAGCGCGCAGGGGCATGCGCACTGGGTGTGGCTCGCGGCGTTCTTCGTCCTGTTCACCGCGGGCGAGCTCTTCATCCTGCCGATCGGGCTGAGCCTGTTCGCACGTTTGGCGCCGGCCGGTTACGCGGCGACGTCGATCGCCGCCTGGTACTTCGCCTCCTTCGGCGGAAACCTGCTGGCGGGCGCGCTCGGCACGCTGTGGAGTGCGATGGGGCACGCAGCGTTCTTCGTCGTCATGGCCGGTGTCGCCGCGTTCGCGGGGACCTTGTTGCGACTGCTCCACAGCGCGGTCGTCCGCGCCGAAGCGATGAATGCGCCGGCATCCGACGGGCGGCACCTGAAACCGTCCTACACCGATTGACAATTTTCCGATCAGGATGCTTACATCCTGATAAGGCAATACAAAACCTTCTGGGGAGAAAGGCATGCAACAGCACCACCGCGCCAAGTCCATGCGTCGTCACTCGCTGACCTCGGCGATCACCCTCACCCTCGCGCTCGGCCTCGCAGGCCCGGCCCTGGCGCAGCAGGCCGCGCCGGCGGACCAGCAGCAGGCAGCGACCGCGCAGGAACTCGACGTCGTCACCGTCACCGCGAACAAGCGCACCGAGAACATCCGCGAAGTCGCCACCGCGGTGACCAAGCTGAGCGCGGAGCAGATCGAGAACATCAACGCCACGCAGATGTCCGACTATGCGAACTACGTGCCGGGCCTGCAGGTGCAGGATTCGGGCTCGCCGGGCAAGACGCAGGTCTCGATGCGCGGCATCGCGGCGATGTCCCCCGGATCGACGGTCGGCACCTATGTCGACGAAACGCCGATCGGTTCCAACAGCCTCTACCAGCAGGCCACGCTGTTCAACCTCGACCTGCTGCCCTACGACATCGACAGCATCGAAGTGCTGCGCGGCCCGCAGGGCACCCTGTACGGCGCCGGCGCGATGGGCGGCCTGATCAAGTACGTGATGAAGAAGCCCGACACCACGCAGAACGAGTTCCGCATCGGCATGGGCATCGCCGATACGCAGGGCGCCGACGGCGCGTCGTTCAACTATCGCGTTGGCGGCAACCTCGTACTCGCGCAGGACGAAGTCGCGCTGCGCGCAAGCTTCGCGAGCAACGAGCCCAACGGCTACGTCGACAACCTCGTGAACGGCCGCGAAGACATCAACGATGCCTCGCAGACCAGCGGCCGCGCTTCGATCCTGTTCAAAACCGACAAGGCGAGCGTGCAGTTCGCCCTGATGAAGCAGAAGATCGACAGCCCGAACAACTCGACGATCGCGCTCGACCCGACCACGCACGACGACATCTACGGTTTGTCGAACTTCGTCGGCGTCGACGAAGTCTTCAAGAAGGACATCGAGAACTACGCGCTCACCGTCGACTACGACCTGGGCTGGGCGAACCTCGTGTCGGCCACGAGCTATTCCGACATCTCCACCTCGATCACCAACGACCTGACGTACTCCTACGGCGACTACCCGCTGCTGTTCGGTCTGCCCTCGGGCAGCGCGTACATCACCCAGGATCTGCGCCTCAAGCAGTTCTCGCAGGAAGTCCGCCTGAGTTCCAAGGCCGATGCGCCGTTCGAGTGGCTCCTCGGCGGTTTCTACGACGACGAGCGCGGAGACAACCACCAGTTCGTGGGGCTGAACCAGTTCGACGGCAGCCCGCTGCCGGCCCCGTTCGACTCGATCGTCGGCGTGCTCGGCGATCTGTACCTGCCGAGCACCTACGAAGAAACGGCCGTCTTCGGCAACGCGGCGTACAAGTTCAACGATTGGTTCAAGCTCGGCGCCGGCGTGCGCTGGTCGCGCAACAAGCAGGAGTTCACGCAGGACGCCGTCGCCGGCCTGCTCGCGCCGATCGGCACCGAGTTCAACACCTCCGAAGAAGACGTGACGACGTGGAGCATCACGCCGCAGTTCCAGGTGTCGGAAGACGTGATGGTGTACGGCAAGGTGTCGACCGGTTACCAGCCCGGCGGCCCGAACGTCGTCATCAACGGGCTGCCGCCGCAGGTCGATTCCTCGACGCTCACCAGCTACGAGATCGGCATGAAGTCGGCGTTCGCGGACAACCGCGTGCTGCTGGACGTCGCCGCCTACCAGATCAAGTGGGAAGACATCCAGGTCGCCTCGCTCGTCAACGGCGTCAGTGGTTTGGTCAACGGTGGCGAAGCGACGAGCAACGGTCTCGAAGTCTCCGTGAATTTCCGCCCGATCGACGGCCTGACGCTCGGCGTCAACGCGGCCTACAACGACGCGAACATCGACGAGGACTTCCCGCTCATCACCGTGCCAGGGGACACCGGCGGGGAATCGTTCATCAACACCGGCCTGAAGGGCGATCGCATGCCCTACGTGCCCGACGTGACCTGGTCGGCGACGGCGGATTACTACCTGCCGTTGACGGGCGATTGGGGCATGAACGTCGGCGGCGGCTACCGCTACGTCGATGACCGCATCACAGAAACGACGTTTCGCCAGGTCGATGTCGGCGGCGCCGTGGAAGGCACCACCATCACGCGCGGCCTGGACATCGACAGCTACCAGGCGCTGGACCTGTACCTGTCGGTCTCCAACGCGAACTGGTCGATCCGCGGTTACATGAAGAACGCCTTCGACGAGCGCGCCTACTCGACGATGGCCGACGTCACCAGCCCGGTCACCGGACTCACGCACCACACGTCCGCCACGCCGATCATGCCGCGCACCTTCGGGATCGAGGTCGATTACCGCTTCTGATCCACCGACCTCGTACGAACTTGGTGAAACCGCCGCGATGACGACCATTGCGTTGCCCCAGCCTTACCTGTTGTTTCTTGGCGATACCACCGAGCCGGGCTATGCGAAGACGGCGTTCGGGTTGCGCGATTGGGCGCCCGAACGCTGTATCGGCGAGTTCTCGGTCCCGGGCGCCACGGTCACGACGGGCCTGCCGTTCCTCACGCCCGCACAGGCGCATGCCGCCGGTGCGCAGGCGATGGTGATCGGCGTCGCCAACGCAGGCGGGTTCATTCCGCCTGCGTGGCTCGATGCCCTGGTCGAAGCGATGGAAGCCGGGCTCGACCTGATCGGCGGCATGCATGCGCGCCTGCGGGATTTCGCGCGACTGCGCGAAACCGCCGAGCGACTCGGGCGTCGCCTGATCGACATCCGCATTCCGCCGGAACGCATTCCGGTCGCTTCCGGCAAAGCGCGCACCGGCCGTCGATTGCTGACGATCGGCACCGACTGCGCACTGGGCAAGAAATACACCGCGCTCTCGCTCGCGCGTGCGTTCCAGTCGCGGGGCGTCGATGCGACGTTCCGTGCGACGGGACAGACCGGCATCCTGATTGCCGGCGGCGGAATTCCGATGGACGCAGTCGTGGCCGACTTCGCCGCCGGAGCCGCCGAGCTCCTCACGCCCGATGCGGCGCCGACGCATTGGGACGTGGTCGAAGGCCAGGGTTCGCTGCATCATCCGGCGTATGCGGGCGTGTCGCTCGCGCTGCTGCACGGGAGCCAGCCCGACGTGATCGTCGTGTGCCACGAGCCTGGACGCGAGCGCGTGCTCGGCCATCCGGACTATCCGGTGCCGGGCCTGCGCGAAACGATCGAGCTCGCACTGCGCCTGGGCGCACGGACGTCGCCGCGCATTCGTTGCGCGGGCATCAGCCTCAATACCGGCAAGCTCGACGCGGAAGAAGCGCATCGTCTGATCGCATCCGAAAGCCATCGCCTCGGGTTGCCCGTCGCCGATCCGATCCGCGGCGGCGATGCGTTCGAACGCCTCGTCGATTCCTGCCTGGCATGAGCGCACCCGCGCACACCGGGCGCTTCCGGCGCTGGATCCTGCCGGGGCTCGCGTTCAAGGCCGCGGTCATCGGTGGCGGTTACGCGACGGGCCGCGAACTGGCGGAGTACTTCATCCCCAGCGGCCCGCAGGGCGGGGTGCTGGCGATCCTGGTGGCGATGTTCGCGTGGAGTGCGTTGTGCGCACTGACCTTCGCGCTCGCCCATGCGACGCGTAGTTACGACTATCGGACGTTCTTCGCGAACCTGCTGGGGCCGTTCGCGTTCGTGTTCGAACTGGCGTACCTGGTCTTCATGGTGTTGATCCTCGCCGTGTTCGGCGCGGCGGCGGGCGCGATCGGGCAAGCGGTGTTCGGTTGGCCGACGCTCGTGGGCACCCTGCTGCTGATGCTGGCGATCGGCGCGTTCACGGCGTTCGGCAATCACTCGGTCGAACGCTTGTTCAAGTACGTGTCGTTCCTGTTGTACGGCGTGTATGTGTTGCTGATCATCTTCGTACTCACGAAGTTCGGCGGGCAGGCCGCGCAACAGTTCGCGACACCCGTACCCACCGATGGCTGGTTGTCCGGTGGCCTCACCTACGCCGGCTACAACATCGTCGGCGCCGTGATGGTCCTGCCGCTGGCGCGTCACTTCCTCACGCGGCGCGATGCGGTCGTCGCGGGCGTGCTCGCCGGGCCGCTCGCGATGCTGCCGGGCTTGCTGTTCTTCATCTGCATGGTCGCGTGGTACCCGTCGATCGGCGCCGAAGCCTTGCCGTCGGATTTCATGCTGCGGCAGTTGAACATGCCGATCTTCCACGTGCTGTTCCAGCTCATGATCTTCAGCGCGTTGCTCGAAAGCGGCGCAGCCTGCGTGCACGCGGCGAACGAACGCATCGCGGCCACGTGGCGCACGTCGCGCGGTGTGGAGCTGTCGAGCGGCGCGCGCTTCGCGATCGCCACGGTGCTGCTGGTGGGATCGATCTTCATCGCCTCGCGCTTCGGCCTGGTCGAATTGATCGCGCGCGGCTATCGCGGACTGGCGTGGTTGTTCCTCGTCGTCTACGTCCTCCCCTTGCTGACCGTCGGCGTGTGGCGCCTGCGGAATCGCGCGCCGCGGCCGGTCGCCGCGCCGCAGAACTGAAAACCCAWCTCCGAAGGAAACGATCGATGTCGCGCTCCCTTGTTCGTTCCGCGCTCGCCATGGCGACGCTGCTGCTTGTCGCCGACGGTGCGTTCGCCGCGGTGCCCACCGACCTCGACGCGCAGGTGGAAGCCGCGATGCGTGCCAACGGCGTGCCGGGCATGGCGATCGCGATCGTCGAAGACGGCAAGCCCGTGCTCGCGAAGGGCTACGGCGTGCGCAAGCTCGGTTCGCCCGAGCGCGTGGATGCCGACACGATCTTCCCCACAGGCTCGACCGGCAAGGCGATCACCACCGCGGCACTGGCCGTGCTCGTCGACGACGGCAAGCTGCAGTGGGACGACAAGATCATCGACCACATGCCGTGGTTCCGCATGTACGACCCGTGGGTGACCAACGAGATGACGGTGCGCGACCTGCTCACGCATCGCAGCGGCCTGGGCCTGGGTGCGGGCGACCTGATGTTCGTCCCGAGTTCCTCGCGCAGCCGCGCCGACACCGTGCGCGCGCTGCGTTACATCAAGCCGGCGACGAGCTTCCGCAGCGGTTATGCGTACGACAACTTGCTGTACGCCGTCGCCGGCCAACTGATCGAAGAGGTCAGCGGCAAGACGTGGGAAGTGTTCGTGCGCGAGCGCGTGCTCAAGCCCGCCGGCATGACGAGTTCGGTGACCGAGCAATCCGCGCGCTTCGCCAATCCCAACCGCGCGTGGCCGCATGCCCGCATCGGCGGTCGCGTGCGTGGCCTGGGCGATCAGCAGGTGCTCGACGAACGCAAGACGCTCGGCGACAACGCCGCGCCGGCCGGCGGCTTGTCGTCGAGTGCGAACGACATGGCGCACTGGATGCAGGTGCAGCTCGGCCACGGCACGTGGACGAATGCCGATGGCAAGCAGGTCAAGGTCTTCAGCGAAGCGCAGTCGCAGCAGATGTGGACGCCGGCAATCCTCACGCCGACCGCGATCTACCCGGGCAAGCTCGCCCCGTTCTCGCCGAAGTTCTCCGCTTACGCGCTGGGCTGGAGCGTGCGCGATTACCGCGGCTTCAAGGTCATCGACCACGGCGGCGCGGTGTTCGGCGTGCAGACCTACGTCGCGCTCGTGCCGGAAAAGAACATCGGCATCGCGGTGCAGATCAACTCCGAAGACTTCCAGGCGATGCGCGGCGTCGCGATGGAGTTGCTCGACCATTACCTCGGCGCGCCGGACACCGATTGGTTGGCCGCGTTCGACGAGTTCGCCGACAACCGCATCGCCGGCGGCGTCGCCGCGCTCGACGAAGCGGCGAAGGCGCGCGGCCCGTCGCCGGGCAAGGCGTCGCTCGCGACCGCCGACTACGCGGGCCGCTACAACGATCCCTGGTACGGCCCGATCGCGATCACGAACGACAAGGGCGTCCTGCGCATCGACTTCACGCGCACGCCCGGCATGGTCGGCCGCCTGGAGCATGCGCACCACGATACCTTCCGGGCAGTGTGGGACGACGCGAACATCGAACCGGCCTACGTGACCTTCGGCCTCGACGCGGAAGGCAAGATCGCGCGCGTGACGATGAAGGCCGTCTCGCCGATCGCCGACTTCAGCTTCGACTACCAGGACTTGCTCTTCACGCCGGTCAAGACGCAGTAACATCGATCCGGTCGGACGTGGCGCCCGCCACGTCATGGGGAACGCAATGCGCCGGATTGCTGGGATCGCTTGCCTGACCGTCGTCGCCGGGTTCGCCACGCTCGCCGGCAGAGCACAGACATCGGCGCCGGAAACGGCGCCGATCGTTCTTCAGGCGGCGCACTTGTTCGACGGCGCGAGCGGCAAGCTCGTCTCGCCCGGCCGCATCCTCGTGCGCGGGAAGACCATCGAAGCGGTGGGCAGCGATGTCGTCGTCCCCGCTGGGGCGCAGGTGATCGACCTCGGCGACGCGACGCTCGTGCCCGGTTTCATCGACGCGCACACGCACATGACCAGCGATTACGACGAGTCGTGGACGCGTGGCTTCTACAACTCGATGATGCGCCTGCCCGTCGAGCAGGCCTACCACGCCGAGCACAACGCCCACCTCACCTTGCAGGCCGGCGTGACGACCATCCGCGAGTTGGGCGCGCCCGATGCCATCGACGTCGCGCTGCGCAACGCGATCGCCGAAGGCCTGGCCGAAGGGCCGCGCATGTTGGTCTCGGTGCATGCGATCGGTTCGACCGGCGGCCATTGCGATGCGCCCAACTTCCCGCCCGGCGTGGTGCGCGAGTTCGGCGAGAAGGACGGCGTGTGCAACGGCGCCGATTCCTGCCGTCGCGCGGTGCGCGAACAACTCAAGGCCGGCGCGGACAACATCAAGATCTGCGCGTCGGGCGGCGTGTTGTCGGAAACCGATCCGGTCGACGTGCCGCAGCTCACGCCCGACGAACTGCGCGCCATCGTCGACGAAGCGCATGCGTGGCGCCGCAAGGTGGCGGCGCACGCGCATGGCGATCGCGCGGCGCGAATGGCCGTAGACGCGGGCGTGGATTCGATCGAACACGGCAGCTTCCTCACGCCCGAAACCCTGCAGCGGATGAAGGACAAGGGCGTGTACCTGGTGCCCACGCGCATGGCGGTGAAATTCGTGCTGAAGCAGGCGGACACGTATCCGCCGCAGGTCGGCAAGAAAGCGCGGGACGCCGCGGCCTCGCACGGCGGCATGATGAAGAACGCGCTGCGCATCGGCGTGCCGATCGCTTACGGCACCGATGCCTCGGTCTATCCGCACGGGATCAACGCGCAGGAGTTCGGCGATTACGTCGAACTCGGGATGGCGCCGGCGCAGGCCTTGATGACGAGCAGCCAGGGCTCGGCGCGGTTGCTCGGTGTCGACAAAGAGACCGGAACGCTGGAGCCCGGCAAGTTCGCCGACATCGTTGCCGTTCCCGGCGAAGTGTTGCAGGACATCCGCGCCACCGAGCGGCCGGTGTTCGTGATGAAGCAGGGCGCGGTGGTCCGGAAGGACCGCTGAGGATCACTTGATCCGCGACAGCAGGGCCTCGAAGCGCGGATTGCCGTGCAGGGGGTCCAGGTCGCTGTCGTGTTCCATCCACGCGCGATCGCCCCAACCCAGGGCGACGGCTTGTTCCAGCAGGTCGATCGCGCGTTCGATGTCTTCCTGCTCGCAATAGAAGCATGCGAGGTTGTACAGCACGACCGGTTCGTCCTGCGCCTGTTTCAGCGCCTGCTCGGCCATCAGGATCGCGCGTTCCTTTTCGCCCACGCGCCACAGGTCCTGCGCGGCGAAGTACAGGGCGCGCGTGTCGTGCGGATTGAGCTTGATGTGGCGTTCGAGCGTGTTGAGCGCGCCGAGCCGCACGCGCATTTCGTCCTGTTTGCGGCCCAGCGAGGCCAGCGTCTGCGCGAGGAACATCGGCACCTGGAAATCGGTGGGATTCACTTCGGCGGCGCGTGCGTACTTCTTCGCGGCGTTTTCGTGGTCGCCGCGCGAGGAGCACGCCAGGCCGTAGTAGTACCAGGCGTCGAACAGATTGGGGTTTTGCGCGACCGCGGTTTCGAATTCCTGTTCGGCCGCGTCGTATTGCTCGCCGATCAGCAGCGCCAACCCGCGCGAGGCGTGCGCTTCGGCCGATTCGGGATCCAGCACGACCGCCTGTTCGCTCGCGCGATTGGCGCGCGTGGCGTTCTCGGGCGTGGCCGCGGCGTAGCGATACAGGTGCGAGTACGCATCGGCCATGCCGGCGTAGGCGAGCGCGTATTTCGAATCCACCGCGATCGCCTGTTCGAACATGCGGATCGCATGCTCGTAATCGCGGCGCGCCATCGAATACATGTAGCTGCGGCCGCGGAGATAGTAGTCGTAGGCTTCGGGGTCGGAGGTCGCCACCGACACGAGCGCGCGACGTTCCTGGGGCGTCAGCGTGACCTGCAGCGCCTTGACGATGCTGTGCGCGATGTCGTCCTGGATGGTGAACACATCCTTCATTTCGCGATCGTAGGTTTCCGACCACAGGTGCGAGTCGCTGCCGGTGTCGATCAGCTGCGCGGTGATGCGGACGCGCTCGCCGGCCTTGCGCACGCTGCCTTCGAGCAGCGTGGTGACGCCCAGGTCGCGGGCGACGTCGGGAATGGTGAAGTCCTTGCCCTTGTAGGCGAAGGCGGACGTGCGCGAGGCCACTTTCAACTGCGGCAGTTGCGTCAGCAGGTTGAGGATTTCCTCGGCGATGCCGTCGCTGAAATATTCGTTCTCCGCATCGCCGCTCATGTTCACGAAGGGCAATACCGCGATCGTGCGGCGGCCATCGGTGCTTGGGGATGCGCGCGGCGACGGCGTCGGGGCGTCGGATTCGGGCTCGGCCGGCGGCGGGGTCGGTGCGCGCGCGAGTGCCGGCGCGGACGCGGAAGCGGGCGGTGCGACGACGGGTGGCGGATCGGCGGACAACGGCGGCGTGCGTTCCAGCCCGCGCGGCCCGGCGTCGAACATCCAGGCCATCGCGATCGCGATCGGCAGGCCCAGCACGACGAGCACGATGACCAGCGTGACCGTCCACGGCGGCAGGTGCAGGCTCGGCAGCACGGTGGCGGCGACCTGGATCACCAGCCAACCGGCGATGGCGTAGACGGCCAGCACGCGAACCACGCGCCGCCGGCGCAGTTCCGCGAACAGCCGCCCGAGCGAACTCGCCATGCGCGCCTCCCGAGGGAACGCTGACACGCGCCCCCATCGTCGAACCAACGGGGCGCGCGGCCGGCGTCGGACAGCATCCGGTGCAGCCTCCTTGCACTAGACTGCGCCGGAGGACCGCGGGAGACATCATGGACGCCATCGACCTGCTCGAGACCATCGAGGAAGAGACCGGACCGGATCCGCGCTGGTCGGTGCTCTGGTTGCACGGCCTCGGCGCCGACGGGCACGACTTCGTCCCGCTGGTGCCCGAACTGGTGCGCCCGGAATGGCCCGCGATCCGCTTCGTCTTCCCGCATGCGCCCGTGCGCGCGGTGACGATCAACGCTGGCATGCGCATGCGCGCGTGGTACGACATCCGCGATTTCGACCTGGCCAATCGCGCCGATGCCGAAGGCGTCGCGGTCTCGACGGCCCAGGTCGGCGCGTTGCTCGACCGCGAACAGGCCCGCGGCATTCCGCCCGAGCGCATCTTCCTGGCCGGCTTCTCGCAGGGCGGGGCGATCGCGCTGTCGGCGATGCTGGCGCGCAAGACGCCGCTGGCGGGGATCATCGCGCTGTCGACCTACATCCCGATGTCGCACGACATCGCGGGCGAGAAGGCCACCGCCGAAGCCCGGCGGCAACCGATCTTCCTCGCGCACGGCGAGGCCGATCCGGTCATCCCGGTGCAGGCCGGCGTGGCCACCGCGAAGACGCTCGGCGACCTGGGCTTCGACGTGACCTGGCGGTCGTATGCGATGCCGCATGCGGTCTGCCCGGAAGAAGTGCGCGATCTGCGCGACTGGTTCGACCGCAGGTTCGCCGCCTGACCATGACGGCCACGCCCGGCGAACCCTGGTTGCCGGACCTGTGCCGGCTCGGGCGGCTTGCGATCATGCTCGGCGTGGCCGAGCTCGTCGTCTGCATCATCGCGCTCGCGCCGGCCTCCGAAGCCGAATGGACGCCGGCGCGCTTCGCGTCGGCCAGTGCGTTCGCGTTGTGGCTCTCGCTCACCGTCTCGGTGGTGTTGTGCGTCGCGCGCCGGTCCCTGTCGGGGATGAAGCCCTGGATGGGCGGCACCGCCGCGGTGCTCATCGCCGCGCTGATCGCCGCCACGGGCGCGGCGCTCGTGCATGCGGTGGATCGCGGCCTGGCCCTCGGGCTGGTGCCCGGGACCGTGCACATCCACCGCTTCATCGGTGGCAGCGCGGCGATCGCGACGCTGATCGTCAGCGTCGTGCTGCGTTATCTCTACGCGGTGGATGGTTGGCAGAAGCAGGTGCGTGCGAGCGCGCGCGCCGAGGCCGACGCGCTGCAGGCGCGCATCAAGCCCCATTTCCTCTTCAACAGCATGAACACCATCGCCGGCCTGGTCCGCCGCGACCCGGACGTGGCCGAGCGCGCGGTGCTCGACCTGTCCGACCTGTTCCGCGCGGCGCTGGGCGCGGGCGAGGGCGATTCGAGCCTGGCCGAGGAAATCGAGCTGGCCGAACGCTACCTTTCGATCGAGCAACTCCGCCTCGGCGAGCGCCTGCAGGTGCGCTGGCGCGGGCGCGAGGCGGCCTTGCCCTGGCAGCTCCGCCTGCCGCGCCTGGTCCTGCAGCCCCTGGTCGAAAACGCGGTCCTGCACGGCATTTCGCGCCTCCCGGCGGGCGGGACGATCGACATCGAACTCGCCCAACGGCCGGATGGGCTGCATATCAGCGTTCATAACCCAGCACCCCCGCCGAGGGAACGGGACATGACGCCGGACGACCTGCCCGCCCCGGGGAGGGGAGGCAGCGGCCATGCGCAGCGTTCCATCGCGCATCGGCTGGCCTACGCATTCGGTTCCAAGGCCCGCGTGACCGGACACTGGCACGAGGGCTACTATCTGGCTGAGCTTCGAGTCCCGCTCTAAGCAGGAGGTCGCTCGTGAGAGTGTTGATCGCCGACGACGAACCCCTGGCGCGCGAACGCCTGCGGGACCTGCTTGCCGAACAGCCGGGCATCGAGCTGGTCGCCGAGGCAGGCGACGGGCGCGAGGCGCTGCACGCCTGCGCCACCCACCATCCCGACCTGGTGTTGCTCGACATCGCGATGCCGGGCATCGACGGCCTGGAGACCGCGCGCCACCTGGCCGCATTCGAACCGCGCCCCGCGGTGGTGTTCTGCACCGCGTACGACGCGCATGCGCTGTCGGCCTTCGAGGCCGCGGCGATCGATTACCTCGTCAAGCCCGTGCGTCCCGAACGCCTGGCCGCCGCACTGGAACGCGCGCGCACCTTCGCCGCGGGCCGCAACGGCAACGGCGCCGCCCTCGACGGCGAGCCCCGCCACGAACAACACCGCACGCACCTGTGCGCGCGCCTGCGCGGCAGCCTGCGCCTGATCCCCATCGAAGACGTGCACTACCTGCAGGCCGAGGAGAAGTACGTCGTCGTGCACCACGCGCGCGGCGAAGACCTCATCGAGGAATCGCTCAAGTCGCTGGAAGAGGAATTCGGCGACCGCTTCGTCCGCATCCACCGCAATTGCCTGGTGGCGCGGCACGAGATCGTCGAACTCAAGCGCGCCCCCGACGGGCACGTGCAGGCCGTGTTGCGGCACGGCGAGCATCCGCTGGAAGTGAGCCGGCGCTGCGTGGCGCATCTGCGCGAGACGGTGAAGCACCTGTAGTGCGTCGCGGGCGATAATGGGGGATGCAAACGCTCCGCATCGCCACCCGCAAATCCCCGCTCGCCCTCTGGCAGACCGAACACGTCGCCGCGCGTTTGCGCGCAGCGCATCCGGGGCTTCACGTCGAAATCGTGCCGATGAGCACGCGCGGCGATGAAGTCCTCGATCGTTCCCTCGCGGCGATCGGCGGCAAGGGCCTGTTCCTCAAGGAACTCGAAGTCGCGATGCAGCGCGGGCAAGCCGATTGCGCCGTGCATTCGCTGAAGGACGTGCCGATGGTGCTGGAGCCGGGCTTCGCCTTGCCGGCGATCCTGGCGCGCGCAGATCATGCCGATGCCTTCGTCAGCAATCGTTTCGAGAACATCGAAGCGCTGCCGCAGGGTGCGGTGGTGGGTACGTCATCGTTGCGTCGCCAGGCGCAATTGCGCGCGCGGCGCCCGGACCTGGATTTGCGCGACTTGCGTGGCAACGTCAACACGCGGCTGGCGAAACTCGACGCGGGCGACTACGACGCCATCGTGCTCGCGTGCGCAGGCCTTGCGCGGCTCGGCTTCGAATCACGCATCCGCGGGCGCCTGGATGCCCCCGATTGGTTGCCCGCGCCCGCGCAGGGCGCGATCGCGATCGAATGCCGCGACGACACGCCGGAAACATTCGCATTGCTGGCTGCGCTCGACGATGTCGCCACGCGCGAGTGCGTCGAAGCCGAGCGTGCGATGAATCGCGCGCTCCACGGCAGTTGCCACGTGCCGGTGGCGGCGTTCGCGCGCCGCGAGGGCGCCACGCTGCATCTGCAGGGGCTGGTGGGATCGGCGAGCGACGGGCGCGTCGTGCGCGCCGAAAGCACGGGCGCCGACCGCGAAGCGCTGGGGCTGGAAGTCGCGCAACGCCTGTTGTCGCAGGGCGCGCGCGACTTCATCGACGCTCAGTAATACAACGTCACCATGTGCTTCGCTTCGGCGAAGAACAACCAGCGTTCGACGAAGGCGCCGGCCAGGGCGCTGAGCGCGGCCGCCGTGTACCAGGGCGCGGCGTCCATGTGGACGAAGAGCCAGGTCGGCAGCAGGAACAGGATCGGCAGCGCCGCGAACAGCACGAGCGCGATGCGGCGCAGCGTCTTGGCATGCCGGCGTGCGACGACGAAGCCCATTTCCTTCGTCAGGTAATTGGCTTCTGTATGCGGGCGTTCGAAGACCGTCGCGGTGCGTTGCGGCAGGCCGATGGCATCGCCACGCGTGGCCGGCAGCGGCCCATCGACGTCGCGCCAGTACTTCACCTTCATCACCAGCAGCGCGATCGCCGCCGCGAAGCCGGCCAGCGCGATCATGTTCGACACGGGCCGGCCCAGCGCGGTGGCGATGGCGCAGAACAGCAGGCCACCGGTGAACAGCGAGAACAGCAGGTAAACCGTCGGCACGAGGCGATGCCCCCACGCCGGGATCGGCTTGAGCGAGGCGTAGATCATCGCGGTGCAGTAGACGGTGATGACGGCGGCGAGCATCGCGAGGAGCGCAACGGTTTTGCCGAGCGCGCCGAGAGCGACCCCTCCCCAGCCCTCCCCTGCGAGCAGGGGAGGGAGCGTGGCCGTCGCGAGGACAGCTGCGATGAAGAACGTCGCCATCGCCGCAACGCCTTCGCGCGACAACCACGAGGTGCGCCATTGCGAGAAGGCGCGCCACGCGCGCATCGGCTTGCCCAGGTGCAACATCGAGCTGAGCAGGCCGATCGTGGAAAGCACGATCGCGATCGCGATGGAGGCCAACAGCGTGCGCGCCGCGCTCTGCCCGGTCAGCGCATGCCACGCGGCCCAGAACAGCAACCCGTAGCCCGCGCCCGACAGCGTGGTGAAGAAAATGACCGAAAGCGCGGGATGCATTTAAGGCATCACTCCAGCACGACCGCGGTGCCCGAGGCCGACACCATCAGCATCGAACCGCCGTCCTGGATCTGGATGGTCTCGTAATCCAGGTCGACGCCGACGACTGCGTTCGCGCCGAGTTCGCGCGCCTGCTCGATCATGTCGTTGACCGCTTCGGTCTTCGCCTTGCGCAGGACTTTCTCGTAGGCACCCGAACGGCCGCCGAGGATGTCGCGGATGCCGGCGAAGAAATCGCGGAACATGTTGGCGCCGAGGATCGCGTCGCCGCCGACCAGGCCGTGGTACGCGACGATGCGGCGGCCTTCGACCGTGTTGGTGGTGGTGACGAGCACCGGCGTTTGATCGGCCATGGCGGAATTCCTCAGCGACGGAAGATGCGGTCGAGCCAGCGCTTCGGCGTGACTTCGACGGTAGGTTCGGCGACGGCGACGGCCTCGTCGCCACCGGCGCGGCGCGGCCGCGGCGGGAGATAACGATTGACCGGCGCGTATCCCAGTTCCGGTAGCAGCGGCAATCCGCCGCGCTCGGCGACGAGCTTGGAGACCTTCGACTCCGGATCGCCCAGGTCGCCGAAATGGCGCGCCTTCGTCGGGCACACCTGCACGCAGGCGGGCTCGCGTTCGGATTCGGGGAGGTTCTCGTTGTAGATGCGGTCGACGCAGAGCGTGCATTTCTTCATCACGCCTTCCACTTCGCTGTATTCGCGCGCGCCGTACGGGCAGGCCCACGAACACAGTTTGCATCCGATGCACTTGTCCTCGTCGACGAGCACGATGCCGTCGGAGGCGCGCTTGTAGCTCGCGCCCGTCGGGCACACGGTGACGCACGCGGGCGTTTCGCAATGCAGGCACGAGCGCGGGAAGTGCAGCGTCATCGCCGGCTGCGCAGGCGCTTGATCCGAAGCGGGCACCTGTTCGAGTTCGTAGCTGTGGATGCGGTTGAACCACACGCCAGAGGGATCCTTGCCGTACGGATTCTCGTCGGTCACCGGGCCGGCCATGCCGCCGCTGTTCCATTGCTTGCAACCCGTCGCGCATGCGTGGCAACCCACGCAAGTATCGAGGTCGATGACGAGGCCGAGTTTCTTTTTCGACGGCGGCGGCAGATCGGTCATGGCAGCGTGTCGTCCGTCGAGGTCTTGCTCGGGTGTTCGCGATTGCGCGATTGCGCGCCGTAGCGCAGCGGATGTTCGGGCGCCTCGGCGAAATGCAGCGGCGCGAATTGCGGCGCGCTTTCGCCGGCGGTCTCGGACTTCTGGATGCGCACGCGCAGGTCGAACCACGCCGCCTGGCCCGTGACCGGGTCGGCGTTCGCGTAATCGCCCTTCGGCGTGACATCGGAGATCAGATGGTTGAGCAGGAAGCCCCGCTTGCTCTCCGGCGCGTCCTTGGACAAGCGCCACGCGCCGCGGCGCTTGCCGATCGCGTTCCAACTCCACACGGTGTCAGGCTGCACGTTGCCGGCGAAGCGGACTTCCACCGTGATCGTCCCGTTGTGCGAAGTCACGTCCGCCCAATCGCCTTCTTCGAGCCCGTACTGCGCACCCGTCGAGGGATGCACGTACAGCGCGTTGCGCGTCTGGATCTGCCGCAGCCACGCGTTCTGCGAACCCCACGCGTGATACATGTACATCGGGCGCTGCGTGATCGCGCTCAGCGGATAGGTTTCGCGCGATGTCTCGTCGTGTTCGAAGGGCTCGTACCAGATCGGCAGCGGATCGAAATACGTGGCCACGCGCGTGCGATGTTCGTCCGGCGGCTGGTTCGCACCAAAGCCCTGCGCCGCAAGGCGGAACTTCTGCAGCGTTTCCGAATACAGCTGCATCACGATCGGCTGTTCGTTGGGCACGAAGCCGAAGCCGTGCGCCCAACGCAGGTAATCGCGATTGGCCATCTTGTAATAGCGCGCCGATTCAGGGATCGGCGCATGCCAGAACCCGCCGTGCTCGATGTACCTCTGCAACTGGTTCGGATTCGGCGGGCCCTTGCCTTCCAGCGATCCATCCGCGCCGCGCCAACCGGCGAGCAGGCCGACGCCGGGCATGCGCTCGTGGCGCACGATGTAATCGGCGTAGTCGCGGTATTTCGGCGTGCCATCGGTTTCGACCATGCCGGGCAGGCCCAGGCGCGCGCCGATGTCGAGCAGCACGCTCTGGAAACCGCGAACGTCGCGCGGGCGGCCGTCGTCGGTCGGTTGGGTGGCGGCGTCGAAGATCGGATGGCGGATCGCGTCGCTCGCGCCATCGGCGTCGGAGATCGGGCGATCGAGCAGCGAGATCGCGTCGTGGCGTTCGAGGTAGGTCGTATCCGGCAACACCAGGTCGGCGTAGGCCACCATTTCCGAGGCGTACGCATCGCTGTAGATGATGTGCGGGATGCGGTACTCGCCGTCTTCGAACTTGTCGGTGAGCCAATGCATCGTCTCGCCGGTATTCATCGCCGAGTTCCAGCTCATGTTCGCCATGAACATCAGCAACGTGTCGATGCGGTAGGGATCGCCCGCCCACGCGTTGCGGATCATCGTATGCATCATGCCGTGCGCCGCGAGCGGGTAGGCCCACGAATACGCATGGTCGATGCGGCGCGGCTGGCCGTCTGCGTCGACGACCAGGTCTTCCGGCGAATGCACGAAGCCCAGGGGCGCGGCATCGAGACCGCCATCGTCGCGGCGCTTCTTGCCGGGGCGGTTCGCGGGCGGAATCGGTTTGGGGAAGGGCGGCTGGAATCGGAACGAGCCCGGCACATCCACCGCGCCGAGCAACAGCTGCAACACGTGCAGCGCGCGGCACGTATGGAAGCCGTTGCTGTGCGCGCTGATGCCGCGCATCGCGTGCATCGACACGGGGCGGCCGGGCATGTCGGCGTGTTCGCGGCCCCAGCTGTCGGTCCACGCGATGGGGAGCGTGAGTTTCGAATCGAAGGCCGCGCTCGCGAGTTCGCGTGCGATGCGGCGGATGGTGTCGGCCGGGATGCCGCAGCGTTCGCTGACGGCGTCGGGGGAATACTGCGGGTCGAGGTAACGCTCGGCGAGCAGTTGGAAGACGGGGATGGCGATGCGGCCGTCGGGGAGGGTGTATTCGCCGACGACGACGGGGGAGATGTTTACGGCGTTCGCCAACTGCACCCCTCCCCGGCCCTCCCCWGCATTCGCAGGGGAGGGTGCGCACCAGCAGAGTGCCTCGTTGTTTTCATCGCGCGCGATCAAGCCGTCGTCCGCGCCACCCGGATTGCGGATCACCAACCAATGCGCATTCGCATACCGCACAAGGTAATCCAGGTCGATGCGATCGCTGCGCAGCAATTCATGGATCAGCGCGAAGGCGAACAAGCCATCGGTGCCCGGACGGATGCCGATCCACTCATCCGCGATCGCGCCGTAACCGGTGCGCACCGGATTCACCGCGACGATCTTCGCGCCGCGCGCCTTCAGCTTGCCCAGTCCGAGCTTGATCGGATTGGAGTCGTGGTCTTCGGCCACGCCCCACAGCATCAGGTACTGCGTGTGGTCCCAGTCGGGTTCGCCGAATTCCCAGAACGAGCCGCCCAGCGTGTACAGACCGCCGGCGGCCATGTTCACCGAGCAGAACCCGCCGTGCGCGGCGTAGTTGATCGTGCCGAATTGCTGCGCCCACCAGCCGGTGAGCGCCTGCGACTGGTCGCGGCCCGTGAAGAAGGCCAGCTCGTCGGGATTGCGTTCGCGGATCGGCGCGAGCCAGGACGTGGCGATCCGGAGCGCCTCGTCCCACGTGATTTCCTTGAACTCGCCCTTGCCGCGCTCGCCCGTGCGGAGCAGCGGGCGCGTCAGGCGCGCCGGCGAGTAGTGCTGCATCAGCCCGGCCGAGCCCTTGGCGCAGAGCACGCCGCGGTTCACCGGATGGTCCGGATTGCCCTGGATGTAGCGGATCCGCCCGTCGAGGGTCCACACCCGGATGCCGCAACGGCACGCACACATGTAGCAGGTGGTGGAGTGAACGGCATCGCCCGGGGAGGGCGACGGGTTGAGCTCGGGCTCGCGCATGGGCGCATTGTAGGAGATGCCGTCGGCGGCATCTGCTTTAATTCACCCATGGACCGCTACGAACGCATCAACGCCCTCCACCGCCTGCTCAAGGCGGCGCGCTACCCGGTGACCGTCGCGCGGTTGCAGGACGAACTGGGCTGCTCGCGCGCCACCGTCTACCGCGACCTCGCCTTTCTCCGCGACGGCCTGATGGCGCCGGTGGTCGGCGACGGCGAGGCCGGCTTCAAGTACGACGCCAACGAGGACGATCGCTTCGAGTTGCCCGGCCTGTGGCTGAACTCCGAAGAGCTGCATGCGCTGCTCGCCGCGCAGCAGTTGCTTTCGCGCAGCGGCGGCGGCCTGCTCTCGACTGCGCTCGCGCCTCTGCAATCGCGCGTGGAAAAGCTGCTGGAGGAGCAGGCCGGCGGCAAGCGGTGGCCGGTCGAACGCGTGCGCGTGATCGCCAGCCGCCCGCGCCGCCTGGATGAGCACAGCTTCCGCATCGTCGCCTCGGCCGTGCTCGGGCGGCGCAAGCTGACGTTCGACTACCGCGCGCGTTCGACCGACGAAAAGACGCGGCGCACCGTGTCGCCGCAGCGCGTCACGCACTATCGCGACAACTGGTATCTCGATGCGTGGGACGAGGATCGCGAAGGGCTGCGGAGTTTCGCCGTCGACCGCATCGCCTCGGCGAAGATGGGCGAGGGGGAAGCGCGCGACATCGAGGATGCGCAGCTCGACGAACACCTGGCCTCCAGCTACGGCATCTTCTCCGGGCCGCCGAAGAACTGGGCGACGATCGTCTTCAGCCCGAAGGCCGCGCGCTGGGTGGCCGACGAACGCTGGCATTCGCAACAGCAGGGGCGCTTCCTGCCCGATGGCCGCTACGAATTGAAGTTGCCCTACAGCAACTCGCGCGAACTGTTGATGGACGTGCTGCATTACGGCAGCGACGCGGAAATCGTCGAGCCGCCGGTGCTGCGCGAACAGGCGCGGTCCCTGCTCTCGCTCGCCATTTCCAACTACGAGCGCTGATGTCGCCCGCCGATCCTCCGAAGATCCGCAGCGGGGAAAAAGTCGCGCTGGTGCTTGGCGCGGGCGGTGCGCGCGGGCTGGCGCAGATCGGCGTGATCGAAGCGCTGCAGGTGCGCGGCATGGTGATCTCCGCGATCGCCGGTTCGTCGAGCGGCGCACTCGTCGGCGGGCTGCACGCGTCCGGCAAGCTGCCCGAATATCGCGATTGGCTGCTGTCGCTTGATCGCCGCGGGATGCTGCGGCTGCTCGATCCGGGCTTCGGCCGCTCGGCCTTGTTCGAAGGCACGCGCCTGATCGCCGCGCTGCGCGAGATCGCGGGTTCGCCGAAGATCGAAGACCTGCCGATCGACTTCACCGCGGTCGCGGTCGACCTGTTGCGGCAGCGCGAAGTCTGGTTGCGCGAAGGCGACATGTGGGATGCGATCCGCGCCTCGTTCGCGATCCCGGGCCTGTTCACGCCGCACGTGATCCACGGTCGCGCGCTGGTCGATGGTGGCCTGCTTGCACCGCTGCCGATCGCCGCGACGCGCTTGTCCGACGCGCATCGCCTGATCGCGGTCGACATGCACGGCTGGCCGCAACACCCGCCCGGCGAGCCGGCCGAAGCGGATGCGCCATCGGGCCCGACCAACCGCAGCTGGCTCACCGCGTGGAAACACACGCGCGCCACGCAAGCATCGGCTGATGCCGCGCGCGTGCGCCTGGGCTTCACCGACCTCATGGCGCGCTCGCTGGATACGATGCAGGCGCAGATCGCGCGCGTGCAGCTCGCGCTGGACCCGCCCGAGCTCGTCATCCGCATCCCGCGCGATGCGTGCCAGTTCTATGAGTTCTGGCGGGCGAAGGAATTGATCGACATCGGCCGGAAGGAAGCCGACAAGGCGCTCGACGCCGCCGGGTATTGATCCCGCGGGGCATTCGCAACCCGTGAGATGCCGCGCATCAAAGCTCGCTCCAACCCAAACGGAGCGACGCCGCCATGCATCCCGCCCAGACCACCCGCCTCGCCAGCCTGTTGCGCATCGTCCTCACCTTCGGCGTCCTCGCCGTGCTCCTGCTTCCCGCCGCGCGCACCAACACCCCCGTCGGCTTCCTTCCGATGTGGCTGATCGCGATGCCCGCGAGCGCGCTCTGGGCCCTGCGCCGGGTCCACGCCAGGTGGGTGCGCGCCCGCTGAGCGGGCCGTGATAGCGTGACGGCCCTCCCATCGCTGCCGGAGCCGTCATGCCCCAAGGGTCGTCTTTCCGCCTCGTCGCAGGAATCGCCTTCGGGCTCGCCGCACTCAGCGGCGCAGGTGCCGCCGCCACCGCGCAAACCGCCGATGGGCCCCCCGCGAAGCAGGAGCCCGCCGTGGCGAACGACGATCCCTATCAATGGCTCGAGGATGTGAACGGCGACAAGGCGATCGCCTGGGTCCGCGAGCAGAACGCGAAGAGCGAAGCCGAACTCGCGGCGACCCCGCAGTTCCGCAAACTCGAATCCGACATCCGCGCGATCCTGGATTCGACCGCCAAGATCCCCGGCGTCGAGAAGATCGGGCCGTATTACTACAACTTCTGGAAGGACAAAGACCACGAACGCGGTCTTTGGCGCCGCACGACGCTCGCCGAATACCGCAAGCCCGACCCGAAGTGGGAAACCATCCTCGATCTCGATGCCCTCAATCGCGCCGAGAAGGAAAACTGGGTCTGGCACGGCGCCGATTGCCTCAAGCCCGATTACGCGCGCTGCCTGATCGCGCTCTCGCGAGGCGGCTCGGATGCCGACGTCACGCGCGAGTTCGACCTCGCAGCGAAGGCCTGGGTGAAAGACGGTTTCTTCCGCCCCGAAGCCAAGGGCGGCATGGGCTGGATCGATCGCGACACCACCTACGTCTACACCGATTTCGGCGCAGGTTCGATGACGCCTTCGGGCTACCCGCGCATCGTGAAGCAGTGGTCGCGCGGCACGCCGCTTTCAAAGGCCACGAAAGTCTACGAAGGCCAGCCCGAGGACATGTACATCGCCGCCGGGCGCGACCTGACGCCCGGTTTCCAGCGCGATTTCGTCCAGCGCACCATCGCCTTCTACAACGATGAACTTTATCTGCGCGGCAGCGATGGCACGTTGGCGAAGGTCGATGCGCCGAACTCGGCGATCAAGTCCGTCCACAAGGAATGGCTGCTGCTGGAATTGCGCGACCCTTACGAAGCCGGTGGCAAGACCTGGCCGTCCGGTGCGCTCATCGCGACGAAGTTCGACGACTTCATGGCGGGCAAGCGCGACTTCACCGAACTCTTCGCGCCCACCGACAACACCTCGCTCGCCGGCTCGTCCTGGACGAAGGACCACCTGGTCCTCAACGTCATGGAGGACGTCAAGAACAAGCTGACCGTGCTGACGCCGGGCGAGGGTGCATGGGCGCGCAAGCCGCTCGCGGGCCCGCCGACCATCGGCACCGTGAGCGTAGGCGCGGTGGATGCCGACGAAAGCGACGCCGTGTGGGTCACCGCCACCGACTACCTCACGCCGACGACGCTCGCGATCGCCGATGTGTCGGGCGACGCAGCGCCCGAAGTCCTCAAGTCGAACCCGCAATTCTTCGACGCCACCACGCACGTCATCGAACAACATTTCGCCACCTCGAAGGACGGCACGCGCATCCCGTACTTCCTCGTGAAGCCGAAGAATGCGAAGAACGACGGCGCCACGCCGACGCTGCTCTACGGCTATGGCGGTTTCGAAGTGTCGATGACGCCCGGGTACTCCGGCGGCGTCGGCAAGGGTTGGCTGGAGAAGGGCGGCGCGTATGCGGTCGCCAACATCCGTGGCGGCGGCGAATACGGCCCGCGCTGGCACCAGGCCGCCCTGAAGGCCAATCGCCACAAGGCCTACGAAGATTTCGCGGCCGTCGCCAACGACCTGGTCGCGTCGAAACTCACCACGCACCAGCGCCTGGGCATCATGGGCGGCAGCAACGGCGGCCTGCTGATGGGCAACATGCTCACGCAGTATCCGGAGTTGTTCGGCGCCATCGTCGTGCAGGTGCCGCTGCTCGACATGAAGCGTTACAGCCACCTGCTCGCCGGCGCCTCGTGGATGGCCGAATACGGCGATCCGGACACGGCCGACTGGGACTTCATCAAGACCTTCTCGCCCTACCACCTGTTCGATGCGACGAAGACCTACCCGCCGGTGTTGTTCGCCACGTCCACCAAGGACGATCGCGTGCATCCCGGCCACGCCCGCAAGATGATGGCCAAGATGCTCGCGGCCAACAAGAACGTGCGCTATTACGAAAACATCGAGGGCGGGCACGGCGGCGCGGCGAACAACGCGCAGTCGGCGCACATGAACGCGCTCGCCTACACCTTCCTGTGGAACGAACTGTCGAAGTAACCCGCCGCTAACGGACCCGACATGAAACTCACTCCCTGCCTTCTCGCCCTGACGCTGATGACTTCGACCACCACTTTCGCCGCCGACCTTCCGCAACCTCCCGACGTCGCCAAGAAGCCGCACGTCGTCAAGGCGCCCTTCGGCGCAGAACGCAACGACGAGTACTACTGGCTGCGCGACGACACGCGCAAGAACCCGGAGATGCTCGCCTACCTCAACGCCGAGAATGCGTACACCGACGCCGTCATGGCGCCGCTGAAGCCGCTGCAGGAAAAGCTGTACGAGGAAATCGTCGGCCGCATCAAGCAGGACGACAGCTCGGTGCCGTACCACGAGCGCGGCTACTGGTATTACTCGCGCTTCGAAACCGGCAAGGACTATCCGGTGTACGCGCGCCGCAAGGGTGCGATGGACGCCACCGAGGAAGTGTTGCTCGACGTCAACGCCATGGCCGCCGGCAAGGATTACTTCAGCGTCGGCGATTGGGAAGTCAGCCAGGACAACAACCTGCTCGCGTGGGCCGAGGACGCCGTCGGCCGCCGCCAGTACACGATCAAGATCAAGAATCTCGCCACGGGTGAGGTGTATTCGGACGAAGTGGCGGGCGTCGCGCCGAACCTGGTGTGGGCCGACGACAACAAGACGCTCTTCTACGTCTGGAACGATCCGAAGACGCTGCTCACCACGCGCGTGCAGAAACACGTGCTCGGTACGCCGGCGAACGCCGACGAAGTGGTCTATACCGAAAAGGACGACAGCTTCTACATGGGCGTGGGCCGCACGCGCGACGACAAGTTCATCTGCATCCAGATGGACAGCACCGTGTCGAGCGAATTCCGCTGCGCGCCCGCCGCCGACCCGAAGGCCTTCGCCGTGCTCGCCCCGCGCGAACGCGACGTCGAATACGAAGCCGACCACCACGGCGGCCGCTGGGTCATCCGCACCAACGCCGACGGCGCGAAGAACTACAAGGTCGTGACCGCGCCCGATGGCTCGGGCTCGCGCAAGGAATGGAAGGATTGGATCCCGCACAGCGAATCGGTCTTCATCGACGGCTTCGAGCTGTTCGACGGCTTCGCCGCGATCGCCGAACGCAGCGAAGGCCTGGAACGCCTGCGCCTGCTGCGCGCCGACGGCAAGTCCGAGTACGTCAAAGCCGATGAACCGGCCTACGGCATGGGCCTGTCGGTCAACGCCGAGCCGGACACCGACTGGCTGCGTTACACCTATACGTCGATGACCACGCCGGCCACCGTGTACGAACTCAACACGAAGACCGGCGAGCGCAAGCTGATGAAGCGCGACCCGGTGATCGGCTACGACCCGGACAAGTACACCACCGAGCGCCTGTGGGCGACGGCGCGCGACGGCACGAAGGTGCCGGTCTCGGTCGTCTACAAGAAGGGCTTCAAGAAGGACGGCACGGCCGCGCTGTTGCAGTACGCCTACGGCAGCTATGGCTCCTCCACCGACCCGGGCTTCAACCTGCCGGTGGTGAGCCTGCTCGATCGCGGCATGGTGTACGTGCTCGCGCACATCCGCGGTGGCCAGGAAATGGGCCGCCAGTGGTACGACGACGGCCACCTGTTCAAGAAGAAGAACACCTTCACCGACTTCATCGACGTCACCGATTTCCTGGTCAAGGAAGGCTATGCGTCGAAGGATCGCGTCGCCGCCTACGGCGGCAGCGCCGGCGGCCTGCTGATGGGGGCCATCGCGAACATGGCGCCGGAGAAGTACCGCGTGATCCTCTCGCAGGTGCCCTTCGTCGACGTCGTCACCACGATGCTCGACCCGTCGATCCCGCTGACCACCAACGAATACGACGAGTGGGGCAACCCCGAGAAGAAGGACTACTACGACTACATGCTGTCGTACTCGCCCTACGACAACCTCAAGGCGCAGGCCTACCCGGCGATGTTCGTCGGCACGGGCCTGTGGGATTCGCAGGTCCAGTACTTCGAACCGGCCAAGTACGTCGCGCGCCTGCGCGACCTCGACACCGCCGGCCCGGATCGCCCGGTGCTGTTCCGCGTCAACATGGATGCGGGCCACGGTGGCAAGTCGGGGCGTTTCCGCCGCTATCGCGAGTTGTCGGAGATGTATGCGTTCCTGCTGACGCAACTGCGGGCCGACGCCGGCGGCGTGCAAACCGCCGCCGCGAAGTGACACACTGGCGCCCATGAACGCAGTCCGCCTCGTCGCCGTCGCCCTGTTCGCCGCCCTGCCGCTCGCCGGCTGCGGCAACAAGGGACAGCTGATCCTCAATCCCGAACCGCAGGAGATGCCGCCGGAAGTGGCGGCATCGATGGCGCCGCCGTCGTCCGCGACAGTCGCGCTGCCGTCGTCCTCGACGATCGCGCCGCCGCCTGCCACGTCCATCGCACCTCCGCCCGCAACGACGACCGCACCGCCGGCCGATTCCGATGGGACGCCCGGCAAGCCGCGCTGAAACCGATCCGATGAACCAGCCGCACGCGGCCGGCGGCCGCTCCCTGCGCTTCACGAAAATGCACGGCGCCGGCAACGACTTCGTCATGGTCGACCTGCGGCATGGGCAAGCCGTGCCCGATGCGTCGCTGTGTCGTGCGCTCGGCGATCGCCACGCGGGCGTGGGCTGCGACCAGATCATCACGATCGAAGCGCCGCGCAATGCATCGTCCGCGGCCAGCTATCGCATCTGGAATGCCGACGGCTCGCAGGCGCAGCAATGCGGCAATGGTGCGCGCTGCGTCGCCGCGTTCGTCGTGCGCGACGGCACGGCGCAGGGCGCGCGCTTCGAACTCGACAGCCCCGCGGGCACGCATGCGGTCGATGTGTTGCCCGGCAATCGTTATCGCATCGCGATGGGCGTGCCCGATTTCGCGCCGGCGCACGTTCCGCTCGCCGGACAGGGCGAGCAGGCGCGCGATACCTACGAGATCCAGGTCGATGACACGACCTTGCGCATCGGCGCCGCATCGATGGGCAACCCGCACGCGCTGATCGAAGTCGACGACATCGCCACCGCGCGCGTCGGGCTCCAGGGCCCGGCGCTGCAGCGCAGCGCGGCGTTTCCCGAATCGGTGAACGTCGGTTTCGCGCAAGTGCAATCGCGCGACCGCATCCGCCTGCGCGTGTACGAGCGCGGCGTCGGCGAAACCCTGGCCTGCGGCAGCGGCGCATGCGCGGCCGCCGCGATCCTGATGCGACGCGGCCGCATCGACCGCGATGTCGTCGTCGCGTTGCCGGGAGGCGAACTCCGCATCGCCTGGCCCGACGACGCCAGCCCGATCACCATGGCCGGTCCGGCCGCATTCGTATTCGAAGGGGAGTGGTTGCCATGAGCGAGACGACCGAAAAACTCGGTGCCCACGAAGTCGCCGCCTGGTTGCGCCGGCATCCCACGTTTCTCAAGCAGTTCCCGGACCTGGCGATCAGCCTGGTCGTGCCGCGCGAAGACGGCCCCGCCGCATCGCTGGCGAGTTACCAACTCGAAGTGTTGCGCGACAAGAACCGCGAACTCGCGCGTCGCCTGCAGGAGTTGTTCGCCAACGCGCAGGAAAACGAACGCCTCGCGGTGCGCACGCACCAGCTCGCCCTGGGCCTGATGCGCCAGGACACGCCGGCGGCCACCTTGCGCGCGATGGCCGCGACGCTCGAAGAAGATTTCCAGGGCGACCTCGTGCGCATCCTGACTTTCGCGCCGGTCGCCGGGCTCGACGACGCCGATTGGTGGCAATCGATTCCCGCCGGCGATCCGCGCCTGGCGCCGTTCAAGGACGCGATCGACGATGGCGAGCCGATCTGCGGCCGCCTGCATCCGGACAAGCACGCGTTGCTTTACGGTGTGCGCGCGGAGGAAGTGCAATCCACCGCGCTGCTTTCCATTCCGGGCATCGGCCTGATCGGCGTCGGCTCCCGCGATCCCAACCGCTTCTTCCCGGGCATGGGCACCTTGTTCCTGCGCATGATGGGCGAGACGCTCTCGGTCGCCTTGCAGCGTTTCCCGGGCTGACGACGGCGCAGACGGCCATGGCCGCGATCGCCGAGTACCTCGCGCACCTGGAAGTGGAGCGGCGCATGTCGCCGCACACGCTCGACGGCTATCGCCGCGACCTGGATGGATTGCAGGCGTTTGCGACCGCACAGGGCCTGGACGTCGAAACGATCCACACCGAACAACTGCGCGCATTCATCGCTTCGGAGCATCGGCGCGGTCTTTCGCCGAAGAGCCTGCAACGCCGCCTCTCCGCATGCCGCAGCTTCTATCGCTGGTTGCTGCGCCACGGCCGCATCCCGGCCAATCCGGCGCAACCGATCCGCGCGCCGAAAGCGCCGCGCAAGTTGCCGCAGATCCTGGATGCCGATGAGGCGAAGGTGTTGGTCGAAGTCCCGACCGACGTGCCGCTCGGCCTGCGCGACCGCGCGTTGCTCGAACTGTTCTATTCCTCGGGCCTGCGCTTGTCGGAACTGTGCGCGCTGCGCTGGCGCGACCTCGACCTGGGCGTCGGCATGGTCACCGTGCTCGGCAAGGGCAAGAAGCAGCGCACGGTGCCGGTCGGTTCTTTCGCACGCGCAGCCTTGGGCGAATGGAAGGCCGAGCAAAAGCCGACCGCCGACGATGCATTCCTCTTCCCCGGCCGAAACGGCCCGCTGACCTCGCGCGCCGTGCAGTTGCGCCTGCGCACGCTCGCGCAACGGCAGGGCTTGTTCAAGAACGTGCACCCGCATCTGCTGCGCCACAGCTTCGCAAGCCACGTGCTGGAATCCTCAGGCGATTTGCGCGGCGTGCAGGAATTGCTCGGCCACGCCGACATCTCGACGACGCAGATCTACACGCACCTGGATTTCGGACACCTGTCGAAGGTGTACGACGCCGCACACCCCCGGGCCAGGCGGAAGAAGGTCTAACCCTTCTTTCCGCAGGGCACGATGCGGAATTCCACGCGTCGGTCCAGCACGTCGATCGCATCGTCGGTACCCGTGCCGATGAGGTTCTGCTCGAAGCCCAGGCCGATCGCCTTCGTGCGCGTCTTCAACACCGGCGCCTCCGCGACCAGGCCCGCCTGGATGCGCGCGGCGCGACGCAACGACAGGGCCTGGTTCACGGATTGCTTTCCGGTGCGGCTGGCGTGCCCCGCGACGTCGAGGCAGACATCCGCAGCGACAGCCTCGCGTGCGATCTGCCGCAACCACATCGGATACGGACTGTGGATGCGCGGGTCGACATGGAACGCCGTGCCGCCGGGTTCGAAGAGGAACTTCACGCTCAGTTGCCGATACGCGATGCCCATGGCGACCACGCGCGCGAAGGCCGCTTCGGATTCCTCGGTCTGCCTGAGTTTCGCCGCCGCCATGTAGATGCCGTTGAGAACGCGCAGCTGCTCGCCGAAGGGCGCGGCCAGCGCGCTGCGATATTCGCCGAGCGCCTCGCGATAGCGCGCCTGGTTGTACAGGTCGGTCGCTTCGTTCGTCACCATGGCCGACGCGATGCGCTCCAGGTAAACACGATCGCCCTGTTGCCCGCGCGGCGTGCGTGCGGTGCGCACGTAGCCTTCGACGACCTGGTCCTTCACCAGCACCGGGCTGTCGCGGTAGTAGGGCAGCGGCGCGTGGTCCAGCCCGTCGTCGATCGCAAGCGCGCCGGCCTGCGCGGCGACGACGCCGGTTGCGATCTCCACGAGCGCCAGATCGATGCGCAAGGTGCGCGCACCTGCGGCGCCATCGCGCGAGAGGGTGCTGACCAGCAGATATTCGGCATTCGCCAGGTTTGCGGAGCGGAACGGAAGCAGGTCGAACTGCTTGTACTGCGTGCCGAGATGCGTCGTCGCGAGCGTGTCGAGCCGCTGCGTGGTCATGGTCTGCTGGGCGGTTTCGGCATCGAGTGTCGGGTCGTGCACGATGCCGCGCCGGGACAGCTGCGCGATGAAGGATGGCATGGCATTGGTCTGCGCGACCAACGCGTCGGTGGCGTCGCGCACGGCCTCGTCGAACGGGACCGGGCCCTGCACGGCGACCGGTTTCGTCGCACAGGCGCCGAGCAATACGAGCATCGCGAACACGCCTGAAAGGCGCAGGAAGAACGACAGGGGTTTCATTGGGCGCATCCTCGGCGAACGAGTTCGAGTTCGTCGGGGTTCAACGACTCGAGGGAGAATTTCTGCAGAAGCGCCACGCATCGCGCGGCATCGGGTGCGTCGACCATCGCGTGCATGGCCGATGGCATCGCACCGCGCAAGGAGGGCAGGGCCCACTTCATGGGATCGACCGGCTTGCCGTGTTCACGCACTTCGAAGTGCAGGTGCGGGCCGGTCGCGACACCCGTATTCCCGACCGCGCCGATGGTGCGTCCCACGCCGACGATATCGCCGGTGCGCACATCGATGCGGCTCAGGTGCGCATATACGGTGTGCTCGCCGGGGCCATGTTCGATGTAGACGACCTTGCCGTATCCCCGCTGCCATCCCGCGAACGTGATGCGTCCGTCGGCGACGGATCGCACCGGCGTGCCGTGCGGCGCGGCGAAGTCCACGCCATTGTGGAAGTGCACGCGTTTCTTCACGGGATGACGCCGCGCCGCGAATCCCGATGTCGTGCGCACCGGGTCGAACGAAGCGAGCAGCGTGCGCACCAGACCATGCGGCGAGGGTTCATGATCCGCCTCTGCGGCACGCGCACCCGCCGCTGCAAGCGCGAGCGGCAGGGCGACGGCGCAGGCGACATCGCGCAGGAATCGGCGGGAGAAGGGCACGGCAGGCATCCGAACAGTCTGTCGAGGCCCCCGCGCACTGTTCACCCCGAACGTTCCCCCGCGCAGGGCCGACGCCTCCATCGATTCGCGCTTGATCCCCCGCCCGGCGTCCCCACCTCAAGCTAAACCGTTCCGGAGCCAATCCCCCGATGGATCCCAATCGTTTCCACGCCACCACCATCCTCTCCGTCCGTCGCGACGGCAAAGTCGCGGTCGGTGGCGACGGCCAGGTCACGCTCGGCAACACCGTGATGAAGGCCAACGCGCGCAAGGTGCGCCGCCTCGGACGCGGCGGCCAGGTGCTCGCCGGCTTCGCCGGTGCGGCGGCCGACGCGTTCACCTTGTTCGAACTATTCGAATCGAAACTCGAAAAACACGGCCAACTCACCCGCGCCGCGGTGGAATTGGCGAAGGATTGGCGCACCGAACGCCGCCTCGGGAAACTCGAGGCGTTGCTGGCGGTCGCAGACAAGGAGACCTCGCTCATCGTGTCCGGCACGGGCGACGTGATCGAACCCGAGGACGGGATCATCGCGATCGGTTCCGGCGGCCCGTATGCGCTGTCGGCGGCGCGCGCGCTTTACGCGCACACATCGCTCGACGCGAAGACCATCGTCACCGAAGCGCTCAGCATCGCCGGCGACGTTTGCATCTACACGAACCGCAACATCGTGGTGGAAGAGCTCTGATGACCAACTTCGCCGTCCAAACCTCCTCCACCACCATGACGCCGCGCGAAATCGTGCAGGAGCTCGACAAGCACATCGTCGGCCAGCAGGCCGCCAAGCGCGCGGTCGCCATCGCGCTGCGCAATCGCTGGCGCCGCATGCAGCTGGAACCGGACCTGCGCGACGAGGTGATGCCCAAGAACATCCTGATGATCGGCCCCACGGGCGTGGGCAAGACCGAAATCGCGCGCCGCCTGGCGACGCTGGCCAACGCGCCCTTCGTGAAAGTGGAAGCCACGCGCTTCACCGAAGTCGGCTACGTCGGCAAGGACGTCGAACAGATCGTGCGCGACCTCGCCGACACCGCGGTGAAGATGTATCGCGAACAGGCCAAGCTGCGCGTGCGCACGCAGGCCGAGGACCGCGCCGAAGAACGCATCCTCGCCTCGCTGTTGCCCAAGCGGCAGGTCCCGACCGTGTTCGGCTTCACCAACGAAGAAGCGCCCGAAGAGGTTTCGCCAGAAGAAACGGCCACGCGCGCCAAGCTGCGCAAGCAGTTGCGCGCGGGCACGCTGGACGAGCGCGAAATCGAGCTGGAGATCGCGATGAACGTCGGCGTCGACATCATGGCGCCGCCCGGCATGGAAGAGATGGGCCAGCAGTTGCGGCAGATGTTCTCGCAGGTGGCCGGCGGCAAGACGCACACCAAGCGGATGTCGATCAAGGCCGCGCGCCCGCTGCTGATCGAGGAAGAAGCGGGCAAGCTCGTCAATGAAGACGACGTCCGCGCCGCGGCGATCGAAGCGTGCGAACAGCACGGCATCGTGTTCATCGACGAGATCGACAAGGTCGCCAAGCGCTCGGAAGGCTACGGCGCCGACGTCTCGCGCGAAGGCGTGCAGCGCGACCTGCTGCCGCTGGTGGAAGGCTCGACGGTGAGCACCAAGTACGGCCCGGTGAACACCGACCACATCCTGTTCATCGCCTCGGGTGCGTTCCACCTGGCCAAGCCGAGCGACCTCATCCCCGAAATGCAGGGCCGCTTCCCGATCCGCGTGGAGCTCTCGGCGCTGAGCAAGGCCGACTTCGTCCGTATCCTCACCGAACCGCGCGCGGCACTCACGCGCCAGTACGTCGAACTGCTGAAGACCGAAGGCGTGTCGCTGCGCTTCGACGACGCAGCGATCGAACGCCTGGCCGACATCGCCGAGCAGGTGAACGACCGCCAGGAAAACATCGGCGCGCGCCGCCTGCATACGGTGATGGAGCGCCTGCTCGATACCCTGAGCTTCGAAGCGCCCGACAAGGACGGCACCGCGCTGACGATCGACCGCGACTACGTGGATCTGCACCTGGGCGAACTGGTGCAGGATCCGGATCTGTCGCGGTACATCCTCTAAGGCTTCGCGTTCCGCGGATCGTCCTTCGGATCGACGTAGTTGATCTGGAACGGGCCCATCCCGTTGACCTGCACGACGGCGCCGCCCTTCGTCGATGCTTCATGCTGCATCTTCGCGGGCAGGTTGACGTAATCGCCGGCGCCGAAGTCCGCTTCGTGCGCCTTGGCGCCTTCGTCCATCGCCAGGTGGAAGTCGCCTTCGATGATCGTCACTTGCTCATCGGTGGGATGCCAGTGGCGCGGGATCTTCCCGCCCGCGGGCGCCTTCAGACGGATCGCAAAGGGCCCCGACTTCGCCGGGTCGCCGTACAGCACGGCCGCCTGCACGCCCTTGGGCAGGAACGCCGGGCCTTCGCCCCACTTGGTGTCGGACGCCTTGACCATGACGTGGGCGCCCGATGCGCCGGCGTCCTGCGCCGAGGCGGACAGCGTCAATGCGAGCGCGGGGATCAGGGCAAGGGTGAACAGGGCAGTGGTCTTCACGGATCGACTCCCGTTGGGGTGTGTGCCCCCGCCAACGCATCGCGCGGATGGAACCGGCCTTGGCGTTGTGGGCGATAATCCAACGCATGAGCCAGCCCAACGACCGCGACACCACCCATTTCGGCTTCCGCGACGTGCCCGTGCGCGAGAAGCAGAAGCTCGTCGGCGAAGTCTTCTCTTCGGTCGCCGGCAAGTACGACCTGATGAACGACCTGATGTCGCTCGGCATCCATCGCGTGTGGAAGCGTTACTTCGTCGCCACCGCGCAAGTGAAGCCCGGCGATCGCGTACTCGACCTGGCGGGCGGCACCGGCGACATCGCCGCGCTGCTGCGCGACCGCGTCGGCGAGCAGGGCGAAGTCGTCATCGGCGACATCAACGGCGCGATGCTGCGCGTGGGCCGCGATCGCATGACCGACCGCGGCAACGTGCGCGGCCTATCGTATGTGCAGATGAACGCCGAAGCGCTGCCGTTTCCCGATGCGAGCTTTGACTTGGTCACGATCGCTTTCGGCCTGCGCAACGTGACCGACAAGGACGCCGCGCTACGCGAGATGCACCGCGTGCTGAAAGTCGGCGGCCAGATGCGCGTGCTCGAGTTCTCCGAAGTGAAGGCGGAGTGGTTCAAGCCGATCTACGACTTCCATTCCTTCAAGGTGCTGCCGCAATTGGGCAAGTTGTTCGCGCAGGATTCCGGCAGCTACCAATATCTGGCCGAGTCGATTCGCAAGCATCCGCCGCAGGAACAGTTGAAGGGCATGATGGAAGCCGCAGGGTTCGCAAGGTGCTCGTTCAAGAACCTCAATGCAGGCATCGTGGCCGTGCATACTGGATACAAGGTCTAGAGCGCTCCTTCGACAAGGATCGGCGCAGTGCGAAGCTTGCTTCGCACCGGCAAAGCAAAGGCTCGGGCGAAGTCCCCAATCGAGAGCCAACGCTCGAAAGGTGATGCCCCAGCGTTGTGAGTTTCAAATTTTTTTCCCAAAAAAATTTGGAACTCACAACGTTCGGGCGACGCGCCAATGACGCAAGTAAAGCTCTTACCCCGGCTGCCACGCATAGCTGATCTTCAGGAACAAACTGCGCGTATTGGTGAACATATTGCGCACTTCGTCATCCTCGAACCCGCCTTCCGAATACCCCGCATACAGCGCACTGCGCGGATTGAGCTTGTACGAATACAACACCTGCGCCGCCACATCGCTCGAATGGCGCAGCACCGGCACGTCATACAACGCCGGATCCCGGTCGATGTCGCTGCTCTGCACCGACAGACGCACGCGCTGGCGCGGATCGAACTGCCAGCTCAGTCGCCCGTCCAACACGCGCGCGTCGTACGCCGTGCCACCGTCGCGATGCAATTGCTGCAGCGTGTAAGTCACGTTGAGGTTGATGCCGCGCCCGATGTCGAGTTGCACGAACGGCTCGGCGTCGACCAGATGCCCGGTGCGTGATGCAAGCAAGTCCAGCGCCGTGCCGTCCTGGAAATTGCCGCCAACCTTGATCGGCGCCCACGGCACGAGTTCGAAGTAGAACGAGCCCCACTGCTCGTCGAACATCCGGCCATTCCAGAAACGCGTGCGCGACAGGCCGCCCAGTTCGTAATAGCCCTGCCGCGATGCGCGCGCCGCGAGATAACCCTCGAGTTCCTTCTCCAGCAACTGCCCGTCGAACCGGTGCGTGATGTCCCAGTCGCCGTTGAACTCGATCCGGCTCACGGTCGAACCCTTCGGCATGAACCACGTACGGCCGCCACCGATGGTCTGCTTGTCGTAACCCACCTGCGTGATGAAGCCCAGGTCCGCGCGGAAACCGTCGTCGACGGCCTGGTGCTGCAGGTTGAAACGCCAGTTGCGATTCGCGAATGCATACTTGAGGTATAGCGCGTCGCCCTTCGGCGCCGTGTCGCGCAGCGCCAGGCCGTCGGGATACACCGAATCGCTGCCCAGCCACTGGCCGATCAGCGTGTGCTCGTCCTTCTGGTAGCGCGCATCGATGCCGCCGACCGAATTGCGATAGCCCTCGCCGGCGCGATACGTCGCGATCGCGCCCACGCTGGTGTACGCATCCAAATCGTAGCGATAGCGGCCGACGAAATCGTCCGCCGATTGTTCGAGGAAGCGGAACGAGGAACCCAGCGGCCCCGGAACGAGCAATTGCGTGGTGGCATCGCGCGCGAGGATCGCGCCGTAGGCCTGCCCGCCGTTACGGCCGGTGACGCGCAGGCCACCATCGGGATCGGCGATCTGGCGCGTGTAGAGCACCTGCAGCGGCGTGGTGAAGTAATCGGCGCCTTCCAGGAAGAACGGGCGCTTCTCCGGGAAAAACAACGCGAAGCTCGTATTGAGGTCGAGCTGCGCCTGGTCGGTTTCGACCTGCGAGAAATCCGGATTGAGCGTGGCGTTGAGCGTGAGGTTCGGGCTCGGCGCCCAGGCCACGTCGACGCCGGGCTCGATGTCGGTGCCGTCGTTTGTCCATTCCGCGCCGGGGCGCGCGCGTTCTTCGGCATGCAACATCGTGAGCGTCGGCGTGATCTCCAGGTTCTTGCCCTGCTTCACGCCGACGAAGCCCTCGACCTTGTCGAAGGTGCAGGTCAAACACTTCGAACCGCGCTCGACGCGGTTGCTGAAGTACTGGTAACGGAAATCGCGCGGGCGGATGCGCAGGAAGGTCGCGCCCCAGCGGCGCGTGCCGTCGGTGTCGCGGAAGCGCAGCGTCGCGAAGGGGATGCGCATTTCCACGTCGTAACCGTGTTCGGTCACCTTCGCGGCGCTTTCCCACAGGCCATCCCAGCTGTCGTCCTCGGAGTTGGTCGACTCTTCCTTGATCAGGTCGGCCTGCACGCCGAAGGGATTGACGAAGAATTCGTACGCGCGGCGCTGATCGTCGAAGGTGTCGAGCATCACGCCGACGAAGTCGTCGCTGTACAACGCATCGCGGTCGCGCAGGAACGCGCGCAGCTTCGACGGATCGGGATCTTCGGCGTGGAAGGAAATCAGCAGCGCGTCGTCGGTGTAGGCCATGCGCGCGGTGGTCTTCACCGGCGCGGGCGTGTTGTCGTTCGGCGTGACCTCGAAGGCGAGGTCGATCGGCGTCGCGGCCGCCCACGCGGCATCGTCGAGCACGCCATCGACGACGATGTCCGACGGCGCGCGCGGAATGTCGCGCACGACGGTCTGGGTCGCGGGCGCGGCGGGGGCCGCGGTCTGCGCGAAGGCGGGAGTGGCCGCGACGAGCGCGACAAGGCAGAACAGGGCGCGCCGGAGCGGGCCGCTCGAAGTCAGGACAGGCATGGGCGCGGAGCATGGGGATTCGCCTCGCGCGGCGAGCGTGCCGGAAGTCGGGGCGTGGAGGCATTGCGTCCCGTTGTGGACCCGGCCTCACCAAAGGCCGATGGAGCCGCGCCGGCGCGGCCGTCAGCATCGCCCGCACACCAACCCCGAGGTTCCAAGCAAATGCAACGTTCCTGGTTCGCCCTCGTCCTGCTCGCCGCCCTGCCGTTTGCGGCCTCTGCCAAGGGCCCCGATCTGTCATACACCTACGCCGAAGCTGGTTACGTTCACAGCGATGCCGGCCGCGACGCCGATGGCTGGGCGATCAACGGCTCCTGGGCGTTGAACGAGAACTTCCACGTCTTCGGCAGCTACGCCGATCACAGCATTGCCGTTTCGAACATCTATTCGGATCTCGACACCACGCAGTGGTCGCTCGGTGTCGGCTATCGCCACGGCCTTAGCGACAACGTCGACTTCGTCGCCCGGCTGGCCTGGACCATGGCCGATACGGACTATGTCTACTACGGTCGCAAGTTCAGCAACGACAGCAACGGTGCTTCCATCGAAGGCGGCGTGCGTGCCGCGATGGGCAAGCACTTCGAAGGCTATGCACTCGGCGGATACGGCGACGTGGCGTACGGCAACGGCGAGTTCTACACCCGCGTCGGCGCGCAGGCCAAGTTCAGCCAATCCTTCGGCCTTGCGGCGGACGTGAAGTTCATCGGCGGCGACACCCAGTGGTTCGTCGGCCCGCGCATGAGTTGGTGATTCACGCCTGGCAGGCCCGGCCATTGCCACGCGCAGCCCGGCTTCGGCCGGGCTGCGTCGTTCAGGGGTCCTTTGCGCGTGCGGGCGTCGTCGAGGCTACACTCGGCCGCCTCGGTTCCCCGGAGATTCCGCCCGCATGCGCCACGCCCCCCTGATGCTGTCCCTGGCCGTCACGCTCGCGCTCAGCGCCTACGCGAAGAACGAAACCCCTGCGACGCCGGGCACGCCCGCTGCATCCTCGACCGCCGCCGCTGCCGCCCCCGCCACGCAGGCCGCCGCCGTGACCGACGAACACTCCTATTCGCAGCCCGACAAGGTCCGCACGACCGACCTCGCGCTGGATCTCGCGCTCGATTTCGCGAAGAAGACCCTGTCGGGTGCCGCCACCTATTCGCTGGACTGGGTCGATCCCACCGCCACGCAGCTCGTGCTCGACACGCGCGATCTGACCATCGCGAAGGCCGAAGGCCTGGGCGCCGACGGGAAGTGGGCGCCGCTGCAGTTCAAGCTCGCCGACGGCGCCGACAAGGTGCTCGGCACGAAGCTGACCATCGAAACGCCGCAGCGCCCCAAGCAGGTGCGCGTGACGTACACGACGTCGCCGAATGCCTCGGGCCTGCAGTGGCTCGAACCGTCGATGACGGCCGGCAAGAAGCAACCCTTCATGTTCAGCCAGTCGCAGCAGATCCACGCGCGTTCGTGGGTGCCGTTGCAGGACACGCCGATCGTGCGCTTCTCCTACACCGCGCACGTCACCGCACCGAAGGACGCGATGGTGCTGATGAGCGCCGACAACGATCCCAAGGCCGCGCGCGACGGCGACTACAGCTTCAAGATGCCGCAGAAGATCCCGTCCTACCTGCTCGCGATCGCGGCCGGCGACCTGGTCTTCCAGCCGATCACCGACAAGGCCGGCGTGTGGGCCGAACCGGGCACCGTGAAGCCGGCGGCCGCGGAATTCGCCGACACCGGCAAGATGATCGACACCGCCGAAAAGCTGTACGGCCCGTATCGCTGGGATCGCTACGACATCCTCGTGCTGCCGCCTTCGTTCCCTTACGGCGGCATGGAGAACCCGCGCCTGACCTTCGCCACGCCGACCGTGATCGTCGGCGACAAGTCGCTCGTCTCGCTGGTCGCGCATGAACTCGCGCACAGCTGGTCGGGCAACCTGGTGACCTTCTCCACCGCGAAGGACGCGTGGCTCAACGAAGGCGTGACCAGCTACGTCGAGAACCGCATCGTCGAAGCGCTGTACGGCAAGCCGCGTTCGGACATGGAGCTGGTGATCAACCGCAACGAGCTCAAGTCCGAATACACCGAGGACAACAAGCCGCTGCAGAAGCTCGCCGGCGCGCCGGGCGAACTGAAGGATCCCGACGACAACCTCAGCTCGACGGTCTACACCAAGGGCGCGTGGTTCATGCAGTTCCTCGAACAGCGCTTCGGCCGCGACAACTTCGATGCGTTCCTGCGCGGCTATTTCGACCACTTCGCGTTCCAGTCGATTTCCTCGCAGCAGTTCGCCGACTACGCGAAGGCCAACCTGCTCGACAAGTACCCGGGCAAGGTCACGCAGCAGGAGTTCGACGAATGGCTGCACGAGCCTGGCGTCCCCTCCGACGCGCCGCAAACCGCTTCGCCGCGCTTCGACGCGGTCGACACCGCACGCAAGGCGTGGCTGCAGGACGGCACGCTGCCGGCCGCCGATGCCACCGGCAAGTGGTCGACGCAGGAGTGGGTGCACTTCATCGAAGGCATGCCCACCACGCTCAATACCAAGCAGATGGAAGAGCTGGACACGGCGTACAAGTTCACCGGTACGCCGAACGGCGAGATCGCGCAGCGCTGGTATCCGCTCGCGGTGCGCAGCGGTTACACGCAGGCCAACGAAGCCATCGCCGCGTTCCTGCAGAAGATCGGCCGTCGCAAGCTGATCATGCCGACGTACAACGAGCTGGTGAAAACGCCGGAAGGCCTGAAGCTCGCCGAGGAAACCTTCGCGAAGGCCAAGCCGGGCTACCACCCGATCACCACCGGTTCGGTGCAAGCGGTGATCGACGCGGCGAAGTCGAAGAACGCGCAGTAAGCTGATGACGCGACCCCGCCAAGTCGCCCTCGCGGCCGCCCTCGTGGCGGCCGCGTTGCTTGCGTTGTTCGCCTATGTCGTCATCGATCCGGACGCGGCGATTCGCATGGAGTTCGCGCGGCAACGGCACGATGCGAAGTTGTCGCGCGAGACGCGCGAGGTCGCGGGCCATCGCTGGGTCTACGCGACACGCGATGCGAAGACGGCCGATGCACCGACGATCGTGATGGTGCATGGCTTCGTCGGCGGCAAGGAAAACTTCTATCCCGTCGCGCGTGCGCTCGCGGGCAAATATCGCCTCGTGATTCCCGACCTGCCGGGTTGGGGCGAAAGCCAGCGCATTCCGAACGAGAACTACGGTTTCCTCGCGCAGAGCGAGCGCCTGGCCGCTTTCATTCGCAACGTTTCGCCGGGCAAGCCGGTCGTGCTCGTCGGGCATTCGATGGGCGGCGGCATCGCGGCGCTGGTCGCTGCGGGCCATCCGGACCTGGTGTCGCGCGTGGCGCTGATTGATGCGGCGGGCGTGCGCTTCAACGACAACGACTTCGGCAAACAGGTCGTCGCCGGAGGCAATCCGTACGCCGTGCGCGATCGCGCGAGCCTGGATCGTTTCTTCGCCACCATTTTCCATCGCGAAGACACTCGGCCGTGGGTGCCGTGGCCGGCCGACAAGGCCTACATCGCGCGTCGCATGCGCGATGCGGCCTTCGAACAACAGGTGCTCGCCGCGATCGGCCGCGGCCCCGAGCGTTTCCTTCCCGGCAATGAAGCCGCGCGCATCCGGCAGCCGGCGTTGTTGCTGTGGTGCCGACAGGACGCCGTGATCGATCCCAGCGCGCTCGGGTTGTACGCTGACCGCATTCCGCAGGCGACGGGCGTGATGCTCGACGATTGCGGCCACATGTCGATCATGGAGCGGCCCGAAGACGTCGCCATCGCCATCGACCGACTTATCGAACGAGGCCAGCCCCGATGAACGCCCGCACTTGCTCCACGCTCGCCGTCGCCTTGCTGCTTGCCGCGTGCGGCCCGAAGGAAGATCCGCAGGCCGCCGCGAAGGCCGCGGCCGCCGAGTCGGCGCGCGTCGATCAACTCGCCGCCGGCAAGGAGAAGGAATTCGAGGATGCGTATGCGCGCAGCGATTGGAAACTCGCGCGCGGCTACGGCGATTCGCTGCAGATGGATTACCCGAACTCCGCCGCCGCAAAGCGCATCCAGGCCAAGCTCGATGACGCGCGCGCGCATCTGCACGCCGAAGACGATGCGCGTCGCCGCGCCGCCCTGTGGGCTTATCAAACACAACCGGCGAAAGGCGGCACGCAAGTTTCGGCCGCGATCTATTCCAAGCAGGAAGTCGACACCGGCGGCGGCAAGCGTCCCGTGCGCCTGATCTTCCGCGACCATCCCGAATGGGGAAAGAGCGCGTACCTGGTGCTGGAGAAGGGCGATTTCGATTGCTATTCGGGCTGCAAGGTGAAGGTCACGATCGACGACGGAAAACCGAAGGCGATGGCGGCCACGCGCCCGAAGACCGACGAGGCGATCGCGATGTTCATCACCGACCAGGGCGCGTTGTGGCGCATGGCCGCGCAGGCGAAAACGGCCCTTTCCATCGAATTCCCGGTGAAGGCCGGCGGCACGCGCACAGCGGTGTTCGAAACCGGTGGCGTGGACAAGGGCAAACTGCCGAAGTGGAAGTAGTCCGGCAAACGATCACGCCGGGTTAGCGCGAGGGGACTAAGCTCGACGTCCCCACCGGAGCGGAGGCGACCATGCTGTCACCGCGCCTGCACAACTATCTCGACCAGCAGCATTCCCACTATTCCACGCTAGTGCACGACCGCACGGTCACCGCGCACGAAACCGCCAGCGCGGCGCACGTCAGCCGCCAGGTGTTCGCCAAGACCGTGATGCTGAAAGTCGACGGCACGCTCGCGATGATGGTGATGCCCGCGGCGTATCGCGTCGACCTCACGCGCCTGTCGCGCGCCCTCGGCGGGCGCATGACCGAACTGGCCGAAGAGACCGAATTCAAGGATGCATTCCCCGATTGCGAAGTCGGTGCGATGCCGCCGTTCGGCAATCTCTACGGCCTGCCGGTGTTCGTCGACTCGCGCCTTGCCTCGCACCACGAAATCGCGTTCAACGCCGGCACGCACACCGATGCGGTGCGGATGCCGTACAAGGAATTCGAGCGCCTCGCGCAGCCAGAGTTGCTCTGGCTGGCGCACGTGATGTGATTACAGCGCGTAGCCGAACTGCTGGCGGAATTGCTCGCTGAAGTCCGCGTAATCGAAGCGCTGGTTCTGCGTGCCCGGATGTTCGACCTTCAGCGCGCCCATGAGATTGCCGATGCGCCCGATCGTCATCCAGTCCGCGCCCTTTTCGATGCCGAAGATCAGGCCCGCGCGGAATGCGTCGCCGCAACCGGTGGGATCGGTGACGCGGCGCTCGTGCGCCGGCGGCACGTCGTAGGACTTGCCCGGCGTGTGGATCTGCGCGCCCTGCGGGCCGCGCGTGACGATGTAGGCCTTCGTGCGCGAAACGATGTCCTTCTCGTTCCAGCCCGTGCGCTCCTGCAACAGGTTGGATTCGTAATCGTTGACCGTGACGTAGTCGGCCAGCTCGATGAACTCGCGCAGTTCCTGCCCGTTGAACAGCGGCATCGCCTGGCCCGGATCGAAGATGAAGGGAATGCCGCCCTCGGCGAATTCCTTCGCGTTCTGCAACATGCCTTCGCGGCCGTCGGGACTCACGATGCCGAACGTCACGCCCGCCACGTCCTTCACGTGGTTTTCGTAGCTGCGCATCATCGCGCCCGGATGGAAAGCGGTGATCTGGTTGTTGTCGTGGTCGGTGGTGATGAAGGCCTGCGGCGTGAACAGTTCATCGATCACCTTGACCTGGTCCAGGCGGATGTCCTGTTCGACGAACCACTCGCGATACGGGCCGAAATCCTGGCCGACGGTGGCCATCGGGATCGGATCGCCGCCCAGCAGCTTGAGGTTGTAGGCGATGTTGCCCGCGCAACCGCCGAACTCGCGGCGCATCCTCGGCACGAGGAAGGAGACATTCAGGATGTGCACCTTGTCCGGCAGGATGTGGTTCTTGAACTGGTCGGGGAACACCATGATGGTGTCGTAGGCCAGGGAACCGCAGATCAGGGCGGACATCGGGAAACCTTGTATTCGGGCCGGGCTGGGCCCGCGGGGCGCACAGGGTAGCGGCCCATTGCCCGCATGGCCAGAACGGGCCACTTCGGGGGCGATTCTGCGGAGGCCGTCGAATTGCCCGAAATCCCCGGAAAAAACGCGCACTCCGCGCTTGCTGGGGGGCAGGGGGAAGGATAGGCTAGCGCACCTTCGCGGCACGATTTCCAGTGCCGCCCGCATGCAGGCGACTCCCCCCGAATGTTCAAGTTCCTCGGCCGCTACTTCTCCAGCGACCTGTCCATCGATCTGGGCACGGCCAACACCCTCATCTACGTCCGCGGGCAGGGCATCGTGCTCAACGAGCCGTCCGTGGTCGCCGTGCGCCAGGATCGCCTCGGCGGCGGCTCCAAGACGGTCGCGGCGGTCGGCACGGAGGCCAAGCAGATGCTTGGCCGCACCCCGGGCCACATCACGACGATCCGGCCGATGAAGGATGGCGTCATCGCCGACTTCACCTACACCGAGGAAATGCTCAAGCACTTCATCCGCAAGGTGCACAAGTCGCGCCTGCTGCGTCCCAGCCCGCGCGTGCTGGTGTGCGTGCCCTGCGGCTCCACCCAGGTCGAGCGCCGCGCGATCAAGGAATCGGCCGAAGAAGCCGGTGCCCGCGAGGTCCACCTGGTCGAAGAACCCATGGCCGCCGCCATCGGCGCCGGCATGCCGGTGACCGAAGCCTGCGGCTCGATGGTCGTGGACATCGGCGGCGGCACGACGGAAGTCGCGGTCATCGCCCTCAACGGCATCGTGTACTCCCAGTCGGCCCGCATCGGCGGCGACCGCTTCGACGAGGCGATCATCGCCTACGTCCGCCGCACGCAGGGCATGCTGATCGGCGACGCGACGGCCGAGCGCATCAAGCTCGAAATCGGCTGCGCCTACCCGCCGAAGGAAGTGCGCACGATGGAAATCTCGGGCCGCCACCTGGCCGAGGGCGTGCCGAAGATGATCACCATCACCTCCAACGAAGTCCTCGAAGCGCTGCGCGAGCCGCTCGCCGGCATCGTCGCGGCGGTGAAGCAGGCGCTGGAGCAGACTCCGCCGGAACTGTGCGCCGACGTCGCCGAGCGCGGCATCGTGCTCACCGGTGGTGGCGCGCTGCTGCGCGACCTGGACCGCCTGCTGACCGAAGAAACCGGCCTGCACGTGCAGGTGGCCGACGATCCGCTGACGTGCGTGGCGCGTGGCGGTGGCCGTGCGCTCGAGATGCTCGACATGCACGGCAACGAGTTCTTCGCGCCGGAATAAGCGAGCCCCTTTCCCGCCAGGTCTACTTTCCTCGCCGCCATCGTGCCGTCCTACGCCGGTCCCGCAGCTGCCCGCCCCGGCGAAATCGTCGGCACGCTTCGGCTGCTGGCGTATCTGGCCGCGGCCTTCGCGCTGATCCTGCTGGACCATCGCGGCGGCTGGCTCTCGCAGGTCCGCCAGCAGGCGCAGGCCTTCGTGCAGCCGATGTGGGCCGTGGCGGGGTGGCCCGGGGCCATGATCGATTCGATCAGCGACGATGCCGGCACGCGCACCTCGCTCATCGAAGAAAACCGCCGCATGCGCAACCAGATGCTCGTCGACAGCGCGCGCATGGCGCGCCTGCAGGCGGCGGCCGCCGACAACGATCGCCTGCGCCGCATGCTCGGCGTCGTGCAGCGCGGCGGCCTGGACGTGCAACTCGCGCCCATCCTCGACATCGACCTGGATCCCACGCGGCAGCGCCTCGTGCTCGATGCCGGCAGCAGCGACGGCGTGCGCGTGGGCCAGGTCGTGATCGATGCCGGCGGCGTGGTCGGCCAGGTCATCGCCACCACCGCGTCGCATTCGACCGCCTTGCTGCTCACCGATCCCGACCATGCCGTGCCCGTCGCCGTGATGCGCAACGGCGTGCGCCTGGTCGCCTACGGCACGGGGCGCAGCGATCGCCTCGCGCTCGCGAGCATTCCCCTGTCCAGCGACGTGAAGGTCGGCGATGTCGTTGTCACGTCCGGCCTCGGCGAGCGTTTCCCCGCGGGGTTCCCCGTGGGCAAGATCTCCGCGCTGCGCCCCGACGACAGCCGTGCGTTCCTCGTCGGCGATGTCACGCCCGCCGCGCAACTGGATCGTGGCCGCGACGTGCTGCTGCTGCGCAGCGCACCCGAACGCCCGGTGATCGGTCCCGCGCCCGCGAGTACCGCGCCTGCCAGCCCATCGAGCGCCACCGTTCCCGCCTCCACCGCCGCCATTCCCACGCGTGCGCAACTCAAGGCGCGCGCGCCGGCGGCACGCACGCAGCCCGCATCCACGCAGTCCGCACCGACGCGACCCGCGGCCACGCAGCCTGCACCCACGCAGCCCGCGCCCGCCACCACGGGGGCCCGCCCATGAGCCGCGAACGCGCCGCCTGGGTGCTTCCCGTCAGCATCGTCGTCGCGCTGCTGCTCGGTTTGCTGCCGCTTCCGGCGCAGGTCGCGCCGCTGCGCCCGTACTGGCTCGCGCTCGCGCTCGCCTACTGGGTGCTCGAAGAACCCGATCGCGTGGGCCTGGGCTTCGCGTTCGTCGTCGGCCTCATCGCGGATCTGTGTTTCGGCAGCCTGCTCGGCGAACAGGCGCTGCGCCTGACCATCCTCGCGTTCATCCTGCAGCGCTTCCGCGCGCGGCTGCGCTTCTTCCCGCTGTCGCAGCAGGCACTGGCGATCGGCGCGCTGTTGCTCAACGATCGCATCGTGACCACCGCGCTCCACCTGGCGCTGGGCGAGTCGTTGTTGCCACCGCTGTCGTGGGTCGCGCCTGCGATCGGGATGGTGCTGTGGGCACCGTTGTTCCTGTTGTTCGACACGCTGCGCCTGCGGGCGTGGCGCAACCGCTGAAGGCCGTCGCATGCGCCGCCGCCAGCTGAAGAACGCATTCGCCGAGGCGATGCAGTTCCGCACCCGCGCGTTGATCGCGTTCGCGGCGGTCGCGCTCGCGTTGTTCGGCCTGGGCGGCTGGTACTTCCGCCTGCAGGTGCTCGAACACGACGAATACGCCACGCGCTCGGAAGCCAACCGCATCAAGCCGCGCCCGGTCGTGCCGGGCCGCGGGCTGATCCTCGATCGCAAGGGCCGCGTGCTCGCCGAAAACGTGCCGGCCTTCCGCCTGGACGTCGTGCCCGACCAGGCGGGTGACACCCAACAACTGGTCGCGAGCCTTTCGAAGATCGTCGCGCTCGATCCAGAAGACATCGAACGCTTCGACGTCGAACGCAAGGCCCGCCACGGCTGGCGCCCGATCACGCTGAAGATGCGCGTGGGCGAGGAAGAGGCGGCGCGTTTCGCGGTCGACCGCTGGCGTTTCCCGGGCGTCGAGCTCGTGCCCTACCTCAATCGCCATTACCCCTACGGCGATCTGCTCGCGCACATCATCGGGTACGTCGGCCGCATCGACCAGGCGGACCTGGCGAAGATGGGCGAAGTGGATGCCGCGCTCACGCACACCGGCAAGACGGGCCTGGAGCGTTATTACGAAGAAGCGCTGCGCGGCAAGGTCGGTTTCGAGAAGATCGAAACCAACGTCGAAGGCCGCGCGCTGCGCCGCCTGGGCCAGGTGCCCGCGGTGCCGGGCGCGGACCTGCGCCTGTCGATCGACCTGGATCTGCAGAAGGCGATGGTCGCCGCGTTCGAAGACCACGACGGTTCGGCGGTCGCGATCGATCCGCGCACCGGCGAAATCCTCGCGATGGTGAGCCTGCCTTCCTACGACCCCAACCTGTTCGTCAACGGCATCTCGCACGCGCAATACAAGGCGCTGATGGATGATCCCTCGCGCCCGCTGTTCAACCGCAATGTGCTCGGCGGTGGTCCGCCGGGTTCGACGGTGAAGCCGCTGATCGCGCTCGCGGGCCTGGACAGCGGCCTGCGCCGTCCGGAAGACAAGGTGTTCTCCACCGGCGAATTCCATATCCCGGGCCAGAAGCGCGGATATCGCGACGCGCACGGCGGCGCGGGCTGGACGGACCTGCGCAAGTCGATCGCCGCGTCGGTGAACTTCTACTACTACAAGCTCGCCTACGACATGGGCATCGAGCGCTTCGCTTCGTACATGCACAAGTACGGATTCGGCGCGCCCTCGGGCATCGACCTCGCCGGCGAAACCAGCGGCATCGTGCCCTCGCCGGCGTGGAAGGCCACGCGCACGAAGGACCAGTGGTATGCCGGCGAGACCGTGATCGCGGGCATCGGGCAGGGCTATTGGGTCGCCACGACGCTGCAACTCGCGCGCGGTGTGTCGGCGATCGCGAACGGCGGTCGCCTGATTCGTCCGCATCTGGCCGCCGCGCGTCGCGATGGTTACGACACGCCGTGGTTGCCGATCGTGCAGCCGCCCGCGGTGCGCATCACCGACCATCCCGACAACCTGCGCGCCGTGCAGGAAGGCATGATGATGACGATGCAGCCGGGCGGCACGGGCTTCAGCCTCGTGCGCGGCGCGCCGTACCTGATGGCGGGCAAGACCGGCACCGCGCAGAAGATCAGCCGACGCGGCGGCGTGAGCGTGGATCCGCACCAGTTGCCGTTCAACCTCCGCCACCAAGCCTTGTTCGTCGGTTATGCGCCGGCGGAGAACCCGACGATCGCGGTCGCGGTCGCCGTCGAACACGGTGGCTTCGGCGCGAGCACCGCCGGCCCGATCGCACGCAAGATCTTCGACGCTTACCTGCTGGGGAAGATGCCGGAAGTGGCGCCGCCCGAGCAGGTACCCGTCGCCGCTGCAGTTCCGGCGGCGCCGTCGCCGACACCGGCACCGCCGCGATGAACGCGATCCTCCGCATCGGCGTGGATCTCACCGGGCGCGTGTTGCGCACGGTCGATCCGTGGCTGCTCGCCGCGCTGCTGGCCTTGATGACCATCGGCCTGGCCGTGCTGTACAGCGCGGGCGCCGAAACCCCGAAGCTCGTTTACGCGCAGGGCGCGCGCTTCGTCGTGGGCCTGGCCGCGATGTGGGGCCTGTCGCGCATTCCGCCCACGCGGCTGCGGCACTGGTCGCCGCTGGTGTACGGCATCTCGCTGCTGCCGCTGCTGCTCGTGCTCGCGATCGGGCAGGGCAAGCACGGCAACCACTGGATCAACCTGGGCTTCTTCTACTTCCAGCCTTCGGAAGTGATCAAGTTGAGCCTGCCGATGATGGTCGCGTGGTTCCTGCAGCGCGAACCGCTGCCGCCGAATTTCCGCGTCGTGCTCGTCTCCGGCGTCCTGATCGCGATTCCCCTCGGGCTGATCCTGCTGCAGCCGGACTTCGGCACCGGGATGCTGGTGGCGTCGAGCGGCGTGTTCGCGCTGTTCCTCGCCGGGTTGTCGTGGTGGTGGTTCGTCGCTGCCTTCGCCGGCGTGGCGGCGGTCGCGCCCGTCGCGTGGTTCTTCATGCTGCGCGAATACCAGAAGGAACGCATCCTGACCTTCCTCAATCCCGAATCCGATCCGCTCGGCGCCGGCTGGAACATCATCCAGTCGAAGATCGCCATCGGCGCGGGCGGCATGACGGGCAAGGGTTGGGGGCAGGGTTCGCAATCGCACCTGGATTACCTGCCCGAACACACCACCGACTTCATCTTCGCCGTGCTGAGCGAAGAGTTCGGTTGGCTCGGCGTGGCGACGGTACTCACGCTGTATCTGTTCGTGATCGGTCGCTGCCTGTGGATCGCCGCCGAAGCGCGCGATGGCTATTCGCGCCTGCTCGCGGGCGCGTTGGGCCTGTCCTTCTTCGTCTACGTCATCGTCAACGGTGGGATGATCTCGGGCATGTTGCCGGTCGTCGGCGTGCCCATGCCCCTCCTGAGTTACGGCGGCACGTCGGCGGTTTCCCTGCTGGCGGGATTGGGCCTGGTGATGGCGGTCGGCGCGCATCGCCCGCGCCATACGACATGAAGCAAAGGCGGGAATAGGGGATAGGGAATAGGGAATGGTTGATGCACGGCGGATCAACAATTCCCCATTCCCTATTCCCCATTCCCCGTCCACGCGCTACCCTCCGGCGCAATGACGTTCCGTGCCGCATTGCTCATTCCGCTGGCCGCGCTGACTGCGTGCGCGACCCAGGCCCCGCCTTCCCCGCAAACCGCGCCGGCGCCCGCCATCACGCAGGTCAAGCCGGCTTCCGCCGCAACCCGCAGCACGACGCCCGCAGCGCCCGTTCCGCCGCAATTGCGCGACATCAGCGCCGCGCGCGCCGACTTCGTGCGCCTGACCGCGGCGAAGTACGACATCGATCCTGCGTACATCGAATCGGTGCTCGCGAAGGCGCAGATCCGCGACGGCATCATCGCCGCGATGTCGCGCCCGGCCGAAGCCAAACCGTGGCGCGACTACCGCCCGATCTTCATCACGCAAGGGCGCATCGACGGCGGCAAGGCCTTCATGTCGACCAATCGCGATGCGCTCGCACGCGCCGAAGCCCGCTTCGGCGTGCCGGCGGAAATCATCACCGCGATCATCGGCGTGGAAACCAGCTACGGCGGCAACAAGGGCAGCTATCCGGTCATCGATGCGCTCTACACGCTCGCCTTCAACTATCCGCGCACCGGCGATCCGGCCAAGGTCACGCGCGAGAACCAGCGCGAAGCCTTCTTCCGCGACGAGCTCGGCCAGTTCTTCGCCCTGGGCAAGGAAGCGGGCCTGGACATCACGCAGCTCAAGGGCAGCTATGCCGGCGCGATGGGCTACGGCCAGTTCATGCCCTCCAGCTACCGCCAGTACGCGGTGGATGGCGACAACGACGGCAAGCGCGATCTGTTCGAGAACATCGACGACGCGACGGAATCGGTCGCCAACTATTTTGCGAAGAAGGGCGGCTGGAAACGCGGCGGCCCGGTGATGACGGCCGCGCTGCGCGATCCGTCGGCCACCGATTACAGCGCCAAAGACATCGACGTGATGCAGCCCTTCGAGAGCTTCGCGCCGATCGGCTACCGCACCACCCTTCCGCTCGCGCCCGCCACGCCCGCGCAGATCGTGCGCTTCGACGGCGCCGGCGGCACCGAATATTGGATGGTGTTCGACAACTTCCGCGCGATCACCAAGTACAACACCTCGCGTTTGTATGCGACGGCCGTGTACCAGCTCGCCGAATCGATCGCCGGGCGCGACGCGCAGGTGGCGCAACAGACGCAGCTGGCGACCGTTCCGCTGCCGCCGGTGCAGGCGCAGGCCACGCCGCCATGAAGCGCGCGCTGCCGGCGATGTGCCTGTTGCTGGCCGCCTGCGGCGGCGCGCCGACCACCAAGGCGCCGGCGCCTTCGCAATCTTCCACCACCGTTTCGAACGCATCGGCGAACACGCAGGGCGGCAAGCGCCGTTCGCCTTACGCGCCCGCGCAGGAAGATCTCTCCAAGCGCGGCGATTACACCGCCGGCGGCCTTTACGCACCGAACGTCCGGGACAGCGCGCCGCCGCCGATCGACGACGTGCACCTGATCCCGGAACCGGACGTCGTCGCCGAACCGCGTTCGCGCTACGGCAATCGCGATTACGCGGTGCTCGGCAAGCAATACCACGTGCTCGACGATCCCTCGGGCTATGTCGAACGCGGCACCGCGTCGTTCTACGGCCAGAAATTCCACGGCCGCCGTACCTCGTCGCTCGAGGTGTACGACATGTACGCCTTCAGCGCTGCGCACAAGACCTTGCCGCTGCCGTCCTTCGCGCGCGTCACCAACCTGGCGAACGGCAAGTCGGTGGTGGTGCGCGTCAACGATCGCGGCCCCTTCCACGACGGGCGCGTGATCGACCTCAGTTACGCGGCCGCGGTGAAGCTCGGCGTGTATCCGGCGGGCACCGCGAACGTGGAAGTGCGCGCACTCACGGTGAACGATCGCGGCCCCGACATGCGCGTGGCCGCACCCGATCCCGCGCCGCCGCCCGTGTCGCCGAGCGCGATGGACCGCATGGTCCAGGCGCTTCCGATCGCCACCGCGCAAGCCGGCGAACGCAAGCCGACGCCCGCCAACGCGGAGCCCGAACCCACGCCGCCCGGCCCCTGGCGCTTCGACATGCGCCAGGACGGCAAGGCGATGACCGCCGACGAGTTCGACAAGTGGATGAAGGAGCGGCAGGTGCACGTGGCGACCGGCCAGTCCGGCACGGCCGACCAGCGCGCACCCACCGAACCGGTGAAGGCACCGGTCCGCACTGAAACGGCCGCTTCCACGCCGCCGCCGCCCGCACGCGAAACGCCGCCCGCGCCACCTGCGCCGACCGTGAAGGGCGACGCCGTCGTGTTGCAGATCGCCAGTTTCGCCGCACGTGCCAATGCAGAGCGCGCACTGGCGATGCTCGAAGGCGCCGGCATTCGCGATGCACGCCTGTTCGACGCCACCGCTTCAGGCCAGAAAGTCTGGCGCCTGCGCGTTGGCCCGGTGCCGGGCGAGCGCGTCGCGGAACTCAGCGCGACCGTCGCCGGTCTCGGATTCGGTCGCCCAAACATCGTGCGCGACTGATTCACCGGCACGGCGCGGCCGTGGCCTCTAGAATCCTGCTCCTTAGAATCGCGTTCTTTCCCCCTTCGCCCGCATTTCCGGAACCCGCCGTCCTGATGAACGTCCGTCCCCTCGCCGCCCTCACGCTCGCGGCCCTCGCCACTTCCTTCATCGGTCTCGCGCTCGCGCAAACGCCGGCACCTGCGGCGAAGCCCGCCGCGCCCGCCGCGCTGAGCGATTCGCTGCCCGTTCCGCCGCCGCCGCAGATCCAGGGCAAGGCCTGGGTCCTGATGGATTACGCGACCGGCCAGGTTCTCGCGGGCCAGAACGGCGATGCGCAACTCGAACCGGCGAGCATCACCAAGGTGATGACCAGCTATGTCGTCGCCGCCGAGATGAAGTCGGGCAAGGTGAAGGGCACCGACCCGGTGATGATGAGCGAGCACGCCTGGCGCGAAGGCGGCGCCGGCACCGAGGGCAGCTACAGCGGCTTCGAAGTGAACAAGACCGCGCCGCTGGTGGAAATGGAAAAGGGCATGGTCGTGCAGTCGGGCAACGACGCGGCCATCGCGCTCGCCGAACACGTCGCCGGCAGCGAAGACGCGTTCGCTTCGCTGATGAATGCCTACGCGCAGCGCATCGGCATGCAGCACTCGCACTTCGTCAACCCGCACGGCCTGTCGGCGCCGGGTCACGTCTCCACCGCGCACGACCTGGCGATCCTCGGCCGCGCGTTGATCCGCGATTTCCCCGAAGCGTATTCGTACAACAAGATCAAGGAATACACGGTCGGCCCGATCACGCAGCGCAACCGCAACCTGCTGCTGTGGCGCGATCCGTCCGTCGACGGCATCAAGACCGGCCACCACAGCGGCGCCGGTTATTGCCTGATGGCCTCGGCCCAGCGCGGCGACCAGCGCCTGATTTCGGTGGTCATGGGTTCGACCAGCGAGAACCAGCGCGCGGTGGATTCGCAGGCGCTGCTCAATTGGGGCTTCCGTTTCTTCGAAACGCATCGCCTCTACGAAGCGAACAAGGCGATCTCGAAGCAGAAGGTGTGGAAGGGCGATGCCGATCAGGTGCAGCTGGGCGTGGATTCGCCGATGCTGGTGAGCACGCCGCGCGGCAAGTACGCGCAGCTCAAGCCGAGCATGGACATTCCCAAGACGCTCGTCGCGCCGATCGCGAAGGGCCAGAAGATCGGCAGCGTGAAGGTCACGCTCGACGGGAAGGTGATCGCGGAGCGTCCGCTGGTTGCGCTCAATGCGGTGGAAGAAGGGGGGTTCTTCAAGCGCATGTGGGATGAACTGATGATGTGGTGGAACAGCTAAGAGCGTTGATGCGCGCGTAGCTTCTTGGGGACGCCTCGCCACGTCACGTGCCGAGGCGTCCATCCGAAGAGGCGCCTTTACTTCCCGTAGGCCCCGTACAAAAAGCGCCCGCCACCATCCGGCCGCGCCACATCGTCGTAATCCACCGCCGGCGGCTGCAACGCCACAGGCAACACGATCGCCGGCGTGAACTGCTGGTCGAAGCGATACGGATGCAGCGGATTGTTCGGATCGGTCAGGCGATAGTCCCTGTTCGGCAATGAGCGAAGCAGGTTCGGAATGCCCTCGCCGCTGACCGAATTGGTCAGCAAGGGGAACTGCGGCGGATCGATGTCGATGATGTTGAAGGCACCGCGGATCCTGTTGTCCGCGCCCGGTGCCCCCGTCAACGAAGCGATGTCGCCGACGACATCGGCATCGTGATTTCGCCAGAACACGTTGAAGTACACGTGCGCGGTGCTGTCCTGCACCGCCAGGCCGGCGCCGGCGTTGTCGGCGACCGTGTTGTTCACGATCGTCGCGAAATTGCGCCCGTTGTTGCCGTTCGGCCCCGTGCAGGTGTCGCCGCAATTGCCGTCGACGATGATCGCGCCCGTGCCGAAATTGCGCACGACGACGTTGTTGTACACATAACCGACGTTGTACTGGTCGAGGAAGATCGCCGAACCCAGCTTCGTGGTGCGGTTGGCTTCGAACCAGTTGTTGCGCACGATCAGTAGCGCGACCGACGCGCTGCCGCCGCGGTCGTGTTGCCCGATCAGGCCCGCGCCGACGCCGAAGTGGTCGCCGTCGGACACCGTGTCGTTGCCGAAGAACAGGTTGTGGTGCACATCGCCGTGCATGCCGATGGCCATGCCCGCGCCATGCGGCAGGGAGGCTTCGTACAGGCGGTTGTTTCGGATGATGTTGTGGTGCACGTTCGCGACCAGGCCGGTCATGGTCAGCACGTTGCCGAAGCCGTCGTTGCTGGAGGCCGTCTGATCCAGCGTGCCCAGGCTTTCGGTCGCGCCGCCGATGTTGATGCCGCCGCCGTGGTGGCCGCCGCCGTTTTCCTCGATCAGGTTGTTGGCGATTTCCACCGCCACCGTGCGGCCGCCGCCGACTTCGACGCCACCGCAGTCGGTGCGCGCGGTGGGCGTGGTGCAACCGTTGTGGTGGACGCGGTTGTTGCGCAGGGTGATGCGCTCGTTCGCGTCCCACGCAGTGACGTCGATGCCGCGATTGTTGCTGCCCGTGACGACGAAGCCATCGATCACGATTTCCACCGGCGCCTCGGCATGGATGACGTGCTGGTTGGCGTTCGCGGCGGTGACGGTCGATGGCAGTGCGGCCGCGTTGCGCGTGGTGAACGCGGCATTCAATCCGCCCACCAGCCGGTGGCTATGGCGCATGCCGAGGTCGATGTTTTCCGTGTAGCTGCCGTTCGCGACGCAAACGATCGTCGGCGTCTCGCCCGCCGCCACGATCGCCTGCATGATCGTGCCGTAGGGATTGGCGCGCGTGCCGTTGCCGGTGGCGCCTGCGCGCACGAAACGGCTGGTCCAACCGGCAGGCCGCAGCGCGTCGTTCGTGCATCCGTAATCGAGATAACCGTTGCCGCCAACGCCGAGTCCGCCGTGCATCCTGATCGGGCGCAAGCCGCCGCCCGTGCGAATGCCGGTCCCTGCAAAGGAAGCATCGGCGCTGGAAAGGGTGGCGCCGGACGATTTCGGCTTGAGCGCGCCGACGCGCGATGCCGCGGTGTCCTGGCGGCCTGCCCCACCACAGGCGCCAAGCGCGCACAGCGCCGTCATGCACACCGCGCAACGCAATGCGGAGATCAATTGCATTGGCTTGCTCCCAGTGTCGTGTGCGCAGTGCGCGGGGTGACCAGCAACACGCCCGGCGTCCATCCACCGGCGCCGTTGTCCTGCAGGCGGATCTGATAGCGCGGGCGCACTGAGGCGGGAATGTCGTTGGTCCACGCAACGGCCTGGCTGCAGACCGCGCTGCCCGTGATGGGTGCCGTCGTTGCGGCATTGAGCGCGAGCCCGCCCGTTTTCAGGTTCGCTGCGCCGGTCACGTGATGGTGATCGTGGGCGCCGGGATAACTGAATTCCGAGAGCGCGACCTCGTTGTCGCCGTAGCCCGGCGTCGGGTAGCCGGTCCACAAGGGTTGGTTCCAGTTGTTGGTGACGTAGTTGCGCCGCAACTCGATCTGCTCGCCCTTGTAGGTGTTCCAGTGGAAGGGCTGCGCATTGGCCAGTGCGTTGCTGCCGCTCATGACCTGCACGGCGTTGTTCACCGCCACGTAGCGGCCCCAGAAGTCTTCCGGCGTGCGGCGGCGGATCACGCCGTAATCCTTGCCGTTGGCGATCATGTGGAAGTCGACATTGTTGGAATCGAGCACGAGGTGCCCGTCGTAGAAGTCCCAGGAGTTCGCGTTGTCCAGGCAGCAGCTGAAGAGCGTGGCGGCGCCCTGGCTGCTGTTCTTGTTCAAGCTGGTCACGATGGTGTTGAAGTAGAACCAGAGCTTGCCGCGGCGCCCGTCGATCGGGCTGTTGTCCGAACCGAAATGCACCATCGACGCGCCCATCGTCTGCACGTGCACCTTCTGGTCGCGGCGGAAGATGTTCCCGTACATGTAGCTGCCGTGGTCGTACTTCAGCCAGTCGCGCTGCATCATCGCGCGCAGTTCGGGCGTGACGGCGCCGGGGTCCTGGTCGGCCAGCAGGTTGAAGAACCACGGGAACACCGACGGCCGGAAATCCTCGATGTCGATCAGGTCGATCGAATGCGCGCCGTTCTCGAAGTAGTTGTAGCGCACCAGTTCGCCCACCGTGCGCATCTTCAGGTCGTTGCCGTTGGAGGCTTCATCGTTGTCGATCGCGCCGCTGCCGTCGATGTCGTGGCGGATCGGATTGCCGAAGTAGTTGTACTGGACGACGAAGTTCACGCCCTGGATGTAGGCCTGGTGCACGTTGTAGTCGTCGACCAGGCCGTTGTCGTGGAAGTAATTCCCTTCCAGCAGGAAGTTGCGCGTGAGGTAGTGGTCGCCGCCGTAATCCAGGCCGCGGCTGATCACGTAGACGCCGACCGGGCAGAACAAAAACTCGTTGTCGCGCAAGGTGACGTTCTGCGCGCGCGACACATACAGGCACCCGGTGTGCGTGTTGTAGGGGTGCGACAGGTTGTCCATGCCGATGTAGCTGGCGGCGTGGTTGTCGCCGGAATAGGGCGGCGACATGGTGCCGGTGAGGTTCAGGCCTTCGATCGCGATGTTCCTGATGCCGCTGTCGCGCGCGATGGCGACGATGCCACGATTGACGGTGGCGTATTCCTCCGCCGGCGTCCCGATCTCGTTCTGCAATGCGTTGTTGCTGCGCACGCGGGCATTCAGGYCCGAAATCTTCGGGCGCGCGCCGTTGGCATCGCGCACGCCGCAGACCTTGATGTCGCCGGTGACGATGAAGATGCGTTCGTTGTAGGGCGTCGCCTTCGGCAGGACGCGGACCATCGTGTGCGGCGGCAAGGCTTCCCAGGCCACCTGCGAGAGATTGGCGAGCGATCCGCCCGGCCCGACGTTGATGACGTTGCCGGCGAAATTCGCGTTGTCCGGATGCGCCGGATCGCAGTTGGCGGCCGTGCGCGATTCGCGCAGGTTCGGGAAGTCCTGGCCGGTGAAGCCGTCGTATCTGTAGGGCGGAAGCGGCCCGCCCGTCCTGCGGCGCGAGAAAGGATTGGCCGGGCTTTGCGCCGGACGTTTGTCGACGCTCGCGGTGCGTGGCGCGGCGGCATGCTGCGTGCCGCCGCCGCACGCGGCGACCACGCTCAGCGCACTCGCGCACAGTGTTGCTTTCAACCAGTTCATCTCAACAGCCCCCTGTCGATGGAATGGATTTGCTTGTTCGCCGAAAAAACACACCCGACGAAACGTGGAGGAACACGTTCCGTCGGGCGCGCCGGCATCCGGGCGCGCGTCCTGCACGACCGGACACCTCTCCCAGCGTGGATCAGTTGTGGCGCGCTTCCAGCGTCACGCCGGCGAAGGCCTTCGCACCGACGACCTTCACGTAGTACAGCCCGCCGCGCGTCACCGGCACGCGGATGGTTTCGTTGTTGCCCGCGTGTTGTGCGATCAAGTCGTACGCGCTCGTCGTCGGCACCTGCGCATACCGCACGAGCAGCGTCACGTCGCCGGTGCCGCCGTAAGTCAGGAAGCTCAGCGCGCTCGCGCCGACCGGCACATCGATGACGTACGACAACTGCGCACCCGTTGCGCCCGCGAGGTTCTTCGCCGGCGTCTTGTTCACCAGGGGACGCGCGGCGCTTTCGCAATCCGGGCCCTGGCACGGCGGCAACACGGTGGCGAGTGCCGCCTTCGCATCCAGGATGCCGGTGCCCATCGGCTCGTTCGACGGAATCGCGACGGGGAAGCGGCGCGCGGTCGCCTTCAACATCGTTTCCATCTGCGCCGGCGTGAGCGGCTTGCTCGCCTTGCTCTGCACGAGCGCTGCAACGGCCGCGACATGCGGCGCGGCCATCGAGGTGCCCGACATGCCGCCGTACGCGGGGCTGCCGAGTTCCGGTGCCGTCGCGCTGTCGTTGAGCGTCTGCCACACGTAACCGGTCGGGACGCCATCCTGTCCGCCGCCGCCACCGGGTGCGGAGAGGTCGACGATCTTGCCGAAGTTGGAGTAGTACGCCTTGCCGCCGTTGATGCGGGAAGCACCAACGGTGATGACGTTGCGGCAGCTGGCGGGCGCGAAGCCCGATGCATCGGCGTCGCTGTTGCCCGCCGAGACGACGACGGTCGTGCCGTTGGCCACGGCGGTGTCGATCGCGCCCTGCATCACGTCGTCGCAGGCGAACTGGCCGCCCAGGCTCATGTTGATCACCTCGGCCGGGTTCGCATTCGCGGTGACGCCCGGCACGATGCCGCCGGAGGCCCACACGATCGCGTCGGCGATGTCGGAGGTGTAGCCGCCGCAACGACCGAGCACGCGCACCGGCAACACCTTCGCACCGTGTGCGACGCCCGCCAGGCCGAGGCCGTTGTTCGAGACTTCCGCCACCGTGCCCGCGGTATGCGTGCCGTGGAAGCTGCTGTTGCTCATGTCGCACTGCGTGTAATCGTCGTTCCAGTCGCCGTAGTCGTGCGCGCCGGGCACGCGTTCGTCGGTGGCGCGGCGCGACACGAAGGCATCGGAGATGAAGTCGTAGCCCTGCAACAAATTCGGCGTGAGATCGGGATGGTCGGTGACACCGGTGTCGAGCACGGCGACGACGACGCCGGTTCCGTTCGCGCTGTCCCACGCCGCCGGTGCCTTGATGCCGCCGACGGAGTTGTAGAAGTGCCACTGATATTGCTGGCTGAGCGGATCGTTCGGCAGCATCGTCGGCGCGGCGATGCCCGTGTGATACATGCGGCGATCGGGCGCGACGGAAGCGACGTTCGGATCGGCGGCGAGCGCGTTCAACAGCGACGCGGTGCCGGCTGCATCGAGCGAACGCGAAAGTGCGATCACGTCGGCGCCCGAGCCCATGCGACGCACGTGGCGCACGGTGAGGCCGGGGATCGACGCGGCGATACCCGAGCGAACGACGGCTGCGCGCGCGGCATCGAGTGCAGCCGTGGTGCTCGAACGCTGCAAGGTGCCGGTGCGATACCGCACGATGAAACGACGCTGCGGCGCCTGCGCGGTCGGTGCGGGCTTCGCATCGACCACGCGCACGTTGACGCCTGCGGCCGTCGCGCGCATGCCGACGAAGGAGAGGGAAACGGCAGCGGCGAGCGCGCACGCGCTCAGGCAGCTGGTCAGACGAATGCTCATGAGGACTCCGAAAAAAATCGGGGCCGGTCCCTGGCCCCAGAGGGAAAGGGATTACCAGCCGAAGCCGACACCGGCGCCGGCGGAGGCCTCGTCGTCGCTGAACGCGCCGCCGAAGGTGACCGTGATCTTTTCGCCGATCGCGCGCTGGTAGCCGATCGACAGCGCCTGCGAGCTGCCGCTGAAACCGACGCCCACGCCCACGCGATTGGTCTGGTGCACGCCCGCCGCGCTCGTGGCCATGTTGAGCATCGCGGCGTTCATCGCGCCCATCTGGTCGATGCGCTCGTCGGTTTCGTCGAAGCGCTTGTTCACCTGGCTGCGCAGGTCGTCGACGGCCTGCAGCGGTGCGGCGACCAGGTCGGCGAAGCGCGCATCGGTGTACGCGCGCGCGTCGTTGAGCGTGCGCGTGTCGCCGGCGTTCACCTGCGCGACGTTGGCCGCATCGGTGTCGGCCGTGCCCGCGGCGACGTTCGTCACCTGGCGTTCGTGGCCCTGAGAACCGACGGAAACGGTGTTCGCGCGATCGGCGACGGAGCCTTGTCCGAGCGCGACGCTGTTGGTCGCCGTCGCGGCCACCGTCGCACCTGCACCGATCGCCGTGCCACCGCTTGCCTGCACCGACGTGTTGGTGCCGATGGCCGTCGCGCTCGCCGTCGTCGCCGCCGAGCCGCTGCCGACCGCAACGCTGCCCGTGCCGGTCGAATGCGCGTTCGAACCGATCGCGACACCACCCGTGCCCGTGCCGGCGTTCGCGTCGTCGGCGCCCGGCATGCCGCCGTCGACGTCGACGTGGCTGTCGTCGCCGCCCGTGCCCGGCGCCGCGTTTTCGAGATCGGTCACGCGATCGTCGAGTGCGGTGAGCTGCGCGAGGTAACTCCGGCCAAAGGCGTACAACTGCGCGCCGTTGACCGCATCCAGGCTGGTCGCGGAAATCGCGCCTGCGCGGACGTTGGTCAGCGTCGTGCCGCCGAAGCCGCCGAAGCTCACGCGATCGGCGGCCATCGAGTCGTAGGTCACCGCGTGCATCGCGGTGCCGTCGGTGTCGACCAGGCCCGCCGCGCGCAGCTGGCGCACGTTCACCGCATCGAAATCCTCGGAACCATCGGCGACGTGCGTGAGCTGGCGCTCGAAGCCGTCGCTGCCGATCGACACCGCGTTGGCGCGGTCGGCGACGGAATTGGCACCGAGCGCAATGGCGTTGTCGGCCGAGGCACTCGCGTGTGCACCGAGTGCGAGGCTCGCCGCGCCGCTCGCATCACTGCCGAAGCCCATCGCCGTGCTTTCGTCGCCGATCGCGGCGGCGTTGCTGCCGCTGGCGGTCGCGTATTCGCCGCGCGCCATCGCACCGTTGCCCAGTGCCGTCGATGCCGTGCCGAGCGCGTTGCTGTAGTTGCCCAGCGCGGTGGACTGATCGCTTTCCGCCATCGACAGCGCACCGACCGCGAGACTGTCCACGCCGATCGCCTGGCTCAGCGTGCCCATCGCGGTGGCCTGGTCGGCCATCGCCTGCGCGCCGGCGCCGACCGCGGTCGCGCCCTGGCCGTCGGCGAAGGAGCGGACGAGTTCGCCTTCCCACACGCTGCCGTCGTCGGACGCGCCGACGAAGTAAGCGCCGCCGAGCACCGTGCTGTTCGCGCGCAGCGCGACCGCGCCGACGCCGAGGGCGGTGGACGCAAAGCCATCGGCCTCGGCGAAGGAGCCGAACGCGTTGGCGTAGTCGTATTGCGCGAAGGCGCCGGTGCCGATCGCGCTGCTCCAATGGCCTTCGGCCTGCGAGAACGAACCGACCGCCGTCGCGCTTTCGCCATGGGCCGCGCTGCCGACGCCGATGGCGGTGGTCGCCATGCCGGTGGCGACGCTCGCCAGGCCCAGCGCAACGGCCTGTTCACCGCTTGCGACCGCTGCTTCGCCGACCGCCACCGCGTCGTCGCCGTAGGCGACCGCGCCGGTGCCGAGCGCCGTGCTGAAGTTGCCCGATGCGATCGAGCCGGTGCCGATCGCGGTGGCCAGTGCGCCGGTGGCCTGGGTGTTGTGCCAGCCGCCGATCCAGTTCGTCGCGCTGCCGATGGCGATCGCGCCGTTGCCCGAGGCATAGGACAGCTGCCCGATCGCGATGTCGCGCGAGGTCATCGCCGCGGCCTGGTAACCCAGGGCGACGGTCCATTCGCCGGTGGCCATCGCGCCCCAGCCGAAGCCCACCGCCTGGTTGCCGAGCGCCGCGGTGTACGGACCGGCGGCGACCGAACCCCAACCGGCCAGCGTGGCGTCGGTGCCGTCGCCCGCGCCATTGGAGGAGAAGTAATCCAGGCCGTCGGTGTCCGGCACCGGCGGCGGACCGCCCGGGCCGGGCGCCGGCTTCAATGCGGCGATCGGGGACGCGGCATTGATCCCGCCATCGGGCGCACGCGTGCATTCCAGCACTGCGCGATAGATGCCGTGGGCGTCGGGTTCGGCGGATTCGACGACGCGACAGTCGTCGCGCGTGGCCTGGGGTTCGACGTCCTGTCGGGCGGCCTGCTGCGCGAGCGCGGCGGGCGGCGTGGCGATCATCAACAGCAGTGCGGCATACAACTTCGTGCGTTGCATCGGGGATCTCGCGATCGGGGTGAGTTCCCGACGCTGTCACGCACCCCGCCGCGCGCCATTCCAAACGCTTGACGATCGCTTTACAGCCGCGTTGCCACGGGCCTTTCGCCGGCCAGGCGACGTGCGACGGCCAACGCCGCCTGTTGCTGGCCCGCCTGCCGAAGGTGGGTATAGAGCGCAACCTGCAGCAACGCGAGTTCGAAATCGCGGTCGGCCCAGGGCGCCACGCGACCGACGAGGGCCGTCGCTTCATCCAGCCGACCGCGCGTGAGCAGCCACTGCGCGCGCGCGGACACGGCGTTGGCGATCATGCCGGGTACGCCGCTGCCTTCGGCGATGTCGATGGCGGATTTGTATGCGGCATCGGCGCCGCGGTCGTCGCCTTCCCGACGGTGGCGTACGGCCAGGCCGAGTTGTTTGGTGAGCGGATCGGCGTCGAGCGCATCGGCGTTCGGCGGCGTCGGAAGGTCCGCATCCAGCGCCGCTTCCTGCACACGCCAGGCGACCCACGCCCGCAAGCGGCCGTTGCGGTCGGCGGGCCAATCGCGCAGCGCCTGCGTGCCGATCCGCGCGACCGCCGCCATCTCGCCGCGTTGCCGCGCCAGTTCCATCTCCAGGTATTCGTGGCGATGGAAGTCGCCGTGCGAAGCGGCGCGCGATTGCGGCAGGCGCAGCAGCGCGTCGGCTTCCTGCAGGCGGCCGATGGCGATCAGGGTTTCGGCGCGCCCCAGCAGCGCATCGGCGACATGCGCCGGGTCGCGGAGGCGGTCGCGCACGGCCCACGCGCGCTCGCTCACGGCCAGCGCCTGGTCGGGCTGCAGCAGCAACAGGTGCATCGCGACGAGCATGTTGCGCACGCCGGACAACTCCACGGTCGCATCGAGCGCCTTGAAGTCGCGCTCGGCCTTTTCGAAGGATTGCGCGGCCTGTTGCGGATGGTCGCGCTGCATTTCCAGCACGCCGAGGTTGCCGTCGACCTTCGCGACCGAAAGCCGGTCGCCGGCGCGCAACAGTTGCACGCGCGCGCTGCCGAGGTCGGCCAGGGCATCGTCGAAGCGGCCCTGCGCCATGCGCGCGGTGCCGCGGCCGATGAGTGCGCGCCCGAGTTCACTGGCATTGGGCGTCGGCGCGAAGGCGTTGATCGCGCGATCGAAGCTGCGCTCGGCATCGACGTACCGATCCAGTCGCATCAGCAGGCGGCCTTGCAAGGCTTCGATCTGCGCGCGCAGGGTCGCGTCGCCCTGGACCGCGGGCAGCTGCAGCAATCGCGTGGTTTTCGCCAGGCCGGCGGTGTGGCGGCCGTCGGCGAAATCGACTTGCGCGAGGCGATATTGCAACTGCGGCGTCGCGCGTTGCGCGGGCGGCGCGTCGAGCAGGAGGCTGCGCGCGGTTTCCGGATCGTTCGCGAGCAACGCCGATTGCGCACGCTGCAGGCGTTCGTCGAGATCGGGGACGTCCTGCGCGATGGCCGGCGACGTGCCGCCGATGGCGGCCAGCAGGCGATCGGTCGCCTGCCGCGTCGCGCCGACGAGGTCGGTTGCGTCGGCGCGGCCTGCGATCGCGTGGCCTTTCGCATCGCGCGCGGTGAGCGAGACATCCCAGAGATTGCGTTGATTGCGCGCGCGGGATTCGACGATCCACGCCGCCGGCGAATCCTGGCGCATGCGCTGCGCATCGAAGGTTTCGCCGTGCGCGCGCAGCAATGCGAGCGTCGCTTCGCTGGACCACACCGGTTGGTTCGCGCGGCGCAGGCGATCGACGACGAAATCCATCATGCCCAGGCGCGCCCACGCCGCGGTGTCGTCGCCTTCGACCTGCATCGGCAGGACGATGATGGCGTCCCGCGATTGCGCTGCGACGGACGCGCTGGACCATGGCAAGTGCGGCCATGCGAAGAAGGTGGCGATCGACAGGAGCGCGAGGAAGGCGATCGCATATGCGAACCGGCGGCGCGGTGCGCGCGTGGCGACGCTGGCGACTTCCGGTGCGCGACCCTCGCCCGCCGTGCTTGGCGGCGCTTCCACGACCGTTTCGACGACGGTCGGTTCGGCCGCCGCGACTTCTTCGCCGAGGATTTCCACCTCCATCGCCCAGCGAAACCCGAACCGCGGCACCGTGCGGATCGCGCGCTGTTCCTGCCCGTCGTCGCCGATCGCGCGCCGCGCGCGCAGCACCACCTGCGCCAGCTGCGCATCGGACACATCGGGCCGGCCGAAGACGGCGCGTACCAGTTCGTCGCGGCCGACGGCGCGGTCGCGGTGTTCGATCAGGGTCTGCAGGCATTCGAAGACGCGCGCGGGCAGCGGCTGCGGCACCTCGTCCAGGCGCAGCTCGCGTCGCGCGAGGTCGAGCACGCGCGCGCCGAAGCGGTAGCGGACAGCAGTCGGCGCGGGGCGGTGTCGCATCGTCGAACCAGCGGGAGCCACCGGACCGGGCACCACATCCTGTGGCGGACACGGCCGGGGGACGTGCAAGGGAGCGCCCGATCCTAGGGGCTGCGCGTTGCGAACGCCCGCGAAATAATTAAATCGGGGTGCGTACTGTCGGGGTTGGGTTCGCCGGTTGACGGTCCCATAATCCCGCGATGGAGATCAAGTCCGACAACCCCGACCACGGCTTCCAGTTTCCCGGCACCTTCGAGCTCTCCGCCATGGGCGCGGCCGACAAGGACCTGCAGGCCGAACTCCCGCGCCTGCTGATGGCCGCCGGCATCGACGTGGTGAGCGAATCGGTCAGCTGGAAGCACTCCTCCAACGGGAAATACGTCTCCGTGCGCATCGCCTTCAAGGCCGACTCGCGCGAGCAGTACGACGCCGCGCACGCCGCCCTGCGCGCGCACCCCGAGGTGAAGTGGACGCTGTGAGCGTCGCCATCGCGCCGCAAGCGGGGATCGCACGCGAGATCGTCGCGCGACCGGCCCTCGTGCGCGACCTGGGCCGCATGGCCTACGAACCGGTGTGGCGCGCGATGCAGGCCTTCACGGACGCGCGCACCGATGAAACCCCCGACGAAATCTGGCTGGTCGAGCACGATCCGGTTTTCACGCTCGGCCAGGCCGGCAAGCCCGAACACGTCCTGATGCCCGGCGATATCCCCGTGATCCACGTCGATCGCGGCGGGCAGGTGACCTACCACGGCCCGGGCCAGATCGTGGCCTACCCCCTGCTCGACCTGAAGCGGCTGAAGGTGGGCGTGCGCGAGTACGTCAACCGCATCGAACAGGCCGTCATCGACACGCTGGGCGACTGGAACATCCACGCGCAGCGCCGCGACGGCGCGCCGGGCGTGTACGTGAACGATGCCAAGGTCGCCGCGCTGGGCATCCGCGTGCGCCGCGGCTGCACCTTCCACGGCCTCGCATTCAACATCGCGATGGACCTCGAACCCTTCCACCGCATCAATCCGTGCGGCTACGCGGGTCTGCAGGTCGTCTCGATGGAAGACCTGGGCGGCCCGAACGCCCTGGACGCCGTCAAACCCCGGCTGCTGGAGCACCTGGCCGTACAATTCGGCCTGCGGCTCCAGTCTGCCTCCCCCGAATTATTCGCGGCACCTTCCCCATGAGCGAAATCGAGTCCAAGGCCATCCCGCTGACCATCGTCGGCGACGCCGCACCGTCGCTCGTGCCGGGCGCCAAGCAGGTGGCCGGCGACAAGATCGCGCGCTCGCCGGTACAGTTCGCCGACACGCCCGTGTTGCGCAAACCGTCCTGGATCCGCGTGCGCATTCCGTCGGGCAACTCCGTGGCCAACCTCAAGGCCAAGCTGCGCGAGAACCGCCTGGTCACGGTGTGCGAGGAAGCCAGCTGCCCGAACATCCACGAGTGCTTCAGCCACGGCACGGCGACCTTCATGATCCTGGGCGAGGTTTGCACGCGCCGGTGCTCGTTCTGCGACGTCGCCCATGGCCGCCCGAAGCCGCCCGATGCCGGCGAGCCCCTGCACCTGGCGACCACCATCGCCGACATGGGCCTGAAGTACGTGGTCATCACTTCGGTCGACCGCGACGACCTGCGCGACGGCGGTGCCCAGCATTTCGTCGACTGCATCAGCGCGGTGCGCCACCACAGCCCGCGCACGAAGATCGAAATCCTCACGCCCGATTTCCGGGGCAAGGGCCGCATGGATCGCGCGCTGGAGATCCTGGCGACCAACCCGCCGGACGTGTTCAACCACAACGTCGAGACCGTGCCGGACCTGTATCCGAACGTGCGCCCCGGCGCGGACTACGCCTGGTCGCTCACGCTGCTGAAGAAGTTCAAGGCGCAGCACCCCGAAGTCGCCACCAAGTCCGGGATCATGCTGGGCCTGGGCGAGACGATGGAGCAGGTGCAGGCGACGCTGCGCGACCTGCGCGCGCACGACGTCGACATGATCACCATCGGCCAGTACCTCCAGCCCAGCCCGCACCACCATCCGGTGCTGCGTTACTGGACGCCCGAGGAGTTCAAGGCGCTCGAGGTCTACGGCATGTCGCTCGGGTTTACCCACGTCGCCTCGGGCCCGCTGGTGCGTTCGTCGTACCACGCCGACCGGCAGGCGATCGACGCCGGCTTCGTCGCCGCGTAAAGGTGCGGTTGAGGTTGGTCTTCGGATTCCGTTAACGCCACGCGAAAGCGGCCGTCCGGACTGAACCATCCCCATGGCCTGAACGCTCAGTCTCACCTTTTGCCGCTGGCGCGCGCCGGAAACTTTCGGCACTGTCGGCTTATCGATGCCAGTCGCAGTCTGGACTTGCCGTCGAATCCAAGCGGCACCCCGTTGTTCCCTTGTCGGCCCGCCCCACCGGGCCCGGAAGCGCCCATGAAGCTCAGCAAGACCCTTCCCGTCCTCACCATCGCCCTCGCGCTGTCGGCGCCGATCGCGCTGCTCGCGCGCGCCGACAACGACAACAAGTTGCCGGACGGTCCCAACGCCGCGCAGGCGAAGACCGCCGAACTGGTCTACGGCCTGTTGTCGGACAGCCGCTTCGCCTATCGCCCGCGCAATCTCGACGATGCGTTGTCGAAGGACATCTACAAGCGCTACCTCGAAGCGATGGATCCCGGGAAGCTGTTCTTCACCGCGCAGGACATCGCGAAGTTCGCGCCGTACCAGACGCAACTGGACGATGCGATCAAGAGCGGCTCGATGGATGCGCCGTACGCGATGTTCGCCATCTACAAGCAGCGCGTCGCCGAACGCACCGCGTTCGCGCGCAAGGCCCTGAAGACCGACAAGTTCGATTTCAGCGGCACCGACCGCTACGACTACGACCGCGAAAAAGCGGCGTGGGCCGACGCGGCCACGCTCGACAAGATCTGGACGCAGTCGGTCCGCAACGACTGGCTGCGCCTGAAGCTCGCCGGCAAGGCGCCCGACGACATCCGCAAGACGCTCGACAAGCGCTACGGCAACCTGACCAAGGGCGTGGAAGACCTCAACGGCGAGGACATCTTCCAGACGTTCCTGACGTCCTACGCGAATTCGATCGACCCGCACACCGATTACTTCAACCCGCGCACCGCGGCCAACTTCAACCTGACGATGTCGCTCTCGCTGGAAGGCATCGGCGCGGTGCTGCAGAAGCAGGACGAAGTGGTGGTGATCCGCGAGATCATCCCGGGCGGCCCTGCTTCGCGCAGCGGCAAGCTCAAGCCGGGCGACCGCATCGTCGCCGTCGGGCAGGGCACGTCGGGCGAGATGAAGGACGTGGTCGGCTGGCGCATCGACGATGTCGTCGAACAGATCCGCGGCAACAAGGGCACGCCCGTGCGCCTGGATGTGGTGCCGGCCGAATCGCCCGCCGACTCCAAGCCCGAGCGCCTGGTGCTCACGCGCGACAAGGTGCGCCTGGAAGAACAGGCCGCCAAGGCGCAGACGATCACCGTGCCGGGCGCCGAGGGCGCGCCCTCGCGCAAGATCGGCGTGATCAAGCTGCCCGCGTTCTACCAGGACTTCGAAGGTCGGCGGAAGAACGCGAACGACTATGCATCGGCCACGCGCGACGTCGCCAAGCTGCTCGGCCAGCTCAAGGCGCAGAAGGTCGACGGCGTGGTGCTCGACCTGCGCAACAACGGCGGCGGTTCGCTCACCGAAGCGGTGGAACTGACCGGCCTGTTCGTCGATCGCGGTCCGGTGGTGCAGGTGGTCGAATCCGGCGGACGCGTGAGCGTCGAGGACGACACGCGCGCCGGCGTCGCATGGGACGGCCCGCTCGCGGTGCTGACCAATCGCGGTTCGGCTTCGGCGTCGGAAATCTTCGCCGGCGCGATCCAGGATTACGGCCGCGGCCTGGTCATCGGTGAAACGACCTTCGGCAAGGGCACGGTGCAGAACCTGATCGACCTGGACCGCTGGCCGCAGAACGATGGCGACAAGTACGGCCAGGTGAAGCTCACCATCGCGCAGTTCTTCCGCATCAGCGGCGGCAGCACGCAGCACAAGGGCGTGGTGCCGGACATCGCCTTCCCGGTGTCGGTGGATGCCAGCGAGTTCGGCGAGAGCACCTACGACAACGCGCTGCCGTGGTCGCGCATCCAGGCGGTCGACCACACGCAGTACGGCAACTTCGCGCCGATCATTCCGCGCCTCGATTCGCTGCACGCCGCGCGCGTGGCCAAGGACAAGGAATTCCAGTGGTGGGCGCAGGACGTGGCGCAGTTCCGCGCCGAGTCGGCGAAGAAGTCGGTCTCGCTCAACGAAGCCGAACGCCGCGCCGAGCGCGACAAGTTCGAAGCCAAGACCAAGCAGCGCCAGGCCGAACGCAAGGCGCTGGGCCTGCCGCTGGATCCCTTCGCCAACGACAGCGACGATGGCCTGCAGGCCAACGAGCGCAACATCGCCGAAGACGCCAAGCGCGAGAAGCTGGAAGAGAAGCGCCCGGATCCGCTGCTGCGCGAATCGGCCGCGATCCTCGCCGATGCGCTCACGCTGCTGACCAACGACCAGAAGCTCTCGCAGCAGGTGCTGCCGGCGGCGCGGACGATGGGGCACTGGTCGGAGTAACGTTGGGTCGGAGTTTCCCGACGCGACGGCGGGCAAGAATCGGATATCGGGCGCCTTCGGGCGCCCGTATCGTTTGTACATGGACATGATCGCAACCAAGGCCAGCGACACGACGATCCGCAAGCTCGAGCACGCCCGCCGCGTGTTGGAGACGGACGAGCCCACGCTCGAGGCACTCGCGGACATCGTGGGCCTCAGCGCGTCGCATCTGCAGCGCAGCTTCACCGCGCGGTTCGGCCTCAGCCCGGCGCAATTCCTGGCGCAGCGCAAGCTCGGCGCGCTGAAGTCCGCGTTGCGCGACGGTGACGACGTGAGCGGTGCGCTGTACGACGCCGGGTATGGCTCGCCGTCGCGCGTATACGAAGACGGCGCCGCGAAACTCGGCATGACGCCGGCGCGCTACCGCGCAGGCGGGCAGGGCGAACGCATTCGCTGGAGCATCGTCGACACCGCATTGGGCCAGGCGCTGGTCGCGACCACCGAGCGCGGCATCTGCATGGTCGAACTCGGTCGCGATGCCGCGGGCCTGGAGCGCAGCCTGCACATGGAATTCCCGCAGGCGCACCTGGAACGCGTCGACGCCGGCCGCGACGAATTCCTCGCACCGCGCGTGCGCGCCGTCGCCGATGCCCTGGCCGGCAAGCAGGCGCACGTCGACCTCGACCTGCTGGGCACCGCCTTCCAGAAAAAAGTATGGGACGCGCTGATGCGCATTCCGCGCGGCGAAACCCGCAGCTATTCGGCGCTCGCCACCGACGTCGGCGCGCCGCAGGGTGCGCGTGCGATCGCCAACGCCTGCGCACACAACCGGATCGCGATCCTCGTCCCCTGCCACCGCGTGGTGCGCAACGACGGAACACTCGGGGGCTACCGCTGGGGCCTGCCGCTCAAGGAACACCTGCTGCGTCGCGAGCAGGCCGCCGCGTAATCTCCCTCCCGTGCTTGCAGGGGAGGGCCGGGGTGGGGTTGCGGCTTATCGAGCGATTTACTTCTTCCGCTTGGCAGGCGCGCGCGTCGGCAGATGCAACCCCAGCTTGATCGGCTCGAACACCATGCGCGTCTCGTAGCGCTTCAGCGTCTCGTCGTTTCCGAACAAGCGCTCGGCGACTTCGCGCGTATGCGGCAGCCCCGTTGTTGCGAGGATCACCAGGTAATCCCATTCACCCGCCAGCACGTAACACTGCTGCACTTCGGCCGAGCTGCGCATGCGCGCATAGAACGCCGCGTGGTGGCGGGCCGATTCCCGCTCCAGCGCCACCAGCACCGTGGCCAACGTGACGTTGCCGAGCATCGCCGGATTCAGCACGGCCACCTGCCGCATCAGGCCCGATTCGCGATAGCGCTTGATGCGCCGCTGCACGGCGCTGGCGGACAGGCCCACCTCGTCGCCGAGCGCCGACAGCGTGGCGTCGGCGTCGCGTTGCAGCAGTTCGAGCAGCCGGTGGTCGAATTCGTCCAGTGCGAAGGGCGTGGTCGACATCGTGTTGGCTCGCAGGGTGATGCGCGTCTTCGCGCCATGCAAGATTCTTGCGCGCAAACGCACGAATTTTCAAGCGCGATTCCGGTCGGCTCGCTAGAGTGCTCGCTTCCGACCTCCCCCTCGTCGGGAGCCCAGATGCAGGACCCGATCCTCGCTTCCCTCGCGCAGTTCCCGCAGCTCCTGCGCGCGCATTACGCAGCGATTCCCGTCCGCCACGCCCGCTTCCGGCCGGCGGCCTGGGACGGCTGCCCGAGCGAACACTTCGACCCGCTGCACCAGCTCTGGCACCTGCGCGACATCGAGCGCGAGGGCTACCACGTGCGCTTCGGCCGCACGCTGGCAGAGCACGCGCCGCTGCTCGACGACATCGACAGTTACGCACTCGCCGAATCCAGGGGCGAGCGGGGCAGCGCGGAACAGGCGCTCGACGAATTCGAAGCGGCGCGCGGGCAAACCATCGCGCTGCTTGCCGCGCTGACGCCGGAGCAACTCGAACGCCCGGCGACCTTCGACGGCTTCGGCCCGGTCACCGTGCGCAGCCTGATGCATCTGTTGTGCAGCCACGACCACCAACACCTCGCGGGCCTGCAATGGCTCGCCGCACGAGCCCTTGCATGAGCACGCCTCTCAAACCCGCCACCCCGCTCGCCGTCGGACTGGCGCTCGCGTCGGTCTACATCCTGTGGGGCTCGACCTACCTCGCGATCCGCTTCGCCTTGCACGGCTATCCGCCGTTCCTGCTCGCGGCGATCCGCATGGCGATCGCCGGTTCGATCATGTACGCGGTGTTGCGCATGCGCGGCGTGGCCGCACCGACGAAGAAGCAATGGATCACGCTCGCCAAGCTCTCGATCTTCATGGTCGTGCTGTCCAATGCGTTGGTGAACAAGGCCGAGACGCAAGTGGGTTCGGGCCTGGCGGCGATCGCGGTCGCGTCGATGCCGCTGTTCGCGGGCGTGTTCGCAATGCTCAAGGGCCGCCATCCCACGCGCATGGAATGGAGCGGCCTGATCGTCGGTTTCCTCGGCGTGATCTGGCTCAGTGTTGGCGGTGAGCTGTCGGGTTCGAAGCTCGGTTTGATCTGCCTGATCATCGCGCCGCTGGCATGGGCGTGGGGCTCGATCTGGTCGCGCGACCAGGACCTGCCCGAACCCTTCATGGCCGCCGCGGGCCAGATGCTCGTCGGCACGCTGTGGTTGATCGTCGTCGCGCTCGTCGCGGGCGAACGCATCACGACGATGCCGAGTTTCGAATCCACCGCCGCGCTGTTGTACCTGGTCGTCGCCGGTTCGATCTTCGGCTTCACCGCGTATATCTGGTTGTTGCACCACGTGCGGCCGGCGCTCGCGACCAGCTACGCGTACGTGAACCCGCCGCTCGCCGTGCTGATCGGCGCGCTGATCGGTGGTGAATCCTTCACCACGCACGACCTGGGCGCGATGGCCGTGATCCTCGCCGGCGTGGTGCTGATCACGCTGGCGAAAGCGCGCGCTGCATCTCCGGCGCCGACGCCGGCGGCCGTGCGCGAAGCGGCCGAGGAGCCGGTGGCGTGAGCGAACAGACGCTGGACCGCCGCGGCCTGTGGATCGCGATCGCCTCCTTCCTGCTGTGGGGCGTCATGCCGTTGTGGTGGCACCTGATGAAGTCGGTGCCCTCGCTGCAGATCGTGCTGCATCGCATCGCGTGGAGCGCGGTGATCGTCGGCGGATTCCTGTTCTGGCGCGACGGACGCGGCTGGCTCAAAAGCGCGCTGGCCAAACCACGGACGTGGTGGATGCTCGCCTTGTCCGGCGTGCTGATCGGCTTCAACTGGGGCCTGTACATCTGGGCGGTGAATGCCGGGCACGTCGTGGAATCGAGCCTGGGTTACTTCATCAATCCGCTGCTGAACGTGTTGCTCGGCGTGGTCTTCCTTCGCGAACGGCTCGGACGCGTGCAATGGGTGTCGGTGGCCATCGCGACGCTGGGCGTGGCGTGGCTGACCTTCCGTTTCGGCCAGTTGCCGTGGATCGCGCTGGCGCTCGCGGTGTCCTTCGCGTTGTACGGATTGATCCGCAAGATCGCCGCGGTGGATTCGATCACCGGCCTGGGCATCGAAGGTGCGTACTTGTTCCTGCCGGTCGTGGCGGTGCTCGCGTGGAGCGAAACGCACGGGCAGGGCGGGTTCCTCGACGGCTATGGCACGGCGATGAGCCTGATGCTGATCGTCAGCGGCGCGCTCACCGCACTGCCGCTGGTGGGCTTCGCCTACGCGGTGCGTCGCGTGCCGCTGTCGATCATCGGCCTGTTGCAATACGTCGCGCCGACGATGCAATTCCTGATCGGCGTGTTCGTCTTCCACGAAGCCTTCGACCGCGACCGCGCCGTCGGCTTTGCGTGCATCTGGGTCGCACTGGCGATCTTCGCCGTCGACGGCGCGCTGCGCGCGCGCCGGGCGAATGCACGCGCGACACTGGTTCCCGCCAACGCTTCACGCTGAGGGTTGCCCCATGCTCCAGATGCGCCCCAACTGCGAATGCTGCGACAAGGATCTGCCGCCGGATGCCCACGACGCGGTGATCTGTTCCTTCGAATGCACCTTCTGCGCCGACTGCGCGATCGGCGTGTTGAAGGGCCGCTGCCCGAATTGCGGCGGCACCTTCGCGCCGCGTCCCACGCGCGCGGCGCACTTGCTGGCGAAGTCCCCGGCTTCGAGCGCGCGGATTTTCAAGCCCGAAGGCTGCCGGCAAGCAGGCTGAGCGACGAACCTCGTTGAGAGACGGGCGCGCGCGACGCCCGTCCCGATGCCGCGTTACGGCGCCCCGCGTGCCGCGAACTGCTGTGCCGCCAACAGCGGCTCACACGGCTGCAACGACAGATGGTTGCCGGTTGCGCCGAGCGTGATGCAGCGCTGCGTGCCCGCCATCTTGCTGCGCAGTTGTCCGCTCTCCGTCCGCTCCCAGCGCTGATACGCCTGGTCGTTGCACGCATACGTGATCACGCGCGCGCCGTCCTTGTTCTGGCCGTGCTCCGCGCCCAGGCACAGCGTGCCGGCTTCGAGCCTCTCGTTCGCGAAGCGGAAGGTCTGGTTCGTACGACCGTGGCAAGCGTACGCCGCGAGGTGACGCCCCAGCGCGATGCTTCCCGCGACTTCGACGCAGTGGCCATTCACCGCGCTCGTCAGCCGCCCATCCTGCGTGACCCGCACGTTGCGCACTTCGTGGTGGGGCCGGCTATTGTGATCTCCCCAGAGGCCGAACTGCACCAGCGGCGGCAGCGGTTTTGCGATCGCCAGTTGCGTATAGATCGGCTTTCCGTCGATCTTCATGTCCAGCGTGTAGCCACCGCCGAGGGCCGGCGTTACCTGCGCATCGACAGCGCGGACGAATCCGCGTGCAACCGCTTCCTCGCGCGTGGTGCAATGCCGCGCTTGGATTCGGTCTCCGTGCCAGGTGTCGTAGTTGCCGCATGTCAGCCACATCGGGGCCTGGTCGCGCGCGACCACCGTGTTGTCGGCGCGGACGACCACGCGATTGAACTTCTCCCAGAATTCGAAGGGACCGTTGCACACATCGTAGTACGACCCTTCGTGGCCCATGTTCACCATGAGCGCCGACGAGGCGCAATCGAGGGCCTTGCCGTCCTTGTGCAGCTCCGGTCCCTTGGTCGGGTCGAGGAGATGGAACCCCGCATTGGGCCCGATGTTTTTCCGCGTGTTGTACGACAGGAATTCGAACTGGATGCGAATCGGCACTCGCGTATCCAGCAGCGTGGGCGACGTCGCATAGGCCATCTGCGTCAGCGTGGGCGCGTGCGCCATCATGGTCAGCCAGCCACTTCCGTTCATCGACGGCGGCGTGCGCTCGGCGCCCGGAGTGGCCATCCAGTAGAGTTCAGAGGTGAGCGCCCAGCCTTGGGCAGTGGTCGCATCGGTGAAGTCGCCGACGATTTCCTCGGCGTGTGCGCCGCTCGCGAACAGGGACAGCAGGAGCGCGCTCAGCGCGATCGCTCGTTTACAACGCTGCATTCTCGGAAAATCCTTTCAGGGGCGCGGAGTGCGCCGCGCGCAACCATGTCGGATCCGTCGTCACCGGCCTATGCGAAGTCTCTGCGTTGGAGGCCGCGCATTGCGCGGCCCCCAGGGACAACACTTACGGCGCCCCGCGCACCGCGAACTGCTGTGCGGCCAGCATCGGCTCACACGGCTGCAACGACAGATGGTTGCCGGTTGCGCCCAGCGTGATGCAGCGCTGCGTTCCCTCCATCTTGCTGCGCAACTGTCCGGTCTGAGTCCGCTCCCAGCGCTGATACGCCTGGTCGTTGCACGCATACGTGAGCACGCGCGCGCCGTCCTTGTTCTGGCCGTGCTCCGCACCCAGGCAGAAGGTGCCGCTTTCGAGCCTGTCGTTCGCGAAGCGGAAGGTCTGGTTCGCACGGCCGTGGCAGGCATACGCCGCGAGGTGACGCCCCAGTGCGATGCTGCCTGCGACTTCGACGCAGTGGCCATTCACCGCGCTCATCAGCCGCGCATCCTGCGTGATCCGCACGTTGCGCACTTCATGGTGAGGCCGGCCGAAGTGCTCGGCCCACAGGCCGAACTGCACCAGCGGCGGAAGCGGTTTTGCGATCGCCACTTGCGTATAGACCGGCTTTCCGTCGACCTTCATGTCCAGCGTGTAGCCGCCGGCGAGGGTCGGCGCGAGTTGCGCATCGACTACGCGGACGAATCCGCGCGTCACCGCCTCATCGCGGGTGGTGCAGTGCCGTGCATCGATGCGTTCGCCGCCCCAGCCGTCGTAGTTGCCGCAGCTCAGCCACATCGGGGCCTGGTCGCGCGCGACGACCGTGTTGTCGGCGCGGACGACGGCACGATTGAACTTGTTCCAGGCTTCATACGCACCATTGCACTCGTCGTAGTACAGCCCTTCGTGGCCCATGCTGACCATGAGCGCCGAAGAGGCGCAGTGATGCGCCTTGCCTGACTCGTGCATCTCCGGCCCCTTCGCCGGATCCAGCAGATGGAAGCCCGCGACGGCGCCGATGTTCTTCCGCGTGTCGTAGGACAGGAACTCGTACTGGATGCGAATGGGCGCTCGCGTATCGAGCAGCGTGGACGAGGTCGCATAGGACATCTGCTCCCCCGTTTGCGAGAGCGCCATCAGGCTCAGCCAGCCCGTCCCGTTCATCGATGGCGGCGTGACCACGGCGCCCGGTGCGGCCATCCACATGCGCTCGGAGGCGAGCGTCCAGCCCTGGGCCGTCGTCGCGCTGGTGAAATCGCCCACGATTTCCGCGGCACAGGCGCCACTTGCGAAGGACAACAGGAGCGCGCCCAGCGCGATGGATCGTTTACAACGCTGCATTCTCGAAAAATCCTTTCAGGGGCGCGGAGTGCGCCGCGCGCACGTTGTCGGATCCTTCGTCACTGGCCTATGCGAATTCTCTCCGTGGCGTGCCGAGCGGAGCGCATCGAACAAAAAAAGAGGCCGCGCATTGCGCGGCCTCCAGGGACAACGCCGGCTTGACGATCACGCCGCGCGCAAGGCCTCCGTCACCGGCAAGCGCGCCGCGCGCAATGCGGGGAACAAGCCGCCGACCAGGCCGATGCCGAGCGCCCACTTCAACCCGGTCCAGAGCAACTGCGGGGTGACGCGGAACTGGAACACGACCTGGCTGAAGTTGTTGCCCAGCGTCGAGACGGTGTGCCCGTTGAACAGCAGCCACGCGATCGCCGCGCCCAGCAAACCGCCGAGCAGCGCGAGCAACATCGTCTCCAGCATCACCGCCGTCACCACCGGCAGGCCGCGGAAGCCGATCGCGCGCATCGTCGCGATTTCGCGCGCGCGTCCGGCCACCGCCGCGTACATCGAATTCAGCGCGCCGAAGATCGCGCCGACCGCCATGATCGTGCCGATCACGATGCCGAGGATCGACAGGAACTTGGTCAGGTTCTCCGACTGCTTGGCGTAATAGTCATGCGTGGTCGAGACGTCGAGCTTCAGGCGCGGATCGGCGGCGAGTGCGCCGCTCAATTGCTTGAAACCATTCTTGCCGTCGAGCTTCACCGTCACCGACTGGAACGCCTGGCGCTGGTACGCCGGGCCCAGCACGTCGGCATCGGCCCACAACTCCGATTCGTTCGAATCGCCCGATTCGAACACGCCCACCACCGTCCAGATCTGGTTGGCGAGGTTGAGTTGCTTGCCGACTTCCAGGCCACGGAACTGCCGTTGCGCGCCGCGCCCGACGACCATCTCGCGCAGGCCGCCGTTGAACTTGCGGCCCTCGACGATCTTCAGGTTCGGGCGGATCGTCCACGCATCCGGCCCGACGCCGCGGAACTGCACGTTGGTATCGGTGCCGTCGGCCTTGCTCTGCAGGTTGACGACCTGCGAGAGCTCCGGCGACACGATCGGACGCCCGTCGGGGCCGCGCGCGATGCCGGCCAGCGCGGAGATCAGCGGGACCTGGTCGCGCGTGATCACCGAGTTGGTCTCGGCTTGCGAACCACCGCGCAACACGATCGCCGTGTCGGTGCCGCCGGTGTTCGACAGCGTGGCCCGGAAGCCTTCGCCCATCGCGAGCATCGCCACCAGCACGCCGACCACGCCGGCGATGCCGACGACGATGACGAGCGAGGCACCCCAGCGTTGCGGAAGTCCCGCGATGCCGATGCTCGTGGCCGCGCGCGCCAGTGCACCGCTACGCGTGGTGAACAACCAGATGGCGACGAGCGCGGCGAGGATGAGCATGCCGTAGGGCACGAACGCCGCGGCCACCAGCACGACGGCGAGCAGGAGCAGGAGGAGCAGGTTCACAAGAATCTTCATGTGGTTCTCCTCAGCGGCCCGCGAGGGCGTCGACGATGTTCAGGCGCATCGCGCGCAGCGCCGGCAGCAGGCCCGACAGCACGCCGAACACCAGCATGAGCACCAGCCCGGTGATCCAGCTTTCGGCCGGCAAGGACGACGGCAACTGGATGAAGCCGCCGCTGCCCTTGGTCGTGGCGATCATCGCGATGGGCGCGAGCGCAAGGCCGATGACCGCGCCGATGGCGACGAGCAGCACCGATTCGCCCAGCACCAGCATCAGGATGCTGCGGTTGGTGAAGCCGATTGTCTTGAGCACCGCCAGTTCCGGGATGCGTTCGCGCACGGCCTGCGCCATCGTGTTGCCGGTGAGCAGCAACAGGGTGAAAAACACCGCGCCCATGATCCCGCTCACGATCATGCCGATGTCGGCGATCTGCTTGATGAAGGCCTTGTTGAACGCTTCTTCGGTCTGCGTCTTGGTTTCGTGGTCGGAGTTGGCCGAGAGCTTGTCGATCGCCTTGGCGACGCGATCGGCGCTGTCGGCGTTGTCCAGTTGCACGATGTACCAGCCCACGCGGCCCTTGACGTAGTCGTTGGACTCGTCGAAGTAATTCCAGTGGAACAGCATCACCGCTTCCTGGCCTTTCCGCTTTTCGTCCTCGACCTTGAAGATGCCGTCGAGGCGGAAGGTCCAGTCGTTGCTGCCCTTGGTCGGGAAGATCGTCGCCTGCAGCGGGATGGTGTCGCCGATCTTCCAGCCGAACTTCTTGGCCAGCGTTTCGCCGACGACCGCGCCGACGCGATCGGATTCCCAGGCCTTGCGCTGGTCGGCAGGCAACACGTACTCGGGATACAGATCCAGGTAGTCGGGGCCGACCGAGAAGTTGGGGAAGAAGTTTTCCGGCTTTTGGTAGATGCCGCCGAACCACGCCGCGTACGAGGATTTCTTCACCCCGTCGATCGAGCGGATCTGCGAATCCAGGCTGTAAGGCAGCATCTGCGTCAGCGACAGGCGCGAGGACGCGATCATGCGGTTGGCGCCGGTGACGCTGCCGCCGGAATTGAAGGCGACGCGCACCGAGTCCAGCATGCCGAACAGGAAGAACGCCGTGATCACCGAGAACAGGGTGAGGAACGTGCGTGTCTTGGAGCGGAACAGGGCCGCCCAGATCAGGTGGAAATATTTCATCGCTGGCCTCCGGCGATCACGCGTGGACGGCTTGTTCGACGAGGTTGCCCTTGTCGAGGTGCAGCGTGTGCGTGGCGTACTCGGCCGCCTTCGGATCGTGCGTCACCATCACGATGGTCTTGTTGTGATCGCGATTGAGCATCTGCAGCAGCCCGAGGATTTCCTCGGCCGATGCACGGTCCAGGTCGCCGGTGGGTTCGTCGCAGATCAGCAGCGTGGGGTCGGACACGATCGCGCGCGCGATCGCCACGCGCTGCTGCTGGCCGCCGGAAAGCTCGGACGGGCGATGCTTGCCGCGATCCTTCAGGCCGACCAGCTCCAGCGCGATCTCCGCGTTGCGCTTGCGCTGCGCGGCCGAGAGCTTGGTGAGCAGCAGCGGCAGTTCGACGTTCTTCTGCGCGGTGAGCGTCGGCATCAGGTTGTAGAACTGGAACACGAAGCCGACGTGGTTGCTGCGCCAGTTCGACAACTGCCCGGACGCGAGCTGGTCGATGCGTGCGCCACCCACCGAGATCTCGCCGCCCGAAGGCGTATCCAGGCCGCCGATGAGATTCAGCAGCGTGGTCTTGCCCGAGCCAGACGGGCCCATCAGCGCGACGAAATCGCCCTCGTCGATATCCAGGTCCAGGCCGTGCAGGACGTCGACGGTCTCCGGACCGCGGCGGTACTTCTTGTGCAGGTTGCGGATGCTGACGAGGGTGGACATGCGAACTCCGGGGGGTGTGTGCGGATGGGAGTTACTGCGCTTCGGTTTTTTTCTGCTTGATGCGGCCGCCGTCGACCAGCGATTCGGGCGGGCTGAGCACGACGGTGTCGCCACCGCTCAGGCCATCGACGATCTCGCGATCGTCTCCCAGCGTGCGGCCGACCTTCACGGCGCGCTGCTGCGCTTTATCTTCGGCGACCACGAACACGACGTCGTTGCCGCCGCGATCGACGATCGCATTCGCGGGCGCGAGCACCGTCGGCTTGCGCGGCGCGGCGTCCTTCGGCGGTGCGGCTTCCAGGAAGCTCACGCGCGCGCCCATGTCGGGCACGATGCGCGCGTCCTTCTGGTCCACCGCCACGCGCACCTTCACCGTTGCCTTGCCGCGGTCGGCGGCGGGAATGATGGCGATGACGTGGCCGGGGATCTTCCAGTCGGGATAGGCGTTGAGCATGGTTTGCGTGGGCATGCCGGGCTTCACGCGGCCGATGAAGGCCTCGCCGACTTCCACTTCGACTTCCAGCGAATCCATGTCGACGATGGTGCCGATGCCCGTGCGCGTGAAGCCGCCACCGGCCGACAAGGGCGAAACGATTTCGCCCGGCTGCGCGGCCTTGGCGATCACGATGCCCGCGAACGGCGCGCGCACGATGGTGTTGTCCATGCCCAGGTCGGCGATGCGCAGGCGATCGTTGGCCACGCGCGCGTTGCGCTGCGCGGTCAGCAATTGCGAGCGCAATGCATCGCGTTCGGCGACGGCCTGGTCGTACTGCGCTTTCGCGACGAGCTGCTGCTTCACCAGTCCATCCAAGCGCCCGACGTTGGCTTCGGCTTCCTTCAGCTGTGCCTGCACCATGCCGATCTGGCTCTGCGCGGCGCCGACCTGCGAGGACATCAGCTCGCGCTCGGCGTCGGCATCGATCGGATCGAGCGTCGCCATGACCTGGCCCGCTTCGACGTGCATGCCTTCTTCGATCTTGATCTCGCGCACCTTGCCGGTGATCTTCGCCGACACCGTCGCCATGCGCCGCGCGACCATGTAACCGGTCGCATCGAGCACCGTGGCCGCACCACCGCCGCTGGCGCCACCGACGGTGGTCACCTGCGCGGTTTCGACTTCGATCGCCTTGTCGTGTCCCAGTGCCGCCCAGGCACCGACGATCGCCGCGAACGCGCCGCCGAAGATGGCAAGCAACGCCCAGCGCTTCCGCGACGGCGGCGCGGGCGGGGGCGCACTGCGGTCGATGCGCAATTCCTTCAACAGATCGGCGGACGCGTTGGGCATGGTGGTCCAGGGACGGAGGGAGGCGCCTAGTGTGACCAAGCAGGCAGGCGGATGCCATTGACAGGGGCGCAGCCTACGGAAGGCCGCCCCCGGGCGCACCTGACGCATGTCATGTGCTTTGCATGAAGGTCCGGACTGGGACGCGGCCCGGCGCGAGCGCAGCATCGTCTCCACATTCACGTGGAGCTTCGACATGTCCAGCTTCGAGGGCGCACTCGCGCGCCTGCACCAGGCAAGCAAGTCCTACGGCAAGGTGCGCGCGCTGGACGGCGTCGACCTGACCCTGCGCGGCGGCGAGCTGCTCGCACTGCTCGGCCCCAACGGCGCGGGCAAGACCACGGCGATCGGCCTGTTCCTCGGATTGCTGCGCGCCGACGGCGGCACGGTCGAACTGTTCGGGCAGGATCCGCAGGAAATCGCCGCGCGTCGCCATATCGGCGTGATGTTGCAGAACGCGCAACTGCCGCCGACCTTGCGCGTCGGCGAACTCATTCGCCTTGCCGCCAGCTATTACCCCTCGCCGCGCACCGTGCAGGAGAGCGCGGACCTGGCCGGCGTCGCCGATCTGCTGAAGCGTCCGTACGGCAAGTTGTCCGGCGGCCAGCAACGTCGCGTGCAATTCGCGCTCGCTCTGTGCGGCCGTCCCAAGCTGCTGTTCCTCGACGAACCGACCGTGGGCATGGACATCGAAGCGCGCCAGAAGCTGTGGGCCGCGATTCGCCACCTCGTCGCCGAAGGCAACGGCGTGGTCCTCACCACGCATTACCTGGAAGAAGCCGAAGCACTCGCCGACCGCGTGTGCGTGATGGCGAAGGGGCGCGTACTCATGGAAGGCACCGTCGATACGCTGCGCGCACGCGTGGCGATGAAGCGCGTGCGCTGCGTGACGCAGTTGCCGATCGAAATCATCCGGGCTTGGCCGGGCGTCGTGGAGATCGCGCACGAAGGCGATCGCCTGTGCATCAGCACCGAACATGCCGAAGATGTCGTGCGTCGCCTGCTCGCACTCGATGCCGACCTGCGCGGGCTGGAAGTCCGCGCAGCGGGCCTGGCCGAAGCCTTCACCGAACTGACGCGCGACGATGCCGTCGCCACCTTGCAGGAGGCCGCGTGATGTCCGATCTGTCGATCCTCTCCGAACGCCCGCGCATCGACACGATGCCGCGCACCCGCGTGCTCAACGCCTACCTGCAGGAAATGCGCGCCGAGTGCCTGCGCTACCTGCGCAACCCCGGCTTCATGCTGCCGACGCTGTTGTTCCCGACGGTGTTCTATTTGATGTTCGGCGTGTTCCTCGCGCGCCCCGGCAGCGACGCGGGCCGCTATCTGCTCGCCGCCTACGGCACCTTCGGCGTGATGGCGCCGGGCCTGTTCGGCTTCGGCGTGTCGATGGCGATGGAACGCGAGAACGGCCTGCTCACGCTCAAGCGCGCACTGCCGATGCCGCCCTTCGCCTATCTGTTCGGCAAGATGGTCATGGCGATGGGTGTCGCGGCCGGCGTGCTGACCCTGCTGGTGTTGCTCGCGGTGTTCGCCGCGCACGTGCCGGTGACCGGTGCGCAGATCGCCGCGCTGTATCTGTCGAACGTGCCGGGCGTGTTGCCCTTCTGCGCGCTGGGCCTGCTGCTCGGCACGCTGGTGAAGGGCCAGGGCGCGCCGGCGGTCATCAACATGCTGTACCTGCCGATGGCCTTCCTCTCGGGCCTCTGGTTCCCGATCCAGAGCCTGCCGAAGGCGATGCAGGCCATCGCGCCCGCGCTCCCGAGTTTCCATCTCAATGCGCTTGCGCTGGACGCGGTGGACATCGCGCACGTCAATCCATGGCCGCACGTCACGCTCCTGTTGGGCTTCACGGTCGCCGTGTCGTGGCTCGCCGCGCGGCGCCTGCGCAAGGTGGGTTGAAGCCCGCTAGCATTGCCCGCATGAACACCGCCGCCGCCGCGCCCATCCCGCCCCGCATCGCGCAGTTGCTTGCGCGCTGCGGGTTCGCGCCCGCGCCGGATTCGGCGATCGCCGACCTCATCCGCCAGGGCAAGTCGCCGTGGACCGACGCGGTCCACCTGCTCTGGTCGCTGTGGGTGTTCATCACCCCGATGTTCGGCATGGGCTACACGTGGAAGTGGGTCGGGCTGACGGCGCTCTCGTATCCGGTGTTCATCGCGCTGTATGCGAAGACCCTGTTGTCGTCGCGCCGCATCTCCGATCGTTACGCCTACGGCATGGCGGTGCTGTGCTTCGTGCTGCTGCCCTGGTATCCCTCGGGCATCAGCTACTTCGTGTTCGGTTGCGTGATGCTGCACGCGGGCAAGCGGCATCGCGCGATCCCGGTGTATCTGCTGCAATGGCTGGTGATGAACGCGGTGTACGCGGGCATGGCGACCGCGGTGGGCTATCCGTGGCAAATGATCGTGTGGATGCCGGTGATGACGCTGATCATCGGCCTGATCATCAACGTCGAACGCGCGAGCGCCGACAAGGACATCGCGCTGAAACTCTCGCACGACGAAGTGCGGCGGCTGGCCGCCACCGCCGAGCGCGAACGCATCGGTCGCGACCTGCACGACCTGCTCGGCCACACGCTGTCGCTGATCACGCTGAAGCTCGAACTCGCGCGCAAGCTCAGCGAACGCGATCCGCCGGGTTCGCGCCGCGAACTGGAAGAAGCCGAGCGCGTCGCGCGCCACGCGCTTGCCGAAGTGCGCAGCGCCGTCACCGGCATCCGCTCGGCCGACCTGGCCGCGGAACTCGCCTCCGCGCGCCTGCTGCTGGAATCCTCCAACGTGCACCTGGAGTACGACGCACCACCCGCGGCCTTGCCACCGGATGTCGAACGCGGGCTGTCGCTCGTGCTGCGCGAAGCGGCGACCAACATCGCGCGCCACGCGCAGGCGACCAATGCGCGCGTCGCCTTCGACACCGATGCGCGCAGCGTGCGCATGTGCGTGGAAGACAACGGGCGCGGCGGCGCGACGAACGACGGCAACGGGCTCGCCGGCATGCGCGATCGCGTGCGTGGCATGGGTGGCACGTTGAGCATCGAGTCGGCGAAGGGCAGCGGCACGAAGGTGCTCGTGCGCGCGGGGTTGCCAGGGTGATCCGCATCGTGTTGGCCGAAGACCAGGCGCTCGTGCGTGGCGCGTTGTCCGCGCTGCTTTCGTTGGAAAGCGACCTGGAAGTCGTTGGCACCGCGCCCGATGGCGAAGCCGCATGGCGCGAAGTGCAGCGTCTCAAGCCCGACGTGCTCGTCACCGATATCGAAATGCCCGGGATGTCGGGCCTGGAGCTTGCCCAGCGCATCCAGCGGCATGAACTGCCGATCAAGGTCGTCATCGTCACGACCTTCGCGCGCGCCGGTTTCCTGCGCCGCGCGCTCGACGCCGGCGTGTCGGGTTACCTGTTGAAGGACGCGCCTGCAGAAGATCTCGCCGAAGCCCTGCGCAAGGTGCATCGCGGCGGCCGCGCGATCGACCCGCAGCTGGCGATCGATGCGTGGAGCGATGCCGATCCGCTCAACGATCGCGAACGGCAGGTGTTGCGCCTGGCCGGCGATGGCATGTCCGCATCGGAAATCGCCGCGCAGTTGAATCTGTCGGGCGGCACGGTGCGCAACTATCTGTCCGAAGCGATCGGCAAGCTCGGCGTCGGCAACCGCATCGAGGCCTATCGCCTCGCGCGGCAGAAGGGTTGGCTGTAACTACGCGAAGCGCTGCTTGAGCATCGCCCACGCCGCACGCAAGCCTTGCGCTTCGCCACCCGCGGGGCGTCCCGGGCGATCGGTGTCGTTCCACGAATACACATCCAGGTGCGCCCACGGCTGCGTGGACGGCACGAAGCGTTCGAGATACAGCGCCGCGGTCACGCTGCCGGCCATGCGCGAGGGCCCGCCGTTGGCGATGTCCGCCACGCTGCTGACGAGATAACGCAGGTACGGTCGCCACAAGGGCATGCGCCACACCGGATCGCGTTGCGCGCCGGAGGCTTCGAGCCAATCGGCGGCGACCGACTCGTCGTTCGCATACAACGCGGGCAGGTCCGGGCCCAGCGCGATGCGCGCCGCACCCGTCAGCGTCGCGAAGTCGACCAGCAACGCGGGCTTGTCTTCGGCCGCGCGCGCCAGCGCATCGCACAACACCACGCGCCCTTCGGCATCGGTGTTGTCGATTTCCACCGACACGCCGAGCCGCGTGTTCACGACATCGCCGGGGCGATAACTCATCGGCCCGATCGCGTTTTCGACGGCCGCGACGAACAGGGTCAGCCGCACGGGCAGTTTTTGCGCCATGACCAGGCCGGCGAGCGCGATCGCGTGCGCGGCGCCGCCCATGTCCTTCTTCATGTTGCGCATGCCGTCGGCGGCCTTGATGTCCAGGCCACCGGTGTCGAAGCAAACGCCCTTGCCGACGAGCGTCAGCTTCGGCGCATCGGCATCGCCCCAATGCACGGCGATCAGGCGCGGCGCGCGATGCGATGCGCGGCCGACGGCGTAGATCGCCGGATAGTTGTGGTCGAGCAGATCCTCGCCGCTGACCACTTCGATGCGCGCACCGTGCGCTTCGGCCAGTTCGCAGCAAGCCTGTTCGAGTTGGTCGGGGCCCATGTCTTCGGCGGGCGTGTTGACCAGGTCGCGCACGCGCACGCAGGCGGCGAGGGTGTCGTGCGTTTCGGCATCGATCGATCCTGCGACCAGGCGCGCCGGTGCACGCAGCGGCACCTTGTAGCGCGTGAAGCGATACGCGCCCAGGCCCCAGCCCAGGTGCAGCGCGCGCAGTGCATCGGCATCGAGTTCGCTCGCCAGCGCCCAATCGCCCGGCGGCAAGGCGAACGGTGCGTGCGCATAGGAGTAGGGATCCAGCGGATCGCCGACGCCGAGCACCGCGCCCGCGATCCCGCCATCGCCGGGCAGCAGCAACACGCTGCCGGAAACACCGGTGAAGGAATGCGCGTCGATCCAGCTCCCGATTTCGGGCACTTGCAATTGCCGCCACGCATCGAAGCCCGTGCGTTCGACGCAATACAGCGGCAAACCCTTGGTGCCCGATGGTGCGAACCCGTTCGAATCGGTCATGCGACGTCGTCCTGGAGGTGCGCGTCCAGCCAGTCGGCCAACGCATCGAGGGTGGGAAAGGCAAGGTCGGGGCGCACGTGCGCGTGCGGCCACGTCGGTTCGGGATGCAGGTCGTCGCGATGGATCCAGCAGGTGCGCAGGCCGGCGCGCGCGGCGCCGAGCACGTCGAGCTCGATGTCGTCGCCGACATGCAACACATGCTGGGGGGCTTGGCCCAGGCGCTCGCAGGCGGCGCGGAAGATGGTGGGATCGGGCTTCGGTGCGCCGTGCTGGCTGGCGCCGAGCTGGAAGGCGAAGTGGTGCTTCAAGCCGATGCGCGACAGGTCCGCGTTGCCGTTGGTCACCGCGGCGACGGGCACGCGCGCGGCGATGCGTTCGAGCGCGGCGATCGCATCGGGGTAGCACTCCACGCGATTGCGTTCGGCGAAGAAGGCTTCGAACGCGGGCTCGACCTGCGACACGTCGTCGCCCGCCAGTTCCATCGCCCGCGCCAGGGTGAGCTTGCGCAGCCGGCTGAAGTCGTGGGCCAGGTGCGGGTGTTCGGCGTTGATGACATCGCGCAGGCGCCGCATTTCGTCGACCGGGAAGCGCTCGGCCGTGCGCGGGCAGTTCGCGCGCAGCCAGTCGTGCTGCACGTGGTCCACGCGCGCGCCGATGGGCGCGAACGGCCACAAGGTGTCGTCGAGATCGAGGGTGATGGCGCGGATGCGGAGGTTCACCCGGCGGATTCTAAACGGTACGGGCTAATGGCCGCGCCGCGCCGCCGCAGTCACTCCAACAGCTTGGCCCACCCGTCCAGGCCATCGATGCGCGCCAGCACCAGCTTGACGCACACCAGCAGCGGCACCGCCAGCAGCAGGCCGATGATTCCCCACAGCCAGCCGAAGACCATCAGCGAGAGGATCAGCACCAGCGGCGAGAGCGCCATGCGCCGGCCGAGCACGATCGGCGTGACGATCTGCCCTTCGAGCGTGTGCAGGCCCAGGTACAGCGCCGCCGGCCCGAGCGACTGGAGCGTTTCGCCGTAACTGACGAAGCCCATCACCAACATGATGCAGATGCCGATCAGCGGGCCGACATAGGGCGCGAAGTTCAGCAGCCCCGCCATCGTGCCCCACAGCAAGGCTTCGTCGCCGGGCACGCCGAGCAACCAGTACAGCAGGCCGGCGAACACCAGGCCGACGATCACGTTGATGATGCTGATGGTGAGTACGTAGCGCGAGATCTCGGTCTCGATCGCCTGCAGGATCTCGACGGTGAGCTTCTTCTGTTGCCGCGATGGCAGCAACGCGATCGCATTGCGCTGCAGATCGCCGCCGTAGACCATGAAGAAGAACGTCAGCAGCACGACCGCGAGGAAGGAAGCGACCACGCGCGGCGTGGAGGTCAGCACGCGGTAGGGATCGTTGACCTCGGTCTTGACGACCTGCACCTTCGTCGAGGATTCACCACCGGCCGCGCGCGCGATGTTCTCGGCGGCGCGGTTGGCTTCGGTCACCGGTTTGGTCAGGTTGCGCAGCTTCGGCGCGAGGTCGCGCATCTGCTTGGGCACTTCGCGCACCCACTCGGCGCCCGGCTGGATCAGTTCGCGACCGAGCGAGTAGGCGCCGAACATGCCCAGGCCCAACACGAGGATCGCGGAGACGAAGCGCGGAATCCACAGCTTGCGCAGCAAGCGGATGATCGGATTGCCGACCAGCGCGAAGAATGCGGCGAGCAACACCGGCAGCAACAGATCCTGCGCAAGGTAGAGCGTGAACGCGACGGCCAGCACCGCGAGCACGATCGCCGCGCTGGACGAGCGCGGGCGCGGCGGAGACGGCGGTTGTTCGGCCTCTTCGGTCTCGAATCGGAAACTCATGCGCCCACCGGCGGCGTTTGCGCGACTTCTTCGGCGGATTGCGCGGCGTCTTCGGCCTTGCCCGCCGCGACCTGCGCGCTGCCACCGGCGAACATGCCGGCGACCGCGGTCAGCATCTGCAGCAGGGTGTTGCCCTTCGCGACGCTCTTGCCCGGTTCGAGCTTGCCGACCACGAAACCCGACACGAGCCCGGCGACGACGATGCGGCCCGGCGTCCACGACGCGAGCCACGTCGACTTCACCTGTCGCCAATCGGCGGCGGCCTGGCGCTCCTTCGCCTCGAGCGCGACTTCGGCTTGCCGGACTTTGCGCTGGAGCGATTCGAAGTTCACGCGCGACTCTGCTGTTCGGATGTGGGGATGCTGGCGTACCGCCGGTTGACGATCATGTGATTCATGGCGGTGTGACGTCGACACCCAGGCCCTTCTTGACGCCGTCTTCGGTTGCGTTGGCCACTTGCTCGGCGCTCTTCTTCGCCGACTTGCTCGAATCGGCGCCCGCCATCATGTCGCCGAGCTCGCCGATGCCCAGGCGTGCCAGCTGCCGACGCGTGGCTTTCATGCGCGTGTGTTCGAAGTAGTGCGTCGCCAGCCAACCCGCGCCGACGGTCAGCAAAAGGCTGCTGCCGCCGCACACGACCAGCGAAAGCCACCACGCCCAGCCGACGTTGAGCGACAGCCACGCGATCAGCGAGGCCATCAACAACAACCACGCCGACGCGCCGAAGATGATCGCCAGCGCGGTCAGCGCCAGCGTGCGCCCGGCGGCGCTGCGCGCGAGCGCGAAGTCCGCCGTGATGAGGATGCGCAGCGCGGTCGCCGCTTCGCGACCTGCGGCCCACGTGGCCTTGCCGGTGTCGCCGAGTTCCTTCAGCGCATCGGCGATGCCCGGCGCGGCGGCACGCGCTTGCGTGCCGTCGTCCGTCGTGTCCCCGCTGCCCTCGCTCCCCATCGTGGCGCTGCCTTACTTGTCGCTGCTGCGACCGAGCTTGGCGATGATCCAACCCGCGGCGAAGGCGACGCCGAAGGAAGCGAGCGGACGCTCGCGGATCAATTCGGCCGCGCTGTCGATCAGGTCGCGACCCTTGTCCATGATGGCGTCGACTTGTTCGCGCGAGGCCGCGCCGAGGTTTTCGGCCGCCGAAATGGACGAGAGCGTGCCGTCGGCCAGTTCGGCCTTCATCTGCGCCTTGCCCAGGCGCATCTCGTCGCCCGCGGCGACGGCCGCGCCCTTGATCGCATCGCCCGCGGCCACCGCGGCGCCCTTGAAGTGCTGGCCCGCTTCGCCGAGATCGGCCTTCATCGAATCGGTCGCACGACCGTTGTTGTCCGGGGACATCGCGTTCTCCTTGGGGGTGGGGGGAATCACTGCATGGCCAGGTCGCCGCGCGCGTTGCCGCGCAGCACGCGCAGCACCAGGCGTTGCGGGGTCTGGCCGAAACTGGCGCGGAAGCCGCCAAGATCGATGAATTCGCCGCTGGTGGCGGCAAGCACGACGTCGTCCTTCTGCAAGCCATTCTGCGCCGCGCGGCTGCCGCGTGCGACCGCGCTCACCAGCACGCCGTCCAGCCCGGCCTGGCGCAGGCGCTCGGGCAGTTCGGCGAAGGTGGCGCCTGCCAGGCGCGCATCGAGCACGCTGCCATCGTAGGCGCGCGGCTGTTCGCGCAGTGTGGCCTTGAGCGTGAGCGGCGCCTTGTCGCGGCGCAGCTCGAGCGCGACGTCGCTGCCGACCGCCTGCAGGCCTTCGAAGTTGTGCAGCGCCTCGCGTGTATCCATGCGCTGGCCGTTGGCCGACAGCACGACGTCGCCCACGCGCACGCCGGCGGCCGAGGCGGCCGAGTTCGGGAACACGCGCGTCACCACCGCGCCGCGCGGCGTTTCGAGCCCCAGGCCCTTGTAGAGCTGGTCGTCGACCGTCTGCGTCTCGATGCCCAGCGTGCCGCGCCGCACTTCGCCCGTGCTCGCCAGCTGGCGCATCACGTTGCCGGCGAGGTTGGCGGGAATCGCGAAGCCCAGGCCGATGTCGCCCGCGCGGCTGCCTTGCGGGTTGAAGGTCGCGGTGTTGATGCCGACCAGTTCGCCGCGCAGGTTGACCAGCGCGCCGCCCGAATTGCCCGGGTTGATCGACGCATCGGTCTGGATGAAGTTCTGGAAGCCCAGGCCGGGCAATCCATTGCGCCCGACCGCCGAGACGATGCCCGAGGTCACCGTCTGGCTGAAGCCGAAGGGATTGCCGACCGCGACGACGAAGTCGCCGACGCGCAATTGATCGGAATTGGCGAGCGGCAAGGCGGTGAGCTTGTCGGCCTGGATGCGCATCAACGCCACGTCGGTATCGGGGTCGGAGCCGACGAAAGTGGCGACGAAGGTGCGGCCATCGGCCAGCGTCACCGACACCTCGTCCGCGCCTTCGATCACGTGGTGGTTGGTCAGCACGAGACCCTTGGCCGCATCGACGATCACGCCCGAACCCAGCGACTGGTTGATCCGTTCCTGCGGCACCTGCGGGAACAGGCGGCGGAACATCGGATCGTCGGCGAAGGGATTGCGTACGCGCACGCGCTGCTTGGTATGCACGCTCACTACCGCGGGCGTGACCTTCTCCAGCATCGGCGCCAGCGAAGGCAATGCCTGGCCATCGACGGCCGTCGGCAACGCGGCCACCAGCGGCACGGCGGCGGGCGCCGGTTCGGCCATCGCGGGGGACTGCAGTCCTTCGCGCATCGCAGTCGCCGCGAAGCCGCCGAAACCGGCGGCGATCGTGAAGGCAGCGAGCGTTTTCAGGGGAGCATGGCGCATGAGTTCATTGTCCCGGGGGCAAGTGAGTCAGTGATGTGAAATCGCGGCAGGCCGCCATCGAATCAAGATCTCGCTGAACAGGGGCCTATTTTTCATCGCTTGGCCGGATGCTTGCGGACAACGCGTTTCTGCGCCTTCTGCGCACACATCACAGGCGCGATAAATATTTTCGCCAGCCCGTTGACACACCTCGCGGCCGGGGCGTAGTTTCGCCTTCCGTTGCCACAACATATAGTGGTGGCAGCGAAGGACGGACCTGAATGTTGTGTTCCACGAACTTTCAGTCCCATCCACGAACACAGGCGATAACGTGACCGGAATCCCGGTTGCGTCAGGGGAAAACCAGCGTTCGAAGGTGGCGAGGGACACGCCCGTGGGGTGGCGTTTCCGGCTTGCTTCCGTGGAACCGGAGCGACCCGATCGCCACCAGACAAAACGATGAGAACCGGGCACGACCCGGCCACGACGAGGAGATGGAGCAGCATGAGCACGGTGCGCCTCGAGGCGGTCAAGATGGACAACGCAGCGCAGGAGATCCCGATGCAGCCGGCCTCGGCCGACATATGGGACAAGAAGTACCGGCTGAAGACGAAGTCGGGCGAGGCGATCGACGCCGACATCGACGGGACCTACCAGCGTGTCGCCAGGGCGCTGGCCGAAGCCGAGGGTTCGCCCGAGAAGCAGAAGTACTGGCACGAGCGTTTCGTCTGGGCGCTGCGCCGCGGTGCGATTCCCGCCGGCCGCATCACGTCCAACGCAGGCGCCCTGGAACACAAGCCGGCCACCTCGACGATCAACTGCACGGTCTCCGGCACGATCGAAGACTCGATGGACGGCATCCTGGAGAAGGTGCACGAAGCGGGCCTGACGCTGAAGGCCGGCTGCGGCATCGGCTATGAATTCTCGACGCTGCGCCCGCGCGGCGCCTTCGTCGCCGGCGCCGGCGCGTATACGTCGGGCCCGATGTCCTTCATGGATATCTACGACAAGATGTGTTTCACCGTCTCCTCGGCCGGTGGCCGCCGCGGCGCGCAGATGGGCACCTTCGACGTCTCGCACCCCGACGTGAAGGACTTCATCCGCGCCAAGCGCGAGGACGGGCGCCTGCGCCAGTTCAACCTGTCGCTGCTGATCACCGACGGCTTCATGGAAGCGGTGGAAAACGACGGCGACTGGCCGCTGGTCTTCCCGGTCAACGCCAAGGAACAAGGCGACGTCGACCTGGCCGACGCGCAGACCGTGGTCTGGCGCGAATGGCCCACGCACAAGAACTACATCGTGCGCGAAGACGGCCTGGTGGCCTGCCGCATCTACGGCCACATCCGCGCGCGGCACCTGTGGGACATGATCATGGTCTCGACGTACGACTACGCCGAGCCGGGCTTCATCCTGATCGACCGCGTCAACGAGATGAACAACAACTGGTGGTGCGAGAACATCCGCGCGACCAACCCCTGCGGCGAGCAACCGCTGCCGGCCTACGGCGCGTGCCTGCTGGGTTCGGTGAACCTGACCAAGTTCGTGCGCAATGCCTTCACCGACCAGGCGCAGTTCGACTGGGAGGAATACAAGGAAGTCGTGCGCGTGTTCACCCGCATGCTCGACAACGTGGTCGAAGTGAACGGCCTGCCGTTGCAGCAGCAGCGCGACGAGATCATGCGCAAGCGCCGCCACGGCATGGGCTTCCTGGGCCTGGGCAGCACGATGACGATGCTGCGCATGAAGTACGGCTCGCCCGAATCCTGCGAGTTCACCGACCGCATCGCCCGCGACATGGCCGTGGCCGGCTGGGAAATGGGCCTGGTGCTCTCGAAGGAAAAGGGCGCCGCCCCGATCATGGAAGAGCGCTTCCCGGTGACCGCCGAGATGCTGCGCAAGCGCCCCGAGATGGTGGCCGATGGCTGGAAGATCGGCCAGGACATCGAAGGCAAGGTGCTGCACGCCAAGTACTCGCGCTACATGCAGCGCGTGGCCGAAGTGGCGCCGGAACTGGTGGAAGAGCTCGCCGAAGTCGGCGCGCGCTTCACCCACCACTCCTCGATCGCCCCGACCGGCACGATCTCGCTGTCGCTGGCCAACAACGCCTCCAACGGCATTGAACCGTCCTTCGCGCACCACTACAGCCGCAACGTGATCCGCGAAGGCAAGAAGACCAAGGAGAAGGTGGACGTCTACTCCTTCGAGCTGCTGGCCTACCGCGAGCTGGTCAACGCCAAGGCCATGCCGTTCTCGGACGAAGCCGGCGCCAAGCTTCCTGACTACTTCATCTCCGCCGACGACATCTCGCCGAAGGAACACGTCGACGTCCAGGCCGCCGCCCAGAAGTGGGTGGACTCCTCGATCTCCAAGACGGCCAACGTCCCCACGGACTACCCGTACGAAGACTTCAAGGACATCTACCGCTACGCCCACCAGCAAGGCCTGAAGGGCTGCACCACCTTCCGCTTCAACCCCGCCGCCTTCCAGGGCGTGCTGGTGAAGGAAGCGGACCTGGAGAACACGACCTACCGTTTCGAGCTGGAAGACGGCTCGGTTCTGGAGGTCAAGGGCAACGAGCAGATCGAGTACGACGGCGAGATGCACACCGCCGCCAACCTGTTCGATGCACTGAAGGAAGGGTATTACGGCAAGTTCTGAGGAACGTCTCGACTACTTGTTCACGCACGTGACGGGTATAGGATCGCGTTGTTCCACAAACCTGGCCAACGAGGAGCACCAATGAGCAACGGCAACGGGGTCACGGCGACCCTTTCCAACGCCGCCGATACGGTGGTCGAGACCGCGAAGTCCGTCGCCAAGCGCGCGGGCAAGGCGGTGTCGGGCGCGAAGAAGACGGCATCGAAGGCGGCCAAGTCCGCCAAGAAGGCCGTGACCAAGGCGAAGAAGAAGCTTACCGCGGCCAGCGCCGCGGCGAAGAAGGAAGCAGCGACGCTCAAGCGCAAGGTGGCCGGCAAGAAGGCCGCCGCCAAGCGCGCGGCGAAGAAGACCGGTCGCAAGGCCGCCGCCAAGAAGGCGTCGACCAAGCGCGCGGTCAAGAAGACGGCGAAGAAGGTCGGGCGGAAGGTCGCCGCGACCAAGCGCGCGGTCAAGAAGACGGCGAAGAAGGTCGGCCGCAAGGTCGCCGCCAAGAAGGGCGCAGTGAAGCGCGCCACGAAGAAGACGGCGCGCAAGACCACGGCGCGCAAGGCCCCGGCCCGCAAGACCGCTGCCAAGAAGACCGGCGCTCGCAAGACCGCCCGCAAGACGGCGCGCAAGAGCGCGTAAGCGACAACGTCCCCTCCCGGCGAACGGGAGGGGATTTTTTGGAACCAAATTCAGAGAACGCACATGGCCGTCAAAATCGACAAGAAGATCAAGGGCTACGCCGTCATCAGCGCGGAAGACAAGGCACGCGAAGCGAAAGCCGACGCGGTGGCCCGCGCTACGCTGGAAGCGGAGCTCCCGACGGCCGACGTGATCCAGATGCACGAGCGCATCGAGCGCCCGGAAGTGCTGATCGGCAGCACCTACAAGATCAAGTCGCCGCTGGTCGAACACGCCATGTACGTGACGCTCAACGACATCGTGCTCAACGCCGGCACCGAACACGAACTGCGCCGCCCCTTCGAGATCTTCATCAACTCCAAGTCGATGGAGCACTTCCAGTGGATCGTCGCGCTCACCCGCATCATGTCGGCGGTGTTTCGCAAGGGCGGCGACGTGACGTTCCTGGTGGAAGAAATGAAGGCGGTGTTCGACCCCCGCGGCGGCTACTTCAAGGCCGGCGGCGTCTACATGCCGTCCCTGGTGGCCGAACTGGGCGCGATCGTCGAAGACCACATGAAGTCCATCGGCCTGATCCACGACCCCGAGATGAGCCCGGCGCAGCGCGCCCTCATCGCGGAAAAGCGCGCGGCCTACGAGAACCGCGGCTCAAAAAAAAACAGTGAAGTGAGCCTGGGCCTGGCGACGGGCAGTGATGCGCGCACGGAAGAAGTGATTGAAGTGACGGGTGATGGCGCGAGTTTTCCGCCGAGTGCGACGATGTGCCATAAGTGCTCGACGAAAGCAGTCGTGATCATGGATGGGTGTGCGACTTGTCTTAACTGCGGTTACAGCAAGTGCGGGTGATGCCCGGTTGACGTCCTCGGGATGTCTCGAGGCCATATCGACACACGAGGGACTCCAGGTGAGTCCCTCTTTCGTTTTGTGGGCACGCGCCTCACAAGATCCCAAACACGTTGCCCCTTGGAACAATTACGTTCGGCAGGCGCACGATCCACTTCGGGGCTTCAAATCTCCGAAACAACCGCCGCACTAGCAGTGGTTCTCGCGCCTGGAGCGGGACCTCGACGAAATCACCAGCGCGAGTTCGGTTTGCGTCGCACTCACGAATGGGCACGCAGCGGCTTGTAACCGCGAGGCCTGAACATCGCAACGCGGGCTTTCGTCTTGCCCGCACTGCGATTGCGCTCGCATCGCATTTCCCGACAGGGTGAGCAGTGCGCCGCGATCTAACTTGTTAGTGTCACTCGCAGGCCGGGGGCCGGCCTGCGTGAACCAACCGCATGAAACGAGGAGCTCGATATGGTCTTGCTCGATGCAAGTGCCGCGCCCCCGCTCAATGAGGACAGTGCGCCCCAGGGAAACCTCCAGATGCCTTCAGCCAGCCTGGTCACTGTGGTGCGCGGCGGACAGGTTGCGCGCGACAACGAGGCAGAGGAGCAGGTTGCCCGCATTTGGTAAGACATCGTGAGCCATATCAAGGACGTGCTTCAGGGTGATGCCCACGGGTACGAGAGGTACCTGGAGCTGGCGGACCCGAGTCTCGAAGAGATCATCAATAGCATCAGCAAGATCGATGAATTGATGAACAAGATGCTTGACGGGGTTTTCCCCGGTGATTTGCCGATCGAGGTCGAGCTTCGGCTCATCGACTGCCAGCAATGCATCCACCTGATTCGCCGGGTTCACGTTGCGCTGAAGCACGACAACCAACCCGAGTACGACGACGTCATCCGCAAGCTCAGGTGCCACGGCGGTTCCCATCACGAGTGAGAGGCAGGAACAGGAAGAAATGGAGAAGACGATGAACACCAACAACATGCCCCGCCCATCCCACGACAAGGCCGCCCGGCTTGACGAGATGATCGCGCTCGCTCGCGAGATTCGTGCCGAGTTCGCAAAGCTCCATGCCCAGATGGGAAAAGTTCTTGCGCAAGCGCAGGAGAAACAGGCCGCGTAAGGGAATCTCGCTGCACCGAATCAAAAAGCCCCGCACTAGCGGGGCTTTTTCCGGCGCCGCTAAAATGATCTACCCAGAAGATCAGGCGTCCCCCATGAGTGCAACCGAAGACCGCTACGCAGGCCGGCCCTTCCTCCGCCTGCTGGAGTGCCTGGCCCTGGATGCCATCGATGCACTCGACCCGGAGCAGCGCGCGGCCCTCGAAGAGATGGCACCCAAGCTCGCAGCGTCCCTGGATCGCGAAGGCACCTGGCAACAAATCGTCGCCGCGCAAATGAACTGGGGCGATGGGATCGAAGTGGCGATTCGTGAGCTCTGGGACCGCAATCGCGAAGTTGCGCGCGAAGAAGGGATCGAGCTGACGAGCGATGAGTTCGCGATGTTGTTCGCGGAAGCGAATACGTCAGACGAGGAGTGAAGCGCGAGATCATTTTGCCGTCGCCAGCAAAATGATCGCAGGACGCGCGCTCTTGGCAACGATCGGCTCCCTGCAAAGCGCGCTTTGCAGCCCCCAATGAACGCTCGGGCGAAAGCCCCTTGATCGAAGCGACCCGCAAGGTGATGCCCCAGCGTGGGGAGTTTCAAATTTTTTTCCCAAAAAAATTTGGAACTTCACACGTTCGGGCGGCGCGCCAATGATGGTGTAGGCCTTCAACCCCACCAAACCCGCACTGCACAACCAGCGCTAGACTCCGCGCAACGCCACCCGCGGGGGAACACCATGCTCCGGTACCTGCTCGCCTTGTCGATCGGTCTGCTCTTCGCATCCCCCGTCATCGCAGCACAGCCCACCCTCCGCGAATACCACGCGAACACCGGCCACCCCGACGCCTGGCAAGGCGGCGTCCGCATGATCCCGATCCACACCCCGGTCGGCGACTTCAAAGTCTGGACCAAGCGCGTCGGCAACAACCCGCGCATCAAGGTCCTGCTGTTGCACGGCGGCCCCGGCGCGACCCACGAACCCTTCGAAGTCTTCGACAGCTTCCTCCCCGCCGACGGCGTGGAGTACTACTACTACGACCAACTCGGCTCCTACTACAGCGACCAACCCGACGACCCGAAGCTGCTCAACCTCGACCGCTTCGTCGACGAAGTCGAACAAGTGCGCCAGGCGCTGCACCTGGACAAGGACAACTTCTACCTCTACGGCCATTCCTGGGGCGGCATGCTCGCGATCGAGTACGCGCTCAAGCACCAGGACCACCTCAAGGGCCTGATCATTTCGAACATGGTTTCCAGCATCCCCGCGTACAACAAATACGCGAACGACGTGCTGATGCCGGAGCTCGGCCCCGAAGCACTGGCCGAACTGCACAAGCTCGACGCGGCCAAGGACTACGACAACCCCCGCTTCGAACAACTGCTCCAGCCGCACTACGAACACCACGTGCTGCGCCGCCCGATGGCCGAATGGCCCGAGCCGGTGTTGCGCGGCTTCGCGCGCCACCTCAACAAGAAGGTCTACGTCCCGATGCAGGGCCCGAGCGAACTGGGCGCGAGCGGCATCCTTGTCGACTGGGACCGCACCGAAGACCTGAAGAACATCACCGTGCCCACGCTCGTCATCGGCGCCCGCTACGACACCATGGACCCGAAGTACATGGAGATGATGAGCAAGAAGCTGCCGCATGGCGACTACCTCTATCTCCCCAACGGCAGCCATTGCGCCTATTACGACGACCAGGACGCGTACTTCGCCGGCTTGCTGGAGTTCCTGCACAAGGTGGACGAGGCCAAGGCGGGCGGATGATCGCCCGCTAGAATGGGCTCGACCGGCATGGGGGCCGGCGCGTTCCAGGGGGCTTCATGCGTTTCGCCGGCCGCATCACCGAATGGCATGACGAGAAGGGTTACGGGTTCGTCGTTCCCAATGGCGGGGGCGAGCGCGCCTTCGTGCACGTGAAACGATTCGAACGTCTCCGGCGGCGTCCGGAACAGGGCGATCTGTTGTCGTATGAAGTCGGGCGCGATGAGAAAGGGCGGCTTGCTGCGATGCGCGTGCGGATTGCGGGGCAGCCAGCCGTCGCACAAGACAACCAACGCGCATTGCGCATCCCACATACGTTCCTGGGCTTCATTGCGATCGCTGCAATCGCGCTCGCAGCGTGGCGGGGTTGGCTTCCGATAATGGCCCTCGTCATCTACGCCCTTATGAGCGTCGCGACGTTCGCCTACTATTTGCGCGACAAACGCGCCGCTCAGGAAAACGCGCGGCGAACGCCGGAAGCCGAACTGCATTTCCTTTCGCTCGCGTGCGGCTGGCCGGGCGCGCTGCTCGCGCAGGGCCTGTTGCGGCACAAGTCGAAGAAGGCGCCGTTTCAAGCCACGTTCTGGCTGACGGTCATCGCCAACATCGGTCTCATGGTTTGGCTGATATCGTCCAACCGATAGAAGCACGTCACTTCTTTTTCTTCTTCTTCGATTTCGACTTGTGCTTGGCCTTGCTCTTCGCCTTCGCCTCCGCGGCGAAGCGCGCCTGCACGTCGACGATCGCCGTCGGCAGCTTCTCCTGCAACATCGCTAGCAATTCCGCGCTCGCATCGGTGTCGATCGGTTTTCCGTCCGGTGTCGTCGCGGTGACGCGCGTGGTGGTCTTTCGAATTGTGTCCGATAAAAAGAGGGCCTTCGTCAACACCAGCAGCTCTTGGCCCCGATAGCGCAAGGTGTACATGTCGAGCATCTGCGAGCGGCCCTCGTACTCGACGCCCGGGGTGTTCACGACGATCGCGCCGACGGCATTCCAGGTTTCGTTCTTGTCGGCCTCGATGGTGAATTCACCGCGGGTCGTCGTCGGCGCGACGGGGAATTCGAGCGTCGCCGTCGGCGCTTCCTCCGCCGGTTTGGGCTTGGTCGCACAGCCCGCGGCGAGCAGGAGCGTCGCCGCCAGGACCCACAGTTTGCCTTGCACGCGCATTCGACCTCCGAGGTGTACGCTCCGCCTGATGCGCGCGCCCCTGTTCATGGTTTGCCTCATCGCGGCCTGCGCCGCGTGGCCTGCGCACGCACGTACGGTGTACCGCTGCGTGCGCGATGGCACCGTCAGCCTCTCGACCGCGCCTGAACCGGGATCGAAGTGTGTCGCCAAACATTTCGAGGACGACGCGGGCAAGGTGCCCAATCTCTGGGGCAACCTGGGCGTGGTGAAGGGCACCCTGTACGAGCGCCAGCAAGACGGGAAAACCGTGTACGGCACCCGCAAGTTGCCGGGGTCGACGCCGGTGCTCGCGTTTACCGTGCAGACACCGCCCGGGTCGTCGGCGCATGTCGGGCTGGGCGAACTGGGGCCGCCGCAGCTGAAGCGCTTCAACGCCGAGTTCCGCGCCGCGGCGAAGCGCACCGGCGTGGAGGACGCGATGCTGCGCGCGTTCGCACATGCCGAAAGCGGGTTCGATCCGATGGCGACGTCGAGCAAGGGTGCGCAAGGCGTCATGCAGTTGATGCCGGAAGTCGCGCGGGAATACGCGGTCGCCGATCCGTATTCGGCCGCGCAATCCATCGACGGGGGCGCGCGGCATCTGAAGCAATTGCTGCGGCGCTACAAGGGCGACCTGGATCTCGTCGCCGCGGCGTACAACGCCGGCATCGGTACGGTGACCGAGTACAAGGGCGTGCCGCCGTATCGCGAGACCATCGAGTACGTGGCCAAGGTGCAGGCCTTGTACGACCGCTATCGCAGCGCGATGACCAAGCCGGCCAAAGCCCGCCGTTAAGCTGCCATTGCTGCGGCGCACACGCGCTCTTCACGCGATGCTGAGCAGTCCGCGCGTTTCATGGCGCCCGATGTACGCCCGCCTCGCCACCGCCGCCGTGTTGTGCCTGCTGCCTTTCGCGGGCGCGCAGGCGCGCACCGTTTACGAATGCCTGCGCGACGATCGGCTGAGTCTGTCGACGGTTCCCGAGCCCGGTTCGCGGTGCAAGCCCAAGCGCGTGAACGATCGCAAGGCCAAGGTGCCGAACTTCTGGGGCGACCAGGGCCCCGTGCGCGGCAACCTGTATACGACGCGCATCAACGGCATCGCCGCGTACAGCACGCGGCCGATCCGCGGATGGAAGGAAGTCGCCGAGCCCGTGCGCATTCGCGCGCCCCGCGATTCGTGGGCGCATGAAGGCTACGGCGAACTCGGCACGCCGCGCCTCGACGTGTTCGCGGCGCAATTCGTTGCCGCGGCGAAGAAGACGGGTGTCGAGGATGCGTGGTTGCGCGCCATCGCCCATGCCGAAAGCGACTTCAATGCGCGTGCGCTGTCGCCGAAGGGGGCGCAGGGCGTGATGCAGTTGATGCCGGCGCTCGCGCGCGCGTACGGCGTGGCCGATCCGTATCAATCGGCGCAGTGCATCGACGGTGCCGCGCGCCACATCCGCGATCTCATGCGTCGTTACAAGGGAGATCTCGTGCTCGTCGCCGCCGCTTACAACGCAGGCACCGGCGCGGTCGATCGTTACAAGGGCGTGCCCCCGTACGCGGAGACCGAGGATTACGTCGAGAAGGTGCAGGCGCTGTACGCGCGCTACCGCACCGCGCTGAAGAAGCCAGTCGCCCGCAGAAGCTGAGCCTGGGGACGCTGCGCTCACCGCGCAGGCGCTAGCCTCGATGCACCGCCCGGCCGCGCATGGAAGCACGATGTCCTTCGCTCATCGTTACGAACCCACCGAACCCGAACGGGCAAGCGTGGACGTGCGCGCCGGCCCTGCAGTTCTGGAGTTCGGCGCGCCGTGGTGCGGCCATTGCATCGCGGCGCAATCGCCGCTCGAAACGGCCTTCGATGCGCACGCCGACGTCCATCACCTGAAGATCGAAGACGGCCGCGGCAAGCCGCTCGGACGTTCGTTCCGCGTGAAGCTGTGGCCCACGCTCATCTTCCTGCGCGACGGCGAAGAGGTCGCGCGCCTCGTGCGCCCGACGTCGTTCGGCCCGATCGCCGAAGCCCTCGACCTCATCGATCCCCCGGCACCGTCATGATCGACGACTCCGCGCCGCCGGCCATGCAACCGCGCGCGGACGCTGCGCCGCAGCCGTCGATGCGTTGGCTTGAGATCGCCGATCGCGCGGATGTCGGTTTGCTGCGGGTGGATGCGGGCGGGCACCTGGTCGACGTGAATGCCGCCGCCGCGCGCATGCTGGGGCGCGGCATCGACGTGTTGCGTGGCATGGCCTTCGACTCGCTGGGCGACATCGCCGACCGCGACGCGATGCAACGCGCGATGGGCGCGCTGCATGCAGGCCAGCGGCCATCGACCATCGCGATCCAGATCGCCCGCCCCGACGGTGGATCGCTTGCCGCGATGGCGCGTTTCACCGCGGTGCGCGATTTCACCGGCGTGTTGCGCGCCGCCACCATCACCTTGCTCGAACTGGACGAAGGCGAGTTGCCGAAGCTCATCGAACCGCAGCGCCCGCGCGAGGCGATCGCCTCCGACAGGAGTTATCGCGCGCTGTTCGACGACATCGACCAGGGATTCTGCGTGATCGAAGTATTGTTCGAGGGCGATACACCCATCGACTATCGTTTCATCGAGACCAACCGCGAGTTCGAGCGCGATACCGGCCTGGTCGACGTGGTCGGCAGGACCATGCGCGAACTCGTGCCCGACCACGAGCCGCATTGGTATCAGTTCTACGGTGATGTCGCCCGAAGCCGTCGATCCGCGCGCACGATGCTGCCCGCGCAGTCGTTGGGCCGCTGGTACGAAGTCCATGCGTTCCCGTTCGGTCCCGCGACGGGCGCGCGTGTCGCGGTGCTCTTCGAGGACATCTCCACGCGCACGCGCACCGAAGTCGCGCTGCGCGACAGCGAAGAGCGTTTCCGTTGCCTGGCCAACGCCTCGCCGTCGATCCTCTGGAGCGCGACCTCCGATGGCGCGATGACCTGGCTCAGCGATCGGTGGACCGAATACACCGGGCAGGGCCTGGACGTGAGCCGCGAGGAGCGCAACAGCCTGATCCATCCGACCGATCGCGAGGCGGTCGCGAACGCCTGGCGCCGTGCGTTCCAGGGCGAGCCGTTCGAAACCGAATTGCGGCTGCGGCGGCGCGACGGTGCCTATCGCTGGTTCCTGGTTCGCGCCAATCCCTCCCACGACGAGGCCGGCAAACTTACCGGGTGGTACGGCGCGACCACCGACATCCACGACCACAAGCTCGCCGAGCAAGCGCTGCGCGAAGTCGACCAGCGCAAGGACGAATTCCTCGCCACGCTCGCGCACGAGTTGCGCAATCCGCTCGCGCCGCTTCGCAATTGCCTCCACATCCTGCGCATGGCCGAGCAGGGCGAGGCCGGCGCGCACGTCGACATGCAGCGCCTGCACGGCGTGATGGAACGGCAGGTCGCGCAACTGGTGCGGTTGGTCGACGACCTGCTGGAGGTCTCGCGCATCACGCGCGGCATGGTGCCCTTGCACCTGCAATTGGTGTCGCTGGCCGACGTCATCGATCGCGCGGTCGAAACCAGCCGGCCGCTCATCGATGGTGCGCACCACGAACTCGTGGTGTCGGTGCCCCCCAAGCCGCTGGTGCTGCACGCCGATCCGGTGCGCCTGGCGCAGGTGCTGTCCAACCTGCTCAACAACGCGGCGAAGTACACCGAGCCGGGCGGTCGCATCGTGCTCGACGCGCGAGGCGAAGGCGACGAAGCGGTGATCGTCGTGCAGGACAACGGCCTGGGCATCGCGACCGACCAGATCGCGCGCGTGTTCGATCTGTTCAGCCAGGCCGAGCATTCGATCGGGCACGCGGCGGGTGGACTGGGCATCGGCCTGACGCTGGTCCGCAGCCTGGTGGACATGCACGGCGGTTCGGTCGTCGCGCGCAGCGCCGGCCTGGGGCAGGGCAGCGAGTTCGAAGTGCGCTTGCCGCTCGCGCAGGGCGAAGCCGATCCGTTGGCCGCGAAGGAATCGGCGTCGACCTCCGGCACGCGCATGCGCTTGCTCGTCGTCGACGACAATCGCGAACACACCGATTCGCTCGCACTGTTCCTGCGCATGCAGGGGCACCAGGTGCGCACCGCTTACGACGCGGCTTCGGCGCTCACCTGGCAGGTAGCCTTCGCGCCCGACGCGGTGCTGCTCGACCTCGGCATGCCCGGCGTGGACGGTTACGAAGTGTGCCGTCGCATGCGTGCGGCCGATGGTGGCGAGCAGTTGGTCGTCGTCGCGATCACCGGATGGGGCCAGCCCGAAGTGCGCACCCGCACGGCGGAGGCCGGCTTCGACGCGCACGTGGTGAAGCCGGTGGATCCCGTCGCGCTCGAAAACCTGGTCGACTCACTCTTGCGAATGAAACACCGCGCATGAAAAGCCCCTCCCCTGCGAAGGCAGGGGAGGGGTTGGGGAGGGGTTGCCTGGTTGCGCGGTTTAGCTCGTACGCCCCGTACTCTCACCACGATTCTGCTGCTGCGATGCGCTCTGCGAGCCCTGCATGTCGCGGTCGCTCGACTGCGATCCGGCACGATTCCACGCCGCTTCGCACGCCTTGTTCGCGCCCTGGTCCCACTTCAGCGCCTTCTCGTTGCCCTTGGTGCTGTTCTCGTACTGGCTGCGCAACTGGCTTTCGGACTGGCTGAAGCTCTGGCCGCCACTACCGTATTGCTGCCGGCCCTGTTCGCCGGTCTGGTAGGCCGGCTGGTAATCCTCGAACTGCTTGCCCTGTTGATAGTAGGGCTCGTTCTGGAACTGCTGCTTCCAATACTGTTCGGAACCTTGCTGTTGCTGGCCGGAGGCGCCCTGTTGCTTCTGCGAAGATTGGTTCTGCGACGACGCGCCTTGCGTGCCTTCGTTCTGATTGCCCATTTCGACTTCTCCAACTACGGCCGAAATGGCCGTCGCACGACGTTACGCAGCCGCGCGTTATCGAACTTGTTGCGAGCAGTGAAGGCGTCGCTAACGCGATTCAGCGTGGTGAACCGAGCGCCGGAAATTGCGTGGTCATGCGCGCACCGTGCACGACGCCCCAGCGAATGCCGATGCGATGCAGGCGCGCTTCCATCGCCGGGCGCATCAGGGGTGGCGTGCGCTCCAGGATGGCGGCGTGGCGTTCGGCCCACGCGCTGGCGAGTGCGAAGACGTTGCCGGACATCGACTGGATGCGGGGCATCTCGCGGTCCAAGGCTTCCAGTTCGGCTTCCAGCGCCGGCCCAAGATCGACCGTCTGCCCCGCAATGGCGTGCTCGCTCATCGTGTTCCCCCTGGCCCCCTGTCGGGCGCGTGGATGCACGCTCGCCGGCGGCGGGTGCAGCCGACGTGACGATGCGCCACTAAACCGTTCATCTGCCGAGACGTGGGTATCAGCCACTCAGTGACGCAGCGCACGGAATGAACCCCGGACGCCCCCGTACGCTGCCACCCTCAGGGGGATCCACGTTCCATGGTCGTGAAATTCGGTCGATCGCCGGCGCAGGAGGGTGCGGCGCAGCTGCCGCTGCCCGAACGCCTGCTGCGTACATCGACCCCGCAAGAAGTCGTCCAGGCCTGGTTCGAGGCCGACCCGCAACTCGACATGCACTGCGCCTGCGTCCTGTGGTCGACACATTGGCCGCGGGACATCGAGGCGTTCCCGGCTGCCTGCGCGGACGCCGGGATCATCGCCGATGCCATCGATGCGGTCTCGCGCATCCGCGCGGGCGAGAACGACGACAGCAACCCGCGGGTGCTCTACGACGACGGCGAGGGCGCGGTCGCCGTGCTCAACAGCCCGTACATGGGCATCACGCCCTGCGCCACGACCATCGCGCGCCTGGCCGAAACGCTCGACCTGCGTCGTATGCGCGAAAGCGTCGCGCGCCTGGAGCAGGCGGAGAAGCTGCAGCGTTCGCTCTACGCGATCGCCGACATGGCCGGCTCGGACCTCGAGATGCCGGACATGCTGCGCGGCCTGCATCGCATCGTCGCCGACCTGATGTACGCGGAGAACTTCTATATCGCGTTGTACGACCGCGACCGCGATGCATTGCGCTTCCTCTATTTCTCCGACGTCGTCGACGACCAACTGCTCGCGCCCGAGGAAGAGATCCCGCTGGCGCGGATCGAACGTGGCCTGACCTGGTATCTCACCCGCGACAAGCGTCCGCTGATGGGCGCCACGGCCGACCTGATGCAGCAGGTCTCCGGCCCGCTGCGCCTGCACGGCGCGGACAGCTCGGACTGGCTCGGCGTGCCGATGCTGCGCGATGGCGACGTGCACGGCGTCGTGGTCGTGCAGAGCTACACCGGCGAGCGTTGCTACACGACGGCGGAGATGTCGCTGCTCGCCTTCGTCGCCGAACACATCCTCACCGCGCTGGAACGCAAGAGCGGCCGCGTGGAACTGGAACGGCACGTCGTCGAGCGCACGCAGCAGTTGCAGGTCGCCAACAGCGAGCTGCGCCGCGAAGTGGGCGAGCGCGAACGCGGCGAACGCCTGCAGGCCGCGCTGTACCGCATCGCCGCGCTGGCGAGCCTGGACGAGACGACCGACAACTTCTATCGCCACGTGCACGCGGTGGTCGGCGAACTGATCGAAGCGAAGAACTTCTACATCGCGCTGCTTTCCGAAGACGGGAGCACGGTGTCCTTCCCGTATGCGGCCGACGAACACGAGCGCGACTGGAGCGCGCGGTCCTATGGCCGCGGCCTGACCGAACACGTGCTGCGCACGCAACGCCCCGCGCTGGTCACGCGCGATGAGGCCGCCACGATGGTGGCGGCCGGCGAAATCGACAGCGGCATGCTCGGCGCACCGACGCTGGTGTGGCTGGGCGCGCCGCTGCTGAGCACCGAAGGCGCGATCGGCGTGGTCGCCGTGCAGAGTTACGACCGCGGCGATGTCTACAACGAGCGCGACGCCGAACTGCTGACCTTCGTCTCCTACCAGATCGGCAGCTCGCTGCAGCGCCGCCGCGCGGCCGAACTGCTGCGCCAGGCGAACGCGGAACTCGAACATCGCGTCGAAGCGCGCACCCTGGAGTTGCGCGAACAGATCTCCGTGCGCGAGCAGGTCGAAGCGCAGCTGCAACACCAGGTCATGCACGATGCGCTGACCGGCCTGCCCAATCGCGTCTACCTGCGCGATCGCATCGAACGCGCGCTGGCCGGCCTGCGCCGCGACAAGAGCTGGGCCTTCGGCCTGCTCTACATCGACGTCGACCGCTTCAAGGTGGTCAACGACAGCCTCGGCCACAGCGCCGGCGACGCCGTGCTGCAGCAGGTATCCAAGCGACTGGCGGCCTGCGTGCGCAATCCCGACGTGGTCGCGCGGATCGCGGGCGATGAATTCGTGATGTTGCTCGAACACGTGCAGGCGCCCGAGACCGCGAGCAAGGTCGCCCAGCGCGTGTTGCGCGCGCTGACACCGCCGCTGCACGTGGCCGGCCGCGAGATCCAGTTGTCGTGCAGCATCGGCATCGCGATCGCGCGGCAGGACTGCGAGTCGGTCGACCGCATCCTGCACGATGCCGATGTCGCGCTGTATCGCGCGAAGGATGCGGGCCGCAGCCGCTTCGTATTGTTCGACGACGCGATGCACCAGACCGCGATGGACGTGCTCGAGCTCGAACAGGATTTGCGCGATGCGCTGATGCGCGACGAGTTCGAGCCCTGGTTCCAGCCCATCGTGCGCCTGGAGGATGCGAGCGTCGTGGGCTACGAAGCCCTGCTGCGCTGGCGACATCCCACGCGCGGCGTGCTCACGCCGTCGCAGTTCCTCAAGGTCGCCGAGGACAGCGGGCTGATCGGCCAGGTCGACTGGCGCATGTTCCGCCTGGCGCTGGAAGCCGCGCGCCCGATGGCGTGCCAATCGCACGACGGCGTGCTGCGCTATCTCACGCTCAACGTCTCGCCGCGCCTGTTCCTGCATACCGACTTCGACCGGCGCCTGCTCGAACTGGTCGATGAAATCGGATTCGATCCGCGCGCGCTGCGCCTGGAAGTGACCGAGGGCACGCTGCTCGGCGATCCGGACAACGTGGTGGCGATGTTGCATCGCCTGGCCGAGCGCGGCGTCGTGGCGGCGCTCGACGACTTCGGCACGGGCTATTCGTCGCTGGGTCACGTGCACCAGTTCCCGTTGAAGATGATCAAGATCGACCAGAGCTTCGTGGCGCCCTTCGCCAACGGCGCGCCCTCGCGCAGCTCGGCGTTGATCGAAGCGATCCTCGCGCTGGGCAATGCGCTGGGGACGGAGATCGTCGCCGAGGGCATCGAAACCGATGCGCAGTGGGCCGTGTTGCGCGCGATGGGCTGCGTGTACGGGCAGGGCTATCGCTTCGCGCATCCCGCGCCGTCCGGCCATTGGCTGGGACAGTGAAACCCGGAAGGGCGACTATCGCTCCACGGGCGTCGGCGTAACCTGTTGCGCTTCCGGGCCGCACCGGCCCGCCGGAGCCCTGCCATGACGCAAACGCTGCACGCCTTCACCGCGCCCGTTTTCATCCGCACGTTGCGCAACCTGATGAACGTCCTGCGCGCCGGCGAGAAACACGCCGCGGAGAAGGGCATCGCACCGGACGTGTTGTTGAACACGCGCCTGATCCCCGACATGTTGCCGCTGGTGCGCCAGGTGCAGATCGCCACCGACCACGCGAAGAACTGTTGCGCGCGCCTGACGGCGACCGAGCCGATGCCGTTCCCCGATGAAGAGAAGACCTTCGAGGAACTCCATGCACGCATCGCGCGTTGCATCGCGTATGTCGAATCCTTCGACGCCGCGCAGTTCGAAGGTGCGGCCTCGCGTCCGATCCAGGTCAAGAGCCGCGTCGGGGAGCTGAACTTCGACGGACAGGGTTACGTCACCAGTTTCGCGCTGCCGAACTTCTTCTTCCACGCCTCGATGGCCTACGCGATCCTGCGCGCCTCCGGCGTGCCGATCGGCAAGGCCGACTGGCTCGGCGACGTCGGCCGCTGACATGCTGCCGAGCGTCGACATCCAGTGCCCTTATTGCGGCGAGACGATCACGATCTTCGTCGACGACTCGGCGGGCGAGCAGCACTACATCGAAGATTGCCAGGTGTGTTGCAAGCCCATCGTCATCGACGTGGGCTTCGATCGCGATGGCGATCCGATCGTGCGGGCGACGTCGGAAGACGAGGCCTGATTCCCCGGTCAATGCCGGGGTTCGGGTTTCGCGTTGGCCCGGGCGTGGGCGTGGTGTTCGTCGCTGGTGACGAACCCGTCGGCGTTCGCGTCCATCGCCGCGAATGAAGCGCTGAATCCCGCGTCGCGGTCGGCTTCGGTCGAACTCACGCGCCCGTCCTTGTCGGTATCCAGGCGCGAGAAGACATCGCCGCTTGCCGCGGGCGCGGCGATCGTCGCGGCGGTGGGCGGCGTCTGTGCGAACGCAGGCAATGCGCACATCAGCAGCAGGAGCGGGAAGACTTTCATCGCAGACTCAGTGTCGGGTCGCCGCGTCGTCGTCTTCTTCTTCCTTCAGGGAGAAGGGCACGTGGCGGCCCTGCGCACCCTGGTTGGCCACGGCATCGCGAAGACGATCGCGTTGCGTATCCGCTGGCGCGTCGTGGTTGGCCATCGACTGCGGTGAACTCTGCTGTGCGGCGGGTTGCGATCCGACCGTGCGGGATTTCGAGCGTGGCGCGTGGCGTTGCGTGGCCATGGGGAGTCCTCGGGGGAGAGCGTGTGGTGTCTGCGACCCACTGTGGAGAGGCGGCCATTAACGCCGTTGCATGGCCGATGTAAAACTTTCGTAAGTCGGCTTCACCGGTCGAGTTCGCGTCATCGACGGCGTTCGCGCGGCGATGACGCCGGCGGCGCGAAGCTCGCGAACGCCGGCGAAAAGGCCTGAAAACAGGCCAATGCCCGACATGCGGCACACCGCCGCACGCGGTTACTCCAATTCGCGTGCCGGTTGGTTAATGCGGTGTGGAGGCGCGAACCGGCAGGTCGCGGAGATTCAGATGCTATGGCGCAAGGTGCGTAACGTCGCCAAAAAGCCGATGCATCTGGCGCGACGTTTGTTCCCCCATGGAGACCGACGAATGAATCTTTCCAATCGCAAGCCGCTTTACCTCGCCCTCGCGCTGACGCTGGCTGCACCGCTGGCCTTCGCGCAGAGCACCACGCCGCAGTCGGCCACGCAGGACGCGACCAACGCCGCCACTTCGGCGACGCAGAGCGCGACGGACGCCGCGAAGTCGACGGCGACCGATGCGACCACCGCGGCGACGCAGGACGCCACGCAGGCTGCAACGCAAGATGCGACGGCGCAGACCCAGGCCGCGACGCAGGACGCGATGGGCCAGTCGAAGGACGCGATGGCGCAGTCCAAGGGCGAGCCCGAGAAGAAGAACTGGTCCGACCTGGATACCGACAAGAACGGCACGCTGAGCGCGTCGGAAGCGGCATCGGTGTCGAACCTCTCGTCCGTTTTCGCCAAGGCCGACGCCAACGCCGACGGCGAGCTGACGCAGGACGAATACAAGGCCTACCTCGCCGCGAACGGCAAGGGCGGAGCCAAGTCGGATTCGGGCGGCTGATCAGTCGCACCCGAGTCGAAGCGCGCATCGCGCACGCTTCGAAATAGTGGCGCTCCATCCGGCTGACTCTTCGGAGCCAGCCGGATTCGCGCTCCAAGGCACATAGACGAGGAAACCCCAATGAACAACACGCTCCGCAACATCAGCATCGCTGCCGCAATCACCGTCGCTTCCCTGACGCTCGCCGCCTGCGCGCACGACAAGGACGCGACCACGACGACCGAGACGACGAGCACGACCACCACGGATTCGTCGGGTACGACGGGTACGACCTCCAGCGACACGACGACTTCGTCGTCGATGCCGACGTCGGCGAGCACGGCGGGCGCACCGCCGAGCACGCCGTAAGGAAAAACGGCCGGCCCAGGGGTGCCGGCCGATGCCTTGAAGGCGAACAGCGCAGGGCGGCTTCGGCCGCCCTGCGCTGTTTTCGTACACTGGCGCGCCCCACCCAAGCGCTCGCCCCATGTCTGACTCCATACCCGATGGCATCCGCCTGGTCGGCTTCGACGGCGACGACACACTCTGGCGCAGCGAAGACTATTACCGCGGCGCGCAGGGGGATTTCGAACAGATCGTCGGGCGTTACGTCGACCTCGCCGATGCGCACGCGCACGAACGCCTGTACGCCGTGGAGAAGCGCAACCTTGCGTTGTTCGGTTACGGCGTGAAGGGCATGGTGCTGTCGATGATCGAGGCCGCGGTGGAGATCACCGAAGCGCGCGTGAGCGCGAGCGACTTGCATCGCATCGTCGAACTCGGCAAATCATTGCTGCAGCATCCGGTGGAATTGTTGCCCGGCATCCGCGAAGCCGTCGAAGCGATCGGCGCGCACCACGAGCTGGTGCTGATCACCAAGGGCGATCTGTTCCACCAGGAAGCGAAGGTCAAACAGTCGGGACTCGCGGATCTGTTCCGCCGCATCGAGATCGTGAGCGAGAAGGATCCGGAAACCTACGCGCGCTTGTTCGACGAGTTCGAACTGGCGCCGCATCAATTCGCGATGGTCGGCAATTCGCTGCGCTCGGACATCGCGCCGGTGATCGCGCTCGGCGGGTGGGGCGTGTACATGCCCTACCACGTGACCTGGGCGCACGAAGCCGAAGCCGAAGTCGCGGACGACGAACCCCGCGTGCGTCGCGTCGCGCAGGCCAGCGAACTGCCCGCGGCCGTGACCGACATCGCACGCGCGGCGGCGTCCCTGAATGGCCGCTAGCCCGCGCCGGAACGGTTAGACGTCCGTTAATCGATTCGGTCGCATCGTCGCCACAGGTCCGCATCAGGGCGGACCGAAGGGAGACCATCATGTCGACGCTGTCGAAGTACATCGCACCCGCGGTGTTCGCGGCGGGGTTCGCTTTTTTCGCGCTGCTGCCCAAGCCGGCGCTCGCACAGGACGACGGGCTGACCCGCGTCATCGTCGATGTCGCCGACGTGGTGTTGCGCAGCGGCCAGCCGTACTACCGCTATGGCAACTATCGCGACCAGGATCGGTTGATCGTCGTGCGCGATCGCTACGGGCGTCCGGTGTATTACCGGGTCGTCGATCGGCCTTATGCCTATCGCCCGTACGTCCCGCCGGTCTATTACGGGAACACCTACGACCGCACCGCCCGTCGGGTGAAGTGCAATGGCGCGGGCAACTGCACCGTCTCGTATTACGACCCGCAGTACGACCGCCGGGGTGGGTATTACGCGCCGGTCCGCTACCGACACGGACACGGCCACCATGGCCACCACGGGCACGACGACGACTAGGGCGACGACCAGGGCGGCGACCGTTGATCGTCCCCGGACAACGACGGCGCCCCCCGGGCGCCGTATTCGTACCGGCCATACGCGACCAGTGCTAGCCTCGGCGGACCGATCCCCCGAAGGAGTCCTGCCATGCGCCGTCTCCGCCTCATCCAGTTGCTCCCGCTCGCGCTCGTCCTCGCCTCGCCCCTGGCCATGGCGGCCGGCAAGACAGACTGCAAGCTCAAGTTTTCCCTCGCCGGTTGGTCGGCCTTCTACAAGACCGCCTCGGGCGACGGCACGATCACCTGCGACAACGGCCAGAAGATGGCGGTCCACATCGTCGCCAAGGGCGGCGGCCTGACCTTCGGCAAGTCGAAGATCGACAACGGCACCGGCGAGTTCTCCGGCGTCAAGGACATCCACGAACTGCTGGGCAGCTACGCGCAGGGCGAAGCCCATGCGGGTGCGGTCAAGTCGTCCGGCGCAAGCGCGATGACCAAGGGCGAGGTGTCGCTCGCACTGGCCGGGACCGGCGAAGGCTGGGACCTCGGCGTTTCCTTCGGCAAATTCACGATCTCGAAGCGCTGAGCCGGCGGTGACGCGCGCTCACTCGGCGCGATGCGCGTGATCCTCGACCACGGGCGCAGCCTTGTAGGTGCGCCCCAGGTCGGTATTGAGTTTGCCGGCCACCCAGCCGATGGTCGCGAACCAGCCCACGACGATCAACACGAGCACGGCGGCTCCCCACGCATGGCGGCGCAGGAAGGCGAAGGGCGAAAGATGCAGGCGCATGGCACGGTCCCCGATGACGGCGCCATGCTCCGCCGGGCCGTGTCGTGGCCGCGTGCACGCGTGCCGGGCCAGAATGGGCGCATGCGCGCGCTCGTCCGCCTGTTCCTGCTGCCGCTGTTCGCGGCGGCCCTGATTGCCGGCTGCAACGACGCCGGCGCGCCGCGCGACGCGACCACCGCACGCTTCGACAACCCCGACGCCGAGCTGCGTTGGCAGGGCGTCCTCGCGTGCGCCGATTGCGACGGCATCGACACCCGCCTGCGGTTGCAGCGCGGCAACGGCGTGGTCGCGCAATACGAACTGGTCGAGGCCTACCTCGACGGTGAGGGCGCCGAGTATTTCCACGAAGCCGGCCGCTGGCGGCGCGAAGGCCGCATCCTGCGGTTGCAGGCGACCTCGGGCGGCGAGCGGCTCTACGAAATCGACGGCACCGGCAACCTGGTCGTCGTCGATCGCATGGGGCGTACTGCCGGGCCCAACCACGTCCTCGCGCCCGCCGGTCCGCCGGCACTGTGACGGCCTGCCCGTAACGCGACTTCTTTCAGAACGCATTCAGTCCGCGCGCCCACACTGCGCACATCACCGCCACACCTGCAGGGGGCCACGTGCGTCATTCCTTCAAAGTGCTTTCGCTTGCGCTCGTCCTGGCCGCCGCGGGTCAAACCGCGCACGCGCAGGATTTCACCTTCGGCTGGAATCCGCGCAGCGGCGATGTGTGGATGGATTCCTGGCTCGGCGACATGAACCGCTACGGCCAGCGCTATCGCGATCCCTTCGTCGACGAACTCGTGCGTTACCACGGTGCGCCGCGCGACCTGGTCGATGAATTGCTCGGCCCGCGCCGCTGGGCGCCGGGCGACGTGTGGATGGCGTGCAACATCGCCTCGATCATCGGCCGTCCGTGCCGTTACGTCGTTGACGTCTACGACCGCGACCACGGGAACGGCTGGGGCAACATCGCCAAGCAACTCGGCATCAAGCCGGGCTCGCCGGAATTCCATCGCCTGAAGAAGGGCTTCGTGCCGACCTACGACCGCTGGGGCCGCACGATCGTCCTGGACTCCGAACTCGAGCGCGTGTATCCCAACCACGGCAAGGGCAAGTCGAAGTCGCACGGCGGCAAGGATTACGACGACCACGGCGACAACGGCCACGGCAACAGCGGCCACGGCAACAGCGGCAAGGGCCATGGCAACGGCAAGGACAAGGGGCACGGAAAAGGCCACGGCAAGAAATGAGTGCGACGCCCGACCGCGTCGTGCATCGCGGCGGCTGTCATTGCCGCCGCGTGCGCTTCGAAGTCGGTGCGCCCGCGGAGATCGAAGCGCTCGACTGCAACTGTTCGATCTGCCGCATGACCGGGTTCCTGCATCTCATCGTGCCGGCCGCGCGCTTCCGCTTGTTGTCGGGCGAAGAGGTGCTCACCGAATACACGTTCAACACCGGCGCGGCGAAGCATCGCTTCTGCTCGGTGTGCGGCGTCAAGGCCTTCTACATTCCGCGCAGCCACCCCGACGGCGTCGACGTGAACGTGCGGTGCCTGGATGTGGGCACGGTCGCGTCGCTGCGCATCGTCCCCTTCGACGACAACGACCGCGAGGCCGCAACGGCCGCGTTCGCGCACCTCACGCACGACTGAACGCATCATCACGCGGCTGAATCCAGGCTGGCTTTGGCCGCCGTCGCTTGTCCTGTGATCGAACCGCGGATCGTTCGATGTGGAATGCATTTACACACACCGACCACAGCGCAGGGCGCCATCGTGAATCCTCGCCTCGACCCCGTCGACCGCGAAGAGCTGCGCAAGCTCACCGAATCCATCACCGTGCGCCACGCCGTCGACCTGCACGCCATGGCGCGCATGGTGGAACGCGGCTATGCGCGCAAAGTCCTGGGAGGTTGGGAAATCACGGAAGCCGGTTGGCTTGCGCTGGAGCGCTCGCGCATCCCCGATGCGCTGATGTGATTCGCTGGTAAGAGAGGGAGCCGCCGGCGCAGTTCAGGGAGAGGGGGGGGTTCTGCGCCGGCCGACGGGCGTGCTCGCGCGTCTCTTCGGCTCCGGCCTGCCGATGTCGCTCGGCAGGTGCATGTAGTGGAACACCACGCGCGGGTCGCGACCATTGTCCCTTGGTGCAGCCGCGTCCGAATGCGAGACGAAAAAAGAGCCCGGTCGCTTCCCTGCGACGGGCCCAGGGGAACGCAAAGTCGCAATCAGCGAATCGAATACACGTTGGGGGCGTCGGCGCTCTCGCCCACGCGTTGCGCCACGGCGACGCCGTCGCGCTCGGCCAGGTAGTCCTTCACCATCTGGTAGGACTTGGTGCGCGAAATACCGAACTCCAGCACGAGCGTTTTTGCGAACACGCTGCGCGGACTGCCGCGCGTGATGAGTTCTTCCAGCCGGCGCAGGATCAACTCGCGGCCCGGCGTTTCGTTCTTCACCCACTGCTGGTATTCGGCGACGATGCGGCCCGCGATTTCGTGCGCATCCTCCAGGTCGTGCTGCAAGCGGTGCAGCGCCTGTTCGAGGCTGCGCACGCGTTTTTCGAAGTAGTCCAGGTCGATTCCCATGTGTGCCCCGTTTGGCGTTGGATGGCGACGACAGGAAACCGCGTCCGTTCCGGCGCGAACATTGTCCGCGTGGGCAATTGCCCCTTGGTTCTGGGGAAGATTGCCCGGACGGGCACCGCGCAACGAAAACATGACGGTCGTGCTGCTATATCGACGGGCTCGTCCCGCGCGCAAGGCTCTTCCATGGCCATCCTCGAAGCCGGCAAGCCCGTCCCCGCGTTCAAACTGCACGCCACGCCCGACCAGGTGCTGACCTCCGATGAGTTGCGCGGCAAGCGTTACGTGCTCGGTTCTATCCCGCCGATTTCAGCCCGGTGTGCGGCGACCAGATGGGGCTCTACAACCAGATCCTGTCGGAGTTCCGCAGCCGCAAGGCGGAATTGTTCGGCGTGTCGGTCGATGGCGTGTGGTGCCACCAGGCCTTCACCGAGGCACGCAATTTGCATTTCCCGCTGCTCTCCGACTTCGAACCCAAGGGCGGCGTGTCCCGCGCATTCGGTGCGTATCGCGAAAGCGAGGGTGTTTCCGAACGCGCGCTGTTCGTCGTCGACGAGGCGGGCACCATCGCGTGGAGCTACTGCTCGCCGATGGCGGTGAACCCCGGCGCAGACGGCATCCTCGATGCACTCGATGCAATGGACGGGAGGACGACGCCATGAGCCTGCGCATTCCGGTCGGTTCGCACGATCACATCCTGGGCCGCGAGGATGCGCCCGTGACCGTCGTCGAATACGGCGACTACCAGTGTCCGTATTGCGGCGCCGCGCAGCCGCAGGTGCGCAAGGTGCTCGATCGTTTCGGCGACGACATCCGCTTCGTGTTTCGTCATTTTCCGCTGACCGAAGTGCATCCGATGGCGGCGATCGCGGCAGTGACCGCGGAGTTCGCCGGCGCGCATGGACAGTTCTGGCAGGCGCACGAGGCGCTGTATGCCAACCAGGCGCGGCTCGGGCCGGAGTTGTTGTTCGAGATCGTGCAGGGCCTCGGCCTGGAGCCCGCGCAGTTGAAGGCGGAGATCGACGCCGATACCTACACCGAAAAAGTGCATGCGGATTTCAACGGCGGCATCCGCAGCGGCGTGAACGGCACGCCCACCTTCTTCATCAACGGCACGCGGCACGACGGGGCGTATTCGTTCGAGGCCCTGTCGCAGGCGATCGAGGCGGCGCGCGCCTAGCCCGCAGTAGAATGCGGGTCCGATGAAGCCCACGCCGACCATCGATCCCGCCAGCCTGCGCCTGTCCGTCGCCCCGATGATGGATTGGACGGACACGCATTGCCGCGTGTTCCATCGCGTGCTCGCGCCGCACGCGCGCCTGTACACCGAGATGGTGCATGCCAACGCCGTGGTCCTCGGCGATCGCACGCGCCTGCTCGCGATGGATCCGGTCGAACATCCCGTGGCGCTGCAACTGGGCGGCAGCGAACCGGCACTGCTCGCACAGGCTGCGCGCATCGGCGCAGAACACGGCTTCGACGAGATCAACCTCAATTGCGGTTGTCCGTCCGATCGCGTGCAGGCCGGGCGTTTCGGCGCCTGCCTGATGCGCGAACCGGCGCTCGTCGCCGACAGCGTCGCCGCGATGGTCGCCGCCTGCGACATCCCGGTCACGGTGAAATGCCGCCTGGGCGTCGACGACGACCACGACTACGATCACTTCCTCGCGTTCATCGACACCGTCGCCGCGGCGGGCTGTCGCATGTTCGTCGTGCATGCGCGCAATGCCTGGCTCAAGGGCCTGTCGCCGAAGGAAAATCGCGAAGTCCCGCCGCTGCGTTACGACTGGGCGTATGCGCTCAAGCGCGATCGGCCCGGATTGCAGGTGATCGTCAATGGCGGCATCGCGACGGAAGACGAAGCGACGGCGCACCTGCAACACGTCGACGGCGCGATGCTCGGCCGCGCGGCGTACCACGATCCGTATTTGTTGCATCGCCTCGATGTCGCGTGGTTCGGCGGCACGTTGCGCACGCGCGAAGAATTGCTGCGCGCGCTGCGTCCGTACATCGAAGGCGAACTCGCGCGCGGCGTGTATTTGAAGCACATCACGCGCCACCTGCTGGGCCTGTTCGCGGGCGAGCGCGGCGGCCGTGCGTTCCGCCAGGTGCTGAGCGAAGGCGCGCACAAGCCCGGCGCCGATTGGTCGCTGATCGAACGGGCGCTGGCGCTCACGCAATCCCCGGCGCTGGTCGCATGATCACGCGCGACATCGGCGCCTTCCTCGCCCGCGCGCGCACGCTCGCGCACGACTTCGGCCCGCCGACCGCGCGCGGTGCCTTCCTCGTCGCGCCCGACGGCTTCCGCCTGGCCACCGAGTCGGCCACCGACAACCGCTACATGGCCGACCAGGCCGGCTTCGATGCGGCGCGCGCATCGGACGAACATCGCGCGCTGCATCGTGCACTGGCGCAAGTCGTGCCGACGATCTGTTTCCCCGGCGATCCCGACGCACCCGACGGCCTGTTCCCGAACAACGTCTTCGCGACGGGGCAGGGCCGTTACATCGTCGGTCGCATGCGCCATGCGGTGCGGCAGCGCGAGGCCGCGCGCGCCGACATCCGTGCATTCTTCGGCGGCGTGCTCGACTACGCCGAGATCGACCTGTCCGACCAGGTGCATCCCTGCGAACTCACCGGCGCGCTGGTGGTCGATCGCGCGCGCGGCATCGGCTGGTGCGGCTTGTCGGAACGCTGCGACGAGATCGGCGCGCAACTGATGCACGAAGCGCTCGGGCTGCGTGCGACGCTGCTGTTCGACCTGGCGCCGGGCGAGTACCACACCAACGTCGTGCTGGCCGTGCTGGCCGGCCGTGCGGCGCTCGTGTGTCCGCGCGGGTTCGCCGACCCCGGGGTCGTCGAGGCCCTGCGCGCGCTGTACGCCCCGCACGCGATCGCCCTGTCGGAGGCCGAGCATGCGGCCTTCGCGGGCAACGCGATCGCCTTGTCGCACGAGGTCGTGTGGATGAGCGCAGGGGCCGGCCGCGCCCTTGCCGCGTCGACGCGACAGGCCTTGGCCCATGCGGGTTTCGAGATCCGCACGGTTCCGATGGAGGCCATCGAAGCGGCCGGTGGCTCGCTCCGCTGTTGCGTCGGCGAGCTCTTCTGAGGGGGGTCGGAACGTCATCCGCGACGCGACCGGCCATGAACGGCGCCCCCGCGTGAAGAAAAAGTTCAGACGTGATTCACTGCCGCGTTCGAAAAATGGCCTCCCCGCTGGATCATGAGCGCACCGCCCATGTCGTCGCTGTCGCTGTCCCTGTCCCGAATGTCGCTGGCGCTCGCCCTGTCGGGCGCGTGCGCCGTGGCGTGGGCCCAGCCGCAGCCGCCGAAGCCGCACCCGCCGCAACCGCAGCAGCAGCCGCGCTCGCCGCATCGCGACCAACAGCAGGGCCTGTCCGAATCGGTGCGGCGCGCCGAGCGCAACGGCCAGGTGCTCAGTGCCGAGCAGGTGCAGTCGGACGGACGCGACGTGAATCGTGTCAAGATCATCGACGACAAGGGTCGCGTCCGCGTGTTCTGGGACGATCCGGCGGCGAAGCCTCGGGACGGCGGGAAACGGCGGCAGGACAAGCCCCGTACACGCTCCGACGACGACGGCGACCCCACCCTCTGAGCCAACGGCCGCTCAGGCCTTACGCAGACACGGAGTCACCATGCGCATCCTGCTCGTCGAAGACGAAGCCCCGCTTCGCGAAACCCTCTCGGCCCGCCTCAAGCGCGAAGGATTCGCCGTGGACTCCGCCCAGGACGGCGAAGAAGGCCTGTACATGGGGCGCGAAGTGCCCTTCGATCTCGGCATCATCGACCTCGGCCTGCCAAAGATGTCGGGCATGGAATTGATCAAGGCCCTGCGCGACGAGGGCAAGAAATTCCCGGTGCTCATCCTCACCGCGCGTTCGTCGTGGCAGGACAAGGTCGAGGGCCTGAAGCAGGGCGCCGACGATTACCTGGTCAAGCCCTTCCACGTCGAGGAATTGCTCGCGCGCATCAATGCGCTCGTGCGCCGTGCCGCGGGCTGGAGCAAGCCGACGCTCGAATGCGGCCCGGTCGTGCTCGACCTCGCCGCGCAGACGGTGACGGTCAACGGCGGCAACGTCGACCTGACCTCCTACGAATACAAAGTGCTCGAATACCTGATGATGCACGCCGGCGAGCTGGTCTCGAAGGCCGACCTCACCGAGCACATCTACCAGCAGGATTTCGACCGCGACTCCAACGTGCTCGAAGTCTTCATCGGCCGCCTGCGCAAGAAACTCGATCCCGAAGGCGAGCTCAAGCCGATCGAGACCGTGCGCGGACGCGGTTACCGCTTCGCGATCCCGCGCAGCGGGGATTGACCTCTTAGCCTGTGGGCGACGCGCTCTTCGACAAAGCTCGGTGGCGCGCGCGCTCGTTGCAGTCGCGGCAGCTGCTCGCGGCCAGCCTGGGGCTGGTCGCCTTCCTGGCGCTCGCCGGATACGCGCTCGACCGCGCGTTCCTCGAAACCGCGCAAAGCAATCTCCGCACGCGGCTTGAAAGCTACGCGCTCGAATACGCGAGCGGCATCGAGTTCCTGCGCGACGGCACCCTCTACGTTCCCGATACTCCGCCCGAGCCGCGCTTCGAGCGCCCCGGCAGCGGCCTGTACGCCGAAGTGGTGTTGCCGAACGGGCATTGGGATTCGCCCTCGGCGCAGGGCCCGGAGCTTCCGCTCGGCGGCATGCTCGCGCCCGCGGTCGACAAGTTCGAAGGCCCGCTGCCGATCACGCGCAGCAACGGCGAATCCGGCGAGATCTACCGCCTCGGCAAAGGCCTGGTGTGGGCCGAAGGCGGGCCGCAGGGCGAGTTCCCGTACACCGTCTACATTTCCGAAGACACCAGCGCGCTCGCATCGCAGATCCGCGTGTTCCGCCGCGCGTTGTGGGGATATCTCGGCGGCGCGGGCCTCGTGTTGTTGCTGCTGCAGATGCTCGTGTTGCGTTGGAGCCTGCGCCCGCTGCGCCAGGTCGTCGGCGAACTCAAGCGCGTGCACCGCGGCCAGCTTGCGCACATGAGTTCGCAGCATCCGCGCGAACTCGAACCGCTCACCGAAAGCATCAACGCCTTCATCGAGAGCGAGCGCGAAAACCTCGACCGCCAGCGCAACACGCTGGCCGATCTCGCGCACAGCCTGAAAACACCGCTCGCGGTGTTGCGCGCACGCCTGGACAACCCGACGCCCGAAGCGGAGTTGCGCGAGGAAGTGGCGACGCAATTGCGGCGCATGAACGAAATGGTGTCCTACCAACTCGCGCGTGCGGCCTCCAGCGGCCATGCATTGTTCGCCGCGCCCATCGACATCGAACCGCACGCCGAACAGATCGTGCGCGGGCTGGAGAAGGTGTATTCCTCGCGCAAGGTGCTGTGCGAATTCGAGTTCGATCCCAATGCGCGCTTCCACGGCGAACCCGGCGACCTGCAGGAGCTGCTCGGCAACCTGCTGGAGAACGCCTTCAAGTGGGCGAAGTCGCGTGTGTTGCTGACGGTGCGCGTGGGCGATACCTCACCGGGACGGCGCGATGGCTTGCTGCTCGCCGTCGACGACGACGGCCCGGGCATCGCGACCGAACGCGTCGCGCAATTGCTGCAGCGTGGCGTGCGTGGCGACGAACGCGTGCAGGGCCACGGCATCGGCCTGGCGATCGTGCAGGACATCGTGCGCGGCTATCGCGGCGAGCTGGAAGTGCGGCGCTCGGACGAACTCGGCGGCGCGCGCTTCGAAGTGAAACTCCCGCCGGGCCTCTGACTCAGGCGAAGGGCGAGGGGCCGTACAGGCGCTCCAGGTGCGCGGCGATCGCCGGCATGTCCTTGCGCAGCAACGACGGCGCACTGAAGTGGTATTCGGTGCACACGGCGAAGAATTCCTCGGGCGCTTCGGCCGCGTAGGGATCGATGTCGGTCTTCCGATTGCGGTCCACGCGATCGGCGAATGCGTCGTAAGCCTTCTGGAAATCGCGCGCCCAGTCGCGTTGCCATGCCCGCGGCAAGGGCGGCGTGCCATCGAGCACACCATCGAGTGCATCGAGTTTGTGCGCGATCTCGTGCACAGCAACGCAGAACCCGTCGCGCGGCGATTCGAAATCCGCCTGCACGTCGGCCCACGACAGGATCACCGGACCGGTTTCCCATGCTTCGCCGATGAGTTCGTCGTCCCATTCGTGCAGCACGCCCGCGGCGTCGACGTGCGTGCGGTTGACGCGGAAGGCATCGGGATAGACGAGCAGTTGCGACCAGCCATGCAGGCCTTCGGCGCCGAATTCGATCAGCGGCAGGCAGCACAGTGCGGCGAGTTGGATGCGCTGGAGATCGTCCAGATGCAGGTCGCCGACGGGGGTGATCGCTTTTTCGTGCAAGAAGCGCGAGGCGAGCACATGCAGTTTCGCCTGGCGCTGCGCATCGAGGGGCGCGATGAAGGGAACGCGCGCGGTCGCTTCGCGCCAGAGCGCGTCATCGATGGGGTCGGGGCGCAGGAGGCGCCGGAAAAGCGAACGCAAGCGACGTGCTTTGCGGAAGGCTTAGCGGAACATGCCCGGCAGGAAGCTGTGCCAGCGCGGCGTCGGCATGCGGGGCGCATCCTCGTCCGTATCGCCGCGTGTGGCAGGAAGGGCCTTCACGGCCTTCACGCTACGCACCGGTTGCGAGATCGAGGCGGTGACGCGCGGCTTGGCCGGCGCCTTGGCGTTGGCCGCCGCGACGGCATTCTCGACTTCGTCGCACTGCTGCAGGCTGCCGCCCTTGCCACCGCCACCACCGCCGGGGCCGGCCAGGTGCACATCGCGCGCAGCAACGCTCGTGCTGGCGAGCAGCATCAATACGCAAATCAGGGCACGGGACGTCATGGCAGGATCCTGGTGCGGTGGGGTGCACGGCCAGGGGAACAGGCCCCGGACTATAGCGTGGATGCGGCCTGCACGCAGAACGTTGCAAGGGCCGGCGACCGCCTGTCGGTCGGGGAATCGTAGAATCGCCGCTTCCCCCGCGCCGGCCCCGACCCGCATGGACGACCGCGACCTCCTCGCACGGCTGGCGCAAGGCCCCGCCAGCGGCGATTCCCTCGCCCGCGCGGCCGGCACCACGCGCGCGGCAATCTGGAAGCGGATCGAGGCTTTGCGCGCGGCCGGCGTCGGGATCGCGGCGCGCGCCGGCAGCGGTTATGCGCTCGAACAGCCGATGGATCTGCTGGACGCGACCGCCATTCAGCAAGGCCTCCCGGCGCCGGTACGTGAGGCGATTGGTACCTTCGAACTGGCGTGGTCCATCGACTCGACCAATACCGAACTGCTGCGCCGCAGCACCGATGTGCGCAAAGCGGACGTTTTGCTGGCCGAACGCCAGACCGGCGGCCGCGGTCGGCGCGGACGCACCTGGGCCTCGCCGCTGGCAGCCCATCTGTATCTCTCGGTCGCCCGGCATTTCGGCGGCGGGCTCACGCGGCTCGGCGGGCTGCCCCTGGTCGCCGGCGTGGCCGCGGCCGAAGCGCTGCATGCGCTCGGCTACGCCGACGTCAAACTCAAATGGCCCAACGACCTGGTCGTCGAGGAGGGCGCGGGCCTGCGCAAGCTCGGTGGCCTGCTCGTCGAAGGCGGTGGCGAGCACGGCGGCCCGGTGCGCGCGGTGATCGGCCTGGGTCTCAACGTGCGCATGCCCGCGGCATTCGCGCGCGAGATCGACCAACCCTGGTGCGACCTGGCCCCGCTCGCCGAACACGCACGCGTCGAACTGCACACACGCAACGCCATCGCGGCGGTCGTGTTGTCGCATCTGTTGCCGGCCTTGGGCCTGTTCGATCGCGATGGTCTCGAACCCTTCCTCGCACGACACGCCGCGGTCGACGCCCTGGCCGGCCGGCCGATCGTCCTGCACCAGCACGGTGGAAAGCGGAACGCCGTCGCGGAAGGCCTCGCGCCCGACGGTGCATTGCGCGTTCGCCTCGACGACGGTGAGGTGCGTGTGGTCCACTCCGGCGAAGTCAGCGTTCGGACACGCGGGGCATGAAGCAGGACTGGTTGTTCGATTTCGGCAACACCCGCCTGAAGTGCGCGCCGCTCGGCGCGGACGGCAGCGTCGGGTCGGTGCGTGCCTGCGCGCCTTCCGAAGTCGATGCCTTGCCGTCGGGCGAGGTGGCGTATGTCGCCAGCGTCGCCGGCGAAGACGCGCGCGTGCAGTTGCTCGATGCCCTATCGCAGCGCTTTCGCCGCATTTGCCTCGCGCGCACGTCGGTGGCATTCGGCGCGTTGCGCATCGCGTACGCCAATCCGCAGAAACTCGGTGTCGATCGCTTCCTCGCGATGGCCGGCGCGCAAGATGCGTGGCCGGCGTTGATCGTCGGCGTGGGCACCGGGCTGACGATCGACCTGGTCGACGGCACGGGACGCCACCACGGTGGCCGCATCGCCCCCTCGCCGACGCTCATGCGCGAAATGCTGCACGCCCGCGCGACCCAACTCGCGCCGACGGGCGGCGCGTACGTCGAATTCGCCGACGACACCGAAGACGCGCTCGTCTCCGGTTGCGAAGGCGCGGCGCTCGCACTCGTCGAACGCAGTGTCGCCCAAGCCACGCGCCAGCTCGGCGCGCGCCCGCAATTGCTGCTGCACGGCGGCGGCGCCGCGCCCTTGCACGCGCGTCTCGACGACGCGCACGCCCGTCCGGCGCTCGTGCTCGAAGGCCTCGCGCGCTGGGCGCGCATGGACGTCGTTGCATGAAGCAACGCGCCCTCATCGTGTTGCTGGTCGTGATGAACCTCGGCGTCGCCGCGTGGTGGGTCTCGCGCAAACCGGCCGTGCAGGAAGACCGCATCGCAGCACCCGAAGGCGTGCCGCGACTGCAATTGCTGCAGGAAGCACCGCAACGTCCACGCCCTGCGACACCGACGCCCGGCGCATCCATCGCCACCACCGCGATTCCGGCCGATGCGCGTTGCGTGTCCTTCGGTCCCTTCGACAATCCCGCCCTGTTGCGTCGCGCACAGGAGCGACTGCAACCGCAGGTGCTGCGCGCGACGGTGCGCAATGAAATCCGCGGCGCGCCGCGCGGATGGCGCGTGTTCGCGCCGCGCCAGGCGAGCCGCGAGGCCGCGCAGGCCCTCGCCGACCGCATGACGGCGGCGGGCCTGGACGATCTGCTCGTCATGCCGGCCGGCGTGGACCAGGACAGCGTCGCGCTCGGGCGCTTCGGCAGCGAAGACTCCGCGCGTCGCCGCCAGGCGCAGGTGCAGGCGAAAGGGTTCGCGGACGTGCAGGTCGAACCGATCGGCGACGTGCGCACGCAGGGCTGGATCGATGTCGCCGCACCGGCGGCCTTCGACGCAGCCCTCGCCGCGCGGGACATCGCCGCGCCGCGCACCGTGCCCGCGGACTGCGCCTCGTTGCGCTGATGCGCCAATAGGGTAGGATGCCCGCGCTTTCGCCGGCATAGCTCAGTTGGTAGAGCAACCGCCTTGTAAGCGGTAGGTCGTCAGTTCGATTCTGACTGCCGGCACCACGCTCCGCGGCGCCGCACGCCGCATGCGATACCATCCCGGCATGGCTCGCACCTATCCCCCCGTCAGTCTCCTGGGTGCGCCGACAGACGTCGGCGCCGGTCATCGCGGTGCGGGCCTCGGCCCCGAAGCGCTGCGCATCGCGGGTTTGCCCGAGGCGCTGATCGCGCGCGGCATCGACCTGGTCGATCGCGGCAACCTCGATGGCCCGCGCAATCCCTGGCAACCGCCGAACGACGGCTATCGGCACCTGAAGGAAGTCGTCGACTGGAACCGCGTCGTCATGGAAGCGGTGGCGTCCGAACTCTCGGCCGGTCGCATGCCCATCCTGTTGGGCGGCGACCATTGCCTGGGCATCGGTTCGATCACCGCGGTGGCCAAGCATTGCCGGCGCACCGGCAAGAAACTGCGCGTGCTCTGGCTCGATGCGCACGCCGATTTCAACACGCACAACGTCACGCCGTCGGGCAACATCCACGGCATGCCGGTCGCGTGCCTGTGCGGCCTGGGCCCGCGCGAACTGACGAACATCGGCGGCAGCGCACCCGCGTTGCAGGCCGGCGAAATCCGCCAGATCGGCATCCGTTCCGTCGACGAAGGCGAGAAGCGCCTGGTCAAGGAACACGGGCTGGACGTGTACGACATGCGTTACATCGACGAGGTCGGCATGAAGCGCGCGATGGAAGCCGCGCTCGAGGGCGTCGACGCCGACACGCACGTGCACGTGAGCTTCGACGTGGACTTCCTCGACCCGAGCATCGCGCCCGGCGTGGGCACCACGGTGCCCGGCGGCCCGAACTATCGCGAAGCGCAACTGGTGATGGAGATGATCGCCGACACCGGGCGCATGGGCTCGCTCGACATCGTCGAACTCAACCCCTTGCTCGATGCGCGCAATGCGACGGCGCAACTGGCCGTGGACCTGGTCGAGAGCCTGTTCGGCAAGTCGACGTTGATGCGCGACTGACGACGCATCTTGACGCGGCGTGCACGCGTCGAATCAATCCCTGAACGAACCGCGCAACGCTGTGTCGCATTCGACACCGCGTTCACGGCCGCTTGCGTGGAATGCCTTCGCGGACGGCGGAGTGCCGTCCCTTCCATCCCCAGGAGAGACATTCGATGAATCGTACGGCACTCAAGCGCACCGTTTACCTGCTCATCCTCGCCATGTTCTCGATGAACATGCTCGCCGCCTGCAACACGATGGCTGGCGCCGGCAAGGACGTGCAGAAGGCGGGCGAAAAGGTTGAAGACAAGGCCGAGGACTGCAAGGACAGCCATTGCTGAGGCCCGACGAGGGAGGGAAGCGGCGTACAGGAGTGGCGCCGCGGTAAGCACGGATGCAGATGAAAGGGACGGCCCGGTGGACCCCGGGCCGTCCCTTTTCCTTTGCGCTTATCCACCGCCCGGTGGATCGGGAACGAAGCCGTTCGGGAATGCGCGCGGCGTGTCGCGCCAATACGGCGGACGCGGGCGCGGATAAACGCCGATCGCGACCAGCGTGTTGTAGTCGTCGTAACGCAGTTCCGTCACCTGCGAGGGCGAACGCGTGGCGCGCACGAAGTCGGTGCGTTCGACGCGCGACCATTCGCGTGCGCCGTGCCCGGTGCCGAGGCGTTGCGGTTGTTCGCTGGCTTCGGCCGCGGCCTTCGTACGCGATTGCGCAGGCGCCGCCGCCGCATCGCGCGCCGCGCCGTTGGCCGAAGGCGCGTCGTACTCCTCGTACATCACCGGCCGCGCTTCCTGGAACACCGCGATACCGACAACGCCGACGTTGCGCGGCCGCCCCGTGCGCGCGGCATAGGAATCGGGCAAATCGGTGAACACGAATTGCGCGACGTCATCCATCGACTTGCGCCATCCCGCGATCTCCGTGCTTTGCCATGGTTCGAGCACATAGCCGGCCTGCGAAGGCCGCGCGGTTTGACCGGTCACGGCATTGACGCCATCGACGGACAGCACGACGAGCACGCGCTCGCCGCTGGTGTTGGTCAGGCGCACGCCATAGCGGTGGCCGGGCATGCCGGCGACCCAGGTGTCGCCGCGGAAGGGGGTTTCGGGCAGCCATTGCCCGGTGTCGCGGTCGACCAGGTCGATGTCGACCAGCGCGGCGTGGGCCTGCGGCGTCGCGAGCAGGGTGGTGGCGAGCAAGGTGCCGAGTAAGAGCGTGGTGCGCAACATGGGGAACGCCTCGCGAGGGATGGTGCGTTTCCTCCAACGCGCCATCGCCGCCGGCGGGGTTGAGGCGGCCGCCGGTTACACTGGGCGCTGTTCGAACGCCTGCGAAAGGAACACCGTTTTCATGGCCGCCCAGGCTCCCCGCACCCGCGTCCTCACCGGCATCACGACCTCGGGGACACCGCACCTCGGCAATTACGTGGGCGCCATCCGCCCGGCGGTGGCCGCCAGCCTCGATCCGCAAACCGAGAGCTTTTACTTCCTCGCCGACTACCACGCGCTGATCAAGGTGCAGGAACCGGCGCGCGTGCAGCGTTCGACGCTGGAAATCGCGGCGGCGTGGCTCGCCTGCGGCCTGGACCCGGCGAAGGTCTGGTTCTATCGCCAGAGCGACATTCCCGAGATCCCGGAACTGACGTGGCTGCTCACCTGCGTCGCCGGCAAGGGCCTGCTCAATCGCGCGCACGCCTACAAGGCTGCGGTGGACAAGAATCGCGTCGAGCAAACCGACGACGATGCGGGCATCACCGCCGGCCTCTTCATGTATCCGGTGCTGATGGCCGCCGACATCCTGTTGTTCAACGCCGACAAGGTGCCGGTGGGCCGCGACCAGGTGCAGCACATCGAAATGGCGCGCGACTTCGGCCAGCGTTTCAATCACCTTTATGGCGAACACTTCGCGTTGCCCGAAGCGGCGATCGAAGAACACGTGGCCACCTTGCCCGGCCTGGACGGCCGCAAGATGAGCAAGAGCTACGACAACACCATTCCCTTGTTCGCGCCGCGCGAGCAATTGAAGAAACTGATCTTCGCCATCAAGACCGATTCGCGCGCGCCGGGCGAAGTCAAGGACACGCAGGATTCGGCCTTGTTCCAGCTTTACCAGGCCTTCGCCTCGCCCGAGGAAGTCGTCGCGATGCGCAAGGCCTTCGCCGACGGCATCGCCTGGGGCGATGCGAAGCAGCAACTGTTCGAACGCATCGATCGCGACATCGCGCCGCTGCGCGAGAAGTACGAAGCGCTGATGGCCGAGCCTGCGAAGATCGAAGCGCTGCTGCGCGATGGCGCGAAGCGTTTGCGCACGCAGTACGCGACGCCGTTGATGCAGTCCTTGCGCGAGTCGGTGGGCCTGCGGGATCTGTCGACCCAGGCAAACGCCGCGCAAACCAAAGAAACCAAGCGTGCCGCAGCGACCTTCAAGCAGTACCGCGAAGCCGACGGCAAGTTCTACTTCAAGCTCGTCGACGGCGACCGCGTGCTGTTGCAGAGCGAAGGCTTCGACTCCGCGCGCGATGCCGGCCAGCTCGTGGCCCGCGCGAAGCAGGACGCGGGGCGCACGCTCGATGCGCAGGCGGGTGTCGTCCGCTTCGGCGACGGCGTGCTCGGTCGCGTACCGCCCGACGGCAGCGTCGACGACCTGCGCGCCGCGCTCGCCCGATTCGCGCAGGAGGCGTGATGAATTCCCTCGTCGAGGTCAATCTCGCCGCGCTGCTGTTCCTGCCCTGGTTCCTCATCCTCGCCGTGCTCTATTGGCTCTACCCGCGGCAGCCGCGTCCGTCGTGGCGCACGTGGTTCGACCTCGGGGCGCTGGCGGCCTCGGCCCTGCTGTTCGTCGCCAGCCTGCACTGGGCGCTGGAATGGGCCGACCGGGGGTACGGGCGCATGTGGCAGCAGATCGTTGGGACGTCCGTCTCATATGGCGTGTTCCTCGCCGCGCTCGGGCTTGCGTTCTGGGTCCGGCGCCGCATGTTGCGGAAGCAGTAACGGTTCGGCGACGCCAGATCGGTAGAATCTGCCGCCTGTTCAGTTCCATCGTGTCGGCAGGGAAGCCGGTTTCGAGATCGCCCCCCCGGCTTCCCCGCACGCCATGTCCGCCGTTCCTTCCTCCATCGTGTTCGACGTCCGCGAAGCGGAGCGCCAGGCGGCGCTCGACGCTTACGCGATCGTGGATACCGGGCCGGAAAGCGCCTTCGACGACATCGTCCGGCTGGCCGCGACGTTGTGCGACATGCCCGCGGCGGCGATCGCGCTGATCGACCACGATCGCCTGTGGTTCAAGGCGCGCATCGGCATCGACCAATCGCAACTGGAGCGCAAGCGTTCCCTCTGCGGGCACGCGATCGACGCGCCGCACGAAACACTCGTCGTGCAGGATCTCGAGCAGCATCCGGTCTACGCGCAGCGGCGCCGCTTGCTCGGCCTGCGTCCGCGCTTCTACGCCGGCGTGCCGCTGCTCAGCCCCGACGGCCATGCACTCGGCGTGCTCAGCGTGGCCGACGTCGTGCCGCGCATGCTGGGATTGCCGCAACTGGAAGGGCTGCGCCTGCTCGCGAAGCAGACGCAACACCTGTTCGAATTGCGCCGGCTCATGCTCGAACAGCGCCATGCACGCGCCGACCTGCAACGTCGCCACGACGACCTGCAATACACCGCGCACCACGACCAGCTCACCGGCCTGTGGAACCGCGCGGGCCTGGAACGCCTGCGCGCGCGCATCGACGTGGAGCGAGAACTCGCGCAACCCTACGTCATGCTCGTGCTGGACATCGACCACTTCAAGCGCATCAACGACAAGCACGGGCACCTGTTCGGCGATCGCGTGCTGTGTGCGGTGGCCGATGCGGTGTCGCGTTCGGTGCGCGCGAACGACATCGCCGCGCGCATCGGCGGCGAGGAATTCCTCGTGGTGTTGCCCGACACGCGCCTGGACGGCGGCGCGGAAATCGCCGAACGCATCCGCCGTGCGGTCGAGCAATTGGAATTGCCGGTGCCGGTCACCGTGTCTGTGGGGATCGCAGACGGGCCGTCTTCGCAGAAGGGGCCCGAAGGCGTGTTCGAACGCGCGGACCAAGCCTTGTATCGCGCGAAGAAGGGCGGCCGGAATCGTGTCGTCGCGGACGATACTCCGCGTTAGTTCACCACTCGTTCGGCGTCGCGCCCTTGTCGGGATGGCGCATCTTCACCACGCAGAACCGCTGCCCGGTCGGCGCTTCCATCACCCACCACCGCTTGACCCATTCGACGCGCTTGGCGCCGAGTGCTTCAAGGCGCGCGACTTCCGCGTCCTGGTCGTCGGTTTCGATGTCCAGGTGCACGCGCGAGGGATGCGCGACCTGCTGCACTTCGATCTGCAGGTCGCCCGGCGTGTCGGTGAGGTTGGTGTACTCCGCACCTTCCTCGATGTAGTGCTCGGTCTTCGGCAAACCGAGCGCCTGGCTCCAGAAGTCCACGGCGGCCGCATGGTCGTCGGTGTTGCAGTCGATGATGAAGCCTGCGAGCCGGCTGCGGTGCGCCATGGGTGTGTCCTTCAGTTGGCCTTGGCCAGGTCGTCCAGCATCGCCTTGAGGAAGCGCGCCGCTTCGCCGCCCGTGCAGGCGCGGTGGTCGAAGGTGAGCGAGAGCGGGATGACCTTGTGCGATTCGAAGCCGCCCATCACCGGCGTCATCTGATGGCGGCCCTTGCCCGCGGCGATGATCGCCACGGTCGGCGGCACGATCACCGGCGTGGCGTAACGGCCGGCGAACATGCCGAAGTTCGACAGGGAGATCGTGTAGCCGGTGAGTTCGGTCATCGGGATCGTGCGGTCTTCGACCTGCGTGCGCAGGCGGTTGACCGCTTCGCGCACGCCGCGCGCATCGAGCATGTCGGCGTTGCGCAACGCAGGCACGAACAGCCCGTCGTCGGTGTCCACCGCGATGCCGATGTCGACGTGCGGATGCAGCGTGCGCGTGAGCCCTTCGCCGTCGAACCAGGCGTTGAGCGCCGGCACGGCCTTCGCGCCGGCGACGATGGCGCGCACGAGGCGGCCGGTGATGTCGTTGCCCGGGGCCCATGCGTGGATGTCGGCGTCATCGCTCAGCGTCGTCGGCACGACCTTCGAATGCGCGTCGGCCATCACGCGCGCCATGTTGCGGCGCACGCCCTTGAGTTGTTCCGGTTGCCCGCTGGCCTGCACGCCCGGCGGCTGCGTGCGCATCGGCTTGCCGGCTTGCGACAACGTCGACCGTTGCCCACTCCCCCCTGCGGGGGGAGTCGGCGCGCCAGCGCCGGAGGGGGGAACGGCGGGACGGCTTTGCACCGGAGCTGCGCCCACCTTCGCCGACCCATCGGCCGCCGCGTTCTTCACGTCCTGGTTGGTGACCACGCCATCGGGACCGGTCGCACGCACGCGCGCGATGTCCACGCCCAGCTTGCGCGCCAACGCGCGCACCGCCGGCAAGGCCTTGACGCCGCCGACCGCGACCGCGGCTTCGCTGCGCACCGCATCGGAGGACTGCATCGCACCGACGACGGTGCCGCTGTCTTCGCGCTCGGCCTTCGGTGCCGGCTTGTCGGTTTCGGTGATCTCGCCGCCTTCGTCGGAGGCCACCACGTTCTCGGCGCTCAGGTGCGCGCCCGCGCCCTTCGGCGGACCGTGGTGATGGCCCGTGTCCTGGCCTTCGGCGCGCTGCGGCATCGAGGGATCGACTTCGAACTCGGCGAGCAGCGTGCCGGTGACGATCACGTCGCCCGCGCCGCCGCCGACCTTCAGCACCTTGCCCGAAACTGGCGAAGGCACGTCGACGACCGCCTTCGCGGTTTCCATCGACACCAGGTTGTCGTCGAGCTTGATCGTATCGCCGACCTTGACGTACCACTCGACGACGGTTGCGTCGGGCAGGCCTTCGCCGAGGTCGGGGAGCAGGAATTGTTTCGTCGTCATGCGTCCAGTCCTTATGCGTGCGCCAGGGCGCGCTTTGCCGCGGCGACGATCTTGTCCACGCTCGGCAGGTACTTCATTTCCAGGCGGAACAACGGAATGTGCGTGTCGTAGCCGGTGACGCGCTCGACCGGCGCGACGAGGTCGAACATCGACTCCTCCGCAAGCCGCGCCGCGATCTCCGCCCCGAAGCCGGCGGTCTTCGGCGCCTCGTGCACGATCACGCAACGCCCGGTCTTGCTCACCGATTCGGCGATGGTGGCGAAGTCGAGCGGACGCAACGTCGCGACGTCGATGACTTCGGCGCTGATGCCGTCCTTCGCGAGCGCCTCGGCGGCTTCCAGGCATTCCTTCACCTGCGCGCCCCAGGTCACGAGCGTGAGGTCGGTGCCGTCGCGCAGGACGTAGCACACGTCGAGCGGCAGCGCTTCGCCGTCGTCGGGCACCACTTCCTTGTATTGGCGATAGATGCGCTTGGGTTCCATGAAGATGACCGGATCCGGATCGCGGATCGCGGCCAGCAGCAAGCCGTAGGCGCGCGCGGGCGAGGAGGGCAGCACGACGCGCAGGCCCGGCACGTTGGTGAAGATCGATTCGTTCGCTTCGGAGTGATGCTCCGGCGCGCGGATGCCACCGCCCCACGGCACGCGCAACACCATCGGGCACGTCAGTCGCCCGCGCGTGCGGTAACGGAAGCGCGCCGCATGGCAGATGATGTGATCGACCATCGGATAGACGAAGCCGTCGAACTGCGCCTCGGCGACGGGCTTCATGCCCTGCGAGGCCAGGCCGACGGTAAGGCCGGCGATGGTGGTTTCGTCCAGCGGCGTGTCGAGCACGCGCTGCGAACCGAAGGTCGCCTGCAAACCTGCAGTGGCGCGGAACACGCCGCCGTTGACGCCGACGTCTTCGCCGAGCACGACGACGGTGTCGTCGGCGCGCATTTCGTAGGCGAGCGCTTGCGTGATCGCTTCGATCAAGGTGATCGCGGGTGCATCAGCCATGCGACTTGCCCTCCAGGGCGACGGCGGCCGCACGCTGCGCGAGCAGGTCGGGCGGTGGGTCGGCGTAGAGGAAATCGAACATCGCGGTCACCGGCTGCACCTTCAATTCCAGGTACGCATTGATCTCCACGTCGACGAGCTTGGCGCTCTCCTCGATCCACGCGGTTTCCTGCGCTTCGTTCCAGGCGCCGGCGGCGGTGAGGTAGGTGCGCAGGCGCGGGATCGGATCGCGCGTCCACGCGTCCTTGACCTCGGCCTCGTCGCGATAGCGGCGCGCGTCGTCGGCGGTGGTGTGGTCGTGCAGGCGATAGGTCATGAATTCGATGACGCTGCCGCCTTCGCCGCTGTGCGCGCGCGCCACGGCGCGGCGCATGCCTTCGAGCACGGCGATCAGGTCGTTGCCGTCCACCTGCAGGCAATGCAGGCCGCCGGCCAGGCCCTTCTGCGCGAGCGTCTGCGCACCGGTCTGCGAATTGCGCGGCACCGAGATCGCCCAGCCGTTGTTGATGATGCACTGGATGAAGGGCAGCTTGTACGCGCCGGCCGAGTTGATCGCCGCGTACGTATCGGTCTTCGAACTGCCACCGTCGCCGCAGCAGGTGACGGCCACGCGCTTCTCGCCGCGCAACTTGAAGGCGAGCGCGGCGCCGGCCGCGTGGAGGCATTGCGTGGCGATCGGCACGCACCACGGGTAGTCGTGCTTCGGGCCGGAGAAATCGTTGCCGCGTTCGTCGCCGCCCCAGTACATCAGGACTTCGCGCGGTTTGACGCCGCGCATGAACTGCGCGCCGTACTCGCGGTAACTGGGCGCGAAGACATCTTCGGGCGCCATCGACGCGCCGATGCCCACGTGCGTGGCTTCGTGGCCCAGGCAGCTGGCGTAGGTGCCCAGCTTGCCGGTGCGTTGCAGCGCGATGGCCTTCGCATCGAAGGTGCGCACGTACAACATCTGCTTGAACAGCGGCACCAGGGCCGATGCATCGCGGAAGGCCTGCGGCAGATCGGCGACGGCCTTGCCGTCGGGACCGAGGTACTGCAGGTATTCGATCTGGAACTGTGCGGCGAGGGTCATGCGGACTTCGGCTCGGGCGACAGGAACCCCGGATGATACCCTTCCCGCATGAGCATTGAAGACAACGCCGGGGCCCAAAACCAGCGCCCCCTCGAGGCCGGCATCCACACCGATCTCGAAGGCCGGATGACGTATGGGGGCTACCTGCAGCTCGGGCGCCTGCTCTCGGCGCAGCAACCGCTGTCCACGCCGCCGCACCACGACGAACTGCTCTTCATCGTCCAGCACCAGGTCTCGGAGCTGTGGATGAAGCTGCTCGTCCACGAGCTGTCGGCGGCCATCGCGCACCTGCGCGCCGACCGCCTGGAGCCGTGCCAGAAAATCTTCGCGCGCTGCAAACAGGTGCTGCGCCAGCTGACCGAAATGTGGTCGGTGCTCGAGACGCTCACGCCGTCGGAATACATGGAATTCCGCGAGATCCTCGGGCCTTCGTCGGGCTTCCAGTCCTTGCAGTACCGCACCATCGAATTCCTGCTGGGCAACAAGAATGCGCAGATGCTGCGCGTGTTCGCCCACGACCCCGAAGGGCAGGCGCGCCTGAAGGACGCGCTCGAAGCGCCGAGCCTCTACGACGAGGCGCTGATGTACCTCGCGCGCCATGGCCATCCGGTGCCGGCGAAGTTCCTGGAACGCGACTGGTCGGAGCCGCACGTGTTCGCGCCGGACCTGGTGCCGGTGTTCGAAACGATCTACGAGGGCACGAAGGCGCACTGGGAGGCGTACCACCTGTGCGAGGACCTCGTCGACCTGGAAACGCAGTTCCAGCTGTGGCGATTCCGCCACATGCGCACGGTGATGCGGATCATCGGGTTCAAGAAAGGCACCGGTGGGTCGAGCGGCGTCGGCTTCCTCAAGCAGGCGCTGGAACTCACCTTCTTCCCGGAATTGTTCGAAGTCCGCACGGTGATCGGTCTTCCCGGCTACGGACCGCCGTCCGCCTGAATGCGGGTGGCGGCGTGATGCGCTGCAACATCACACATTTCCGGTTTGACGGGCTCCGCCGGAGCCGGTAAACCTCGACAGGATTGCCTGCCATCCCGGCAGGCGCACCCATCGATCCACCATCAGGGGCCACCGCATGAGTTCAGCGGCGACATCGGGCGCGAGCGCGCCCATTCCGGAATTCCGACAGGTCCTGGGGCATCCCAGGCCGTTGTGGATGTTGTTCATGACGGAGTTCTGGGAGCGCTTCGCGTTCTACGGCATCCGTTGGGCGCTGACGCTGTACATCGTGCAGGAGTTCTTCGCGGGCGCCGGCGAAGGCCAGGCACCGGCGAGCCGCATCTACGGCGCGTACCTCGCACTGGTGTACGCCGCGGCGATCTTCGGAGGGTACATCGCCGACCGCGTCATCGGTTACCAACGTTCGATCCTGCTCGGCGCGGTGGTGATGTCCGCCGGCCTGTTCATGATCGCCTACCCCGACCAGACAGTGTTCAAGATCGGCCTGGCCACGGTCATCGCGGGCAACGGCCTGTTCAAGCCGAACATCTCGACGATGGTCGGTGCGTTGTATTCGCAGGCCGACCAGCGCCGCGATTCGGGTTTCACCCTGTTCTACATGGGCATCAACCTGGGTGCGATGGTCGCGCCGCTGCTGACCGGCTGGATGGCCGAGCACATGTTCGGCGGCACGCCGAGCTTGCCGACCTACAAGATCGTCTTCATCGTTTCCGGCATCGGCATGCTGATCAGCCTGGTGTGGTTCTGGTTCGGCCGTCGCCAGCTCGGCAACATCGGTCGTCCCGCGGAAGGGTCGGGCGGCAAGCACAAGGTGCTGTATGTGCTGCTGTTCTGCCTGGCGTCGATCCCGGTGTACTACTTCCTGCTCGCCATCGATGCGGCGAAGCTGCAGGGCGTGCTGACGGTGCTGTTCCTGGGCCTGTGCGGCATGTTGCTGGTGGAAGGCATCCGCGACGGAAAGACCGCGCGCGACCGCGCCATCGCGATGTTGATCATCTTCACCTTCAACATCCTGTTCTGGTGTTTCTTCGAACAGGCCGGCAGCTCGTTCAACTTCCTCGCCGAAAAGATCGTCAACCGCACCTTCGGCGGCTGGATCTTCCCGGTGGGCTGGTTTCAGTCGGTGAACTCGCTGGCGATCATCACGCTCGCGCCGGTGGTGGCATGGACGTGGATCAAGATGGGTCGCCACAACCCGTCGATCCCGCGCAAGTTCGGCATCGGCATCATCTTCAACGGCCTGGCGTTCCTGCTGCTGATGGCGGCGTTGTCGGGCATGGTCGATGCGGCCGGCAAGATTCCGTTCTGGACCTTGTTCATGGTCTACGTCATCCAGTCGGTGGGCGAGCTGTGCCTGTCGCCGATCGGTCTGTCGATGACGACCAAGCTCGCCCCGGTGCGCCTGGTCGGCTTCGGCATGGGTGGCTGGTTCCTGTCGACGGGCATCGGCAACAACCTGTCGGGCATCTTCGCCAGCCATGCGAGCGGCGAGACCGGCATGACGGTGGACTCGGCCTACGCCAGCTATACGCAGGGCTTCATCATCCTGATGGTGGGCGGCGTGTTGTTGTTCCTGATCGCGCCCTTGATCCAGAAGCTGATGCACGGCGTGAAGTAAGCAACGCACTTCGCGAAACGAAAAACGGCGGCCTTTCGGCCGCCGTTTTTTTTATGCGCGTCGCTGCGACTCAGTGCTTGCCGCCCAGGTCCGTCAACAACACGTGCCAGTAATCGAGCCCGTCGTAGAAGCCCTTCACCGGCACGCGCTCGTTGAGCCCATGCGCGAACCCGTCGCTGTCCTTCATGAACATCCCGCCGACGCCATAGGTCGGAATGCCCGCCGCACGGAAGTACATCCCGTCCGTCGCGCCCGAGGATTGGTTCGGCACCACCTCGATGCCCGGATACAGCGTGTGCACCGCGCGCGTCACGGCTTCCATCACGTCGGGCCGCAGCGGCGAGGCGTCGGTGGCGATCGGGGAACCGATCGTCGTCACTTCGACCTTCTTGCCCACGATGTCCTGCAAGGTCTTGCGCACATCGTCCACCGCCGTGCCCGGGAAGATGCGGCAGTTGATGTTCGCGGTGGCCGATTGCGGCAGCGCGTTGCGCCCGTGTCCGCCGCGCAGCATCGTCGCCACGCACGTGGTCTTGATGCGCCCGACGCTGCCGGGGTCGGCTGCCAGCGTGGCGACCGCCTTCGCATCGTGCTGGTCCTTCGCGAAGGCCGCCATCGCCGCGCCGATCGGTCCCGGCGCCACCTTGCCTTCGGCGCGCAACTCCGCGACCGTCGTGTCGTTCCACATCACCGGGAACGCGTAGGCCTGCACCTGCTTGAGCGCATCGGCGAGTTCATAGATCGCATTGCTCGGCATGGGTTTGGAGCTGTGCCCGCCCGGGTTGTGCGTGGTGAGTTCGAAGTCGGCGTAGGTCTTCTCCGCCGTCTGCACGCTGAAGGAGCGCGCGGTGCCGTCTTCTTCGAGCGTACCGCCACCGCCGTCGGCGTTGAGCGCGTATTCGGCGTCGATCAGCGCGCGATGCGTGGTCGTCAGGTCGCGCGTCGTCGCCATCTCGGTTTCCTCGTCGCCGGTGAAGACGATGATGAGATCGCGCGTCGGCACGAAGCCTTCCTTCTTCAGTCGAAGGAACGTGGCGGTCAAGGTCGCGATGCCGTCCTTGACGTCGCTGGTGCCGCGGCCGAAGAAGTAGCCGTTCTCCTCGACCAGCTTGAAGGGATCGCGCGTCCAGTCCTTCGGATCGGCGGCGACGACGTCCATGTGCGCCATCAGGAGGATGGGTTTTCCGCCGCTGCCGTCGCCGCGGTAGCGCACCACCAGCGATGCGGTTTCGCCGACCGGGAGCAGGTGGATGTCGGCATCGGGAAATCCGCCGTCGCGGAATTGCTTGGCCAGCCACGCGCCCATCACGGGCACCTGGCCGTTGCCGGCGGCCGTGTTGTACGAAATCAGCGTCGAATAGATCTCCCGCGCGCGCGCCTGTTCGGGCGTGATGGCGGAAGCGGTGCAGGGCGCGGCGATCGCCAGGGCGAGCAGCGCGCTCAGCAAGGTGCGGGTCATCGGGCAATCCTTTTTGCGAGGTGAAAAAAAACCGGTGGCGGCAGGGCCGCCACCGGGTTGGGCGTGTCGCTCAGAACTCCTGCGAGAACCGGAAGCCGATGCTGCGCGGAATCCCGTGCACCGTGTAGGACTGGCCGCCGCAGGTGTCGGTGGCGCATTGCGCGAAGCGGGTCTGTTCGGCGTGTTCGTCGAACGCGTTCTTGAGGAAGAAGTCGAGCGACCAGTTGTTGCGCTTCACGCCGAAGGAGAAATCGACCTGCGTGTAGGCATCGAGTTCGCCGAACGCCGCCAGATCCTCGCGCGTCAACGCGGCAGCGCGGCTTCCCACATGCACCAGCGAGCCCTGCACGTAGGACTCCATGCTGCCGATGTCGAAGGCGTAGCGCCCCGTGGCGTTGGCCTTGAAGCGCGGCGTCACCGGCAATCGCGTGCCGACCGGCGCCTGCGGGCCGTCGACCACCTCATCGTCGAGCGGATCGTCCGGGATGTTCGGATTCACGGTCCCCGCCGGGCAACTGGTGACCGGATTGCCGGCCAGGTCGTTGAAGCCGCAGTACTCCTTGGTCAACTCCGCGTCGTAGAACGCCACGCCACCGTTGACGCGGAAGTTGTAGGTCGCCGCCCAGCTCAGGTCCATTTCCAGGCCGCGCACCCGTGCGTTGCCCGCGTTGCGGATGACCGTGAGCCCCGATCCGCTCGGCGGCAGGAATGAGTACTGGATGTCGTCCCAGTTTTCCTGGAACAGCGCGCCGTTGAAGGCGAGGCGATTGTCCTGCCACATCGTCTTCCAACCCAATTCCCAGTTGGTCAGGTAATCGGGCAGGTAGGGGCCGACGGTGCCGTTGCGGTTCAAACCACCGGGGCGGAAACCTTCGGACCACGTGCCGTAGATCAGCTTGTTCTCGTCGATGTGGTAGGTCAGGTTGGCGCGATAGATCGTGTCGCTCTTCTTGACGACGCTGTCGATGTTCACGCACGGCGCGCCGTGGTAGGGCATCGGGTTGAAGCACAGCGCTTCGCCGTAGTTGCTGCTGTAGCCGTCGCTGTATCCGAAGAAGCCGCGCAGGCTGTTGTCGTAGCGGAAGTAGCGCGCGCCGATGGTGGCGGTCCACTTCGGGTTGAAGTCGTACGACATCTCGCCGAACGCCGCCTGGTCCTCGTCCCGGCGTCCCTGTTCGGTCAGCCAGATCGTGTCGGGCCAGCCCGTCACTTCCAGGTCGGAGGCCAGGTCGCCGACGATCTTGTATTGCTGCTGGATATCGTGCGTCTGCTTCTGGAAGAACACGCCGGCGACGAAGCGGAAGGCCTCGTCGGAGGGCGATGCGATGCGCAACTCGTGGCTCTGCTTGGTGTACTTGTCGACGCCGATGATCACCTGCGAAGGATTGATGATCGCGCCAGAATCGTCGTAGAAATACGCGCCGGAGCCGTCGATGCTGTCGTACCAGAACGAGTAATCGGTGTAGTCGAACTCCGAATCGATCTCGCGCCGCAGGTGCGAGTAGGCGTAGGTGAGATCGAAGTTGCCGATCTTGCCTTCGACGGTCAGCGTCGCCGAGGTCCAGTCTTCCTGCGCGCTTTCCGGGTAGTACTTGTTGACGATGTAGTCGCCCAGGTGATCGTCGCCGGCGAAGTTGCCGTAGCTGTCGGTCTTCTGCGTCATCACCATCGGCGTGACCGACCAATTCTCGTTGAAGTCGAACTTCAGCGCCGCACGCGCGCCGCGGGTGAAGATGTCGTTGTAGTTGTCTTCGGCGACGGTGCCGACGTTGGTGATCGTGCCGTTGCCGCCCGAATCGGCATCCCATGACGGGAAGGTGCGCGTGGCCGGCTTGTTGTCGACGTAGCCGGCGTCCTTCTTGTCCCAGGCGACGACGCGGACCGCGGCGTTCTTGCCCAGCGGCACGTTGACGAAGCCTTCGGCGACGAAACCGTTGTCGCCGCCGGTCAACTGGTTCGCGCCGAATGCATAGCCGGCGGAGAACGCTTCCTTGTCCGGCTTGCGCGTGATGATGCGCAGCGTGCCCGCCTGCGAACTGGCGCCGTACAGCGTGCCCTGCGGGCCGGCGAGCGCTTCGACGTGGTCGATGTCGTACAGGTGGATGTCGAGCACGCCGCCGATGGTCGTCGTCGGCTGTTCGTCGAAGTACACGCCGACGCTGGGCTGCGGGCCGGAGTGGTTGCTGTTTTCGCCGCTGGCCACGCCGCGCATGTACGGCACCGAGCCGCCGCCTTCACCGGTATCGAAGGACAGTGCGGGCACGTAGGCCGCGTAGTCCTGGAAGTCCTTCAGGTCCAGCTCGTCGAGTTTTTCCTTGCCCAGCACCTGGATGCTGATCGGCACCTTCTGCACGTCCTCGGAGCGCTTTTGCGCGGTCACCGTGACGGTGTCGAGCACGGGCGTCTGCGTGGCGGCCTGCGCCGGCGGCGGTTGCGCCTCCTGCGCGAGAGCGGAGCCGAAGGCGAGGTAGATGGCGGCAACCAGCGGCAAGCGAACGGGCTTGCACGCGAATCGATTGCGTGGCGATGTCAGTCTTGAACGATGCATCCAGCTCCCCTCCCAAGTAGTGGAATCGATCGATTACGACAGCGTTACGTCGGATAAGCCTCGAGCACGGGGCCCAATGCCGCCTTGAGCGGATCGAGCCAGGGTTCGTAATGGCGCCATTGGTCGACGCCATCGGTGTAGATCGGCCGGCGCACCTGTTCGGAACTCGCGGTGCGGACGGGGCGATCGTTTTCGTAGAAGCGCAGGCAGCCCGCCTCGAAGGGCAGGCCCAGGTAATCGAGCAGGCGGCGGACTTCGCCTTCGGTGTCGGCGACCATGCGTTCGTAGAACACGCGATGGATGCGGCCGGGCAGCACGTCGTCGAAGTGCGCCATCAGGTCGACGTAATCGCGGTAATACCGGCCGATGTCGTCGAGCCCGTAGCTGAAGTTCTGCCCGCGCGCGTAATGCTGCTTGAAGTTGGAGAAGCAGCACGCCAGCGGATGGCGGCGCGCGTCGATGATCTTCGCGTTGGGCAGGGCCAGCTGGATCAGGCCGATGTGCGCGAAGTTGTTCGGCATCTTGTCGATGAAGCGGGGCGCGCCGGACTTGCGGTGGATGCGCGTGCGTTCGAGGTAGTCCTCGCCCAGCTCCCGCAGACGCGCCGGATCCAGCGCCGCCAGCGCTTCGTGGTACGGCTTGGATTGCGCGGTGTCCAGGCAACGGCGCAGCTCGCGCGTCATCGCGATGATCTCGGGCAACTCCATCGTCCCTTCGACGGCGGAGTGGCTGGAGAGGATCTGTTCGATCAGCGTCGAACCCGCGCGCGGCATGCCGACGATGAAGATCGGGTCGTTCGCATCGCTGCCGCTGCCTGCGCGCTGCGCGAAAAACTCGCGGGTGTATGTCCGCTTGATCAGGCGCACGCGCGCGGTGTTGTCCGCGGGGCTGTAGTACGCCGTTTCGCGGCGATGCCGGTTGCCGTTGTCGTAATGCGCGAACGATTCGCCATGTTCGCCTGCATCCTCGAGCGCCTTGCCCAGCGCGAATTCGAGATGGAAGCGGTGCTCGGCGGGCAGCGCGGTGTTTTCGAGCTGGCGGCGCATCGTCGCCAGGTCGGCCTGGCCGAAACGAAAGGTCTTGAGGTTGGCCAGGCTCCACCATGCTTCACCGAAGGACGGATCGAGCGCGATGCATCGCCGGTATGCGGCGATGGCCTCCTCCTGTCGTCCTTCGGTTTTCAGCGCGTGGCCGTAGCTCATCCAGATCTTGGTCTGCGCCGGGTACTGGCGCAGCAGGCGCGCATAGATGTCCAGCGCGCGCGTGTATTCGCCGATGCGGCACAGCACCACCGCATGCAGGTTGCGATAACCGGGGTTGTGCGGATCCACGCGCAGCAGGCGCTCGATCTGTGCCAAAGCGTCGGTGGGCTTGTTGCCGCGATTCAACACGAGCGCGTAATGCAGGCGCGCGGCGTGGAAGCTCGGTGCGAGTTCGAGCGCACGCGCGAGCAGATGTTCGGATTCTTCCAACCGACCCAGGCGCGCGGCGAGTTCGGCGAACATGCGGATCGCGGCGACGTCGGTCGGCGCGCGTTGCAGATGCGCGCGCAACTGGGTTTCGGCTTCGGGGATGCGGTTCTGCGCGAGCGCGGCACCGGCGCGCAGGAGCGTGGGGTCCCTGCTCGCGTGGCGCACGTGTTCGACGTAGGCCGCGTCCGCGCCGGCCAGATCGCCCGATGCGAACAGGCGATCGCCCAGCGCCAGCCAACCACTCGGGTCCTGGGCCACGGTGCGCCGCAGCGCGGCGATCGATGGAAGCGAAGCGGAGTGAACGCTCATGCGACGTGCTCCATGGCCAGGGCCACGCCCTGTCCGACGCCGACACACATTGCCACGAGGGCCCGCCCCCCGCGCATGTGCCGCAACTCCTGCATCGCCGTCAGGGCCAGGCGCGCGCCGCTGGCCCCGAGCGGATGGCCGAGCGCGATCGCGCCGCCGTTCGGGTTCACGCGCGCCGCGTCGTCGGGCAGGCCCAGCGCGCGCGTGCAGGCGAGCACCTGCGCGGCGAAGGCCTCGTTGATCTCCACGACCTGGAAGTCGTCCAGGTCCTGGCGGAGGCGTTGCAGCAGGCGTTCGATCGCAGGCACGGGCCCGAGCCCCATGGTGCGCGGCGGCACGCCGGCGGCGGACATCCCGAGGATGCGCGCGCGCGGCGTGAGCCCATGGCGTGCGACCGCGTCGTCCGAAGCGAGCAGCAACGCGCATGCGCCGTCGTTGAGGCCGGAGGCGTTGCCCGCGGTCACCGTGCCCTGCGCACCGAGCAGCGGTGCGAGCGTGGCGAGCTTTTCGCGGGTGGTGTCGCTGCGCGGTTGTTCGTCGGCAACGCAGGTGCCCACGGGCATCAATTCCTCGGCGAAGCGACCCGCCGCGATCGCCCGCGCGGCGCGCTGTTGCGAGCGCAACGCGAAAGCATCCTGGTCTTCGCGCGCGATGGCGTGTTCGCGCGCCAGGTGTTCGGCGGTCTGCGTCATCGAATCCACGCCGTGCGCCTCGCGCATCGCCGGATTCACGAAGCGCCAGCCGAGCGTGGTGTCTTCGAGCGCCTGTTCGCGCGAGAAGGGCGCATCGGCTTTTGAAAGCACGTAGGGCGCGCGCGACATGCCTTCGACGCCCCCGGCGAGCACAATCTCCGCTTCGCCCAGCGCGATCGCCCGCGCACCCTGGCCCACGGCTTCCAGCCCCGACGCGCAGAGCCGATTCACCGTCACGCCGGGCACCGATACCGGCAGGCCCGCGAGCAGGGCAGCCATGCGCGCGACGTTCCGGTTGTCTTCGCCGGCCTGGTTCGCGCAACCGAGGATCACATCGTCGATGGCGGCGGGATCGAGTCGCGGATTGCGCGCGATCAACTCGCGCAACGGCAGCGCCGCCAGATCATCGGTGCGCACCGTCGACAGGCCCCCGCGATGCCGGCCGAAGGGCGTCCGCACGCCGTCGCAGAGCCAGACGGCGCGCGTGGCGTTCACGCAGCCACCGCCGGCAACCGATGCGATGGCGCGCAACCTTCGATCGCCGCCGCCGTGAGCTTCAGGTGCGGCAGGATCTCGCGCGTGGCTTCGCGTTCGACGTCGGGGTGGTAGGGCATGCTCACGTTGATCGCCGCGGCAACACGGCCCTCGCCATTGCGCACGGGCACTGCGAGCGAACACAGTCCGAGTTCGAGTTCCTGTTCGACCCACGAATGCCCCTGCCGGCGCACGTCTTCGACGATGCGGCGCAGGCGATGCAGGTCGGTCACGGTGTGTGCGGTGAGCTTGGCCGGCGTGCATTGCGCGAGCCAGGCGTCGAGCGCGGCGTCGTCGAGGCCCGACAGCAGCACGCGCCCCATCGATGCGGAGGAAGCCGGCAGGCGCGCGCCGACGCCGAGCGTCACGCTCATGATCCGCCGGCCGGGCACGCGCGCAACGTAGACGATCGACTGTCCGTCCAGCACCGCCATCGAACTGCTCTGGTTCACCGCGCGCGCGAGTTCTTCGAGCAGGGGCTGCGCCAGGTCGGTGAGGTTGAGCGAGCCCAGGTAGCCGAAGCCCAACTCGAGCACGCTCGGGCTGAGCACGTATTCGCGCCCGCTCAGGCGCACGTAGCCCAGGTGTTCGAGGGTCATGATCAGGCGCCGCGCGGCGGCGCGGGAGGTGCCGGCGCGATGCGCGATCTCGGCCAGGCTCAGGCGCGTGTGTTCGGCGTCGAAGGCCCGCAACACCGACAATCCGCGCGCGAGCGACTGGACGTAGTCGCGACTGTCGTCGAACGCCGGTTGGCTGCGTGCTGACTTCGCCATGCTTGCCCGTACCCTGATGAGGCGGATTGACGACGAGGGTAAGTGCTTCATAGAGTGGTGCGCAATACGCACAGAGCGTGCGCATAGCGCACAAACCCGGGCATGCGAGGCTGTCGCGATGTCGATCGACGAACGCCATTCGGTCCTGCATAGCTGGTCGGTCCAGGCCGACTGGCGTGCGCCGACGGTCGTCGGCGGCTCGGGTGCGCGGCTGCACTTGGCCGACGGCCGCACGATCCTCGACATGAGCAGCCTGGCCGAGTGCAGCAACCTCGGGCACCAGCATCCGAAATTGGTCGCCGCCATCCGGGCGCAGGCCGACCGCCTGTGTTTCGTCAGCAATGCGTGGGGCGCACAGCCGCGGGCGCAGTTGGCCGAAATGCTGCTCGAACGCTCCGGCTTCGAAGGCGGCCGCGTGTTTTTTACCCTCGGCGGCGCCGATGCCAACGAAAACGCGGTGAAGATCGCGCGGCAGGCCTCGAGCAAGCCGCGCGGCGCGGTGATCGCGCGCGATCGCTCGTATCACGGGGCCACGCACCTGGCGATGGCGCTGTCGGGCGACACGCGCACGCAGCAGCAGGTCGATGCCGGTGCGCTCGGCGTCCAACACGTGCCGCCGCCTTATGCGTATCGCTGTCCGTTCGGCAGCCGCGATCCCGATGAATGCGGCCTGCGCGCCGCGGACGCGGTTGCGCAACGCATCGATGCGATGGGCGCCGACGCTGTCGCGGCCGTGTTGATGGAACCCAACGCCGGCACCAACGGCATCGTCGCGCCCGACACGTATTGGCCCGCGTTGCGCCGCGCGACCGCGAAACGGGATGTGCTGTTGATCGCCGACGAAGTGATGAGCGCCTTCGGCCGCTGCGGCGAATGGTTCGCCTGGCAGCGCCACGGCGAAGCCGGTCGCCCGGACCTGATGACACTCGCCAAGGGGCTCACGGGCGCCGCCGTGCCGCTGGGTGCGGTCGTCCTGTCGCGCGAGGTCGCCGCCCGCATCGAACACGAAATGCTCTACACGGGCCTGACGTATTGCGGGCATCCGCTCGCGTGCGCCGCGGGTGTCGCCGCGCTCGAGGCCTATGACGAAGAAGATCTGATCGAACGTTCGCGCACGCTCGGCGCGCGGCTCTTCGCGCAAGCCACGCGCCTGCAGCAACGGCACGAGGTCATCGGCGACGTGCGCGGCGGACATGGCTTGTTCGTCGTGATCGAACTCGTCGCCGACCGCCACACCCGCGAGCCGCTCGCGCCGTGGCCGCAAACACCGCCCGCGCTGAAGGCGCTGGTCGCTGCCGCGATGGCCGAAGGCGTGTCCTTCGCCACGCGCGGCAACCTCATCCTGCTTGCGCCACCGCTGGTCATCGACGAAGCCGAACTCGCCGACGCCCTCGCGCTGCTGGACCGCCTGCTCGCCCACCATTTCGCATCGACCCCCGTCGAGGTATCCCGATGAGTTTTCGCCTGACCTACGCGACGATGTTCAACCCGCCGGCGGAGATGCACGTGCAGTTCGAGGCCGCGCTCGCGCGCCTGGAAGCGCGCTTCGGCGAGCGGCATCCGCTGTTCGTCGACGGCGCGGACCGACAGCCGGCGAAGTGGAGCGCGAAACACACGCCGATCGACACCAGCCTGGTCATCGGTGAGTTCCCGCTCGCCGATGCGGGCGACGTCGATGCCGCGATGCGCGCCGCGCACGCCGCGTATCCGGCCTGGCGTGCGTTGCCCGTCGCCGCGCGCGCCGCGCTGCTTCGCAAGGCCGGCGACCTGATGCAGCAACGCGTTTACGACATCGCCGCGGCGCTCACGCTCGAAGTCGGCAAGAACCGCATGGAGGCACTCGGCGAAGCGCAGGAAACCGTCGACTTCTTCCACCACTACGCGGACGACTTCGAAAAACACGCCGGCTTCGACAACCCGCTGCCCGACGATCCGATCGAAGGCATGGCCTCGCACAATCGCAGCGTGATGCGGCCCTATGGCCCGTGGGTGGTCATCGCGCCCTTCAATTTCCCGTTCGCGCTTGCCGGCGGACCCGTGGCCGCCGCGTTGGTGACGGGCAACACCGTCGTGTTCAAGTCGGCGACCGACACACCGTGGTCGGGGCGCCTGCTCGCCGAAGTGCTGCGCGACGCGGGCTTCCCCGCGGGCACGTTCAACTATTTGTCGGGAAGCGGTCGCGAAGCGGGCGAGGCACTCGCGAAGCATCCGCTGACCGCAGGCATCACGTTCACCGGTTCGGTTCCGGTGGGCCGCAACCTCATGCAACAGATGGCGGGCGGTGCGTATCCGCGGCCGTGCATCGCGGAGATGGGCGGCAAGAATCCCTGCATCGTGACCGAGAAGGCGGATCTGGATCGCGCCGCGGCGGGCATCGCGCGCTCGGCGTTCGGCATGGGCGGGCAGAAGTGTTCCGCGCTGTCGCGCCTGTACGTGCACGAATCCGTCGCCGATGCGTTGATCGAAAAACTCGTCGCGCAAATCGACGCCATCCGCATCGGCGATGCGCGCCAACGCGAGCACTGGCTCGGCCCCGTGGTCAACGCGAACGCCTACGCGAATTACGCACGCTACGTGCTCGACCTCGAAGCCGGCGGCGCGCGCTTGTTGCGCGGCGGCAAGCAGATTCGCGAAAACGGTGGTTCGCGCGGCTATTACGTCGAACCGGTGCTGGCCGAAGCCGATCTCTCGCATCCGCTGTGGAAGCAGGAGATGTTCCTGCCCATCGTGATGCTGCACCGCTACACCGATCGCGAAGCCGCGATGCGCCTGGCCAACGACACCGACATGGGCCTCACCGCCGGCTTCTATGGCGGTCCCGACGAAGTACCGTGGTTCCAGGACCATATCGAAGCGGGCGTCACCTACGCCAATCGTCCGCAAGGCGCGACGACCGGCGCGTGGCCGGGCTACCAGCCCTTCGGCGGCTGGAAGGGATCGGGATCGACGGGCAAGGCGATCGCGTCCTTCTACTACCTGCAGCAATACCTGCGCGAGCAATCGCGCACGGTGGTGGAGTAAGCCACGCGTGCAGGCGCTTTCGCTCCGCGATGCGATCGCCGCGCACGTCGCCGACGGCGCGAGCGTCGCGCTGGAAGGCTTCACGCACCTGATCCCGTTCGCCGCGGGCCATGAGTTGATTCGGCAGGGCAAGCGCGATCTGCATCTGATCCGCATGACGCCGGACCTGATCTACGACCAACTGATCGGGATGGGTTGCGCGCGCAAGCTGACATTCTCCTGGGGCGGGAATCCCGGCGTGGGGTCGTTGCATCGCCTGCGCGACGCGGCCGAACACCAATGGCCGAGGCGGCTGGAACTCGACGAACACAGCCACGCCGGCATGGTCGCGGCGTTCTGCGCCGGTGCGGCGCGCCTGCCGTTCGGCGTGTTGCGCGGTTATCTCGACAACGACCTGGACAAGGTCAATCCGCGCGTGAAGCGCGTGGAATGCCCGTTCACCGGCGAACGCCTGGCCGCGGTGCCCGCGCTCAATCCGGACGTCACGATCCTCCACGCGCAACGCGCCGACCGCGCGGGCAACGTCGCACTGCACGGCATCGTCGGCGCGGCGCGCGAAGCGGCGATGGCGGCGACGAAGTTGATCGTTACCGTGGAAGAAATCGTCGACGCATTGCCGCCGGCCATGAACGGCATCGTGCTGCCGCATTGGATCGTCACCGCCGTCGTGCATTGTCCCGGCGGCGCATATCCGTCCTATGCGCAGGGCTACTACGCGCGCGACAACGCGTTCTACCAGCGCTGGGATGCGATCGCGCGCGAGCGCGAGGCGTTCGCGGCGTGGATGCAGGCGCATGTGCTGGAGACGGCAGACCACGCGGCTTTCCTCGCAATGCTCGACAGGCACGCCGCATGACCGAGGCCACGCGCGATGAGTGGATGACCGTCGCCGCCGCACGCATGCTGCGCGATCGCTGCGTCTGCTTCGTCGGCATCGGCTTGCCCAGCGCGGCCTGCAACCTCGCGCGCCTCACGCACGCGCCCGACATCGTGCTGATCTACGAATCCGGCACCATCGGCACCAAGCCCGATGTACTGCCCCTGTCGATCGGCGATGGCGAATTGGCGGAGACCGCGGCCTTCGTCGTGCCGATGCCGGAAGTGTTCGCGTACTACCTGCAGGCCGGCCGCGTGGACGTCGGATTCCTCGGCGCGGCGCAGATCGATCGCTTCGGCAACTTGAACAGCACCGTCATCGGCGATTACGAGGCGCCGTCGACACGCTTGCCCGGTGCAGGGGGCGCGCCGGAGATCGCGGCGCACGTGCGCGAAACCTTCGTGCTCTTGAAGGCGACGCCACGCAGCTTCGTCGGGCAACTGGATTTCCGCACGACCGCCGGCTTCGGCCGGGGTCACGGCGCGCGCGCACGTGGCACCGCGCAGGGTGGCGGCCCGCGCGCGGTGATCACCGACTTCGGCATCCTCACGCCGCACCCGACCACCGACGAATTGCAACTGAGCGCGTTGTTCGAAGACGCAACCGTCGACGAAGCCCGCAAGGCGATCGGCTGGCCGCTCAACGTGGCCGACGTCGTCACGCAGGTGCCGCCGCCCACGCCGCTCGAACTCGACACCCTGCGCGCGCTGCATGCGCGCACCCGCGCGGCCCACGCACGCCCCGTCGTGCTGCCCACCCCCTGACCGGATCGCCCATGTCCTCCGAACACATCCGCACTCCGCTTCCCGGCCCCAACGCGCAGGCGATGCTCGCGCGCGATGCCGAAGTCATTTCGCCGTCGTATCCGCGCGACTACCCGTTCGTGATGTCGCATGGCCGCGGCACGGAAGTGTGGGATGTCGACGACAACCGCTTCCTGGATTTCGCCGCGGGCATCGCGGTGTGCAGCACGGGCCATGCGCATCCGCAGGTCGTCGCGGCAGTGCAGGGTGCAGCCAGCAAGTTCCTGCATATCTCGAGCGATTACTGGCACGAACAGATGACCGGGCTCGGCGAACGCCTGGCGCGCATCGCGCCGATGGGCGAGCCGGCGATGAGTTTCCTGTGCCAGTCGGGCACCGAAGCGGTGGAAGCAGCGATCAAGCTCGCGCGCTACGTGACCGGACGCTCGCGTTTCATCGGTTTCCTCGGCGGCTTCCACGGACGCACGATGGGCTCGCTCGCGTTCACTTCCAGCAAGTACACGCAACAGAAGGGCTTCTTCGCCACGATGCCGGGCGTGGTGCACGTGCCATATCCGAATGCCTATCGGCCGTTGTTCGCCGGCGACGATCAAGGTGTCGCGGCGCTCGACTACATCCGCATGTTGTTCGAACGCAGCGTGCCGCCGTCGGAAGTGGCGGCCATCCTCGTCGAACCGATCCAGGGCGAGGGCGGCTACATCGTTCCGCCCGACAGCTTCCTCGCCGGCCTGCGCGCGCTGTGCGACGAGCACGGCATCCTGCTGATCTTCGACGAAGTGCAATCCGGCACCGGCCGCACCGGACGCATGTTCGCGAGCCAGCATTGGGGCGTGGCGCCGGACATCATGACGCTCGCCAAGGGCCTGGGCTCGGGTCTGCCGATCGGCGCGATGGTCGCGAAGAAGCGCCTGATGTCGCAATGGAAGCGCGGCGCGCACGGCAATACCTATGGTGGCAACCCGATCGCCTGCGCGGCGGCGAACGCCACGATCGACCTGGTGGAAGGCGGCATGGTCGGCAACGCGGCCACGGTCGGCGCGCACTTCATGGGCGCCCTGAACGAGCTGGCGCGCGACTATCCCTGCATCGGCCAGATCCGCGGCAAGGGCCTGATGATCGGCATGGAACTGATCGAGAACGATGCCCCGCGCACGCCGGCACGCGCGCTGTGCGACGCGGTGGTGACGCGCGCCTTCCACAACGGTCTGCTGCTGCTTTCGTGCGGCGCGAGCACGGTGCGCTTCATGCCGCCGCTCAACGTGACGCGCGATGAAGTGGACGAGGCGATGGCGCTGTTGCGCACCAGCCTCGATCAAGCTTTGGCCGGGGCCTGAGGCCGATGCGCACCGGGGGGATGCGCATTGCGGGCCTCGTCGTCCTGTCCGCTTCGGCGGTCGCCGCGGCGAGCGGGCGCGAACCGGTGCTCAAGCAGGTCGACCTGCCGCACAACTATTACTGGCGCGAGTTGTACATCCCGCAATTGACGACCGGGCCGTCGTCCGCGAGTTTCCTGCCCGACAATCAAACGCTCGTGTACAGCATGGGCGGATCCTTGTGGCGGCAGCGCATCGGAGACGATGAGGCGGTCGAGCTCACGCATGCGAAGGGTGCCTACGACTACCAGCCCGATGTCGCGCGCGATGGACGCAGCGTGGTGTTCACGCGCTACGACGGGCGCGGGCTCGAACTGTGGCGGCTCGACCTTGCGAGTGGGACGTCACGGGCGCTGACACAGGGCGGCGCGGTGAACGTCGAACCGCGCCTGTCGCCCGACGGGCGCCGCATCGCCTGGGTGTCGACGCAAGGCACGGGGCATTTCAACCTGTTCATCGCCGACATCGCCGCCGATGGCCTGCACGACGCGCATCCCCTCCTCGGCGAACGCCGCAGCACGCTCGATCGGTATTACTACTCCGCGTTCGATCACGCGATCAATCCGTCGTGGTCGCCGGATGGAAAATCGCTGCTGTACGTGAGCAATCCTGAAATCGCGTGGGGCACGGGCGATCTCTCGATCGTGCCGATCGATGCGCCGGACAAGCGCCGCAAGGTGCTCTCGGAAGAAACCAGCTGGAATGCGCGCCCCGAGTTCGCGCCGGACGGCAAACGTATCCTCTATGCCAGCTACCACGGGCGGCAAACACATCAACTCTGGCTGACGACGTTGCAAGGCGCCGCGCCCTTGCCCTTGACCTTCGGCGAGACGGAACGCCGCAATGCCCGTTGGTCGCCCGACGGCAAGCGCATCGCCTACATCGGCAACGCCGGCACGGATGGCAACACGCAACTGATCGTGATGGATCCGTTGGGCGGCGCGAGCCGTGCGATCGAGGCAAGGCGTCTGCGCACGCTGTCGCCGACCGCGCGGCTGACGCTCGACATTCGCGACGCCGGCGGCAAGCCCATGCCCGCGCGAGTCTCGGTGCAGGGCAGCGACGATCGCGCGCATGCGCCGCGCGCGGCCTGGATGCACGCCGACGATGGCTTCGATCGCGCAAAGATCGCCACCGAAGCGCATTACTTCCACTGCGCCTCGCCGTGTTCGCTCGATGTTCCCGCTGGCGCGACGCAGGTCACCGTGCAGCATGGATTCGCGAACGCGTTATGGCACAAGCGCATCAATGTCGCCGCCGGCCGCGACAACACCGTCGACGTCGCGCTGGCCGCCCAGCCGTTGCCGCCGGAATTCGGCGACTGGATCAGCGCGGACCTGCACGTCCACATGAACTACGGCGGCCACTACCGCAATACGCCGAAACACCTGGCTTGGCAGGCGCAGTCGGAGGACCTCGACCTGGTCGAGAACCTGATCGTCAACAAGGAAGAGCGCATCCCCGACATCGCCTGGTTCGGCAAGCCGGGGATCGACACGCGGCCGCGCATCGCGCACGCGCAGGAATTCCACACCAGTTTCTGGGGCCACCTGGGCCTGCTCAACCTGCGCGACCACTACATCACGCCGGACTTCTCCGCCTATCGCCACACCGCGATCGGCAGCCCGTTCCCGCACAACGGCGTGATCGCCGATCTCGCGCACGCGCAGCAGGGCCTGGTCGGTTACGTGCATCCGTTCGACACCGTGCCCGATCCCGTCAACGACGCATCGCTCACCAACGCGCTTCCCGCCGATGTCGCGCACGGCAAGGTCGACTACATGGAAGTGGTCGGCTTCTCCGACCACAAGTCGACGGCGTCGGTCTGGTATCGGCTTTTGAATCTCGGCTACCGCATCCCCGCGGGCGCGGGTTCGGACACGATGGCGAATTACGCGTCGCTGCGCGGGCCGGTCGGCATGAATCGCGTGTTCCTCGATACCCATGGACGCATCGATGACGACGCGGTGTTCGCTGCGCTCAAGGCCGGGCGGGGTTTCGCAAGCAACGGTCCGCTTCTCGGCTTGCTCGTCGATGGCCACAAGCCCGGTGAATCGATCGCGTCGAAGCATCCGGCCTACCGCGTCGCGCTGCGTTCGCCGGTGCCGGTCGACCACCTCGAGCTGGTGTCCAACGGCGAAGTCGTCAAGCGTTTCGACCTCACCGGCGAGCGCATGCACTTCGATGCGCAAGGTACGCTCGATTTGCCGCACGGCGGCTGGCTGCTCCTGCGCGCCTGGAACGATGGCGCCGATGCCCTGTTGCTCGATCTCTACCCGTACGCGACGACCAACCCCGTGTGGCTCGAAGGCCCCGTGCCCGACGCGCGCGCCGATGCCGCCTACTTCATCGCCTGGATCGATCGCATGATCCAAGCCGTTAGCGCGCGCGACGACTTCAACGACGCCCCCGAAAAAGACGCGACACTCACCTACCTGCGCGAAGCGCAATCCCTGATCCGCCAGCGCGCGGGAGGCAAGTGATGCGTGCCCTTTGGTTGCTCGCGTTGCTTAGTGCGTCCGCGCAGGCGCAGGCGCCGTTCACCGCCGACGATCTGTCGAAGCTGGTCGATCTGACCGAGCCGGCGTTTTCGCCGGATGGCCGCACGCTCGTCTACACCGCGACCGCCGCGAGCCTCACTGAAGACAAAAGCCAATCCGACCTGTGGCTGGTCGACTACGCCAGCGGCAAACGCACGCGCCTCACCGACACGCCGAAGAAAGACGAGTCGCGTCCGCAGTGGATGCCGGATGGCAAATCGATCGCCTTCCTTTTCGATCGCGGTGGTGAGGAGGCGAAGACGCAAGTCTGGCTGATGCCGGCCAAGGGCGGCGAAGCCAGGCGCCTCACGAAATTCGGGGAAGACATCAGCGACTTCGTGCTCTCGCCCGACGGCAAGCGCATCGCCTTCATCGGCCGCGATCCCGAACGGCCCTTCGGCGCGAAGGAACCCAAGCAACCGCCGCCGATCGTCACCGAGCGCTATCAACTGCGCGAGGACGGCGTCGGCTATCTCACCGCGCGGCGCGCGCACCTTTACGTGTTCGACATCGCCACCGGCAAAACCGAATTGCTGACGCCCGGCGCGCACGACGAACAACTGCCTGCGTGGTCGCCCGACGGAAAGTGGCTGGCCTACGTCACCAAGCGCGGCGTCGATCCGGATCGGCATCTGAACTACGACATCTACCTCGTCGAACCCAAGGCGGGCGCAAAGGAACGACAACTCACGACCTTCACCGGCTCAGACCTCGATCCGTATTGGGAGACCCGCCCGACCTGGAGTCCCGACAGCACGCGGATCGCCTACCTGCGCAGCGGCGAGGACAAGTGGATCTACTACACGCCGTGGCAGTTGGCGATCGTCGATGTCGCGACGGGCGCCGAGTCGATTCCGGCGCCGATCGACCGCTGCTTCACCAAGCCGCGCTGGTCGGGCGACGGAAAGAGCGTCTACGCACTCGTTGAGCAACCGCTTGTCACGCATCTCTCGCGCATCGATCTCGCGAGCGGCACCGTCACGCCGCTCACGACCGGACCGCGCTTCGATTACGACCTCGACGTCTCACGCGACGGGCGCATCGTCGTCCTCGGCGGCGGCGACCTGCATCCCTACGACATCGCCGCAGTGGAACCGGCGGGCCTGCGCACGCTCGCCGACCACAACACCTTCCTCGAACAACGCCAGCTCGCGCCGGTCGAGGAACTGCACTACCGCAACGGCGGCGTGGAGCTCGATGGACTGCTCGTCAAACCGATCGGTTACGTCGAAGGCCATCGTTACCCGACCATCGTGCGATTGCACGGCGGCCCGGTGTATCAATTCAGCCACGAATTCATGGCCGACTGGCAGGCCTACGCGGCGCGCGGCTTCGCGGTGGTTGCGCTGAATCCGCGCGGCGGCTCGGGCCGCGGCTTCGACTTCGCGAAGGCGATCTACGCCGACTGGGGCAATGTCGATGCGGGCGACGTGCTGGCGGGCGTCGACCATGTCGTCGAGATGGGCATCGCCGATCCAGGTCGCCTCGGCATCGGCGGGTGGAGCTATGGCGCGATCCTGACCAACGCCGTCATCGCGCGCGACCAGCGCTTCAAGGCCGCCATCAGCGGCGCCGGCGCCTCGAACATGTACGGCATGTTCGGGCACGACCAATACATCCGCGAATACACGCTGGAGCTCGGCACGCCCTGGGACAACCGCGAAGTCTACGACCGCGCCAGCTTCCCCTTCCTGCACAGCGACCGGATCACGACACCGACGCTCTTCCAGTGCGGCGAAGCCGACGCGAACGTGCCCTGCCTCGGCGCCGAGCAGATGTACCAGGCGCTGCGCTCCCGCGACGTGCCCACGCAATTGGTGGTCTATCCCGGCGAATCGCACGGGCTCACTGTTCCCAGCTACCTCCGTGACCGCATGATGCGGAACCTGGGGTGGTACACAAGGTTCCTGAAGGGAGGGGACTGATGCGCTCGACCGTCGTGTTCGCGCTGGCCTTGTCCGCGTCGCTGTCCGCGCTCGCCGCCGAACCACGCGCGCGTGCGCTAGGCGTGCCTTTCGACGGCACGCCCGGCACGCTCGATGCGATCACCGACGTCGCGGGCGTCACCGTCGGCCAGGTCACGCTGATCGACGACCTGCCCGATGGCCACAAGGTGCGCACCGGGGTCACCGCGATCCTGCCGCGAGGTCGCGAAACGTTCGACACCTGGGTCTTCGGCGGCTGGTTCGCGCTCAACGGCAACGGCGAGATGACCGGCACCACCTGGATCACCGAGTCGGGCCAGCTCGAAGGGCCGGTGGTGCTGACCAACACGCACAGCGTCGGCGTCGTGCGCGACGCAGTGATCGCCGAGCGCGTGAAAGCCGGCGGCGCCGATGCCAGTGGTTACTGGTGGTCGCTGCCCGTCGTCGCCGAAACCTGGGATGGCCACCTCAACGACATCAACGGATTCCATGTGAAGCCCGAGCACGTCGCGCAGGCATTGCACGATGCGAAGGGCGGTCCGGTCGCCGAAGGCAATGTCGGCGGCGGCACCGGCATGATCTGCCACGAATTCAAATGCGGCATCGGCACCGCCTCGCGCCGCGTCACCGAAGGGAAGGGCGCATATACCGTCGGCGTGCTGGTCCAGGCGAATTACGGCGTGCGCGATCCCCTGCGCATCGCCGGCGTGCCCGTCGGCCAGCACCTGCGCAACGATCGCGTCTATACCGATCCGGCGCTCGCGCTGGAAGGACGCGCCGTGCCGGGTGGCGATACCGGTTCGATCATCGTCGTGATCGCCACCGACGCGCCCTTGCTGCCGAACCAACTCGACCGCGTCGCCAAGCGCGCGAGCCTGGGGCTCGGGCGCATGGGCAGCTACGCGGGCAATGGATCGGGCGACATCTTCGTTGCGTTTTCCACCGCCAATGCCGCGGCCGCCGCGAACAAGGAGATGAACGACGCGCAGTTCATCGGCAACGATCATCTCGACGGATTGTTCGAAGCCACCGTGCAGGCCACCGAGGAAGCCATCGTCAACGCGATGGTCGCCGCGCGCGACATGCGCGGCGAAGGCGGGCGCTATGCGAAAGCCATCGACCACGATGCCCTGGTTCGTCTGCTCAAGCAGTACAACCGTTACCACCCGGAATCCAAATGACCCCGAGCAAGCTGTTCACCGCGCTGCTGTTGGCGCTCGCCGCGACGCCGACGTTCGCGCAAACCTTCGTCGTGCACGCCGGCCGCATGGTCGACGTCGATCGCGGTGAAGTACTCGCCGATCGCGCGATCACGATCGAGAAGGGCCACGTCGTGCGTGTCGAGCCCTGGAACGATGCGCTCGCGAAAAACGCGAAGGTCGTCGACTGGTCGCGCTACACCGTGCTACCCGGCCTGATGGACATGCACACGCATCTGTCGGACGAAGCGCAGTCCGCCGACCCCGGTGCGCCGTTGAAAAGCAACCCCGCGCGCGATGCCTTCATCGGCGCGAAGAATGCGTGGGACACCGTGCGCGCAGGCTTCACCACCGTGCGCGATGTCGGCACGTATCGCGGCCTGTCCGACGTGCAGCTGCGCAACGCCATCAACGCAGGCCTCATTCCCGGCCCGCGCATGTACGTCGCCGGTGGCTACATCACGGTGACCGGCGGTGGCGGCGAGATCACCGGATTGCCGAAAGGCACCGTGGTGCCGCCGGAATTCCGCATCGGCGTGGCGGACAACGAACAACAGGTGCGCCAGAAGGTGAACTTCCTGTTCGATCACGACGTCGACTTCATCAAGGTCATCGCCACCGGCGCTGTCCTTGCCGAAGGCACGGAGCCTGGCCATTCGGAATACACCGAGGCCGAAATCCGCGCCGCGGTCGAAGAGGCCGAGAAACACCACAGCTTCGTCGCCGCGCACGCGCACGGCGCCGAAGGCATCAAGCGCGCCACGCGCGCCGGCGCGCGATCGATCGAACACGGCTCGCTCATGGACGACGAAGCGATCGCGCTGATGAAGCAGCACGGCACCTGGTTGGTGGCCGATATCTACAACGGCGATTTCATCGACACCGTCGGCCGCGCGCAGGGCTGGTCGAAGGACACGCTGCGCAAGAACACCGAGACCACGCAGACCCAGCGCGACGGCTTCCGCAAGGCCGTGGCCGCGGGCGTCAACATCGCCTTCGGCACCGACAGCGGCGTCTATCCGCACGGCGACAACGCGCGCCAGTTCGCCTACATGGTCCGTTATGGCATGACGCCGATGCAGGCGATCCAGTCGGCGACCATCCAGTCCGCGCGCCTGCTCGGGCGCGAAGGGGAGCTGGGTTCGATCGCGCCCGGCAAGTTCGCCGACCTGATCGCGGTGGAAGGCGATCCGATCGTCGACATCGACGTGCTCCGCCACGTACGCTCGGTGATCAAGAGTGGGGAACGGGTCTGCGACGGCCCCGACGAATGCGGTCCGCCGGACCCGGAGCATCAGAATGGCAAGTGACGTGGTGGACGACGGCCAGCGCAAGCTCGGCTTCTGGATGTGCACCGCGCTGGTGGTGGGCAACACCATCGGCATCGGGATCTTCCTGTTGCCCGCCTCCCTGGCGCCGTACGGCTTCAACGCCACGATCGGCTGGTTGGTCACGGTCCTGGGCTGCGTGGCGCTGGCGAATGTCTTCGCGCGGCTTGCCCGGTTGATGCCCAACGCCGACGGACCTTACGGTTTCATTCGCGCGACGCTCGGCGACATTCCCGCATTCATCGCGATGTGGTGCTACTGGGTCTCGCTGTGGATCACCAACGCGGCGATCGCCACGGGCGTCGTTGGCTATCTCGGCGCGGTGTTTCCGTCCGTGGCGGCGATGCAGCCGGCGCTGGTCGCGCTCGCGTTGTTGTGGACCTTCGTGATCATCAACCTGTTCGGCGTGCGCACCGGCGGCCGCGTGCAGGTGGTGACCACCGCGCTGAAGTTGTTGCCGATGGTCGCCGTCGCGCTGCTCGGTGGCTGGCTGCTGCTGACCGCACCCGCGGCCTATACCGCCCACCCGCCGACGGCGCCCGTGGACCTGGGTCACGTCGTCACGGCCTCGACCATTGCGCTGTTCGCGATGCTCGGCCTGGAATCGGCGACCGTGCCGGCTTCGCGCGTCAAGGATCCGGGCCGCACGATTCCGCGCGCGACGATCGCCGGCACGCTGCTGACGGCGGTGGTCTACCTGGTCGTTTCGACCGTGCCGATGATGTTGATTTCGCAGGAAGAACTCGCGACCGCGAACGCGCCCTTCGCGCTGGTGATGGACCGTTTCGCCGCCGCCGGCGTCGGGCGCTGGCTCGCGCTGTTCGTCGTGATCAGCGGCCTGGGCGCGCTCAACGGGTGGACGCTGCTGGTCGGCGAACTCACGCGCGCGATGGCCGTCAATGGCGTGATGCCTTCGCCGCTGGCGCGCAACAATCGGCGCGGCGCGCCGGCGATCGCGCTGGTCGTGACAGGGCTGCTGGGCAGCGGCATGGTGCTGATGAGCTACAGCCGCTCGCTGGTCGACGGCTTCACCTTCATCACCAACGTCGTGACCGCGGCCAACCTCCCGCTGTACCTGTGCGCGTCGCTGGCGCTGGCGGTGCTGTGGCGCCGCGGCGACCGCGCCGGGGTGCGCGGCATGCTGCCGGTGGCTGTGCTGGGCACGGCCTATGTGATCTTTGCCTTCGTGGGCCTGGGCCATGAGCCCTTCCAGCTGGGCCTGGTGCTGGCCGCGGCGGGGTTGCCGCTCTATGTCTTCATGCGTATTCGCCGCCCGGCGGCGGTGGCTTAACATCGGGCCATGACGCAACTATTCATCGCCGACAGCGAAGACAACCAGGCCCGCATGCAGCAGGCGGTGGCCGCGCAAGCGCGCGACCGCGACGCCGGGCTGATGCAGTACTTCTACCGCTCGGACGTGGTGTACCAGCGCGAGCTCGACACCGTGTTCTTCAAGAGCTGGCTGTGGGCCGGCCACGTCAGCCAGATTCCGAACCCGGGCGATTTTTTCCTCTACGAGATCGGCGAGGAATCGGTGATCGTCGCGCGCGGCAACGATGGACAGATCCGCGCGCTGGTCAATTCCTGCCGCCACCGCGGTTCGCGGGTGTGCGAGGAACGCCAGGGCAATTGCCGCACCTTCGTCTGCCCGTACCACGGCTGGGTGTACGGCACCGACGGCGCCCTGCGCGGCGCGCGCCACATGGACGTGATGCCGGACTTCCGCAAGGAAGACCACGGTCTGAAGCAACTGCGCGTGGCCGAGCGCTTCGGCCTGATCTTCATCAACTTCGATCCCGACGCCTACGACTACAACGCCTGCCTGTCGCAACTCGACGCGCAGCTGGGCCCGTATCGGCTGGACAAGGCGAAGATCGCGCATCGCGAAACGTATTCGGTCGATGCGAACTGGAAGATCGCGCTCGGCAATTACCTGGAGTGCTATCACTGCGAAACCGCGCACCGCGCGTATTCGAAGCTGCATACCTTCAAGGAACGCGAGGAAGTCGTCGCGCCGATCAATCGCGCGATGTGGGAGCGCGCCGTGCGCGAAACCGGCGTGCCCGACATCGAGAAGGCCGTCTATCGCATGTTCCGCGAAGCGCCGGGCTTCGGTTCGTGCGTGTATACGAGCCGCTATGCGTTGTTCGACGGTTATCTGACCGGCAGCCGCGACGGCACGCCGGTCGCGCCGCTGATGGGCGAGTTCAAGGGCTATGACGGCGGCGCGGGCGATTACCAGCTCGGCCCGCTCACCTACATGCTCAACTACCCGGACCACTGCATCCTGTTCCGTTACGTTCCCTTCGGCAGGAACAGGACGGACATGGAGATCGTGTGGTTCGTCGACGGCGATGCGGTCGAAGGCGTCGACTACGACAAGGCCGGGCTGGTGTGGCTGTGGGATGTCACGACGATCGAAGACAAGCGCATCATGCAGTTGAACGCCGCGGGCGTGAACTCGCGGTTCTTCGAGCCCGGTCCGCAGCATCCCGAGTTCGAGGACACGCCCAAGCGCTTCGTCGATTGGTACCTGCATGCGCTGGCCGGCGATTTCAGCGTGGTGCCCCCGACGGTGCGCGCGCATCGCACCAGTTCCTGCGAAATGACCGAACACCCCTGATTTCCAAGCGGAAACCCCTTCCCGATGTTCCAGCTCAAACACACGCCCTTCCATGCGCGTACGTCGAAGCTCAGCCTGCCGCAGAACTGGCGGCGCTGGGCCGGCCACATCGTGGTGGGTTCCTACGATCTGCACGTCGAACGCGAGTACTGGGCGATCCGCGACGCGGTCGCGCTGATCGACGTCTCGCCGCTGATGAAGTACATGATCGAAGGCCCCGATGCCGCGCGCCTGCTCGACAAGCTCGTGCCGCGCGACATCGGCAAGATGGCGATCGGGCAGGTCGGCTACACCGGTTGGTGCGACGACGAAGGCAAGCTGCTCGACGACGGCACCATCTCGCGCCTGGGCGAAACCACCTTCCGCCTGACCTCCGCCGAGCCCTCGCTGCGCTGGCTGTCGATGAACGCCGTCGGCCTGGATGTCACGGTGACCGAAGTCACCGAGAAGATGGGCGCGCTCAGCCTGCAGGGCCCGAAGTCGCGCACCGTGCTCAACCTGGTGTGCAAGAAATCGCTCGACAAGCTCAAGTATTTCCGGGTGATGGAGAACACGCTCGCCGGAAAGAAGGTGACGATTTCGCGCACCGGTTACACGGGCGACCTCGGTTACGAAATCTGGATGGACGCCGCCGACGCGCTCGACGTGTGGGACGCGTTGATGGAAGCGGGGCACAACTACGGCATCGTGCCGTGCGGCATCCTCGCGATGGACATGGCGCGCGTGGAAGCGGGCCTGTTCATGATTGATGTCGATTACACCGCAGCCAACCACGCGTGGATCGAAGGACAGAAATCTTCGCCGCTCGAAATGGGCCTGGATTGGGCGGTGCACCTGGACAAGCCCGGTTACTTCGTCGGCCGCCGCGCGCTCGAACGCGAACAGCGCGAAGGCTCGGCGTGGAAGCTGATGGGCTTCGAAGTGGATTGGGCCGGCATGGAACCCTTGTTCGCCGCCGTCGGCTTGCCGCCGCAGATTCCCGCGATGGCGGTGCGCGGCAGCCTGCCGGTGAAGCAGGGCGGCGTGCAGGTCGGCTATGCATCGACCAGCACCTGGTCGCCCGTGTTGAAGAAATACATCGCGCTCGTCCACCTGCAACGCCCGCATTACACGCCCGGCACGCCGCTGACGATGGAAGTCACCGTCGAGCACAAGCGCCTGCAGGCACCGGGCAAGGTGGTGAAGCTGCCGTTCTACGAGCCGGAGTGGAAAAAGAAATGACGTCCAACCAGTACGACGCCATCGTCATCGGCGCCGGCCACAACGGCCTGATCGCGGCCGCGTATCTCGCGCGCGCGGGCAAGAAAGTCTGCGTGCTCGAACGGCGCGAAGTGGTCGGCGGCGCGGCGGTCACCGCCGAGCCGTTTCCCGGCTATCGCTTCAGCCAGTTCTCCTACGTGGTCAGCCTGCTGCGCCCGGAAATCATCCGCGACCTCGAATTGCCGAAGCACGGGTTGAAGATCCTCCCGCTGCCCAGCACCRTGACGCCGATGGACAACGGCGATTACCTCGCCGCGTGGGACGACCACGACCTCACGCGCCAGGAGTTGTATCGCCATTCGCCGCGCGATGCCGAAGCCTCCGACGAATACGGCCGCGTGATGGCGCGCGCTGCGAAGGCGATCAAGCCGATCCTCGGCCTGGTGCCGCCGGATCCTTCCTCGCTCAGCCCGCGCGACATGCTCGGTCTGCTGAAGGTCGGTCAATACGCGAAGAGCCTGTCGGAGAAGGAGCTCTACCAGATCGCCAAGCTGCTCACGATGTCGGCGGCGGATCTGCTCAACGACTGGTTCGAGTTCGATCCGCTGAAGGGCACGAAGTCGGCGAGCGGCATCATCGGCACCTTCCTCGGCCCGCACTCGCCGGGCACCGCGTACGTGTTGCTGCACCACTACATGGGCGAAATCGACGGCGCGTTCCGCGCGTGGGGTTTCGCGAAGAATGGCAACGGTGGCGTGTCGGCGGCGATCGCGAGTTCGGCGCGCGCGCTGGGCGTGGAAGTGCGCACCAATGCCTCCGTGCAACAAGTGATCGTGCAGGGCGGCCGCGCCGCGGGCGTCGCGCTGGCCAATGGCGACGAGCTGCGCGCGAAGGTCGTCATCTCCGCTGCGGATCCGAAGCGCAGCTTCCTGCAGTTCGTCGAGCGCAAGCACCTGCCCGGCGAGTTCGTGCAGCAGATCGAGAACTTCCGCGTGCGCGGTTCGTCGGGCAAGGTCAATATCGCATTGAGCGAACTGCCCGACTTCACGTGTCTGCCTGGCGAAGGCCCGCTGCATCGCGGCGCGATCTCGATCAGCCCGAGCATGGAATATATCGAGCGCGCCTACGACGAGGCGAAGTACGGGCAGTTCGCGAAGAACCCTTACATCGACATGATCATCCCGTCGATGATCGACCGCGACATGGCGCCGCCGGGACACCACGTGATGTCCTGCTTCGTCCAATACGCGCCCTACGACATCGAAGGCGGTTGGGACGATGCCAAGCGCGATGCCTTCGGCGAAACGGTGATTTCGACGATCGAGCGTTACGCGCCGAACATCCGCCGCGCCATCGTCGGCAAGCAGGTCATCACGCCGAAAGACATCGAGATGATCGCCGGCATCACCGGCGGCAACATCTTCCACGGCGAACTGCTGCTGCATCAACTGTTCTTCCTGCGCCCGGCGCCGCAATGGGCCGATTTCCGCACGCCGCTGCCGGGGTATTACTTCGGCGCGTCCGGCGCGCATCCGGGCGGTGGCGTCATGGGCGCGGCCGGCAAGCTGGCCGCACAGGAAGTGCTGAAGGACTGGAAGTGATGACCACCGACAAGCAGTACGACACGATCGTGATCGGTGCGGGCCACAACGGCCTGGTCGCCGCGAACTATCTCGCCAAGGCCGGCCGCAAGGTGCTGGTGCTGGAGCGGCGCGATCGCGCGGGCGGGCAGCTCGCACCGGACGAATTGGGGGGCGTCGCGTTCGATCCGCTGCATGCCGGTGCGCAATTGCGACCGGACATCGTGCGCGATCTCGATCTGACCAAACATGGTTTGAAGACCGGCATGGCGGTGCCCTACATCTCGGTCCTGCCCGACGGCCGTTTGCTGGTGTTGTCCACGACCGATCTGCCCGGCACCTGCGAGTCGATCCGCCAGTTCTCCGAAAACGACGCGAACCGCTGGCCCGACTTCGTGGCCTTCATGGATCGCGCGGCGGCATTCCTCGATGCAGCCTATCGCACGCCGATGCCGCGCCTGCCGCGTGTCGGCCTGGCCGAAGGCTGGCCGCTGGCCAAGCTCGCGTGGACCCTGCGCCGCCTGGGCGGCAAGGACATGTTCCGCGTCATCCGCATGATGTCGATGTCGACGGTGGAATTCACCGAAGAGTGGTTCGAATCCGAACCGGTGCGCGCGGCGATCGCCGCGGTCGGCATCCATGGCTACACGCTGGGCTCGATGTCGGCGGGCACCGGCTACACGCTGATGCACAACTGGCTGCATCGTGGCGGCCTTGCGCATCGTCCGATCGCCGGGGGCAGTTCGAATGTGACGCAAGCACTCGTCGCCGCCCTGAAGGCGAACGGCGGAACGTTGCGCACGTCGGCGGGCGTCGACCGCATCCTCGTCGAAAAGATGCGCGCCACCGGCGTGCGGCTGGCCGACGGCGAAGAGATTCGCGCGAGCACCGTGTTCTCTGCCGCCGATCCGAAGCACACCTTCCAGGGCCTGGTGGGCGCGCCGGAGTTGCCGACCGAATTCGTGTGGCACGTGCAGTCGATCAAGATGCGCGGCTCGCTCGCCAAGGTGCACCTGCGCACCGACGGCAGCCACGGGATGCCTGCGGGCACGCTCGCGATCGCGCCGACGCTCAAGGACCTGGAACGCGCCTACGACGCGGCGAAATACGGCGAAATCGCGCAACGCCCGTACCTGGAAATCACGACCGCGGGCGACATCGTGTCGATCCACGTGCAATCGGCGCCGTACAAGTTGCGTAACGTCGACTGGAATGAGGCGCGCGCGACGGTGGAGCGCATCGCGATCGACATGCTGGCCGCGCACTTCCCCGCGTTGAAGGCGTCGATCCGCGAGACGCGCACGATCGTCGCGCCGGATCTCGAACGCGAGTGGGGCCTGACCGAAGGCGACCTCAGCCACGGCCAGCCGCTGCTGGACCAGATGTTCTTCATGCGCCCGTTGCCGGGCTGGTCGAACCACGCCACGCCGATCGATGCGCTGTACCTATGCGGCAACGGCATGCACGGGGGTGCGGGGATCAGCGGTGCGCCGGGGCGGAATGCGGCGCAGATGGTCCTGAAGTCGAAGGCGTAACGACTACTCCAGCATCGCCGGCAAGCCTTCGTTCGCGAGCTTGTCGAGGATGCGTTCGAGCTGCCGCCGTTCGTCCGCGTCCAGGGTCGCGAGCAACTTGCGCTCGCGGCCCAAGGCGAGCGGCACGATCTCGTCGTAGATCTGGTAGCCCGCTTCGCTGAGGCCGAGCACCGAGCGGCGGCGGTCGTCGCCGTGCATCTCGCGCGTGAGCAGGCCCCGTTCGAGCAGATGCGCGACCGCGCGGCTCACGGCGACCTTGTCCATCGCCGTGCGTTCGGCCACCGCGTTCGCGCTCAGCGCCGGGTAGCGCCCGAGGACCGCGATCACGCGCCACTCGGTGATGCCGAAGCCGAAGCGCGCCTGGTAAAGCTTCGCGATGGCCTGGCTGATGCGGTTGGACAGGACGCTCATGCGATAGGGCAGGAAGCGATCGAGGTCCAGCTCGGCGTGGTCGTGGCCTTCGTGGCTGGGTGGGTCGGCTGCGTTCATCAACATGCCCCGGGGTATTGTTTCACCTGAAACTATGGGGTGTAGAATGCGCCTTTCCCCCTCGCGCGAAAAGAATGCCATGAACGCCCAGCCCAATCTCGGCATGCAGGTCACCACCTTCGAGAACCCGATGGGGATCGACGGCTTCGAATTCGTCGAGTTCGCCGCACCCGCCGGCCAGGGCGAGCTGCTGCACGACTACTTCCGCCGCATGGGCTTCACCGCCGTGCTGCAGCACAAGACGCGCCCGATCACCGTGTATCGCCAGGGTGGCGTCAACTTCCTCGTCAACGAGGATCCCGATTCCTTCGCCGCCGACTTCGCGCAGGCCCACGGCCCGAGCGCGTGCGGTTTCGCGATCCGCTTCCGCAAGCCGGCCGACGAAGTCTGCAAGACCGTGCTCGGCAACGGCGGCGAAGCGATCTCGCACAAGCCCGAATCCAAGGCCGTGCATGCGCCGGTGGTGAAGGGCATCGGCGATTGCATGCTGTACCTGATCGACAAGTACGGCGAGAAGGGCTCGATCTATGAAGACTTCCTGCCGGTGCAGGGCGCCGACCAGAACCCGAAGGGCTTCGGCCTGACCTTCATCGACCACCTCACGCACAACCTGTACTTCGGGAACATGCAGCGCTGGTCGGATTACTACGAGCGCCTGTTCAACTTCCGCGAGATCCGCTACTTCGACATCAAGGGCGCGAAGACCGGCCTGGTGTCCAAGGCGATGACGGCGCCGGACGGCATCGTGCGCATTCCGCTCAACGAATCCAACGACCCGAAGTCGCAGATCAACGAATACCTCGACGCCTACAAGGGCGAGGGCATCCAGCACATCGCGTGCTTCACCGACAACATCTACGACACGGTCGAAGCGATGCGCGCGCAGGGCGTGCTGTTCCTCGATACGCCGGAGACCTACTTCGACGTGATCGACCAGCGCGTGCCCGACCACGGCGAAGACGTGCCGCGCCTCAAGCGCAACAAGATCCTGATCGACGCCGATCCGGAAACCAAGCAGCGCAAGCTGCTGCAGATCTTCACCCAGAACGCGATCGGCCCGATCTTCTTCGAGATCATCCAGCGCAAGGGCAACGAAGGCTTCGGCGAAGGCAACTTCCAGGCGCTGTTCGAAAGCATCGAACGCGACCAGATGCGCCGCGGGGTGCTCTGAGGCATGTCCGCTCCCTCCCCTGCAAGGGGAGGGTTGGGGAGGGGTGAGACAAAGGGGACGCCATGGAATCGACCGGTTACCAGACAGGATTCGCCAACGAGTTCGCCACCGAAGCCGTCGCTGGCGCGCTTCCCGTCGGACGCAACTCTCCGCAGAAGGTCGCGCACGGCCTGTATGCCGAGCAGGTCAGCGGCACGGCGTTCACCGCGCCGCGGCGCGAGAATCGCCGCAGCTGGCTGTATCGCATTCGCCCGGCGGCGATGCATGGGGCGTTCGCGCGTTTCGCACAACCGCGTTTCCACAATGATTTCGAAACCGGCCCCGTGTCGCCGGACCAGTTGCGCTGGAGCCCGATGCCGATGCCGACGGGCGCCGTCGATTTCGTCGATGGCTTGTTCACGATGGCGGGCAACGGGTCGCCGGCGGCGCAACATGGCGTCGGCGTGCATCTGTACGCGGCCAATCGCGACATGGACGGCCGCTACTTCTACGACGCCGACGGCGAGTTGCTGATCGTTCCGCAGCAAGGCCGCCTGCACATCGAAACCGAGCTCGGCGTGCTGGACGTCGAACCGCAGGAAATCGCATTGATCCCGCGCGGCATCCGTTTCCGCGTCGCGCTGCCCGATGGCGAAGCCCGCGGTTACGTGTGCGAAAACTTCGGCGCGCTCGTGCGCCTGCCCGACCTGGGCCCGATCGGCAGCAACGGCCTGGCGAATCCGCGCGATTTCCAGACGCCGAACGCCGCGTACGAAGAACGCGAGGGCAAGTTCGAACTCATCGCGAAGTTCCAGGGCCATCTCTGGCGCGCCGACATCGGCCATTCGCCGCTCGACGTCGTCGCGTGGCACGGCAACTACGCGCCGTGCAAATACGATCTGCGTCGTTTCAACACGATCGGTTCGATCAGCTTCGACCATCCCGATCCGTCGATCTTCACCGTGCTCACCTCGCCCAGCGACACGCCCGGCACCGCGAACCTGGACTTCGTGGTGTTCCCGCCGCGTTGGCTGGTCGCGCAGGACACGTTCCGGCCGCCGTGGTTCCATCGCAACATCGCCAGCGAATTCATGGGCCTGGTGACGGGCGTGTACGACGCGAAGGCCGAAGGTTTCGCGCCCGGCGGCGCGTCGCTGCACAACAGCATGAGCGGCCACGGGCCGGATGCGGCCACGTTCGAGAAGGCATCGAATGCCGATCTGACGAAGCCCGATGTCATCAAGGACACGATGGCCTTCATGTTCGAAACGCGCGCGGTCATCCGCCCGACGCAACAGGCGATGGACGCCGCGCACCGCCAGCGCGATTACCAGGATTGCTGGGCCGGGCTGAAAAAAGGCTTCGTGGCGCCGCGTTGACATCGATCCGTTAGGCTTGCGCGCATTCACCGACGTGGAGTCCGCCGCATGCGCGCACAGCCGATCATCGTTTGCCTGACCCTCGCGCTCGCGTGCGCCGCCTGCACGCAACGCGACGCCGCGACCGGCACCGTCGCCGCACCCAACACCAGTGTGTCGCCGACGAACGCGATCCCGCCGCCGGCGCTCGCAACCGCGACGCCACCGGCCGCGACCACCGCGACGATGCCCGCCTCGCCGTCCACCGTCGCCGCACCCGGCGGCGTGATGCCCGCCGCGGGCGCGATCACCTTCGACGGGTTCGGCCCCGCGCATTGGGGCGCGAGCGAGGAGCAAGTGCGGCAGGCCTGGGGCAAGGACATGGACGCGGTCGCGAAGGAACACGACGGCTGCTACTACCTGTTCCCCGAACCGCACCGCGCCAACGGCTATCGCTTCGCCTTCATGATGGAAGCCGACAAGTTCGGCCGCATCGACGTGCGCACGCCCGACATCGCAGCGCCCGGCGGCGGCAAGGTGGGCATGGACAAGGCCGCGTTGAAGGCCCTGTATCCGGGCATGAGTCAGATGCCGCACAAGTACGTCGAGGGCAGCGTGTACCTGCGCGCGATGGACCCGAAGGGCGGCAAGAGTGCGCTCGTCTTCGAAGTGGATCCGTCCGGGAAAGCGACGGATTGGCGCATCGGTGTACCGCCGCAGGTCGACTACGTCGAGGGTTGCTCCTGACCGGCGCGCGCTCGCGCTAGACTCCCGGCGCCGACAACGCACGGGAGCGCGACGATGCTGGAGACCTGGGGCCTGTTCCTTCTCGGGCTGTTGTTCCTGATGCTCGGCGGCGATTCGGTGGTGAAGGGCGCCTCGGGCGTCGGTCGCCACTACGGGCTCTCGCCCTTCGTCACCGGCCTGCTCCTCGTCGCGTTCGCGACCTCGATTCCCGAACTGGCGGTCAATGCGCGCGCGGCGTGGGTCGGCGCGCAATCGCTCGCGCTGGGCAACGCGGTCGGCAGCAACCTGGTGAATTTCGGATTGACGCTCGGGCTGGCCGCGATCGCCGCGCCGCTGGTCGTGCGCTGGCGCGTGCTGTCGCCCTTGCTCATCTGCTTCATCGCGCTTTCGCTCGCGCTCGTAGGCATGGGGCTGGACGGCGTGCTCTCGCGCATCGACGGCATGCTGTTGTTGCTCGCCTTCGCGGCCATCGTGGCCTTCGCGATCGCGCGTTCGCGTCGCGAGTCCGATGAAGTGCACGCGGTGCTCGATGGCTTCACCGAAACGCGTGGCGGCCTCGCACTCAACGGCGCGCGCCTGGCGATTTCCGCCATCGTGCTGTTCTACGGGTCGAAGTGGGTCGTGCAATCGGCGCCGACCGTCGGTGCGTCGCTCGGCATGGCGCCGTTGCTGACGGGCCTGGTGCCGGTGGCCCTCGGTACCGCGTTGCCCGAAATCGCCGCGGCCGTCATCGCCGCGCGCCGCGGGCAGGGCGAACTCGTCGCCGGCCACGTGATCGGTTCCAGTGTGTGCAACCTCACGCTCGTGCTCGGCGGCATGGCGGCGTTCCGCGTGCTCGCGGTGCCTGCCTCGTTCGTGCGCTTTGAAGTGCCTGCCGCGATCGCCTTCGCCGTCGCGCTCTATCCGATGTTGCGCGGCGACCTTCGCATCAGCCGCGTCGAAGGCGGCATCCTGGTTGCGGCCTACCTGGCGTGGCTGGTGTTCGTGCTGGCGACGGGGACACATTGATGCCGGGCCGCGCGTTGCGGGCCTTCGCCGAATTCTTCCGCCTGGAGGCGGCGGGCGGCATCGTCCTGATCATCGCCGCGGCGCTCGCGCTGGTGTGCGTGAATTCGCCGCTCGCCGAACACTACCGCACCTTCATCGATCTTCCGGCGGCGGTCACTCTCGGTCCGTTCGGCATCGACAAGCCGCTGCTGCTGTGGATCAACGACGGCCTGATGGCGGTGTTCTTCCTGCTCGTCGCGCTGGAGATCAAGCGCGAACTCGTCGGCGGACAACTGCAGACGCGCGCGCAACGCATGCTGCCGATGGTGTGCGCGGTCGCGGGCGTCATCGTGCCGGCGCTGATCTTCACCGGGTTCAACCACGACAACGGCGCTGCGATGCGCGGCTGGGCGGTGCCCACCGCGACGGACATCGCCTTCGCGCTCGGCGTGCTCGCGTTGTTGGGTTCGCGCGTTCCCATCGGCATGAAACTGTTGTTGTCGACGATCGCGGTCGTCGACGACCTCATCGCGATCGTGATCATCGCCGTGTTCTATTCGCACGGAATGAACTTCGCCGCGCTCGGCGGCGCCGCGGTGACGCTTGTGGCGATGTTCGCGATGAACCGCATGGGCGTGAAATCGCTCGTGCCGTATCTCGTCCTCGGCCTGCTGTTGTGGGTGTGCGTGCTGAAGTCGGGCGTGCACGCCACGCTGGCGGGCGTGGCGACGGGGCTGATGATCCCGCACGTCGACAAGCGCAACATGATCGACGACGAAGTCGAGCATTCGCCGCTGGAAACCCTCGAACACGCGCTGCACCCGTGGGTCGCTTTCGCGATCCTGCCGATCTTCGCCTTCGCCAACGCCGGGCTGGAACTGCGCGACCTCAACATGTCGCAGGCGCTGGCCGCGTTGCCGTTCGGCGTGGCGGTGGGGCTGGTCGTCGGCAAGCCGATCGGCATCTGCGGCGCGGCGTGGGGCTTGCGCAAACTCGGATGGGCGCGTTACCCCGAGGGCATGGATTCCCGCGCGATGCTCGGCCTCGGCCTGCTGTGCGGCATCGGCTTCACGATGAGCCTGTTCATCGGTTCGCTCGCGTACATCGATCCGATCCTGTACGAAGAGGCCGTGCTCGGCATCTTCGTCGCCTCCGTCGTTTCCGCACTGCTGGGCGTGGCATGGCTGCGCGCGGTGTTGCCGGCGCGCTGACATGCGGCATGCGCTGCTCTTCGGTGCGACGGGGCAGATCGGCTGGCCGCTTGCCGATCGCTTGCAGGACGCCGGCTGGCGCGTCACGGCGGTCTCGCGCCAGCCGCATCGCGATCACCCGGGCCTGCATTGGATCGAAGGCACGCTGCCGGTCCTCGCCGAACCGATGCCCGACGATGTCGATGCGATCTTCAGTTGCGGGCCGCTGGATCTGTTCGCGCAGTGGTATGCGCACGCCGACATCGATTGCCCGCGCGTGGTCGCCTTCGGGTCGACGAGCATCGACGTCAAGCGCGGCTCATCCGACAAACAGGAACGCGACGTCGCGCAGCGCCTGCGCATCGCCGAGCAGCAGGTATTCGACCGCGCCGCCGCGTGCAACGCACAGGCCACGCTGTTGCGGCCGACCTTGGTTTACGGGGCGGCGAGCGATCAGACGCTGACGCGCATCGCGCAACTCGCGCTGCGTTGGCATCGCTTCCTCCTGCCGCGCAATGCCAATGGCTTGCGCGAACCCGTGCATGTCCACGATCTCGCCGACGCCGCCCTCGCCGCGTGCGACGCGCCCGCGACCCACGGCAAGGCCTATGCACTCCCCGGTGGCGAACGCCTGTCGTATCGCGACATGGTGCAACGCGTTCTCGCGGTACTCGATCCGCCGCCGCCGCTCATCGAAGTGCCTGGGCCCCTGTTCGGCCTGGCCTTGCTCGGCGCGCGCGCGTTGGGGAAAGTCGGCGGCTTCAACGCCGCCGCGGTCGCGCGCATGCGCACCGACCTGGTGTTCGATGTCGAGCCGGCGCGCAGGGACTTCGGCTATGCGCCGCGCGCCTTCCGCCCGACGGCGCCGATGTTCATGCCGCGTTGAGCGCGCACACGGACACTGCGCCCATGCGCAAATTCATTCTCGTAGCTTGCCTGGCCGCCCTGGCGCCTTCGATCGCGACTGCCACGCAACCGGCGTCGGCAACCGCGCGCACGCCTGCCGCGGAAATCGATGCGTTGATCGATCGCGTCGCGCACGCCGAGGGCGTGATCTTCATCCGCAACGGAAGCGAGCACACGGCGGCCGAAGCCGCCGCGCACCTGCAGCGCAAGCGCGAGGCGGCGGGTAAACGCATCGCCACGCCGGAACAGTTCATCGACGCGCTCGGCACGCGTTCGTCGATGACGGGCAAGCCGTATCGCGTGCGCCTGCCCGACGGCAAGGAAATCGACAGCGCCGTCTGGCTCCAGGGCTTGCTGCGCGAGATCCGCGCGGGGCGTTGATCAGATCTCTTCGGCCACGGGCACGGGCCGCGCTTTCTGCGTTGCACGCAGGGCGATGATCAACACGCCACCGAGCACCATCGCGCCGCCGATCCACAGGCGCGGGCCCGGCCGATCGCCCCAGAACACGATGCCCAGCGCGATCGCACCCACGGGCGCGAGCAACAACCACGGCGTGACCTGTGCGACCGGATGCCGTTGCACGAGCACGTAGTACAACCCGTGCCCGAGCATCGAAGCGAACACGGCCGAATACGCCGCACCACCCCAGCCGATCCACGTCGCGTCACGCAGCGCCTGCCAATTCCCGGGTTCGAATGCGACGCTCAGCGCAAGCAAGGGCAGCACGCTGATGATCGCCGTCCACCCTTGCTGGCTGATCATGTCGATGCCGCTCAGGCGGCGCATCAACACGGTGCCGATGGCGAGGAACAGGGCCGACACCAACATCAGCACCAGCGACATCGGCGCGTCGAGCACGATGGGGTCGAAGCCGAGCACCAGCACGCCCGAAAAACTGATCGCGATCGCCAGGCCCGTGCGCCAGCCGAAGCGTTCGCCCAACCACCACCATGCGAGCAACGCGGCCATCGGCACGTAGCTCTGCATCGCAATCGCCGGAGACGACAGATCGCCGGCCATGTGCAAGGCCCAGAAACTCAAGCCGAAATGCAGCACGCCGTTGAACAGCGCGACCGCGATCAATCGCGGCCATTGCCCTTGCGGCGGGCGTTTGACGAAGGCACCCAGTGCGAGCGCAAGGATCGACAGGCGCACCGCGGTGAACAGGAAGGGCGGAATCTCGCGCAGCGCGAAGGCGGAGGTCAGGAAATTCCCGGCCCACACGATGCAGACGATGGCGACGAGCGCGAGATCGCGGCCGCGCAGGCCCGCGCCGCGCGCAGCGTTGTTCACCAGGCGATGCCCATCTTGCGCAGCACCTTGGCCACGACCCACGCCGGACCGATCAGCAGATAGGTCAGATCGGTGAGGAAGCTCGGCTTGCGGCCTTCAAGTTTGTGGCCGATGAATTGCGCGATCCACGCGATCACGAACACCGCGATCGCCGTCCACAACAAGGTGCGCGTGCCGAATACTTCGACGATCCACCAGCACGCCGCGCCCATCGCGACGAACACCGCGAGCATCGCGATGCCCAGCACGCGCGAATTGCGCAGGTAGAACGACCCCGCCGCCACCATGCCCAATGCAGCGAAGATGCCGGGCCGGAACCAGCCGCCCGGCGGCACGGGCACACACCACAGCAACGCGATCACGCTCCACGTGATCGCCGGCACGGCGATGGTGTGGATGCGCACGTTCAGTGCATTGCGATGGTCGCCCGAGTAGCTGGCGAACCAGCGGTCGATCGGGCGCGTGCCCGTCGTTGCGTCCTCATGCATGGCGGCCATCGTTGGTCCCGGAGTCAGTCGACGGAAATTCCCGCGAGGCGCTGCAGCGCTTCGGCGTACTTGGCGCGCGTGCGTTCGATGACATCGGCCGGCAAGCGCGGGCCCGGCGCGACCTTGTTCCAGCCGACCTGTTCCAGGTAATCGCGAACGAACTGCTTGTCGTAGCTCGGCGGGCTGATGCCGACCTGGTACTCGTCGGCCGGCCAGTAGCGCGAGGAATCGGGCGTCAGCATCTCGTCCATGACGTAGAGGCGGCCGTCTTCGTCGGTGCCGAATTCGAACTTGGTGTCGGCCAGGATGATGCCGCGCTGCGCCGCGTGGTCGCGCGCGAAGGCGTAAAGACGGAGCGTCGCATCGCGCACCTGCTCGGCGAGGTCGGCGCCGACGATGCGCACCATCGTGTCGAAGTCGATGTTCTCGTCGTGGTCGCCGACGGCGGCCTTGGTCGAAGGCGTGAAGATCGGCTGCGGAAGTTGTTCGGCCTGGCGCAGGCCGTCCGGCAACGCGATGCCGCTGACGCGCCCCGTACGCTGGTAATCCTTCCAGCCGCTGCCGATCAGGTAACCGCGCGCGATCGCTTCGACGGGCACCGGCTTGAGCTTCTTCGTCACCACCGCGCGCTTTTCGTAGCGCGATGCATCCACGCCGGCAGGCAGCACGCTCGCCACGTCGACACCGGTGAGATGGTTCGGCATCAGGCCGCTGGTGCGATCGAACCAGAAGTTGCTGATCTGGCAGAGCATCTCGCCCTTGCCGGGGATCGGATCGGGGAGCACGACATCGAAGGCCGAGAGGCGGTCGGTGGCGACGATCAGCAGCCGGTTGTCCGGCAGCTCGAATACATCGCGCACCTTGCCGCGATGGCGCAGGGGCAGGCCGGGCAGGTCGGCTTCGAGGAGGGAAGGACGGGTGTTGCCGGTTTCGGACGCTTGCATCGCCACGTGCACGTCTGGCAGGGCCGCGTAGTGTACGCCGGCCCCCCGCGCAGCGCCTGTAGACTGCGCCCATGACGCGCTGGTACGGAAAACTGCTGGGAGCCTTCGCCGGGGCGGCCCTCCTGCGATCGAACCCCTTGCTGGGCCTGCTGATCGGCCTGCTGCTCGGCCATGCCCTGGACAAGGACTGGTTCTCCGGCAAGAAGGAGGACCCGTACGCGGCGCTGGGGCTCACCGAGGAGGCGAGCGACGGTGAAGTGGACCTGGCCTACCGCCGCCTGATGTCCCAGTACCATCCCGACCGCGTGGCCGGCGCCGGCGACGACCTGCAACGGCAGGCCGAAAGCCGCTCGCGCGAGATCAACGCCGCCTACGACCGCATCAAGACCTTGCGCAAGAAGCGCTCCTGACCATCCGGACCCCGAGCATGCAATCCACAGTCATCGCGCCCTCCATCCTCTCGGCCAATTTCGCCAGGCTTGGCGAGGAAGTCGACAACGTCCTGCGCGCCGGCGCCGACTGGGTCCACTTCGACGTGATGGACAACCACTACGTGCCGAACCTGACCATCGGGCCGCTGGTGTGCGAAGCGCTGCGCAAGCATGGCGTGACCGCGCCGATCGACGTGCACCTGATGGTCGAGCCGGTGGACCGCATCATCCCGGACTTCGCCAAGGCCGGCGCCACGATGATCACTTTCCATCCCGAAGCCAGCCGCCACGTGCATCGCACGATCCAGTTGATCAAGTCGCTCGGTTGCCAGGCCGGCGTCGTGCTCAACCCGGCCACGCCGGTCGAAGTGCTCGATTACGTGCTCGAAGATCTGGACATGGTGCTGCTGATGTCGGTGAACCCCGGCTTCGGCGGGCAGGGTTTCATTCCTTCGGCGCTGCAGAAGCTGCGCGAGGTGCGTCAACGCATCGATGCGAGCGGCAAGCCGATCCGCCTGGAAATCGACGGCGGCGTGAAGCCGGAGAACATCGCGGACATCGCGGCGGCCGGCGCCGATACCTTCGTCGCGGGCTCGGCCATCTTCGGCCAGGCCGACTACGCCGACGTGGTCAAGCGCATGAAAGACGCGGTGGCCGCAACGCGCCGCTGACGCACAAAAGAAAGGCCGACACCTTTCGGTATCGGCCCTCGTGGAAGCAATCCCGCTTCCGTCCGTCGTCCCTGCGATGGCCTTCGATTTTCCGTGAGAAGCGTGACGCCCGCGTGACAATTTCGCCCGAACAATTCCAGCAACTCGCGCAGGAAGGCTACACGCGCATCCCGGTCGTGCGCGAAGTCCTGTCCGACCTCGACACGCCGTTGTCTGTTTATTTGAAGCTCGCGGACGGGCCGCATACCTACCTGTTCGAATCGGTCGAAGGCGGCGAGCGCTTCGGGCGGTATTCGATCATCGGCCTGCCCGCGCGGCGCGTGTACGCCTTCGCCGGCAGCACCTTCTACGCCACCGAGTTGGGCGAGCTGGTCGACTACCGCGAGATCGACGATCCCTTCGCCGAAGTCGAGCGCCTGCGCGCGGAGCATCGCGTGCCGGAAATCCCGGGCTTGCCGGGCTTCACCGGTGGGCTGGTCGGCTGGTTCGGCTTCGAGTGCGTGCAGTACATCGAAAAGCGCCTCAAGACGGAAACCGAAAAGCCCGACGAACTCGGAACGCCCGACATCCTGCTGATGCTCAGCGAGGAATTGGCGGTGTTCGACAACCTCAAGGGTCGGCTGTACCTGATCGTGCATGCCGATCCCAGCGAGCCCCAGGCGTGGGCGAAGGCGAACCGCCGCCTCGACGCACTCACGCATCGCCTGCGCCACGCAGGTGCGAGTTATCCCGAAACGCTGGTGCCCGCGGCGCTGGATGAAAGCCACTTCGTCAGCGGCTTCACGCGCGAGGGCTTCATCGAGGCGGTGGAAAAGAGCAAGGAATTGATCCGCGCCGGCGAGATCTTCCAGGTCGTGCTGTCGCAGCGCTTGTCGGTGCCCTTCCAGGCGCGCCCGGTCGACGTCTATCGCGCGCTGCGTGCGCTCAATCCCTCGCCCTACATGTACTTCCTCGACGTGGGCGGCACGCAGGTCGTCGGCTCATCGCCGGAAATCCTCGTGCGCCTGCAGGGCGGCGAGATCACCGTGCGCCCGATCGCCGGCACGCGCCCGCGCGGCCAGACGCACGAGGAAGACATCGCACTCGAAGCCGAATTGCTGGCCGATCCGAAGGAACGCGCCGAACACCTGATGCTCATCGACCTGGGGCGCAACGATGTCGGCCGCGTCGCCAAGCCCGGCACCGTCGAAGTCGGCGAGCAATTCGTCATCGAACGCTACAGCCATGTCATGCACATCGTCAGCGAAGTGACGGGCCAGTTGCAGGAGGGATTGACGTACGCAGACGTGCTGCGCGCGACCTTCCCCGCAGGCACCGTCAGCGGCGCACCGAAAGTGCGTGCGCTGGAAGTGATCCGTGACCTCGAACCGATTCGCCGCAATGTCTACTCCGGCGCGGTCGGTTACATCGGTTGGCACGGCGATGCCGACACCGCGATCGCGATCCGCACCGCCGTCATCCAGGATGGCCGCCTGCACGTGCAGGCCGGCGCCGGCATCGTCCACGACTCCGATCCGCAGAAGGAGTGGGAGGAGACGATGAACAAGGGGCGCGCGCTGTTCCGCGCAGTGGCGCAGGCCGCGAAGGGCCTGTAACGCGCCAAGTTCCACTCGTTGTTGCGGGCGTTTCTACGCGCCTCGCAAGACGAGTCTTCAACTCGAATCATGCAAGCAAGCGTAGACGTTGTTGCATGACGAGCATGGTCAGCAATTCGCAGATGCCTCCTGCACGCGCCATGAAGCAACGCGTTGCGGAGAACGTTTTCGTAACGTCCGCAGGTTTGTGCGGCATGTGCCTGACCGGCGTCGGATTGCTCCAGGTTCCGCTCGCCCTGCAAAAATCCACCTCCATCGCCGACGAGCTGCTCGTCGTCAACGCGATGCTCTACATGGTGGACTGCGTGCTTGCGTATGCACGCATGCGCGGCTTCGATCACTCCGCCCGCCTGTCGCGCTTCATCGATGTCCTGTTCCTGGCTGCATTGGCCCTGAGCATCGGCATCGGCGCGCTGGTCGCATGGACGCTCGTGCCATGAGCTCGCCGCCTTCCACCGGCATTTCGCCGGAACCCCATCCACGCAGCCGTCCGCGTCGGATCTCGACCTGCTGCACAACCTGAAGTCCCAACTGCAAGGAGCCTGACCATGAACGTCGCACGCAAATTGCAATTCATCGAAGCGCTGGAACTTCCCGCACGTCACCAGGCGCATGTCGGCCGAATGTTCGCCACGCCACTGATGTCGATCGTGCGCGACGACGCGCCGACCGACAACGTCCCGACCGCAGATCCGCGGCAACCGTCCGGCTTCATCGACAACGGCAGCCTGGTCTCCTTCCTGGCCGGCGTGGATCGCCAATCCCAGGCCGACGTGCTCAATTCGATGCTGCTCGCGCAACTGGCCGCGAACAAGAAGTTCGATCGCGAGGCCGATACCGTCGGCTGGTATGGCTTCTATCACGACGTGCTGGAAAACCTGGGTTGGGTCGTGCAGCAGTTCGCGTTTTCGAAGTACGACGTCGCAGGCAGCAGCGTGACCGTCGACAAGGTGGTGCTGGAAGTGCTGGCCGCGATCGCGACCGAGAACGGTGCCGCCGTCGCGAAGTCCGCGATCGACGCGTTGAATGCACTCTCGAGCGACGACCATCGATTCAGCCTGTTCGAGCAGAGCTCGCACTCGGCGCACAACGGCAATTTCCAGGTCTCCAACTGTTCGGCCGATGGCGGTGTCCTGAAGATGTCGCTGGGCGCGTTCTACTTCGCCTCCACGCGCGTCGACACACAGGTCTTCTTTTTCAGTTGGTCGACATCCGACACCACGATCTATCGCTCCGGGCAGTCGATCCTGCTGGATCGCGACGTCTATGCCCAGGTGCGGCAGTCGGTGGTCGCGAAACTCGGAGATCACGCGAAAACCTTCATCGACAACCTGGATATCTAAGCAGGCTTGCCATGACCAGCGTCTCCGATTCCGTTGTCGCCAGCGGACTGGCGATCGCGCAGGTGTATGCGCTCGATGCCGATCCTGCGCATACGCCCACGCCGCCGGCCGGATATCGCTTCGCGGACATCGCATGGAAGGGTGCAGGCGAAACGGGTCGCCTGCGCACCTTTGGTGTCGGGTTCTGGTGCGAGGACACCCTTCTGCTCGCGTTTCGCGGCACCGCGGACGTTGCGGACCTGTTTGCCGACCTGCACAGCCGACAGGCGCCCTTCGGCCGAATGTTCCCACCCCGGGGCCCGGCCTCGCTCCGGGGCGGCGAGGGGTTCGAGGCGGTTTATCGTTCGATGCGCGACGCGCTTCACGCGATCGTCGCCACCGCGCGCCCGGCCAGGCTGCACCTGGCCGGGCATAGCCTGGGCGCGGTGCTGGCGAGTTACCTCTGTGCGGATCTGCTGCTCGGCGCGCAGTGGATTTCGTCTCCGGCCACGTTGACGCTTTGGGCGCCGCCCAAGCCGGGCAACTCGGCTTTCGCCCGCGTGTTGCGCGAAGCCCACGACAGCGGAAGGCTCGCGGCGAACGCGCTCGCGAATGTCCACGACATCGTTCCGAAGTATCCGTTCGCGCCGGATTACGTCCATCCGTTCACACCCAGCCTGCTCGATTTCGGCAACCCGTTCGACCTGTTGGGCAACCATCGTCTCGTCCATTACCTGCGCGCTTACGAGCAAGGCTGCACACACCGCGCGCCCGTGGCATCCATCCAGTATCAGGAGCTCCCAACATGACCACTGCGCTGTGGCGCGTCGCCGCGCCCGAACTGATCGCGGGACACTACGGAAGTCTCATCGAAGACACCGGTGCACTGCGCGCCGCGGTCGCCGCGTCCGATGGCACCTACCGATTCTCCGAGAAAGGCGCAGGCGTGCAGCCGCTGGCGTTCATCGGCACGCTCCTGCAGATCGCGCGAGCGCTTGCCGCCCAACCACATCGCCGGATCATCAGCGATATCGAAGCGTTGCCACATCTCTACGCCGGCCTCGACCGATTCACGCCGAACGCGCGCTTCAGGGAAGTGTTCTCGCTCGGCTCGGTCGGCATCCAGGTCACGCGCAGCCTCCTGGACTTCTTCCCGACGGGAAGCGGGTTGGGCGGGACCATCGCCGACCTGCTGCTCGGCGGACAAACCGTCGGCACGCTCCTGGCGCAGATCGGCGCCGACAAGAACCTGCTCGACGCGGTGGAGGCGCAGGACCGGAAGCGATCGCAGGTCTACATCCTGCGCATTTCCTACCTTCCCGAAGACGGGTTGCGCCGCGTCGGCACCCATGTCGTCACGTTCGAAGATCTGTTGGAAACCTTCGGCCGCGCCGGCAAGTCGGGGTGAGCCTCGCGCGATTCTTCTGCGCCAGATGTTGAAGCTTCGGCTCCCGACAGATTGCATTGCTTCGATCCTGCCTTGACCCCAACGTGCCCTTCCCCCAACGGAGATGCCACCATGCGTGTCGTCCTGCTCGCCTCGCTCCTCGTGATTCCCTTTTGCGCGGCCATGGCCACCACGCCCTCCGCGCCCGCGCCCACGCCGATCCGCACGCCGATGCAGCTCGAAGCGCACCTGCACGCCGCCGGCTACCGCAACGTCTTCGACGTCGACCTCGACGACGGGCTGTGGGAAGCCAAGGTGCGCAAGTCGGGCGGGTTCTGGCGCGAAGTCGCGGTCGACCCGCAGACCGGGCGCATTTTCGACGGCGCCGGCGCGCGCTCGGTGGAGGCCTTGAACGCGGTGTCGCAGATCGTCGCCGACAAGGGCTACACGATGATGGAACTCGCCGAGCAGGACGGCGCCCTGTGGGAAGTCGACGCGATGGATGCGCAGGGCAGGTGCCTGTCGCTGCGCGTGGATGCGACCTCGAAGTCCATCGTGCAGGCCCTGCCCGACGACTGCTGACCGCCCGGCCGGGGGATGCGCGTTGTCTGATGCATGCGCGCCTCCCCCATCGCGGCCCTGCGTTGCCTGCTGGCGTGCCTGGTGGCCGCGGCCGGGCTGGTGCACGCAACGCCCGCGACGACCGTGGCCACGCCCCCCAGCGTCCGCACCTCTGACGCGAATGCCGCCACTGCGCGCTTCTTCAACCGCGACATCGCGACCTTCCGTTCCCGCTTCCTCGGCAATACGCCGGAAATGCGCGCGCGTGCCGCCGAAGCGAACATCGAACGCATCGTCGAACAACCCGGTGTCGCGCAGGCCACGTACCAGAACGCGCCGCAGGGCGTGATCATCCTGCTCGATGGCCAGCTGGTCACCGTCGTCACGCCCGCCGACGTCGACCGGCTGCGCAACGAAACACTCGACAAGACCCGCGTCGACATCCTCGCGCGCCTGACCGACAGCGTGAACGCCGCGGAGACCGCACGCGCGCCCGCGCGGCTGGCACGCAGCATCGGTTGGTGCGTCGTCGCGACGCTCGTGCTGCTGGTGGTGCTGTGGCTCTTTCGCCTGGTGGCCGCGCGCCTGCGCACGCGTGCCGATGCGTGGGCGACCGCGCGCCTGTCGCGCATCGCCAACGAATCGGCGCGGCACATGGCCCTGGCGTTCATGGCGAGCGGCCGTGGCCTGGCGCGCGTGTTCGCGTGGATCGTCCTGCTCGTGGTGATCGAGGAATGGCTGCGGTTCTGCTTCTCGCACTTCGCCTGGACCCAGCCGTGGTCCGGCGCGATGACCGCGTGGATGGCAGGGCGGTTTTCGAAGTGGGGCAACGCGATCCTGCACGCGGTGCCCGGCCTGGTCACCGCGGTGTTCATCCTGGTGGTCGCGCGCGTGTTCGTGCAGGCGATCCGGCTGGCCTTCGATGGCGTGGCGCACGGGCACTTCCGGCTGGTCGGCATCGATTCGCAACTGGCCGAGCCCACGCGCAAGCTCATCATCGTCATCGTCTGGCTGTTCGCGATCGCGATGGCCTATCCCTACCTGCCCGGCGCGGAGACCGATGCGTTCAAGGGCCTGAGCCTGTTCGTCGGCTTGATGGTGTCACTTGGCGCATCGAGCATCGTGGGGCAGGCGGCCGGCGGGTTCACGCTGTTGTATTCGCGCACGATGAGCCTCGGCGAGGTGGTGCGCATCGGCGAGATCGAAGGCACGGTGCAGCAGATCGGGTTGTTCACCACGCGCATCCGCACACCGATGGGCGTGGAGGTCAGCTTCCCCAACAACGTGGTGATGGGCGGGAAGCTCGAGAATCTTTCGCGCGCGCCCGATGGACCCGGGATGTGGCTGCAGGCGGTCGCCGTGATCGGCTATGAAGTGCCGTGGCGGCAGGTGCATCGGCTCCTGGCCCAGGCCGCGCAAGCCACGCCAGGCGTGGTGCAGGATCCGCCGCCGTTGGTGCTGCAAACGGCCCTGGGCGATTTCGGCATCGAGTACCGCCTACGCGCGCGCACCGCCGACGTGCAGGGCCGCTGGGTAACGCTCAGTGCGCTGCACGCGCAGATCCAGGATGCGTTCAATGCCGCGGGCGTGCAGATCATGACCCCGCATTACGAAGGCGACCCGGAGTCGGCGAAGATCGTGCCCCGGGCGCATTGGGAAGGCACCGGCGAGACCTAGCCGCCGGCGACTTTCACCTCCGGAACTTCCTTCCATTCGCTGTCCGGGTCGTACTGCGTCATCGACTTCACGATGTCCTCGGTCTTCTCGCCCAGGTTGCGTTCGAACACCTGGCCGTCGTAACCGATCATGAAGGTGGTCACGCCCGTGTCGCCGTACTTCGCGGGCCATGCGACCAGGGCGAAGCCGCGCACCATGTCGTTCCCGAGCATGAAGTCGTGCGCGCCGCCGGGTGCCGACGGGCCCTGCTTCGTCAGGATCCGGTAGTGATAGCCGAGGTAATCGCCCTTGGGCGTGTCGTCGCCGAACACCGGCCCGAGCGGACTGACTTCACCGCTGTCGTCGGGCGCCCAGTACAGCCCGTCGTGCAAGCCATCGGTGCTCACCAGCTTGGTCGCGTATTCGAGCGTGCCATCGCCGTCGCGATCTTCTTCGGCGTAATCCATCTGCGCATCGTGGTACGCGCGGATCGCCTGTTCGACGTCGAGTTCGTTGCGGCCGATGCGACGCGTGCGGATCTCGGCTTCGCCCGCGGCCAGGTCGAAGTGCCAACCGCCGTTTCCTTTCTTCAGCGGCACCGGCAGGATCCACGCATCGCTGCCCGCGACGAGATCCTTCCCCCCGTCCTTGCGATCCTTGTAGGCGTGCGAGGCGCGGTACTTCTCAAGGAAGGCATCGACATCCTTGCGATCGATGCTGTCCTCCGGCACGTAGGTGCGCCAATCGTTGCCGAGCAGGGTGGCGAGTTTGGCCCCGTCGGCCTTGGTCGTGCCCAGTGCGTCGACGAGTGCGTCGCCGGCGGCTTCGGGCGTGGGATAGGTTTGCTGCGCGAATGCCGGAACTGCGCACACCGCAAGCGCAATGCACAAGCTTGTCTTCCGGATCGTGTTCATCGACGACGCCCTCCGCCACCGCCGCCCCGCGAAGGACGGCTCATCGAACGCCCGGCGCCACCGCCGCCGCGCGACATGCTGCTCGAATGTCCACGGCTCGCGGCTTGTCGCGACGCACCCGAATTACTGGCGCCCGAGAACGCGTTGTTCCGCGAATTGCCGTAGTCGCCGCGTCCGCCGCTGCTGCGCGCCAGATCGCGCGAGCCGGCATTGGTCTGCCCGCTCTGGCGATATTGCGACGCCGAGCCACCCGGCCCGCGATCGACGCGACCTCCACCGGCCTGCGACGAACGCGGATCGCGCGAAGCGGTCTGCGCACGATCGCGCGCCTGCTGGTTGTTGCGCGCTGGCTCGAAACCCTGGCGTTCCATCTGCTGGCGCGCCTGGTCGCGCGACTGCGAGCGCGCGGCATCTTCGCCGCGGAACCGTTCGCGCGATTCCCCGCCGGCCTGGCGATTGCCGTATTTGTCGCGGCTGCCCTGGTCGCGATACGGCACGCCGTCGCGACGCGCGCCATCGTGCTGCCAGCGTTGGTTGCCGCGGTCGCCCATCTGGCGATCGCCGCGATCGATGTTGCGATTGAATTCGTTGTAGCGGTTGGAGTTGATGTTGACGTCGCCGCCGCCCCAGTTGCAGTCGCCCCAGAACCCGACGGTGATGCCGATGCCGATGCCCCACGCCACGCCCGCGGCGAGCGCCGCGCCAGGGTAGTAATAGGCCGACGGCGGATAGTAGTAGGGCGGATAACCGGGATAGCCCCACGTGCCGTAAACCACCGTGGGGTTGTAGGCAGGCACGTAGACCGTTTCCGGGCTCGTGGATTCGATGACGATCGTCTGCGTCCCGGAGCCGGGCACCTGCGTCGAATCAGTCGAGACCTTCTGGTACTCGTTGGACTTGAGGTTGCCCGCCGCCTGCGCCTTGTGTCGCAGCTCCTGCGCCATCGCCATCACGTCGTTGGGTTGCGCGAGGAAAGCATCGCCGAGCTTCTGCACCCATGCGATGTCCGAACCCATCATGCCCACCGCCTGCGGAAAGGCGACGAGCGATTGCACGCTCGCATCCCAATCTTCCTTGGCGACCGCTTTCACCGCGGCATCGCCCTTGGTGTCGGGATGGTCCTTCACCCATTTCGCGGCGTCGGCGACATCCCCCGGATAAGTGGACGCCATCAGCACCTGCGCGAGCAGGGAGTCGGGATACAACGCGACCGGCGCGACCAGTTGCGCGATTTCCTCCTTGGAGAACACCGCGCTCTGTGTCGATGCGGCCGTCGACGCACTCTGCGAAGACGATGCGCGCTCGGTCGGCACGCTCGACTGCGCCGCCGCATCGAGCGATACCGCCGCCGACAGCATGCAGGCCAATACCAGGAGTCTTCGTTGCGGTGCCATGGGGCTCTCCTCAGAGCGGCAAGTCGTAATAGACCATCACGCGCAGGTCCTTCAGGTCGGTGTCGCCCGGGTCGTCCTGCGCGACGTAGGCGTAACGCAAGCGCACCATCAAACCCTTGAGCGTTCCTTCCGGCGGCGACCACTGCACGTTGAAGTCGGTTTCGCCACGACCGAAGGCGCTGGCGGCATCGGGGTCGGAGCCTGCGACGTAGAGTGCGTACGCGCTGACGCCCGTCTCCTTCGGCCACGTGTACTGCGCGCGGATCAACCAGGCATCTTCGCCGGCGCGATTGAAATCCTCGACCTGCACGCTGGTGTAACCGGGATAGCCGCTCCACGGCGCGGTCATGTCGCGATCGCCGCTGGCCTTGGTGTAGGCGCCGGTCAGCAATGCGCCGCCTGCCGCGACCTCGGCCTTCAGACCGAATTGCTTGGCGTGGAAGTCGCTGCCGGTGAGCGCGTTGTCGCCGACGCTCTGCTGGTCGCTGTATTGGCCGGCGAAGCGCAGCTTCGCGTTCCCGCCGATCGGTATCGCGTACTTGGCCTCGGTGTAGAAGATGTTGATGACGTCGTTGCTGTAGTACTCCACGCCACCCACCGAGAGCTCGCCGCGCGTGTAGTTCAAACCGCCTGCGAACACGCCGCGCTTGACCGAAGCGCCCGCATCGTCGGACATCGACACGAACTCGTCGGAGTTGCGTTCCTTGATCTTGTCGAAATAGCCCGCGCCCCAGCGCCATTGCCCGCGGCTGGACTTGGGATCGCCGTGCAGGCCGGAGACCACCCCCGCGAGGAAGGTGTTGGGCGTCATGCGGCTGTCGTTCTTGTTCAGGTAGGGCGTGTCGAAGGTGCGTGCGCCGATGGTCATGCGCACGTCCTGGGTGAACAGGATTTCGGTATAGGCCTCGCCGAGGACTGCGTAACCCTCCTGCCCGGGCTTGAGCAGCAAGGTGCCGTCCTTGTCGTCGGGCCCGTACAGTTTCCCGGAGCCGTAGGCCGTCGCGCCGAAGGAGAAGCGATCGCGGAAGTAGCCGGTCTTGAATCCGGCCGAACCGCCGAGGGCCCACGCTTCGCTTTCGCTGCCGTCGTACTTCTCGCGATCCAGGTAGTACGTGCGCAGCTGCACGTTCCAGTCCGTATCCGCCCACGCCTTGCGGCGCGTCTCGCGCACCCACTCGTCGTAGGTCTGCACGCCGAAGCTCTTGTCCAGGTGCGTGGCGCTGTCTTCGTTGGAATCGCCCGCCTGGTCTTCGACCGTCGGGACCGTCGTCGTCTGCGCTGCGACGGGCCCGGCGATGAGCAAGCCAAGCGCGACGAACAGCGATGTCCGTGCCCGGCTCATTGCGAAAGCACCATCGCGAAGTAGCCGAACACGGTGTACAGGACGCCCGACACCGCATAGCCGACCGGGAAACCGACCCATGGAACGCTGCTGCCGATCTCCTTCGCTGCCTCGCGCGCGGGACCCGAGTGCGAACGCGAGCCCGCCACGCCGCCCATCAACACGGCTGGATTGATCTTGAAGAAGTGGAGCCCGATCGCCCAGGTGATGAAGGGCGGGATCGTGCTGGCGATGAAACCGGCGAGGAAGATCTTCACCGCGATGCCGCCGGTCAATTGCTCGAGCAACGTCGCACCCGCGTTGATGCCGACGATGGCGATGAAGGTCACCAGGCCGAGGTCCTCGAGGATGTTGCGCGCGGCGTTCGGCGTGCTGCCGAAATAGCGCAGCCGCGACACGATCGACGAGACGAAGATGCCCGAGAGCAGCAAGCCGCCCGCGTTGCCCAGGCCCACCGAGAAACTGCCGACCGGCACGGTGATCTTGCCGATCAGCAAGCCGATCACCATGCCGGCGGACAAGGTGAGCAGGTCGGTCGACGTGCTCGGGCGCGCGACCTTGCCCATGAGCGCGCCGACCTTCTCCACCGCACCCTTCAGGCCCGTCAGGTACAGCACGTCCAGGCGCTTGATCGTGGTGTCGGTGCCGAGCGGCAGCGGCTCGCCACTGCGTTCGATCCGGCTGATGCCGACCTGGCCGGCGTACTCTTCCTGCGCGAAGGACTTGAGCGGACGACCGACGAGTTCCTTGTTGGTCACCAGCACTTCGGCCTGATCGAGCGGGATGTTCAGCGCACCCGCGTCCGCGACTTCCGTACCCAGCAATCCGAGGTTGGCGGTGAGGTCTTCCAGGCGCCCGCCGAGTGCGACCACGTCGCCCTGCTTCAGCACGACATCCGAAGCCGCGCCGAGCGAGGTTCCGTCGCGCACCACGTTCGCGATGCGGTATTGCGGATAGGTCTTGCGCAACTGCGCGATCGACTGTCCCGCCGTGGAGGCGTTCTCGAGGCGATAGGCGCGGATGCCACCGGCGCGATAGCCCGTCAGGCCGACGTCGTCGACGTTCTGCACGCCGTTGGCCGCTTCGTATTCCTTGGCGGACTTGCGCGCATCGATGCCCCACCACCGCGGCAGGTACTTGCACACCAGGATGATGCCGATCGTGCCCCAGATGTAGGTCACGCCGTAACCGAGCGCGATCATGCCCGAGACCTGTTCGGCGGTCGTGCCCGGGGGCAGCTTGTAGGCGCCCTGTTCGACGGCCATCTCCGCCGTGCCGATCGCCGCCGACATCGTCTGCGAACCGGCCAGCACGCCGCCCGCCGCGCCCGGCGGCAGCGCGAACCACTTCGCGCAGATGACGACGAGTGCCAGGCCGAGGCATGCGCAGATCACGGCGAGGATCGTGAAGGTGATGCCGTCCTTCTTCAGGCTGTTGAAGAAGGCCGGACCCACGCGCAGTCCCACGCCATACATGAACAGGTAATAGAAGAGCGACTTGGCGAAGTTGTCGAGTTGCAACTTCACGCCGTAGGTCGATGCCCACGTCGCGAGCGCGGCACCGACGACCACGGCCGCGGCCACCATGCCCAGCCCGTAGCCCTTCACCGAAAACTTGCCGACCCACACGGCCATCCCGACGGTGAAGAACAACAAGATGTACGGATTGTCAGCGAGGAACTGGAAGAAGCCTTGCATGGCGGTTCTCCTGGGAATCGCGAGGGCTGCTACATCGAGGTCGCACGGCCCGACAGGACCGAGGGCTTGATCAACTTGATGCCGGCCGCCGCGTGGTAGCCGTGGATTTCCTTGACGTCGAGCTTGCGCATGAAGGCGATCGTGTCGGCCGTGATCACCTGGCCCGGCACCATGATCGGGAAGCCCGGCGGATACGGGATCACGAAATTGGCCGAAACCATCTCAGGTCCGTCCTTCAGGCGCTTCTCGACGTCGTCGCTGTTCAAGCGCACGAACTCGCAGTTGTTCTCGTCGTAGGCCATGAAGAACGCCGGCCGCATGTGGCCTTCGTTGCTCGGCGCCTTCGGGTTCTCGCGGAAGCCGTCGTGGAAGCGGCTGAAGTTCGGCAGGTCGGGCACGTCGGTCATCAGCGACTTCACGCGTGCGTCGAAGATCTCGCGCCCCGCCTTGCCTTCCTGCGCCAGGCGCTTGTCGATTTCGCGCGCCATGTCGGCCAGCGCCTTGATCAGCAACGCCGCATCCGAATGCGTGTTGTTGATGTTGGTCTGCACCAGGATGGAGTTGCGCGAGGTCTTGTTGATCTGGATGTCGAACTTCTCGGCGAGCAGGCCCTTGAACTGCGTGCCGTCGAAACCCGCCGAGCCGCAGATCAGCGTGATGCGCGTGGGATCCAGTGCGAACTCGTCGTTGACCCACGCATTGATCATGTCGGTCCACGAGCCGTTGGGCGGGCCGTAGTCGGTCAGGCCCGATTCGCGGAATTCGGCCGGGATCATGTCGGCCGGCGTGGCGACGTGGAAATACTTCGAGATCAGCGGATGGTCGTTGATCGTCTGGCGCAGGCGCAGCGCGAGCTCGGTCATGCGCATGGTGAGCGCGAAGCCTTCCAGTTCCATCTGGCGGCGCGCCAGGTCCAGCGAGGCGATGAGCTGCAGGTTCGGCGAAGTGGAGGTGTGCGCGAAGAACGCTTCCTCGAAGGGGCCTTCCACTTGATGGAAGTCCTCGTCCCACACCAGCATCATCGAGCCCTGCCGGAAGGCCGACATCGACTTGTGCGTCGAGTTGGTCTGGTAGGCGCGGATGCGCACCTTGTCCGGATCGGGCAGCGGGTGGCCATCGAGCAGCGCGGCGTTGTCGGGATCGGGGTTCTTCTCTTTCCACGCCTTGTATTCGGCGCGATAGGCATCGCTGCGATAGCGGCGCGTCAACGCCGCGGCCGCGCCCATCGCCGTGCGCTTGCGATGCAGCGGGCTGAAGCGCGCGAAACCGAACCACGCTTCGTCCCACAGGAACACAAGGTCGGGCTTGATCGCCAGGCACTCTTCCATCACCCGGCGCGGGTTGTACATGTGCCCGTCGAAGGTGCAGTTGGTCAGGTCGATCACCTTGACGCGATCGAGCTTGCCCTCGGCCTTGCAGTCCAGCAGCGCCTGCTTGATCGTGCGCAGCGGCACCGCGCCATACATCGAATACTGCGTGAGCGGGAACGCTTCGACGTAATAGGGCTGTGCGCCCGTGAGCACGAAGCCGTAGTGGTGCGACTTGTGGCAATTGCGGTCGACGATGACGATGTCGCCCGGTTTGCAGATCGCCTGCACGACGATCTTGTTGGAGGTCGAGGTGCCGTTGGTGCCGAGGTAGGCGCGCTTGGCGCCGAATGCGCGCGCGGTGGCGTCCTGCATCTTCTTGATGTTGCCGGTCGGTTCCAGCAGCGAATCCAGCCCGCCGGTGGTCGCCGAGGATTCGGCGAAGAGGATGTTGGTGCCGTAGAACACGCCCATGTCGCGGATCCAGTTCGATCCGAACACCGACTTGCCGCGCGCGATGGGCAGCGCGTGGAAGGTGCCGATCGGGCGCATCGCGTACTTCTTGAGGTTGTCGAAGTAGGGCGTCTCGTAGCGGTCCTTGATGCCGTCGAGGATGGCCAAGTGCAACTCCATCGGCTCTTCGATGCTGTGGAAGATGCGGCGGATGGGCGCGGCTTCGTCGCTTGCGGCGAGCAGTTCGGTGGCGCGGTCGGAGAGCAGGTAGAGGTCGATTTCCGGACGGAAATCATCGATCGCCTGCGCAAGGCGCGTGGAGATGGCGCCGGGTGCGATGCTCCCCTTGTCGATCTCCATGTTGCGCGCGAGGAAGTCCTTCAGGTCCGGAATGTCGTGCCTGGAGGAAAATTGGAACCCGTCGATCAGCACGACGGCCTGGATGTTGGAATTCAACATCACCGCCAGCGCACCGTCCTCGAAGCTGCCCACGTGGAAGACCGCGTATTCGAAGGGATCTTCCGCGCGGCGCATGCGGCGCGCTTCATCCACCGAGCGCGACCACTGCGCCGGATCCGATGGCGTGACCACGAGCACCTCGAAGTAGGGCTTGCCCTGCGCGCCGGACTCCAGGTCCGGTGGCAGCGTATCGAGCAGGCGCATGTCGGCCGATTCGCTGGTGTCCCACGCGCTTTCGTCGCGGCGATAGTCGCCCGACCGCAGCGCGGAGGAGACTTTCTGCACCAGGCGCGCGAACGCGGAGGCGCCGCCGCCTTCCAGTCCCTCGCGCAGCGCTTCCATCAGCCGCGGGCCGGGATACGCCCAGCAATGTTCCAACCGTGAGATCTGCGTCAGCGTCGCGCGACATTTGCCGCGCATCTCTTCGGACGCCTTGGCGTCAGCCCCCGCCTCCGACCACGCGCGGGCGTATGCGGACAATTGCCGCCATTGATCCTCGCGCGCGATGGCCGCGGCGAAGACGGTATTGAGGGCGGCAGGGTTGGGCTTGGCGCTTTCGTTCATGATGGCCTCGCGCGCGTCGACGACGTCAGGGGTCGGAGTGCATCCAGCAACACCTTGTCGTCCACGGGTTTGGTGAGGAACGCGCGCGCCCCCTGGGCGAGGCTGCGCGCGCGGTTTGCGTCGGTGTCGTTGCCGGTCAGCACGACGACCGGGATCGGCGAGTGCCGATCGGCGAGTGCGTCCTGTACGTCGAACCCCGACATGCCCGGCAGGTGCAGGTCGAGGATGAGGCAGTCGATTCCTTCCAGATGTGCCATGAAATCCGATCCTGTGGCGAACAGGCGCACGTCGAATCCGGCAGCGCGCAGCAACCGTTGCAACGCGCGCCGGACCGGGGCCTCGTCGTCGAGCACTGCGACAGTTGGCGTGCGCCCGGTCATCGAAACCGGACGCTAAGCCCCCGCAGCGGGGGCTTCAATTGGCCGTTGGACCAACGATGCGCGCGGTGGCGCAGGGCTCGATCGACAGGCGCGCGGCGAGCCGCACGAGATCGGCGAGCCGCCGCACGCCCAGCTTCTGCATCACGTGCGCGCGATGCACCTTGACGGTTTTCTCCACTACGCCCAGGTCGGCCGCGATCTGCTTGTTGAGCTTGCCGGAGATCAGGTGCGGCAGCAGTTCGCGCTCGCGCGGCGTGAGGGAATCCAGGCGAACGTGCAGTTCGCGACTCTCGTCGTTGCGATCGCGACGCCGCCGGTCGCGGGCGATGCCGTCGCGCACGGCCGCCAGCAGGGTTTCCCCGTCGACGGGTTTGACGAGGAAGTCGAGCGCGCCGGCTTTCATCGCGCGCACCGTCGTGGGCACGTCCGCGCAACCGGAGAGGAAGACGATGGGCACGTCGACGTGGCGATCGCGCAGCGAGCGTTGCACGTCGAGCCCCGTGCGACCGGGCATCGCCAGGTCGAGCACGACGCAGCCCGGAATGTCGGCGTCGTAACACGCGAGGAACGCGTCGGACGAAGTGCTGGACTGCGTATCGATGCCCGCACTGGCCAACAGGCGCGCCACCGACTTCAACACGCGCGGGTCGTTGTCGACCAGGTGTACGACGGGCGAGGGCGCGGACAGGTCGGTCATGGCGCGATGCCCGGCAATTCGAACGCCACGAGCGCGCCGCTTTCCAGCGATTGCGCCCACACGCGCCCGCCGTGCGATTCCACGATCGTGCGGCAGATGGCCAGGCCCATGCCCATGCCCTCGGACTTGGTGGTTTCGAACGGATCGAACATGGTTTGCGCGATCGCCGGCTCGATGCCATGCCCGCGGTCGACGACCTCCAACTGGACATTCGCGCCGACCTGCCGCGTCAGGATGCGCAACAGGCGCGGGGCGTCCATGTTCACCATCGCGTCGCAACCATTCCGCACGAGGTTGAGGACGACCTGCTGCAACTGGATGCGATCGCCTGCGACCTGCGGCAGTTGGCCGGCCAGCTCGAGGTGGACGTCGATGCCGCGTTGCACGAGATCGGCGCGCACCAGGTGCAAGGCATCGAGCACCACGCCATTCAGCGACAACGGGACGTGATCGACGTGTTCCTTGCGCAGCCATTTGCGCAGGCGCTGGATGACTTCGCCGGCGTGGCGATCGTCGACGACGATGTCGTCGATGATGTCGCGGATTTCGGTGAGGTCCGGTGGATCGGCGCGCAGCAGGCGCTGCGCGGCCTGGGCGTTGCACAGGATCGCCGACAACGGCTGATTGATTTCGTGCGCCAGCGCGCCCGACAACTCGCCGAGCATCGCCACGCGGGACAGGTGCGCGAGCTCGTCGCACTGCAGGGCCGCTTCGCGTTCCTGGCGACGGCGCTGCGTGGCATCGCTCACGCTCAGCAATAACATCGCTTCGTCGCCGATCGACACGGTGCGGCACTCGACGTCGACCGGGAGCTCTGATCCATCGGCGCGCGTGGCGAACAATTCGCGCGCGCCGCCGTCGAAGGAAGGCACCAGCGAGTCGGCGAACACGTGCGGCATCGCATCGTGCGCATAGCCGAACAGGGCCTCGGCCGCGGTGTTGGCCAGCAGCACGCGGCCATTGTCGCCGGCCAGCACGAGCGCGCCGGGCACCGCATTCATCAAGGCGCGCATTTCCGCGAGCGGCAGTCGATGCGGGCGCGCGTGCGGCGCCAGCAGCTCGCGCGCGGTCTCGCGGACGTGATCGAAGAACGCGCTGCGGGGCCGCCCTTGTCCGAATGCCACGCCGCGGATGACGACGTGGTCGCGATTCTCGCCATCCTGTGCATGGCCCATCGGCTTCGGCCCGCACCTCGGGGGAAAGGTGCTTTTTTTCACGCGTCCTGCAGTTACCCGAACGGGGGAGATCGGGATCGACGGCCACCTCACCCGTTCAGGGGATTCAGTGTTCGCACGAGAAGAATCCGCCGAGTTGCCCCAAGGGACAATATCCGCACGTCGGAGGGGTCCCTAGGATCGAACCGTTCGTCGGCCCATGCGGGTCGGCATTTCGGGAGGGGCCGTGTCCGCCAGATTCCTGCGCGCCTGGTGTGTCGTCCTTGTCCTCGCATGGGCCGCGCCCGCGCATGCCTCGCTGCTCGAAGGCGATGCGCTCGACACCATGGCCAACGTCATCGCGTGGATCGCGATCATCATCGTGCCGGTGGTGCTGATCGCCGCGTTCTGGTGGGTCCACATCATGCCGGAGAAGATCGCGGAGAAACGCCACCATCCGCAGCTGCAGGCGATCAAGATCGTCTGCCTGCTTTCGCTGGTGTTCGGCGGGATGCTGTGGCCGATCGCGTGGGTGTGGGCGTATTCGAAACCCGTGCTCTACAAGCTGGCCTACGGCCGCGACAAGGAAGACCCGCACGGCCATGGTGGCGACGCGATCTCGCTGGAACCGACACCCGACGACGACTTCCAGGCCACGGAGCAGAAGGCCACCTGATGGAAATCATCCTTCTCCTCATCTACGCGGGCATCGTCTGGCTGATCTTCTTCAAGTTCAAGCTGCTGCCGTGGAATTTCATCAGCCAGATCATCGTGTTCACGCTGCCGATCTTCGGCCTGACCGCGCTGATCCTCTATCTCAACGTCGTGGCACCGTCCTCGTCCGACGTGCGCGTGATCAACTACGTCGTGCAGGTCACGCCGCGCGTGACCGGGCGCGTGATCGAAGTGCCGATCGAACCCAATCGCCCGATCAAGAAGGGCCAGGTGCTGTTCCGCCTGGATCCGGAGCCGTTCCAGCAGAAGTTGAACGAACTGCAATCCAAGCTGCCGGAATTCTCCGCGAAGCTGGATAGCGCGAACGCCTACCAGCGCGAACTGGACGAACAACTGCGCGCCGCGCGTTCCACGCGCGATGCCCTGTCGGCGAAGCTCGAACTCGCCCTGAAGCGCGAAGGCCAGACGCGCGACCTGACGAAGACCGGCGCGGGCACGAAGTTCGATTACGAGCAGGCGCAGACCGACGTCAAGAGCCTGCAGGCGGACCTGGCGCAAACCACGGCCAACGTCTCGCAGGTGCAGCAGAAACTGTCGGCGCGCACCAAGAAGGGCGAGTTGTCCGAAGTCGCGCAGGCGCGCGCCGCGGTGGATCAATTGAAGGCGCAGATCGCCTACTCGAAATGGGAACTCTCCCAGACCGTGTTCCTCGCGCCCGCCGACGGCACGGTGGTGAATCTCCAGTTGCGGCCGGGTTCCTACGCCGCGCAGATCCCGCTGGTGCCGGTGATGTCGTTCGTCGAGAACGAGCAGATGATCCTGGCGATGTATTCGCAGAACGAGTTGCGCAACATCAAGCCCGGCGACGAAGCCGAGCTCGCGTTCAAGACCTATCCCAACCGCATCATCAAGGCGAAGGTCGATTCCATCGTCTGGTCTTCGGGCACGGGGCAATTGCCGTTGTCGGGCACCGTGCCGCAGACCGGCACCAATCCGATTCCGCCGGGGCGTTTCGCGGTGCGCCTGCGCGCCGCCGGGCGCGATGAAACGACGTTCCTGCCGATGGGCGCGCAAGGCGTGGGTGCGATCTACACGCAGAAGGGCCACCTGGTGCACATCATCCGCAAGGTGATCCTGCGCGTGGGCACCAAGCTGGATGCGCTCGTGCTGAAGTTGCACTGAGGCCGCCATGGCGCGACGTCGCATCGCATTCGCATCCGGGCTCGCGGCCGTACTGCTCGCAGGCTGCGCAACATCGCCGGAGCCGACCGCCGACGAGGTGCAGGCGCAGGCGCTGCCGCATGTGCAAATGCCGCAGGGCTGGCGCAGCCCCGCGAGCGCGGCGCCCGTCGAAACCGGCTGGCTCGCGACCTTCGGCGATTCGCAACTCGATGCACTGGTCGCCGAAGCGCTCGAGTACAACCCAGACCTGGAAATCGCCGCCGCGCGCGTCGAACAGGCCGAAGCGCAAGTCGACCTGGCGACCTCGCAACTCAAGCCCGCGATCGGCATCCTTGGTCGCGCGGGGTCCAAGCCGGTGTCCGACCTCATCGCGATGCTCAGCGGCGTGATGTTGCGCATGTCGTGGGAAATCGACCTGTGGGGTCGCCTGCGCTACGCGCGCAACGCGGCAAGGGCGCAACGCGATGCGAGCAGCGCGGACTGGCGCTTCGCACGGCAATCGCTTGCGGCCTCCGTCGCGCGCGCCTGGTTCCTTTCGACCGAAACGGCGCAGCAGGCCAAGCTCGCCAATCGCATGGCCGACGATGCGCAGCGCCTGGTCGGCCTCGCCGACGATCGCCAGCGCATCGGCGCGGGCAACGAAACCGATGTGATGACGGCGCGTGCGAGTGCGGCGAATTACCAGGACGCCGCGCGCCAGGTGGAACTCGCGCATCGACAGGCCTTGCGCGCATTGGAAATCCTGGTGGGGCGCTATCCCGCGGCCGCGATCCAGGCGCGCGAAGATCTCGTGCCGTTCCCCGGCCCGGTGCCCGCGGGCATGCCGGCCGATGCGCTGGATCGACGCCCCGATTTGCTTGCGGCGCAGCGCCGCGTCGCCGCCGCGTTCGATCTCGTCGGCGAAGCGAAGGCTTCGTTCTGGCCGTCGATCACCTTGTCCGCCGGTTATGGACGCGTGTCGCGCAAGGCGATCGACTTCACGCAAAGCGAGAGCGGCAACACCGCCAGCATCAGCGGCACGGCCGTCGTCCCGCTGTACACCGGTGGGCAACTGACCGGCCAGGTTCGCCTGCGCACGGCCGAACAACGCGAAGCGGTCGCGAACTACGCGCGCCTGTCGCTGCAGGCGCTGGACGAAGTGGAGAACGCACTCGATGCGGAAGCCACGCTCGCCACGCGCGAGGAATTGCTGCACACGTCGGCCGAAGACAGCCGCCGTGCGGCGGGGCTGACCGAAACCTCGTACCGCATCGGCAAATCCGACCTGCGCGACGTGATGAATCGCATGTTGTCGGCGAACGCGTCGGAAGTGGCCTTGCTAGCCGTGCGGCGTGAACGCCTCGTCCGGCGCGTCGATCTGCATCTCGCATTGGGCGGCGATTTCATCGCCGGCCCACCCACCGCGGACGAGGCGCCCGGCAGCGGAGACGCCAGGTGAAATGGTTGCTGGTCTTCGCGCCGATCGCGCTCCTGCTGGAGCAGTTCGCGCCGGACCGCATCCTGCTGATCTTCGCCACCGCGGCGATTTCGATCGTGCCGCTGGCCGGCATCATGGCGCAGGCGACGAACGTCCTCGCCGAACGCGTCGGCCCGTCGATCGGCGGCCTGCTCAACGCCACCTTCGGCAACGCCGCCGAATTGATCATCTGCCTCGCCGCGTTGCGCGAAGGGCTGCATGCGATGGTGATGGCGTCGCTGGCCGGCGCGATCATCGGCAACATCCTGCTGGTGATGGGCATCGCGATGGTCGTCGGCGGGCGGCGCTGGGGCGAACAGCGCTACGACGTCGCGTTGTCGCGTTCGCTGTCGGCGATGCTGACGCTTGCCGTCATCTCGATGATCATGCCGGCGGCGTATCGCGCGGTCGTGCCTTCCGAATCGGCGGCGATCGATTCGGTCAGCGTCTGGATCGCGGTCGTGTTGCTGGCGATCTATGCGTGCAGCGTGGTGCGCACCTTGCGCGCCCCGCGCGAAGCGAACGGGGCCCCCGACGCGCACGGCGGCGGACACGAAGCACCCGGCTGGTCGCCCGGGCGCGCAGCCTTGATCCTCGGCGCGGCCACGGTCGGTGTCGTGGTCATGAGCGAAATCCTGGTCGCGGTGATCGAACCGGCGACCGAATCGCTTGGCCTGTCCCCGGCGTTCTCCGGTGTCTTCGTGCTCGCGGTGCTCGGCGGCGCGGCCGAAGCGGTGAGCGCGATCATGGCCGCGCGCGCGAACCGCATGGACCTGGCGATGTCGATCGCGCAAGGCGCCAGCGTGCAGCTCGCGCTGTTGATCGCGCCCTTGCTCGTGTTGCTCAGCTACGTCATCGGCCCGGGCCCGATGCCGCTGGTGTTCTCGCCGGGGCTGGTGGTGAGTGTGCTGCTCGCGGTCATGATCAGCGGCCAGGTCTCCTCGGACGGGCGCACCGACTGGTTTCGCGGTGCGCAACTGTTGTCGGTGTACCTGATCCTCGCGACGGTGTTTTTCTACGCACCCGGCGCATCGGATTGAACGATGTCGCGCGAGTCCGCGAACCTCGTGCAATGGTGGGGACGCAACCGCCACGCGGTGCTGTTCATTCTGCTCATCGTCACCATCGCGATGGGGCCGTTGCTGTCGTTGACCGGTTCGGGCGGATGGATGCTCAACGCCTGCCTGGGCGTGACGCTCCTCGCGGCCGCGCTGGCGCCGACGCGCGGGCGCGTGCGCCGACGCGGCCTGATCGTCCTGGCGATCGTTGCGATCGTGCTCGGCCTGGCGCCGATCCGCACCGGCCTGGGCCACACCGGGCCGATCACGCTGGCGCTGTGGGCGGGCATCGCGTTCTTCGCGGCCGCGCGATCCCTGCGCTATGCGATGTCGAGTCCGCGGGTCGACCGGCAGCATCTGCTGGCGGCCCTGAACACCTATCTGCTGGTGGGCGTGTTCTTCGGCGCGATCTGGGTCGCGCTGGAACAGGCCCAGCCGCATTCGCTGTTCCTCGGCGGCGCGCCCATGGCGGCGATGGCGCTGCCCGACGGCATCTACTTCAGCTTCGTCACGATGGCCACGCTGGGTTACGGCGACATCACGCCGGTGACACCCATCGCGCGGGGCCTGGCCGTGTTCGAGGCCATTTTCGGCCAGCTGTATCTCGCGATCATGGTCGCGCGGCTGGTCAGCTTGCGCATCGCCGTCGAATCCTTCGACGACCCCCCATAAGTGCGCCGGCCGCCCTGTCCGGGTGAGGGCCGGGCGACCGTTGTGTCATGGAAGGGAAGGGCGTCGTCCACGCAACCGCAGTGTTCGAGGAGAGGTCATGAAGATCGCCACGATGTCCCTGTTGTCCCTCGCGTGTGTCGGGCTGCTTGCGCCATCGCAGGCGCGCGCGGTCGAACCGCTGGACACCTTCAGCTTCCGGGTCGGCGGTTACATCACCTCCTGGGACACCAAGGTCCGCGCCGACGGCCAGACCCAGCGCGGCTCGCAGGTCGAACTGGACCGCGACTTCGGCCTCGACGACAGCGCGACCATCGGCTACGTCGGCCTGACCTGGCGCCCATGGGAGAGCCATGAGTTCGGCCTGACCTACTACCAGGACGACGCCGATGCCACGCGCACCATCGCGCGCGACATCACCTTCCGCGACACGACCTACCAGGCCAACAGCACCGTGAGCGTGGACGTCGGCATCGACGCCTACGAGGGCTATTACGTCTGGTGGGCCGCGCAGAAGGAGAATTGGACACTGGGCCCGCGCGTCGGCCTGGTCTGGTATCGGCTGGACATGGCGATGGCATTGCAGGTGGACGTCAACGGCAATGCCGCCGGCGGCGCGTTCCGCGAGGAAGCACAGGCCGACCTGCCGTCGCTGACCCTCGGCGGCGCATGGCGCTGGACACCGGGTGGCCACAACGCGTGGCGCATCGGCGCGGACGTGGGCTACTTCAAGGCGAACGTCAACGATGTCGACGGCGACGTGACCTTCGGCCGCATCGGCGTGGAGTGGTATCCGTGGGAGCGCTCGGGCTTCACGCTCGATTACTCGCTCAGCAAGATCAGCGTCGATGCGCGCAAGACCGACTTCATCGGCAACCTGGATTTCATCGATAGCGGCCTGAAGCTCGGGTACATCTATCGCTGGTGAGTTCGCACCGATTTCGATCGGAATGATTTGATCCGGCCGATTTGATCAGGCCGATTTTGATCAGGCCGATTTGATCCGGATCAAATCGGCACAGGGTGGAGTCCGCGAGACTGCTCGCATCCATAGCGGGGCCCCCATGAACGATGACATGCAATCCTCCGCCTCCCGCCCGGGCCAGGCCCTGCCGGCGGCGGCCCGCGTCGTCTACAACGACAAGGTCGTCCTGCAGTTTTCCCTCGCCACCATCCTCTGGGGCATCGTGGGCATGGGCGTCGGGCTGTTCATCGCCGCGCAGTTGTATTGGCCCACGCTCGGCGAAGGCATTCCGTGGCTGTCCTATGGACGGCTGCGCCCGCTGCACACCAATGCGGTGATCTTCGCCTTCGGCGGCAGCGCGTTGATGGCCACGTCCCTGCACGTGGTGCAACGCACCTGCGGCGTGCGCGTGATCTCCGACAAGCTCGCCAGCTTCGTGTTCTGGGGCTGGCAGGCAGTCATCGTATCGGCCGCGATCACCCTGCCGATGGGCATCACCCAGGGCAAGGAATACGCCGAACTCGAATGGCCCATCGATCTGCTGATCGCCGTGGTGTGGATCGCGTACGCCGTGTTGTTCTTCGGCACGATCACCAAGCGGCAGGGCCGGCACATCTACGTGGCGAACTGGTTCTACGGCAGCTTCATCATCGCCATCGCGCTGTTGCACATCGTCAACAACATCGCGTTGCCGGCGACCCTGACCAAGTCCTACATCGTCTACACCGGCGCGGTCGATGCGATGGTGCAGTGGTGGTACGGGCACAACGCGGTCGGGTTCTTCCTGACCGCCGGCTTCCTGGGGATGATGTACTACTACGTGCCCAAGCAGGCCGGGCGCCCGGTGTATTCCTACCGGTTGTCGATCGTGCACTTCTGGGCGCTGATCGCCGTGTACATGTGGGCCGGCCCGCACCACCTGCAATACACCGCGCTGCCCGACTGGGCGCAGTCGCTGGGCATGGTGTTTTCGCTGATCCTGCTCGCGCCCTCGTGGGGCGGTGCGCTCAACGGGATCCTGACCTTGTCGGGCGTCTGGTACAAACTGCGCACCGATCCGATCCTCAAGTTCCTCATCGTGGCGATCAGCTTCTACATGATCGCGACCTTCGAGGGGCCGATGATGTCGATCAAGACGGTGAACTCGCTCTCGCATTACACCGACTGGACCATCGGCCACGTGCACGCCGGCGCGCTGGGCTGGGTGGCGATGATTTCCGTCGGATCGATCTACGCGATGCTGCCGCGCCTGCTCGGGGCGCAGCAGATGTACTCGACGAAATGGATCGACGTGCATTTCTGGCTGCACACGCTGGGCGTGGTGTTCTACATCGCCGCGATGTGGATCGCCGGCGTGATGCAGGGCCTGATGTGGCGCGCCACCAACCCCGACGGAACGCTGACCTACAGCTTCGTCGAAGCCCTCAACGCGACCTACCCGTATTACCTGGTGCGCTTCGCAGGCGGCGCGATCGTGCTCGCCGGCATGTTGCTGATGGCGCTGAACACCTGGAAAACCTGGGCCACCGCGAAATCGCCCGCGGCCGACGCCGCGCTTGCCGCCCCCGCATCGAGCTGAGCACGACATGGCAACGCAACCCCCGCCGAACAACCCGCACGAGAAAATCGAGAAGAACATCGGCCTGATGGCGGTGTTGATCGCCGTGGCCGTGTCCTTCGGCGGCCTGGCCGAGATCGTGCCGCTGATGTACCAGGCCGACACCATCAAGCCGCTGCCAGGCGTCGTTCCGTGGCCCGCGCTGCAACTGGCCGGGCGCGACGTCTACGTACGCGAGGGTTGTTACAACTGCCACTCGCAGATGGTGCGCACGCTGCGCTTCGAGACCGAACGCTACGGCCACTATTCGCTCGCCGGCGAATCGGTCTACGACCATCCCTTCCAGTGGGGCAGCAAACGCACCGGGCCGGACCTTGCGCGCGTGGGCGGTCGCTATTCCGACGATTGGCATCGCGTGCACCTGATCGATCCGCGCGCGGTGGTCCCCGAGTCGAACATGCCGTCCTTCCCGTGGCTGGAGAACGCACCGATCGACGGCAAGGACATCGCCGCGCACATGCGCACGCTGAAGGCGATCGGGGATCCGTACACCGATGCGCAAATCGCGAAGGCGCCCAGCGATGTCGCCGGCAAGACCGAACTGGATGCCGTCGTCGCGTATCTGCAGGCGCTCGGCAAACACGCGCCGAGGGGGAACTGACATGGTCGCCGGCATCGTGACTGCGGTGTTGTTGGCGGTGTTCGTCGCCGGATGGGCGTGGGCGTGGAGCCCGCGCCGCCGCGAAGCCTTCGATCGCGCCGCGCGCGTTCCGCTGCGCGAAGACGTCGACGACGAAGAGCAGGAGGGCACGCCATGATGACCGCGAGTTGGTCCTGGTACGTCATCGCGATCGTCGTGCTCAACATCGTCGGTTGCGGCTGGCTGTTGTGGTGGACGGCGAAGCGCCGCCCGGGCGATCCGAAACCGGAAGACACCAGCCACTACTGGGACGACGGCACCATCACCGAATACAACAAGCCGCTGCCCAAGTGKTGGATCAACCTGTTCTGGATCACGATCGCTTTCAGCGTCGGTTACCTGTTGTGGTTCCCGGGGCTCGGTGCGAGCGCCGGTCACGGCAAGTGGACGTCGCAAAAGGAACTGGCGGTCGACCAGGCGGCCGCCAATGCGCGCCTGGAAGAAACCTTCGCGCCGTATCGCGGCAAATCCATCGACGTGCTCGCCGCCGATCCCGCCGCGCGCCGGCTCGGTCGCTCGATCTTCAGCAACACCTGCGCGACCTGCCACGGTTCGTCGGCGCAGGGCGCGGTCGGCTACCCGAACCTCACCGACCACATCTGGCATTGGGGCGGAACGCCCGATCGCATCCTGCAGACCGTGCTCGACGGCCGCGAAGGCGTGATGCCCGAATGGGGCAAGGTCCTCACCGGGCTTGGTGGCCCGCATGCGGTGAGCGACGTCATCGCGTACGTGCGCGCGCTGCCCGACCCGGCCACGCGCATGCAGAACAATTACGGCGCCGCGCAGGGCAAGGCCTTGTTCGAATCGGTGTGCTCCGATTGCCACGGCATGAATGGCAAGGGCAAGACCGACATCGGCGCGCCCGACCTGACGGACAACTATTGGTTGTACGGCGACGACAGCGCGACGCTGCAGGCGACCATCGCAAACGGCCGCCACGGCAGCATGCCTGCCCATCGTGCATTGCTCGGCGAAACGCGTGCCCGCCTGGTGGCCGCGTACGTGTGGTCGCTGTCGCATCCCGAACCGGCGGCGGCCGTGGGCGCGCAGCAATGAACGCCGCGGTCGATCAAGCGCCTCGCCCGCTCGCGCAGCGCATCGGCGCGATCGCGTGGCCGAGTTTCTTCGCCGCCGGTATCGCGACGATGGTGTTCTTCGCGTTCGTCGATCCGATGGCCTTGCGCGACATCACTTTCCCCGGCGTCGCCGTCGGACGCGAACTCGGTTACACGATCGGCTTCTTCCTGTTCTGGGCGGCCACCGCTTCCTCGAGCCTGTTCACCTGGTGGTTGTTGCGGCCCGGTCGCCGCTTCAACCGCCCGCTGCCGGGGCCCTGAGCCATGTCGAAGTCGATCGACGCGGCACTCGTCGAAGAGGCGGGGACCTTTTACGTCAGCGAGCGCAAGGTGTATCCGCGCGAAGTCTCCGGGCGCTTCGCGCGCCTGCGCATCCTCGCGGTGGTGTGGCTGCTCGGCATGTTCTACGGCTTTCCGTGGTTGCGCTGGGGTGGGCGGCAAGCGGTGTTGTTCGATCTGCCGGCGCGCAAGTTCCACGTGTTCGGCTTGACGTTCTGGCCGCAGGATTTCCTGTTCCTCGCGTTGTTGCTGATCGTCGCGGCCATCGGCCTGTTCTTCTTCACCGCGATCGCCGGGCGCCTGTGGTGCGGCTACGCGTGTCCGCAAACGGTGTGGACCGAAGCGTTCCTGTGGATCGAGCAACGCTTCGAAGGCGATCGCGGCGCGCGCATGAAACTCGATGCCGCGCCGATGTCGATGAACAAGCTCCTGCGCAAGGGCGGCAAGCACGTGGCGTGGGTGCTCTTCGCGCTGTGGACGGGCTTCACCTTCGTCGGATTCTTCACGCCGATCCGCGTCCTCGCCGCGAACGCGGTGCCGTTCGCGTGGGGCGGCTGGGAGACATTCTGGGTGTTGTTCTATGCTTTCGCGACCTGGGGCAACGCGGGTTTCCTGCGCGAGCAGGTGTGCAAGTACATGTGCCCGTACGCGCGTTTCCAGAGCGCGATGTTCGACCGCGACACGCTGCTGATCGCCTACGACCCGATGCGCGGCGAACCCCGCGGCCCGCGACGCCGTGGCCTGGGCAGCGTGCTCGAACGCGCGCGCGGTTTGTTGCCATTGGGCGTCGCCACCGATTACGTGCGCCGCGCGGCGCTCTTTCCCAGCGCGGCGACAGCCAGCCTGCATGCGTCCGGCACCATCACCTTCGACGCGGGCCCGGTCGAACCGATGCCGAAATTCGAGCCGGTGGAACTGGGCGATTGCATCGACTGCACGATGTGCGTGCAGGTCTGCCCGACCGGCATCGACATCCGCAACGGCCTGCAATACGAGTGCATCGCCTGCGGCGCATGCGTGGACGCGTGCGACGAGGTGATGGACAAGATGGGCTTTCCGCACGGCCTGATCCGCTACACCACGCAGCACGCGGTGGACGGCAAGCGCACGCGCCTGCTGCGCACGCGCGTGTTCGTGTACGGCGGCATCCTGGCAGCAGTGTGCATCGCCTTCGTCGCGGGCATCGCGATGCGCGCGCCGTTCACGGTCGAGGCGCTGCGCGATCGCAACACGCTGTATCGCACGACCGCCGCCGGCATCGAGAACGGCTACACGCTGAAGATCGCGAACAAGCGCGACGAGCCGCGTCGCTTCGCGATCACGCTCTCCTCCGACACGCGCGGACTGGCCATGCGGCGCGCGCCCACCCTCACCATTCCCGCCGGCGAAGTCGCGTCCGTGCCGGTCACCGTTTATGCGTCGACGCCTGTGTCGGGGCGACGCGACGTGCACTTCGAAGTGTCCGCACTCGATGGCGATCCGCGTAGGACACAGACAGTAGACAGCACGTTTTTCGGACCGGTTTCGCGATGAGACGTCCTCCGCCCTCCGCGTGGCGCCAGCCGCTGGTGTGGTTGGTGTTCTCGCTGCCGGCGATGTCGGTGGTCGCCGGTTTCGCGCTGCTCTGGTTCGCCGAAGGGCCGATCGATGCGGTGGCCGACCCCGTCCGGAGCACCGCGCAGGTGCAGGACACCGACCTCACGCCCGACATCGAAGCGCGCCGCATGGGATTGACGGCCCGCATCCACCGCGTCGGCCTGGTGCTCGACGTCGTGCCCGCGGGCGAAGGATTCGATCGGCAGACGCCGCTGGAACTGGTGCTGCGCCACCCGGTGCTCGCTTCGCTGGACCGGCGCGTCGTGCTCGCGCCCTCCGTTTCGGGTTGGAGCGGGCGCATCGGCGGATTCGACGACGCGCACGACTGGGTCCTGGAACTGGCGCCGCCCGATCGTCGCTGGCGGCTGCGCGGGCGATGGCAGGCGCATGCGGCACAGGCGGAAGTCGGCCCGGCCCTGGCCCACGCGCAATGAACGCCGTCGTTGTCGATGACCTTCCTGCAAGCCTCGACACCGCCTGCTTCCACTGCCGCGAGCCGCTCCCGGCGCACGCACCGCGCCTGACGCTCGAAGGCGTCGAACGCGGCTTCTGCTGCGAGGGATGCGCCGCCGCCGCGCAATGGATCCGGGATGCACGACTGGGCGACTACTACCGCCTGCGCAGCGAAGCCGCCGGGCGCGTCAATCCGAACGACGACGACCTCGCCTGCTGGGATCGCGAAGACCTGCTCGCCGGCCACGCGCGCGCCATCCCCGGCGGACGCGAGCTCGTGTTGCTCACCGACGGCATGCGCTGCGCCGCATGCGCGTGGTTGATCGATCGCGCGTTGCGTCGCGAGGTCGGCGTCCTGGACGTCTCCGCCAATGCGGTGACCGGGCGCATCCGCATCGCGTGGGATCCTGCGCGCACGGCCTTGTCGACGCCCTTGCGTCGATTGCAGTCGCTCGGGTATCGCCCGAGCCTGGCGACCGGCATCGATCGCGAACGCGCGCGCGTGGCCGAACGCAATCGCGCGCTACTGCGCCTCGGCGTCGCGGGACTGGGCGCGGTGCAGGCGATGATGTTCACCGAAGCCTTGTACCTGGATACCGCTGGCGCGATGTCGCATCCGATGCGCGACTTCCTGCGGTGGGTCGCCTTCCTGATCGCAACGCCGGTCGCGTTCTGGTCGGGCTGGACCTTCCTGGCCGGATGCGTGCGAGAGTTGCGCGGGCGGCGCCTCGGCGCAGACACGCTGGTCGCGACCTCCGTGCTGCTGGCGTATTTCGCGAGTCTCTACGCGACCCTCGTCGGTGGTCCGCATGTCTGGTACGACGCGGCGGTGATGTTCGTCTTCCTGCTGCTCGCCGCGCGCATGTTGGAACAGCGGGCGCGCGCGCTGGCAAGCGCCCGCGTGGATGCGTTGGCGCGTGCGCGTCCGGCCTTCGCCGTGCGCGAGCGCGATGGCCGGCGCGAAACCATTCCGCTGCAGGCGCTGCAACCGGGCGACATCGCGTGCGTCGCCGCGGGTGCGGGCGTGCCGGCCGATGGCGTGTTGCTCGATGCGCAGGCCTGGTTCGAGGAGTCGCTGTTGACCGGGGAGTCGACGCCGGTGCGCAAGCGCGAAGGCGATCCGGTGTTCGCGGGCACCGCATGTCGCGAAGTGCCGGCGCGCCTGCGCGTGGCATCGACCGGCACGGCGACGCGCCTGTCGCAACTCGCGGCGTTGGTCGAACGGGCGCAGGCGCATCGGCCGGCGATCGCGCGCACCGCCGATCGCGTCGCGATGGCGTTCGTCCTGGCGCTGCTCGCGATTGCCGTGTTGGTGTATCTCGCCTGGCGCGCGCATGCACCGGATCGTGCGTTGGACGTCGTACTCGCGTTGCTGGTGATCAGTTGCCCGTGCGCCTTGTCGCTGGCGATTCCCGCCGCGCTTGCGGCCTCCAACGGCGCGCTCGCGCGCATGGGCGTGTTGCCTGTCGGCGCCGATGCGCTCGATCGTCTCGCGCGCGTCACCGACGTGGTCTTCGACAAGACGGGGACGCTCGGCGATGCCGTGCCCGCGTTGGCGAAGGTGGAAACGTTCGACGGGATGTCGCGCGAGCAGGCGCTGCGCATCGCATCGGCGCTCGAACGCGACAGCCAACATCCGCTTGCGTCGACCTTCGCGCCTTACCACGACACAGACGGTGTCGTCGAAGCCACGCGCAGCGTGCCGGGGCAGGGTGTGCAGGGCCGCGTCGATGGCGTCGAATGGCGCCTTGGCCATGCGCCCTTCGCCAGCGGCGGCGCCGACGACGGCGCGCTGTGGCTCGGCGATGGCGCGCGTGCAGTCGCTCGCTTCGAAATCCGCGAGCAGCCACGCGCCGATGCCGCGGAAACGCTCGACGCGGTGCGTGCGCAGGGTTTGGTCGTCCATTTGTGCAGCGGCGACGGGCATGCGGCCGTGTCGCGATTCGCGCAAGCGCTGCACTTCGACGATGTCCGCGCCCGCCAATCGCCGGAGGACAAGCTCGCCTGTGTACGTGCGTTGCAGTCGCAAGGACGCAGTGTCGCGATGGTCGGCGACGGTCTGAACGACGCGCCCGTGCTCGCGGGCGCCGACGTGTCCATCGCGGTCGCCGATGGCGCGGCCCTCGCGCAACGCGCAGCCGATCTCGTTCTCGCCACGCCCGCGCTGCATCGCATTCCCGATGCGATCGCGCTCGCACGCGATACGCGCCGTGTCATCCGGCAGAACCTGGCGTGGGCGATCGGCTGGAACCTGGTGGCCTTGCCCATCGCAGCGCTCGGGCTGGTCACACCGTGGATCGCCGCGCTCGGCATGGCGCTGTCCTCGCTCACCGTCACGCTCAATGCGTTGCGCCTGGCGCGCGAACGCAAGGCGGTGCGCGCATGAACATCCTCCTGCTGCTGGTCCCGCTTGCGTTGATGCTGTTGGTGGTGGCGATCCTCGCCTTCGCCTGGGCCGTGCGCGGCGGGCAATTCGAAGATCTCGAAACGCCGGCGCTCTCGATCCTCGCCGACGATGAGGACGCACCACCGCCGTCGCAGGAAAAACGCAATGACGCTTGACTGGCTCGTCTTGGGCGGTGCCTTGCTCACCGGCCTGCTCGGCGGTGCGCATTGCGCAGTGATGTGCGGCGGCATCGCCACGGGACTGTCGGTCGGGCAGCGCACGGGATGGTGGATCGCGGCGCAACCCAATCTCGGGCGTATCGCGGGCTACACGATCGCCGGTGCGTTGGCGGGCGGCATCGGCCAGGCGGTGCTCGGTGTCGCGCGACTGCCGTGGTTGATCGTGGCCTCGCGTGCGGCCGTGGGCATCGTGCTGGTCCTCGCCGCGTTGCGTTTGCTCGATCGCAGTGGACGCTTTGCGTTCCTGACGATTCCGGGCGCAAGCCTCTGGCAACGCCTGCGGCCCTTGCAGCGTCGCCTGTTGCCCGCCGACACCACGGGCAAGCGCATCGGGCTCGGCGTGCTCTGGGGCTGGATGCCGTGCGGGCTCAGTACGCAGCTGCTCGTCGCGGCGTGGTTGCAGGCGAGCGCGTGGCATGGCGCGCTGACGATGCTCGCGTTCGGCCTCGCGACTTTGCCCGTCATGTTGCCGCTCACATGGGCGGGCGCGCGCTTCGGTCAACGCCTGCAACGCGGCGGTTGGCGCGTCGCGTCGGCGATGGTGGTGTTGTTCGCGGGATTGGCAACGCTGGCCGGCCCCTGGTTGGTGCAGGTGCCCGCGTTGCACGGCGCGCTCGAAGCGCTGGGGTGCCGCAGCCTGGCGTGATCAGCCGAGGGCGCGGGTGCGCGGCTGCGTGCTTTCGGGATGGTGCGCGAGGCGGTCGAGTTCGACGCGGTCGAGGATTTCCACGCGACGCCCGTCGACCGCGATGACGCCGTCTTCCTGCAATCGCGTGAAGCCGCGGCTGACCGTTTCGAGCGCGAGCCCGAGGAAACGCGCGATGTCCTCGCGGCTCATCGGCAAGCGGAATTGCGCGTCGGCCTGGCCGATGTGGCGGAAGCGTTCGGCCATGCCATGCAGGAACAACGCGATGCGTTCGGAGGCCTGGCGGCGCGACAGCATGTCGAGATGATCCTGGTCGCGGCCCACGCTGCGCCCGATCACGCGCAGCAGTTGGTGCTGCAATCCCGGCACCTGCGCGGCGATCTCGGCGAGCCGGTCGAAGGGCACTTCGCACACGTTCGCGGTGGTCAGCGCGATGGCATCGCAGCGATGGACGTCGGCGCCGAGTGCGTCCAGGCCGATCAACTCGCCCGGCAGATGGAAGCCGACGACGCGTTCCTCGCCCTCTTCGCTGATCGCCACCGTCTTGAAGGCGCCATCGCGCGCCACGTAGACCGCTTCGAGCGCATCGCCCATGCGGAACAGGGATTGCCCGCGCGCGATGGGCCGACTGCGGCGCACGATCGAATCCAGTTGCCGCAGGCCGTCCACGCCGATGCCCGCGGGGAGGCACAACTGCTGCAGCGAGCAGTGCGCGCAACCCTTGCGGAGCGTCTGGAGGTCGAGGACGGGCGTGCTCACGGACGCATTGTAACGGCCCGAGCCCCTGGGCCGCCGGATGGGTGGAAAACGCGGCGCGTCAGCGTGCGCGCAAATCGTCGGCGAAGCCGTGGTTCACGTCGCGATGGCCGGCCTCGTCCGCACGGACCGCCAGCACGACATCGCGCAGGCGCGCATCGTCGGCGAGTTGCCAGTAGTCGCGTGCGATCTTCGGCGCGGGCACGTTGTCGACCCGTCCGGCGTCGATCTCCTGCAGGTACTGGCTGTAGCTGACGACCGCCTGTTCCTCGAAGTAGCCGACCAGGCGATGCGCGGTGCGCGCCGAGAACACATACAGCAACAGGAAGAAGGTGAAGAACGCCGCCTGCGCGACGAGCACGAGTGCGCGTTCGATCCAGCTCGGGCGCGCGATCTCGATGAAGGTCATCAAGTGCATGCGCTCGTTCTCCGCTTCTTCCATCAAGGCGCGGATCCAGCCGTGGTCGTGCCGCATCCAGCGCAGGCAGCGCAGGTGGATCAGCGCGGCGCCGACCAGGCCCGGCACGGCGGCGACGGTTTCCAGCACGATCGCGCGATTGCCGTAGCGCTTGGCGAAAAAGGTATCGGCGAGGAACCGCAGGCCGCGCGTGATGCCGTAGGCCACGCGGTCGGAGAGATCGCGGACCGGCGCGTGGACGGTGGTATCGATGATGGCGGGGGTGGCGACGACCGGGGTGATGAGCGTGGCGTTCATGGGGGGCTCTGTCTTCTCGTCTCTTGTCCGTTGGCGTGATGCTGCGCCGCGCCATCACAAACCTCCTTGACCAGGATCAAGCGCGCCGCGAGCAAGCTGAAGCGTTCACCGCAACTGATTGATCCGGATCAATGCACCCGCGCCGCCGGGACGCAAGGATGGCGACACACCCCCGCGGAGGCCTGACCATGCAATACCTCGTTGCCGCGACCGGCGGCGTCGCCAGCGTCGAATCGATCGCCGATCGCCTCATTCACATGGATCCCGCCGCCCTGGTCGACATCGATCCGACCGGCCGCCTGCGGATCGCCACGGTGCTGCCCGACGCCGAAGTGCTGCTCGCGCTCGGCCTGGCGGGCCTGTTCGTCGCCGCCGGCGACCTGGAACGACAGCCGTCGGAGTGTTGCGGCGGCTGTGGCGGCTGAGAAACCAACCATGGACACCAAGCTCGCGTTCGATCCCGACCTGCTGCGGCGCCACGACCGCCCGGGCCCGCGCTACACCTCGTATCCGACCGCACCGCAGTTCCACGCGGGCTTCGGCGAGCTCCAGCTGCGCGAAGCGGCCGCCTCGAGCAACGGCGATCCGATCCCGCGCCGCCTGTCCCTGTACGTGCACGTGCCCTTCTGCGAAAGCCCGTGCTTCTACTGCGGCTGCAATCGCGTGATCACGCGCGACAAGGCGCGCGGCGATGCGTACCTGGCGCGGCTGTTCCGTGAGATCGACTTGGCTTCGCAACTCTTCGACCGCGATCGCGAAGTGATCCAGGTGCACTTCGGCGGCGGCACGCCGAATTTCCTCTCGCCGATCCAGTTGCGCGAAACGCTGGACACCATCGCGCGTCACTTCCGCATCGCCGATGCGCACGACCGCGACATCTCCATCGAGCTCGATCCGCGCCACGTCGATGCGAACGACATCGCGGCGCTCGCGCAGTGCGGTTTCAACCGCGCCAGCCTGGGCGTGCAGGATTTCGACCACGACGTCCAAGTGGCGGTCAACCGTGTGCAGAGCATCGCGCAGACGCGCGCGGTGGTGGATGCGTGCCGCGCGCACGGCTTCCGGTCGGTCAACATCGATCTCATCTACGGCCTGCCGAAGCAGACCGTGGCCGGCTTCGATCGCACGCTCGACACGGTGGCGGAAATGCGCCCGGATCGCGTCGCCGTCTACGGTTACGCGCACTTGCCGACGCTGTTCAAGGCGCAACGGCGGATCCTCGCCGAGGACCTGCCCGACGCCGAGCGTCGCCTCGAAATCCTGCAGCACGCGATCGCGCGCCTCACGCGCGAGGGCTACGTCTACATCGGCATGGACCACTTCGCGCTGCCCGACGACGACCTGGCCACGGCGCAGGCGCGCGGTGGGCTGCATCGCAATTTCATGGGTTACACCACGCACGCCGACAGCGACCTGATCGGCGTGGGCGTCAGCGCGATCAGCCACGTCGGCCCGAGCTTCAGCCAGAGCGCGCGCGACCTGCCTACCTGGGAGGCGATGATCGACAGCGGCCGCCTGCCCGTGTTCCGCGGCATGCGCCTGACCGAAGACGACCAACTGCGCGCCGACCTCATCCAACGCCTGATGTGCCAGGGCGAAGTGCCCATCGACGCCCTCGAACGCCGCTACGACATCGTTTTTTCGACGTATTTCGCCGAGGCGCTCGCGCGGCTCGCGCCGCTGGTGGCCGACGGGCTGGTGCGGATCGAGCCGCTGCGCATCGCGGTCACTGCGCGGGGGCGCCTGCTGCTGCGCAACGTCGCGATGTGTTTCGACCGATATCTCGACGCGCCCGGCGAGGTGGTGGCGCCCCGGTTCTCGCGCGCGATCTGATCGCGTACTACCATCGCACGCGATGCGGCCGATCGCCTTCCCGCGCCAGGATGCCCGCACGCTGTCGGACGACGGCGATGCGCTGCGTTTCTGTTCGACCTGCGCGTTTTCGCAGGCGTGCATGGACCAGGGCATGGACAAGGCCGCGCTGGCCGACCTGCACGTGCTGGTGGAACACATCGGTCCCTTCGCCGCGGGCGACCACATCTTCCGCGAAGGCGACCCCTTCGATGCGATCGCCGCGGTGCGCGCGGGGACCGTCAAGACCTACATCGTCGACCGCGACGGGCACGAGCATGTGTTGGGGTTCCACCTGCCCGGGGAAATCATCGGGCTGGATGCGATCGACGTCGAACACTATCCCTGCAACGCCGTCGCGCTCGACACGGTGATGCTCTGCCGCTTCTCGTTCCCGAAGATGGCCGTGCTCGCCGCGCGCCTGCCCGGATTGCAACGGCAACTGTTCCGCCTGCTCAGCCGCGACATCGGGCGCGCCGCGTTGCTGGCCGGCGATTGGTCGGCCGACCAACGCATGGCCGCGTTCCTGGTGGGCATGTCGCGGCGCCTGTCCGCGCGCGGGTTCTCGCCGAACCGCTTCCAGTTGACGATGCCGCGCACCGACATCGCCAACTACCTGCGCCTGGCCCCCGAAACGGTGAGCCGCGTGTTGAAGCGGTTCCAGCAGGAAGCGCTCGTGCGCGTGGAAGGGCGGGGGCTGGAAATCATCGACGCACAGGCCCTGCACGCGCTGGCCGCGCCCGTGCTGCGCGATTGACCTGAATCAAGGCGTCGCGCGCGCCCCGCGCGCAGCATTCCTCCCGAAGACACAGGGAGGAGCGCATGAACACCACACGCAGGCTTTGGCTCGGGCTGGCGGCGTTGCTGATCGCATCGTTCGCCGTGCTGCTCTGGGCCGGGGGCGAAATCTTTCGCGCGGCGCCGCCGATTCCGGAGCGCGTCGTTTCGGAAACGGGGCAATTGGTCTACACGCGCGCGGACATCGAGCGCGGACGCCAGGTCTGGCAATCGATGGGCGGCATGCAACTCGGTTCGATCTGGGGGCACGGTGCGTATGTCGCGCCCGACTGGAGCGCAGATTGGCTGCATCGCGAAGCGGTCGCGGTGCTGGATGCGTGGGCGCGGCAGGAAGACAGCCCGTCGTACGCGGCATTGTCGATCGAACGCCAGGGCGCGTTGCGCGCGCGCCTGCAGGGCATGTTCCGCACCAACGGCTACGACGCACGGACCGGCACGATCGTGTTGCCGCGCGATCGCGTCGTGGCGCTGTCGAATGTCGCGGCGCATTACGAAAGTCTGTTCGGCAACGACCCGGCGACGGCAAACCTGCGCGAAGCCTATGCGATGAAGGAATCCACGGTGCCGGACGCGACGCACCGTCGCGCGCTCACCGCATTCTTCTGGTGGACCGCCTGGGCGGCGGGCACGCAACGGCCCGACGCAGAAGTCACCTACACCAACAACTGGCCGAGCGAACCCCTGGTCGGGAATACGCCGCCGCCCTCGTTGTGGGCGTGGTCGGTGTTCAGCGTGTTGTTCCTGATCGCCGGCATCGGCCTGCTCGGATGGCATCACGCGCGGACGCATGCGCGCGGTGAAGCGCCGCATACGCTTCCGGCCACCGATCCGATGGCCACGCTGCGCATCACGCCTTCGATGCGCGCCACCGCAAAATACTTCTGGGTGGTGCTCGCCCTGTTCCTCGTCCAGATCGGACTGGGCGCGATGACCGCGCATTACCAGGTCGAAGGGCAACACGCCTACGGCTTCGACCTCTCCGCGATCCTGCCGTATTCGATCACGCGTACGTGGCACACGCAGTTGGCCGTGTTGTGGATCGCCGTCGCATGGCTTGGCACCGGTTTGTATATCGCACCGGCGATGTCGGGGCACGAACCGAAGTACCAACGCCTGGGCGTCAACGTGCTCTGGGGCTGCCTGTTGGTCATCGTGATCGGCTCGTTCGCGGGCCAGTGGCTTGCGGTCATGCAGAAACTCGGGCTCGCGCACAACTTCTGGTGGGGACACCAGGGGTGGGAATACGCGGACATGGGGCGCTTCTGGCAATGGTTCCTCTTCGCCGGACTGCTGATCTGGCTCACGCTGGTCGGCCGCGCGTTGTGGCCCGTGCTGCGTGGGCCCGCGACGGAGACCAAGGGCATCATCGCGCTGCTGTTCCTGTCCACGGTCTGCATCGGTCTGTTCTTCGGCGCGGCGCTGATGTGGGGCGAGCACACGCACCTGTCGGAAGTGGAGTATTGGCGCTGGTGGCTCGTGCACCTGTGGGTGGAGGGCTTCTTCGAAGTGTTCGCCACCGCGGTGATGGCCTTGATCTTCACGCGCCTGGGATTGCTGCAGGCGAAGACGGCGACGATCGCGGTGCTGTTCGCGACGATCGTGTTCATGGCCGGCGGCGTGCTCGGCACCTTGCATCATCTCTACTTCGTCGGCACGCCGACCGCGGTGGTGGCACTGGGTGCGAGCTTCAGCGCGCTGGAAGTCGTGCCGCTGGCCTACATCGGCTTCGAGGCCTACCACACCTACACACTCGGTCGTGCCACGCCGTGGATGGCGCGCTATCGCTGGCCGATCCTGTTCTTCATCGCGGTCTCGTTCTGGAACCTGGTGGGTGCGGGCCTGTTCGGCTTCCTCATCAACCCGCCGGTCTCGCTGTACTACATGCAGGGCCTGAACCTCACGCCGCTGCACGGCCACACCGCGTTGTTCGGCGTGTACGGGATGCTGGGCATCGCGCTGCTGTTGTTCTGCCTGCGCGGCCTGCGCGGGCAGATGCACTGGGACGTGCGTCCGCTGAAGGTGGCGTTCTGGTGCTTCAACATCGGACTGTCGATGATGGCGCTGTTCACCCTGTTGCCGCTGGGCATCATGCAGTTGCTGGCGACGATCCAGCACGGCTACGCGTATGCGCGCTCGGCGGAATTCATGCAGCGGCCGATCGTCGACCTGCTGGTGTGGATGCGCGTGCCCGGCGACACGGTGTTCAGCGTCGGCGCGCTCGCGTTGTGCTGGTTCGTGTTCCGCCTGTGGGTGCTGCCGCGCCGCGAAACCACCGCTGCCGCGATCGCCGGGACGGAGCGCTGAGATGCACCTGGTCAAGGCCCCGCATCGTTTGATGTTCTTCATCGGTGCGGGGAACGTGTTGCTGGCGATGGCGTGGTGGTCGGCGTGGCTGGTCTCGACGCGTTGGCCCGACGTGCTGCATCTGGCGCAGCCCGCGCAGTACGCGGGATGGCTGCACGCGACCGTCATGCAGTACCAGGTGTTGGCGAGTTTCGTGTTCGGTTTCCTGCTGACCGTGTTTCCGCGATGGATGGGATTGCCCGAATTGCCGCGCGTGCGCTACGTGCCCGTCGGAATCGGCTTGTTCGGCGGGCAGATCGCGACCTTGCTCGGCGCGCTCGGTTGGGCGCCGGGCATTGCGGTGGGGACTGCGCTGACCGTCGCGGGTTGGAGTTGGGGTGTCGGCGTCCTCGCGTGGCTCGTGGTCAGTGAGCGTGGCACCACCTGGCATGCGCGCGCGTGCCTTTCTGCCTTGATCCTCGGGTGCATCGGTGTGTACGGATGGGCATGGTTCGTCGCCGGCGGATCGCCGTCTTGGGCCTTCGCCAGCATCAAGCTCGGCACCTTCGGTTTCCTGCTGCCGATGTACCTCACCGTCGCGCATCGCATGTTTCCGTTCTTTGCGTCCAACGTCGTGAAGGGCTACGTGCCGTGGCGTCCGCTGTGGTTGCTCGCGACGGCGCTTGCGTTGTGCGTCGTGCATCTGGCGCTGGAACTGGTGCATGGGTATGCGTGGTTGTGGATCGCCGATGTGCCGTTGTTCGTCCTCGCCCTCGTGATGCTTTGGCGCTGGTGGCCGCGCGGTGCAAAGCCGGGTCTGCTCACGGTGTTGTTCATCGGCCTGGGATGGCTCCCGGTGACTTTCGCGCTGTATGTCGCGCAAAGCCTGGCCTACCTGGGCACCGGCAATTACCTGCTCGGTCGCGCGCCGGCGCACGCCTTGTTCGTCGGATTCTTCGGCAGCGTGCTGGTGGCGATGGTCACGCGGGTCACGCAGGGACATTCGGGCCGCCCCTTGGTGATGCCGCCGGTCGCGTGGTTCGCGTTCGCCGCGATTCAATGCGTCGCGCTCCTGCGCGTGGGCGCGGAACTCGCGACCGATTCCCTACGATGGCAGTCCATCGCCGCGATCGGTTGGCTTGTTGCACTCTCGCCATGGGTGCTGCGTCTGGGCCGCATTTATCTCGCGCCGCGCATCGATGGGAAAGCCGGCTGATGCTCGACTTCTACGCACAGATCAAGCTCTTCCACATCTTCGTCGCGCTGCTCAGCGGAAGCCTGTTCGCGTTGCGCGGCACCTTCGCGCTGGCCGGCGCACGTTGGCCGCACGCGGCACCGGTGCGCTGGACGAGTTACGCGATCGACACCGCGCTGCTTACCGCCGCACTGATGTTGCTCACGATCCTGCCCGGCGCGGTGTTCGCCAACGGCTGGCTCGCCGTGAAGCTGGCCTTGCTAGTCGGTTACGTCGCGCTGGGCGTGCATGCGTTGCGGCGCGCGAAGACGCAGCGCGGGCGCGTGATCTCTTTCCTCGGTGCGCTCGTGTTGTTCGCGTGCATCTACGCCACGGCGCGTTCGCACGACCCCGCCGGGCTGCTGCGCTGGTGGCTGGCGTGATCGTCGCCGGGCGCCACTGGATTCGCGACGCGGTCGCACAGTTGCGGCGCGAAGCGAACCGTTGCGCGGAGACGCAGCTGCTGCGGCTGGATCTGCCCGACTATCCCGGCATTCGGTTCTACTTCAAGGACGAGTCCGCGCATCCGACCGGCAGCCTCAAGCATCGCCTCGCGCGTTCGCTGTTCCTGTACGCGCTTTGCAACGGACGGCTGCGCGAAGGGCAGGGCGTCGTCGATGCCTCCTCCGGCAGCACGGCGATCTCCGAAGCCTGGTTCGCGCGCATGCTCGGGCTGCCCTTCGTCGCGGTGATGCCCGCGCGCACCGCGCCGCGCAAGATCGCCGAAGTGCATGCATTGGGCGGCACGTGCGACCTCGTCGACGATCCCACGCAGGTGCACGCGCGCGCGGCGTGGCATGCGCGCAACGGCGCGTGCCACCTCGACCAGTTCGGGCTCGCCGAACGCGCGACCGACTGGCGCGGCAACAACAACATCGCACAATCGCTGCTGCGCCAAATGGCATCGGCGTCCGACCCGGAGCCGGCGTGGATCGTCTGCGGTGCCGGCACCGGCGGGACGTCGGCGACCATCGGCCGCTATCTGCGCTACCAGGGATTGTCGACGCGACTGTGCGTCGCCGAACCGACGGGCGGCGCGTTCGCCGGAGGCTGGCGCACGCGGGATCCCGACGCGCGCGCAACGCAATCCACGGTGATCGAAGGCATCGGGCGGCCGCGCGTGGAACCGGGCTTCCTGTTCGATGTCGTGGAGGATGTCGTCGAAGTCGACGACGCGGATTCGATCGCCTGCGCGTGGTGGCTCCATGCGTGGCTCGGCCGCTGGTTCGGAGGCTCATCGGGAACCAACCTGGCGGCGTGCCTGTGCATCGCCGACACGATGCGCGCCCGCGGCCAGCGCGGCAGCATCGTCACGCTGTTGTGCGATCGCGGCGAACGTTACGCGCAGACATTGTTCGATCCGGCTTGGCTGCACGCCCGGGGCCTTTCGACCGGTGCGCTCGCACTGCCGGCGACGCCAGCCTGAGCCGTTCGTCGGTGGCCGTCCACAGCGCCGGTCGGAGTTGATCTAAATCAGCAACCGGCGCTTCGCGCGCCGCCATGCTGGTTGCAACGGGCATCCGCTCCGCTTCGGAGATACCTGCAATGACCCTCCGTCACTGGTTGATCGTCCTCGCCTGCGCTTGCGCGCTCGCTGGGTGCCGCGGCAACGAAACCGCGCCCGTCGCGAAAAGCGACGACACCGGCGGCTCGCTGAAAGGCGACTTGGGGCCGCCGCAAGGGCCGGACATCAAAGCGGTCGTAACCCAACCGCCGATGGTGCCGCCGCCCACCGGGCGCAAGGTACCCGCGCGCGTGATCGTCGAACTGGAAGTCATCGAAAAACAGATGCCGATCTCCGAAGGCGTGACCTATACCTTCTGGACCTTCGGCGGCACCGTGCCCGGCAACTTCATCCGCGTGCGCCAGGGCGACACGGTGGTGTTCCACCTGCACAACCGCGCCGACAGCAAGATGCCGCACAACATCGACCTGCACGGCGTCACCGGGCCGGGCGGCGGCGCTGCATCCAGCTTCACCGCGCCGGGCCATGTCTCGCGCTTCACCTTCAAGGCGCTCAATTCGGGTCTGTTCGTCTATCACTGCGCGACCGCACCGGTCGGCATGCACGTGGCCAACGGCATGTACGGTTTGATCCTCGTCGAGCCGCCGGAAGGATTGCCGCCGGTGGATCGCGAGTACTACGTCATGCAGGGCGATTTCTACACCGAAGGCCGCTATCGCGAGAAAGGCCTGCAGGCCTTCGACATGCAGAAGGCGATCGACGAACACCCGACCTACGTGCTGTTCAACGGCATGGAGGGCGCGCTCACCGGCGACAAGGCGCTCAAGGCCAACACGGGAGAAACCGTGCGCCTGTTCGTGGGCAACGGTGGACCGAACCTGGTGTCGAGCTTCCACGTCATCGGCGAGATCTTCGACAAGGTGTGGTTCGAAGGCGGCACGCGCTTCCAGGAAAACGTGCAGACCACGCTGATTCCCTCGGGCGGCGCGGCGATCATGGATTTCCACGTCGAAGTGCCTGGCAGCTACATGCTGGTCGACCACTCGATCTTCCGCGCGTTCAACAAGGGCGCGATCGCCGTCCTCAAGGCCGAAGGCCCCGAGCGCAAGGACATCTATTCGGGCAAGGAAGTCGACGCGGTGTACCTCGGCGACCGCGCGCAACCGAGCCTCGCGGCGGTGGACAAGGCCACCGAAGCAGCGAGCGCGGGTGATCTGACCGTCGAGGACCAGGTCAAGGCGGGCCAGGCCTTGTTCGCCGGCACGTGCTCCACGTGCCACCAGGGCGAAGGGCAGGGCTTGCCGGGTGTGTTCCCGCCGCTGGCGAAATCCGATTACATCGCCGCCGATCCCAAGCGCGTGCCGCAGATCATGCTGCACGGCCTGGTCGGCAAGGTCACGGTCAACGGGCGCGAATACGACTCCAACATGCCGCCGATGAGCCAGTTGAACGACGACGAAGTGGCGAACATCGCCACGTACGTGCTCAACAGCTGGGGCAATCCCGGTGGCCGCGTCACGAAGGAGGAAGCGGCGAAGGTCCGCGCGACCCCGACTGCCAACGCTTCCGAAGGACATTGAGATGCGTGCTGTCGCCGCCGGCGTCGTCCTGTTGTGCGCCGTCCTCGCCGGCGGCGCGATGGCGGGCGCGGCGACAACGCGTTACGCCGGATTGCCCGGCGGCAAGTTCAAGTCGGCGTTGCGCTACGACGATGCGAAGGGCAAGCCTGTACGCATCGCGCCGTTCGCGCTGATGCGCACGCCGGTCACCAATGCGCAATTCCTCGCATTCGTGCAGGCGCACCCGGAGTGGCGGCGCGACCGCGTCGCCGGCGTGTTCGCCGAGCAGCGCTACCTGATGCATTGGGCCGCGCCCACGCAGTTGGGTGCGCAAGCGCACGCGGACCAACCGGTCATCTGGGTGAGCTGGTTCGCCGCCGATGCGTATTGCCAGTCGGTCGGCGCACGTTTGCCGACCTGGAACGAATGGGAGTACGCGGCCGCCGCCGACGAACGCCATCGCGATGCGCGCGCCGATCCCGCATGGCGCGAGCGCATCCTGGGTTGGTACTCGCGTCCGTCGGACACGGCGCTGCCACGCGCGGGCCTGCAAGCGCCGAATGCCTACGGCGTGCAGGACCTCCACGGCCTGGTGTGGGAATGGACCGAGGATTACGCCTCCCTGCTGGTGAGCGCGGACAATCGCAGCCAGGGCGATGCGGACAAGCAGAAATTCTGTGGCGCAGGCGCGCTGTCGACGGACGACCGCGACAACTATGCCGTGCTGATGCGCGTGGCGATGCTCTCGTCGCTCCAGGCGCGCGATGCGACGGCCAACCTCGGATTCCGATGTGCCAGGAGTGGGCCATGACGATGTTCCGCGCCACGACGATGGCAATCGTGCTGCTGCTTGCAGCCTTGCCGTCGCAGGCGGCCAAGCCCCTCCCGTTGCCGCGGGATTCTGTTTACCAACTCACGCTGCCGCTGACCGATGCGCAGGGCCGCACGCAGGATTGGCGCCACCTGCAGGGCAAGCCGCGACTGGTGGCGATGTTCTACACCTCGTGCCCGTACATGTGCCCGTTGATCGTGGAGTCGGCCAAGGCCGTCGAACATGCGCTCCCCGCCGACAAGCGCGGCGGCATCGGCATCGTGCTCATCAGCATCGATCCTGCCAGGGATACGCCCGAAGCCCTGCGCGCGATGGCCATCAAGCGCCACGTCGACACCGACCGATGGACGCTCGCCGCGCCGGCGCCGGGCGACGTGCGCAATGTCGCGGGCGTGCTCGGCGTGCAATACCGCGCGCTGGCCGACGGCAATTTCAATCACACCAGCGCGCTGATCCTGATCGACGCGAAGGGACGCATCGTCTCGCGCACCGAACGCATGGGCGCATCGCCGGATCCGGAATTCCTCGCCGCGGTGAAGGCGCAGCTCTAGCTGCACCGCGCCGCGCTTCGCCCTTCGATCCAGGAGGCCGCAGATGTCCGTCACCAACCCGCAGACCGGCACCAACGTCCACGAAATCGCCGAACGCATCTATCGCATCAGCACGCCGATCGACTTGCCGGACGGCACGGCGTTTTCGTTCAACCAATACCTGATCGACGACGACGAGCCGCTGCTGTTCCATGCCGGCTTGCGGCAGTTGTTCCCGTTCGTGCTGGAAGGGGTAGAGAGCGTGATGCCGGTGACGCGGCTGCGGCACGTGGCCTTCTCGCACGTCGAAGCCGACGAATGCGGCGCGCTCAACGATTGGCTCGCCGTCGCGCCGCATGCGGCGCCGCTGTGCGGGACGATCGCGGCGATGGTGTCGATCAACGATCTCGCCGATCGCCCGCCCCGCGCACTCGCCGATGGCGAAGCGGTGTCGCTCGGCCAACACACCGTGCGCTGGATCGATGCCGCGCACCTGCCACACGGATGGGAATGCGGCTTCATGATGGAAGAACGCACGCGCACGATGTTGTCCGGCGATTTGTTCACGCAACCCGGACGCGGGTTGCCTGCGCTCACCGACGCCGACATCCTCGGGCCGAGCGAAGCCTTCCGCAAGGCGATGGATTATTTCTCGCACAGCAAGAATGCAGGCGAATTGCTGGAGAAACTCGCGCGTCACGATCCGACAACGCTCGCTTGCATGCACGGTAGTGCGTGGCGTGGAGATGGCGCATCATTGCTGCGGGCGCTCGCGGGCGAACTGGTGCGTTGAATCATGAGCAAGACAGTCCTTGTGACAGGGGCCAATCGCGGCATCGGCTTGTCGCTGGCTCGACAATTCGCGGCGCGCGGCGATCGCGTGATCGGCGTTTGCCGGAAGACGAGTGATGCGCTGCAGGCCACGGGCGCCCGCGTGGAAGCGGGCGTGGATGTCACCGACGAGGCGGCCGTGCAGGCGCTGGCGCAACGCCTGCGCGACGAACGCATCGACATCCTCGTCGCCAATGCCGGCATCCTGGAGCGCGATTCGCTGGATCCCCTCGACATCGGGGCGATCCGCCGGCAGTTCGAAGTCAACGCGCTCGGCCCGCTGATCGTGGTGCGCGCATTGCGCGACAGCCTCACCAGCGGCGCGAAGGTCGGGCTCATGACCAGCCGCATGGGCTCGATGGAAGACAACACGTCGGGCGGCTACTACGGCTATCGCGCCTCGAAGGCGGCGCTGAATGCGATCGGAAAATCGCTGTCGCTGGACCTGGCGGCGCGCGGCGTGTCTGTCGTGCTGCTGCATCCGGGGTATGTCGCGACCGACATGGTCGGCGGCAGTGGCGACGTCACGCCCGACGAGGCCGCCAAACAGTTGATCGCGCGCATCGATGCGTTGACGCCCGAACGTTCGGGGACGTTCCAGCATGCCAACGGGTCGGCCATTCCCTGGTGATCATTTCGCGCGGATCTTCGCCTTCGGCTTGGAGCGCTCGTCGAGCACGGCCGTGACCAACGCACCGACGAACACGATCACCGCCGCGTAGTAGATCCAGACCAGCGCGAGCACCAGCGTGCCCATCGAACCGTAGGCCACGCCCGGCGAGGCGGTCTGCAAATACCACGCGATCGCCGCACGGCCGAGCACGAACAACAGCGCGGTGATCGCGCCGCCCTGCAGGGCGCGTCGCCATCCGACATTGCGATCGGGCAGGTACTGGTACATCAGCGCGAAGCCGATCGCGTAGACCAGCCACGCGGCCACGCTCGCCAGCAGCGGCAGCATCCAGTCGAAGCGCCCGAACACGACCTGCAGGATCGTGGTGATCGTCATCGAGACGAGCAGCAAAAACCCCAGCCCGAACACGAGCCCGAGCGAGAACACGCGCTTGCGCAGCCACGCCTTCACGCCCTCCAGGTGCGCCGCTTCGGTGCGGAAGATGCGGTTGAGCGCGTCCTGCAATTGCGCGAACACAGCAGTTGCGCCGACGAACAGCAGCGCCAGGCTCCACCAACCCGCGATCGAGCCCGTGTCGGGCCGCGCCTTCGCGTTCGCGATGATCGTGCGCCCCACGCCCTCGGCCTCCGCGCCCGCGAGCAGCGCCACCTGTCCCATCACCGCGTCCTGCGCGCCCGGCAGCAGGGCGGACACCAGCCACACCAGCAACAACATCAGCGGCGCGAGCGACAGCAACGCGTAGAGCGCAAGCGCCGCCGATTGCGTCATCAGGTCGGCATCGACGAAGCGCCGGAACAGCGCGCCGGCAAAGCTGCCCTCCGCGCGTCGGACGAAAGCCGACACGGTGGGCTTGAGTTTCGACCGGCCGCTCTGCTCGCGCGGCGCCGTGGATTGGGTTGGGTCGAGTTTCTTCGCGAGCTTGGCCATGCGCCCAGCAGGCCAGCCCGCGTGTGAAGACCGTGGCGATTCAACGCGGCTATCGCCTTCATTCGAACGTTCGATTATCCCGATGGCGAGCGCAGGACTAACTTCTTCCTGTTGACCCGCCACCGGCCATGCCAAGGAGCTTGCCCATGAACGAGATGTCGAAGTGCCCCGTGATGGCCCACCGCAAGACGCGGAACAACTCGCACTGGTGGCCCGATCAGTTGAATCTCGACGTGCTGCACCAGCACGCGGGGCTGGGCGATCCGATGCTGGAGGACTTCAATTATCGCGCCGAGTTCAAGACGCTCGACCTGGATGCGGTGACCAGGGATCTCACCGACCTGATGACCGACTCGCAGGATTGGTGGCCCGCCGACTGGGGCCATTACGGTGGATTCTTCATCCGCATGGCGTGGCACGCGGCGGGCACGTATCGCATCTTCGACGGGCGCGGCGGTGCGCGCTCGGGCGAACAACGTTTCGCGCCGCTCAACAGCTGGCCGGACAACGGCAACCTCGACAAGGCGCGTCGCCTGTTGTGGCCGATCAAGCAGAAGTACGGACGCAAGTTGTCGTGGGCCGACTTGATGATCCTGGCGGGCAACGTGGCCATCCAATCGATGGGTGGACCCATCTTCGGTTTCGGCGGCGGCCGCGAGGATGTGTGGGAACCGCAGCCGATCGACTGGGGCCCCGAATCCACCTGGCTCGGCGACGAGCGGTATAGCGGCGAGCGCGAACTCGCCAATCCCTTCGGCGCAGTGCAGATGGGCCTGATCTACGTGAACCCGCAAGGGCCCAACGGCAATCCCGATCCGGTCGCCTCCGGCCGCGACATCCGCGAAACCTTCGCGCGCATGGCGATGAACGATTACGAGACCGTCGCGCTCGTCGCCGGCGGACACACCTTCGGCAAGTGCCACGGCGCGGGCCCCGACCACCACGTCGGCACCGAACCGGAAGGCGCGAACATCGAAGAACTCGGACTGGGCTGGAAGAGCACGTACGAAAGCGGCATCGCCGAACACGCGATCACCAGCGGCCTGGAGGGCGCGTGGACCGCGACGCCGACGAAGTGGGACATGAGCTACTTCGAGACCCTGTTCGGCAACGAATGGGAATTGACGAAGAGCCCCGCCGGCGCGCACCAGTGGAAACCGAAGGGCGATGCGAGCCGCAACGTCCCCGACGCGCACATCAAGGGCAAATTGAACCAGCCGATGATGACGACCGCGGATCTCGCGCTGCGCTTCGATCCGGCGTACGAAAAGATTTCGCGGCACTTCCTCGCCAATCCGGCGGAGTTCGCCGATGCCTTCGCGCGTGCGTGGTTCAAGCTCACGCATCGCGACATGGGCCCGAAGGTGCGTTACCTGGGCAAGCTCGTGCCGAAGGAAGACCTGATCTGGCAGGACCCGGTGCCGGCGGTCGATCATCCGCTGATCGGCGATGCCGACATCGCGGCGCTCAAGCAGCAGATCCTCGGTTCGGGTCTGTCGATCCCGCAGTTGGTGAAAGCGGCATGGGCGTCCGCGTCGACGTTCCGCGGCTCGGATTTGCGCGGCGGCGCCAACGGCGCGCGCGTGCGCCTGGAACCGCAGAAGAACTTCGAAGCGAACGAGCCGGCCGAACTCGAGAAAGTGTTGTCGCAACTCGAATCGATCCGTAGCGGCTTCGGCAAGAAGGTTTCGCTCGCCGACATGATCGTGCTGGGCGGCGCGGCCGCGGTGGAGGCCGCGGCGAAGAAGGCCGGTCACAACATCACCGTGCCTTTCAAGCCCGGACGCACCGATGCGACGCCCGAGCAGACCGATACGGATTCCTTCCTCGTGCTCGAACCGGCGCTCGATGGTTTCCGCAACTACGTGCGCACGGGTGCCGAGAAACTCGCCGCGGTCGCACTGATCGATCGTGCGAGCCTGCTCACGCTCACCGCACCGGAAATGACGGCGCTCGTCGGCGGCATGCGCGCGCTGGGCGCGAACACCGGCAACACGCGGCACGGCGTGTTCACCGATCGCCCGGGCACGCTCACGACGGATTTCTTCCACAACCTGCTCGACATGCGTACGGCGTGGAAGGCCTCGGAAAACGAACCGGGCGTCTTCGAAGGCCGCGACCGCAAGACCGACGCGGTGAAGTGGACCGCGACGATGGCGGACCTGATCTTCGGCTCCAACGCGCAGCTGCGTGCGTTGGCCGAGGTGTACGCCGCCAGCGACGGCGAAAAGCATTTCGTCAGCGACTTCGTCAACGCCTGGACGAAAGTGATGGAACTCGACCGTTTCGACCTGCGCTACCGCGAAGCCGCGTGATCGCTCTTCCCCCTCCCCTGCGAAGGCAGGGGAGGGCCGGGGAGGGGTTGCGTCTGGGCACACGCAACTTCCATACCCACACACCCCCTCACTTGCCCTACCTACCAACTGGTAGGCAAATAGGGCCCATGCCCGAAACACGCGCCCGACTGCTGGCCGAAGCGGAAATCCTCCTCCGCACGCGGGGCTACGCGGCTTTCAGTTACGCCGACCTGGCCGATCGCATCGCGATCCGCAAGGCCAGCATCCACCACCACTTCCCGACCAAGGAAGCGCTGTTGGCGGCCCTGGTCGATGAATACCTCGCGCGCTTCATCGCCACGCTAGCGACCCTGGCTGCGACGCAAACCGACGTGCGTGATCGCCTGCGCGCCTATGCGCGCCTGTTCTTCGACGGCATCGAACAAGGCTTGCTGCCGCTGTGCGGTGCGCTGTCGGCCGAACGCAACGCGCTGCCCGACGGCATGCGGCCCGTGGTCGCGCGCTTCTTCCAATTGCACCTGGATTGGCTGGTCGAACAGATCGACGACGGCATCGCATCGGGCGACATCGCGCCGCAGGTCAACGCGAACGACGCCGCGCACTTGCTGCTAGGCGCACTCGAAGGCGGGAGCTTCGTTGCATGGGCGCTGGACGACCCGGCGACGATGCTGCGCGCATTCGAGGCGGCGATGCAGACCCTCGCACCACAACGCACCGCGCCGGCGACACGGCGCCCTTCCCCCAGGAGATCGTCATGAGCAACACGTATCGCGGCACCTGTTTCTGCGGCGCGGTCGAAGTCGAAACCACCGGCGCGCCCGTGGGCATGGGCTATTGCCACTGCAATTCCTGCCGCAGTTGGTCCGCCGCGCCGGTCAATGCCTTCACGCTGTGGCAGCCCGATGCGGTGCGCGTGACGAAGGGCCAGGAGTTCCTCGGCCATTACAGCAAGACGCCGCTGAGCGATCGCCACTACTGCACGCAGTGCGGCGGGCACCTGTACAACGCGCACGCGCCGCTGAAGCTGATCGATGTGTTCGCGGCGACCTTGCCGACGCTGAAATTCGAACCGGGCGTCCACGTCAACTACGCCGAGACCGTCCTCCCGATGAAGGACGGCCTGCCGAAGTTGAAGGATTTCCCGAAGGAGCTCGGCGGAAGCGGGGTCGCGATCGACGAGATCTAGCGATCGACGAGATCTAGCGCTGGCTCAGCGCCGTCAAGCCGGGCGTGTTCACCGAGTGCACCGCATCTTCGATCACGTCCGCGACGTCGTAGGCACGCGACAGCATCGGCACGTGGCCCGACAGCAGCGACACGGTGTGCGCCTGGATCTTCGCGGCCATCGCGCGCTGCGCGTCGGGATCGAGCATGCGGTCGGTTTCGGCCACGATGTACCAGCTCGGCTTGGACGTCCAGGCGGCCACGCCGACCTTTTCGTCGTAGTTGGCGGCGCGCACCGGCGCCTGCGTCGCGGCGATGCGCAGGCCGTCGCGCTGCGGGACGTCCTGCACGAAATCGGTGAGGATCGTCTGCGGCGCCAGCGTGAGGTAACCGTCCGCGCTGGCGACGGGGTGTTCGAGGCCCGGCGCGGTCGGGAAGGCCTTGATGTCCTCGCGCGACGACGTCCCCGCCGACGGTGCGAACGCGGCGACATACACCAGCGCCTTCACCTTTGCGTTGGCGCCCGCCTCGGTGATGACGGTGCCGCCCCACGAATGGCCCACGAGCACGACCGGCCCGGTCTGCGCGTTGATCACGCGACGGGCGACGTCGACGTCGTCTTCCAGGGAGGTCAGCGGATTCTCGACGGCGATCGCCTTGATGCCGCGGGACTCGAGCACGCGGATGACCTTCTGCCACGAATCGGCGTCGACGAAGGCGCCATGGACGAGGACGACGGTCGGTGCGTCGGCGGGCGGCGGCGGTGGCGCCTTGGTCTTGTGCCCGGCGAATGCGGATGTGCTCGCGAGGAGCAAAGCGGCAGCGAGCAGGGAATGGATGAGCTTCACGGAACGGCCTGCGGAATGACGGTGTCGCCCCAGATGTCGGGCGCATCGCCGGTGCGGCAATCGACGCGCGCGCAATTGAGCGTTCCGGATGCGCGTTCGGTTACGGGGATATGCTTCTGGCCCGCGCGCCGCCGCACAGGAGTCTGCCGATGAGCGAGTACCGCAAGACCGCCGATGCGGTCGCCAAGCTGACGCCGCAGCAGTTCGCCGTCACCCAGGAAGGCGCCACCGAGCGCCCGGGCACCGGCGAATACCTGGACAACCACGCGCCGGGCATCTACGTCGACATCGTGTCCGGCGAACCGCTGTTCGCCTCATCGGCCAAGTACGAATCCCGTTGCGGCTGGCCCAGCTTCACCAAGCCGATCGCACCGGCGAACATCCAGGAAATCCGCGACACCTCGTACGGCATGGTTCGCACCGAAGTGCGTTCGGCCAACGGCGACAGTCACCTGGGCCACGTCTTCGACGATGGCCCGCGCGACCAGGGCGGGCTGCGCTATTGCATCAATTCGGCCGCGCTGCGTTTCATCCCGCGCGAGGAGATGGAAGCGGCCGGTTACGGCGCGTTTCTCGACCAGGTGGAAGACCTGCCCTGACTCACGCCGCCTGCGCCAGGCCTTCGGCCATGCTGCGCCAGCGCGGCAATTGGTCGAGGTGGCCGACCTTGCGCAGGTAATCGGTATCGGGCTGCGTGCCGTTGACCAGCGCGGCGGCGACGTGCACCGCACCGGCGACCCAGAAGCCGCGGATGCGCGACGGGTTGGTGTGGAACGCGACCGCTTCGACGATCGGCGCGGGCAAGCCCCACAGGCCGAGCAGGTAGGCGCCCGCGGCATTGTGCGGAACAGCCACGCCGTTGGCGTCGACGCGCGAGGCCGCCGGCAACAACAGGCCGACTTCGGCAAGCAGGCCCGCCGTGGCCGCCATTTCGGCGCTGGTGGCGTCGAGCATCTGGCCGGCCAGGCGCGAGATGCGCAGCGCGCGATCACGCACGCCCATCGCTTCGGCGGAGCTGGTGCCGACGAAGAACACTTCGCTCGCCAACACCAGTTGGCGCAACACGTTCTGGCCCAGGCGCGTGACCGCCGTGCGCAGGTCGGTGATCTCGCGCCCGGTGGAAAAGTACGCGGAGTTGGTCATGCGCAAGACCTGCGCGGCGACCGCCGGATCGGTGCCGATGGAATCGGCGATGCGCGCGGCGCTGACATTCGGATCGCGCAGCAGGCGCGTGAGCGCCAGGTATTGGTTGGGCGCGGCGGGCAGCGAACCGACGCGGCCGATTGCCTGCTTCAACGCAGGATCCGCGAGCAGCGCACGCAATTCCATCGCGCTTTCGACCGCGTCGATCAGCGCCAGCCCGTCCAGCGGCTCGGGCAGCACGCGATGCGCCATTTCCAGGGCGTGCATGGGTTGCGGTCCGTCGCTCGAGCGCGTCAGCAGGATCCGCATCGTCTCCGGATGCCGCGTGCGCAACTGCCCGAGCAGGGCGATGCCGCTGCAATCGCCGACTTCTTCGGCGCATGCGATCACGTCGGGCACCCGGTCGCCGGACAGGGCGGTGTCGGCGTTGCGCGCCCACTCCAGCGTCCAGTCCAGGCCGTTGTCGTCGAGTTCCCGCTTCACCTGCGCGATGTGCGCATCGTTGTCGCTCACGACCAGAATCAGCACTGCTCTCTCTCCGTCAATCGCGGTCTTCCCTGCGATAGCGGCCGGTCGGCAGCGGCTCTTGAGCGCCGTGTTCACGAAGTGGGACGTGGTTCGCGTATTCCATCGGCAACACCGCGTGCACGCGCGTGCCCTGGCCGGCGGCCGTCTGCATCAGGAGCATGCCGCCGACCTGGTGTGCGCGCTCGCGCATCGTGAGTTGTCCGAGCCCGGCGCCGTCGGCGGGGTCGAAGCCGCGGCCATCGTCCACGACGTCCAGCCGCAGCGCCTGGCCCTCGTCCACGGGCGCGAGCGACAGCGACACCACATTCGCCCCCGAGTGGCGGACGATGTTGGTCAGCGCTTCCTGCGCGATGCGGAAACAGGCCAGCTCGACATCGGGCGACGGCCGGCGCGGAAGCGGGGTCATGTTGACGACCAACTGCGGCTTGCCCGATCGGAACAAGGTCTCGGCCTGCCAGCGCAACGCGGTCTCCAGGCCGAGCGTGTCCAGTTGCGGCGGACGCAACAGGATCGAGAGGTTGCGCAGCTTGGCGATGGTCTGGTCGGTGGTGGCGATGATGTCGGCGAGGATCTCGTCGCTGCGCACCTTGCCCTGGCCGTCGGCGTCGTCTTCGTTGAGCAACGACATCGCGCCCAGCTTGATCGCGGTGATCGCCTGGCCGATGTCGTCGTGAAGTTCGCGCGAGAGCGTGCGCCGCTCGTCTTCCTGCACGTGCAGCAGGCGACGCGCCATGCGTTCGAGTTCCTCGCGCAGGTGGCTTTGTTCCTGCAGGCCGTGATTGACCTTTTCGTAGGCGTCGTGGCACCGGATGGAAAACTGGTTCATCGCTTCGGCCAGCGGTGCCAGTTCGCTCGGCAGCGCGACGAAGGATTCCGGCGAGGGCGGGCGGTCCAGCGCGAAGGTCTGGATGTGGTCGAGCAGGTCGAACACGCTGCGGCGCATCCGCCGCATCTGCAGCCAGACCACCGCCAGCACGCCGCACAGCACCAGGGCGAGCAGACCGAGCATCAGCAGGGCGCTGTGGCGCAGTTCGCCGGCGATCGCGCGCTCGGGTACGAGCACCACGAGCGACCAACCCGACCCGAGCGGCGCCTTCACGGCGCACGCGTCGCTGCCGTCGCGCAGGATGCCCGCGACGGTTTCCATCTCCCCGCGCGTCGGCAGCGCGCGGATCTGGTTGCTCGCGGGCGTGCCGCGCAGTGCGTCGCCCGAGCGCCACGCCAACCCGGGCGTGGCGCGCACCACCGCGCCGGCGCCGTCGAGCAGGAGCATCTCGAAGCCGCGCGTCTGCGCGGGATCGCGGAACAAGGGGAGGCTGTCGGCGCGGACCACGCCCGCGACGACGCCGGCGAAACCCTGCCTGGAATCCATCGGTGCAAGGAGGGTGACCAGCGCGGGCGCGTCCGATGTGCGCCCGCGGTGCAATTCGGACACGAAGGGACGCCGTGTCATCCGCGCGCGGTCGATGTCGCCGCGCGACACATCGGCGCTCGCATCGGCGCGCGCAGGCCACGTCGCCACCACGCGCGATCGCGCGTCGAATGCCGCGAGGCGTTCGAAGGCAGGGTAGGCGCGATGCACGCGTTCCATCTCGCGCGTCCACGCGACACCGTCGCCCAGGTCCGCGTCCTGCGATCGCTGCTCGGCGAGCAGTTGCAGCGCGGCGCGATGCATTTGCAGGAACGTGTCGAGATCGCGCGCGGTCATGTCGGCGGCCACCGCCAACTGCGTTTCGAAATGCGCGCGGGCCGTGTTGCGACCCTGCCACAACAACAGGGCGGCGATCGCGAGGACCGGCAAGCCCACCGCCAACAACAGCAGGCGGGCAAAATCGCGCATCAGCGTCCAGCCCGGCTTGGACGCGGGCAAGGTGTTCGCGGGCTGTGGGGAGGCTGCGGACATCCGCACACGCTACGCGCGCGTGCCGATTTGAACAACTCAGAACAATTCGACGCTTCCGGCATCCATCGACTGTTGCATCACCGGCTTGTGCGGCGGGCGTTCCCAGTCGCCGCGCATGTGCGCGATGCGCTGGCCGAGCTGGCCCAGCGCGGCGTGCAACTCGACGCCGGCCTGGCCGCCGCCGCGATGCAGGAGTTCCTGCAGTGCGGAGGCTTCGCGGTTGATCTCGCTCAGGCGATCGAGGTGGACGTTCACGGCGGTCAACGCCTGCGTGGCGATGTCCTCGAATTGCAGCGAACGCACCGCTTCGGCCACCGAGGTGTCGATCGAGCGGCTGCACTCGGCGATCTCGCGCATGCCGTTGCCAAGGCCGCGATTGATCTCGTCCACGCGCTCGAGCATCGAGGCCGCTTCACCGCGCGCCACGCGGGAGCGATCCAGGTCGCGCGAGGCCATCTGGCTGACGGTGTCGCGGACGCGCGAGATCGCATCCTTCGAGCTGTGCGCGAGCTTGCGGATCTGTTCGTTGAAGGCGGTCGAACGTTCGGAGAGGTTGCGCACTTCGTCGGCCACCACCGCGAAACCGCGGCCGGCCTCGCCTGCGCGCGCCGCTTCGATGGCGGCGTTGAGCGCGAGCAGGTTGGTCTGGTCGGCGATCGACTTCACGTCTTCCAGCAACGAAAAGATGCCGTCCAGATGATCGGCCATCGCGTCGATGTGGGTGACCGTGGTGCTGCTCTGGCCGCTCACCGCTTCCAGCGCCTCGACCAGTTGTTCCATCTGCTGGCTGGCGTGCACGGCGAAGCGGTGCACGTCCGCGCCGCCGCTGTTGTCGCCGGCGCGGCGGTCGATGATGCGCGAGACCACTTCGTTCTGCTGGCGCGACTGGCGGTTGACCGCCTCGAAGCTGCCGCCGAGCTTGGCGACCGATTCGCGGATCAGTTCGCGTGCGCGTTCGATCTCGGTGCGCGAGCCCTGGACTTCGCCGTTGATGAAGGTGCGCAGTTCGCCCAGCAGGCGGTTCTGCTCACCGAGTGCGGCGCCCGACAGCGCGGGGCGCAACAGGGTCCAGGCGTGCACCAGCCACGCCAGCGACATGGCGACCAACGCGCCCCAGCGCATCGGCGCCGGCCAACCCATGACCTCGGCGCAGAACAGGGTGACGGTCAGCGCCAGCGGCGCCGCGATGCGGATCAATACGCGGGATTCCATCGTCGATCTCATAAGGGTTGCAGGTTCAATTCCGATAACGGCCGGCGGCGCGCGTGCTTTAGGTGTTTTCGCCGATCGCGAGCAGGCGACTTGCGACTTGCGACAGCGGCAGGACCTCATTGGCCGCGTTCAGGTGCACGGCGGCGCCGGGCATGCCCCACACCACGCTGGTCTCGCGATCCTGCGCGCAGGTGAAGGCGCCGGCCTGCCGCATGCGCAGCAGGCCGCGCGCGCCGTCGTCGCCCATGCCGGTCAGCAGCGCGGCGCGCGCGTTGGCACCGGCGTGCGCGGCGACCGATTCGAACAGCACGTCGACGCTGGGGCGATGCCCGCGCACGGGGCTCTCGTCGTCCAATCGTGCGCGCCAACGCGCACCGCTGCGCACCACGCGCAGATGACGACCGCCCGGCGCGACGTAGGCGTGGCCTACCAACAGCGGCTGGTCCTGGGTCGCTTCGACCACGGTCATGCGACTGTGGCGATCCAGGCGCTCGGCGAACGGGCCGCTGAAGGCCGCCGGGATGTGTTGCGCGATCACCGTGGCCGGCGCATCGGCGGGCATTTGCGCCAGCACTTCGCGGATGGCCTCGGTGCCGCCGGCCGACGCGCCGATCGCGAGCAGGCGGTCGGTGGTGCGGTAACCCAACGGACCGTCATGCACGGGCGCGCCGCTCGGTGCATCGAGCAGCCGCGTGACCCGCGCATGCGCCGCCGCCTTCACCTTCGCGATGAGCAACGCGCTGAAATCCACCAGGCCGCGCGCGACGTCGAGCTGCGGTTTGGCGATGAAATCCACCGCGCCCAGGCCGAGTGCATCGAGCGTGACTTGCGCGCCGGCAGCAGTGAGCGTGGACACCATCACCACCGGCATCGGGCGCAGGCGCATGAGGTTGCGCAGGAACGTGAGCCCATCCATGCGCGGCATTTCGACGTCGAGTGTCAGCACGTCGGGCGAAAGTTGCTTGATCCGTTCGCGCGCGATGTAGGGATCGGCCGCGGTACCGACGACCTCGATGCCGGGATCGGCCGCCAGCACTTCGGTCATCACCTTGCGGATGAGCGCGGAGTCGTCGACCACGAGCACGCGAATCGGTTTGCCGGGCGTCGCCGCCATGTCAGAACAACTCCACGCTGCCGCTGGCCGGCGCGCGCGCGAGGCGACCGTACAGGGCGCGCTCGACATCGACGACATCCTCGCGCGTCGCCGGCAGGCGCTTGACCAGGGTTCGCCCGCTCTGCGGGAAAAACCCGACCTTGCGCGCATGGATGTCGCCGAGGTCCTGCGCGCGCACCGGGATGTTTTCCGCGGCCAGGTATTCGAGCACGAAGCGCGCATTGCGCGTGCCGATCGGATCGGAATGGAAACCGCTGAGCACGTTGCCGCCGCCGAACACCTTCGCCTGGAGGCGATTGCGTCGCGCGCCGCGCTTGAGCAGATCGTTGATCAACAACTCCATCGCGTGCGCGCCGTAACGCGCGCTGCCGTCGTTGTCGCCGCCGCCGGGCAACATGAAGTGGTTCATGCCGCCGACACCGATCGCGGCGTCGTACAGGCACGCGGCCACGCAGGAGCCGAGCAAGGTCACCAGTGCCACGGGTGCGTCGGTGGCGCGGTACTCGGCGGGCAGCAGGCGGATCGCGTCGGTCTGCAGCGCGGTATCGAAATAGGCCCCGGGCACGGGCGCCGGCGCGCGTGCTTCAGCCGGGCGCATGCGGATGCGCGTCCTTCATCACGCGCAGGCTGATGCGTGTGGGCGCCAATCCTTCGGCGGCGCGCAGGTCGATCAGGAGGACTTCGTCGTCGCGCTGGAACTGCATCAACGCCGTGCGCGGATCGCCGGCGCGTTCGTCGAGCAGCAGGTAGCCGCGACGTTGCAGCGCATCGAGGTAGTAGGCGCGCGCGGTTTCCAATGCGCCTTCGTAGTAGTAGTGCCGACCGTCGGCGTTTTCGACCATCAGGTGCGCGGACTCCGGCACCGGCACCGATGCGGCCAGTTGCGGTTCGTGTTGCCGGACGACAGCCACCGACACCCCGAAGGCGCCCTGCGACTGCCCGGCCACCGCGCCGGTCGCGGCGAGTGTTGCGATCAACAACATCGTGGACGCACACGCGACACGGCGCGCGTCAGGCGATGCAACGGATTTCATCGGCCGGCCCTCGGGTTCGTGGCCCGGTAGGTCGTGCGCCCGCAGGGCGTGACCAGGTCCAGGGCGTGCTGGAAACTCTCGGAATGACCCGCGTACAACCGGCCTTCGGCCGCGAGCAGCGGCGCGAGGCGTTGCAGCACGCGGTACTGCGTGGGCTTGTCGAAATAGATCATCACGTTGCGGCAGAAGATCGCCGCGAACCCGCCGCGCAATCCGTACTCGGCTGCGAGCAGGTTGAGCGGGCGGAATTCGACCAGCGCCTGCAATTCGGGACGCACGCGGCACAGGCCCGCGTTGGGCCCGCTCCCGCGCTGGAACCAGCGTTGCTTGCGCCGCGCGTCGATGCCTTCGATGCGTTCGAGTGGATACACGCCACGCATCGCGGTTTCGAGCACGCCGGTGTCGATGTCGGTGGCCAGGATCCGCACCGGCGGCGTGGACGTACCGAAGGCTTCGCACGCGGTGATCGCCAGCGAATAGGGTTCCTCACCGGTGGACGCGGCGCAGCACCAGATCGACAGGGGCGCATCGCGCCGGCCGCCGGCCGCATGCGCCGCGCGCAACTGCTCGGCCAAGGCGGGGAAGTGGTAGTCCTCGCGGAAGAACGAGGTGAGGTTGGTGGTCAGCGCATTGACGAAATCCTGCGCTTCGGCGTCGGGATTGGCCTCGACCAGGTCCAGGTAATCGCTGAAATCGGTGAGCGCGCGCGCACGGACGCGGCGCACGAGCCGTCCGTAGGCCATGTCGCGCTTGTGCGGTTGCAACTGGATGCCGGCGTAGGCGTGGATCATCCGGCAGACGCGGCGGAAATCGCGGTCGTCGAACGTGAGCGTGCGTTCGTCGGGAGCGCCGGCGCGCGCGAGCGATGCATCAGCCATCGATCGCCTCCCCGGAGGCATGCGGCGCCAGCCAGCGATCGAACGCCGCCGCCGGCAACGCACGCGCATACAGAAACCCTTGCGCCTGGTCGCAGCCGATGTCGCGCAGGAGCTCGGCTTGCGCCTGCGTCTCGACGCCCTTGGCGGCCACGCCGAGTTCGAATTTGCGCGCCAGCTGCGCGATGGCGCGCACGTCGCCGTCGTTGTCGAACCCGTCGCGAAGCAGGGCGTGATCGATCTTGATCCGGTCGATCGGCAAGCGGTGCAGCAATGCGAGCGAAGAAAGGCCCGTGCCGAAGTCTTCCAGCGACACGCGCACGCCGCGTTCGCGCAATCGCGCGATTCGACGCTCCGCGAGGCCGTCATTGCGCAGGGCGATGTGGCCGGCCAGTTCCAGTTCGAGTTGCGCGGGCGCAAGGCCGGTGCGCGACAGCGCGCCTTCGACCTCGTCGAGCAGGTGGCCATCGTGGAATTGCGCGGGAAACAGGTTGACGCCGACGGACAGGCGACGACCGGCAACGTGCGGCCACGCCGCGGCGTCGCGGCACGCGCTCTGGAGGATCCAGCGTCCGATCTTCGGCGCGAACGCGCTGTGCGCGAGCGCGTCGATGAAGGCGCCCGGTGCGAGCAGGCCGCGTTCGGGATGTCGCCAGCGCAGTAGCGCTTCGGCACCGGTGGGTGCGCCGGTCGCCAGGTCGACCTGCGGCTGGTAATGCAGTTCGAACTCGTCGTCGCGGCATGCGCGTCGCAGATCGAGGTCGAGCCTGCGCCGTTCAATGTCCTCGACGGTGGCGCGCGCGGGATCGAATCCTGCGTGCGCGGTATCGACGCGATCGAACATGCGCGCCGTCATGCGCGCCAGGTGTTGCAGGATCTCGCGCTGTTCGGGCGTGAGCAGTGCACGGGGTCGCCTGTCGGCCACGACCAGCAGGCCGCGTCGCGCGCCGCGCGCATCCAGCAGCGGGATGCCGCAGATGAAACGCACGCCGTGCGTGCAGATCGCCGGATCGTCGCAGAAGCGCGGATCGACCGCGGCATCGTGCGACACCAGCAGCGGCGTGGCGGACGCCTTCATCGCCCTGCCGACCACCTGCGCGTGCTGCGGCGGCACGATGCCGTAGCCGACCTGCGCGACCGATCGGAAGCGGTCGGCTTCCGCCATCGCGACCAGGCCCAGCGGTGCATCGAGCACATGCAGTGCGAGGGCGAGCAGGTCGTCGAAGCCTTCAGCCTGCCGACCGGCGCGTGCGGAAGCGCTGGTCGGCGACCAGCTCTCCCTGTCGTCGGCGGCATGCGATACGGCGAGATGCAGGGACACGGGGCCTTAGAACTCCTGCCAGTGCGTGTCGCCACCACCGGCGGCGGCGATCTGCGCCGGGCGCAGTGCGCGGGCCGGCTTGCCGTGCGGCGTCGCGGCCTGCTTGCGCGCCGCCGTCGGGATTTCCCGCACGCTCGCCGCGGCCGGCGCGCGCGCCGGCTTCACCACCACGGCACCGTCGCCGAGGCGGAACACCGCGACGGTCTGCACCAGCTGCTCGGACTGCTGTTCCATGCTGCGAGCGGCAGCGGAGGCTTCTTCGACGAGCGCCGCGTTCTGCTGCGTGCCCTCGTCCATCTGCGTGATCGCCTGGTTGATCTGCTCGATGCCCGCCGACTGCTCCTGCGAGGCCGAGGAGATGTCGGCGATGATGTCGGTCACGCGCTTCACGCTCGTCACGATCTCGCCCATCGTGCGGCCGGCCTTGTCGACGAGCGCATTGCCCTGTTCGACCTTGTCGACCGAGTCGGTGATGAGCTGCTTGATTTCCTTCGCCGCACCGGCCGAACGCTGCGCGAGCGACCGCACTTCGGCGGCCACGACCGCGAAGCCGCGGCCCTGTTCGCCGGCGCGCGCCGCTTCCACCGCGGCGTTGAGCGCCAGGATGTTGGTCTGGAACGCGATGCCGTCGATCACGCTGATGATGTCGGCGACCTTGCGCGAAGACTCGTGGATCGCGTTCATCGTCTCGACGACCTTGCCGACGACTTCGCCGCCCTGCGAGGCCACGTCGACCGCACCGATCGCGAGCTGGTTGGCCTGGCGCGCGTTGTCGGCGTTCTGGCGCACCGTGGAGGTGAGCTCTTCCATCGACGAGGCGGTTTCTTCCAGCGACGCGGCCTGCTGTTCGGTGCGCTGCGACAGATCGTTGTTGCCCGAGGCGATCTCGCCGGCGGCGGTGCTGATCGCATCGCTGCCCATGCGGATCTGGCCGACCACCTGCGCGAGCTGGCGCACGGTCTCGTTGGCGCTGGCGGCGAGCTTGCCGAACTGACCCGGCAGGCCGGCATCGGCTTCGCGCGTCAGATCGCCTTCGGCGACCGCGCCGAGCAGCGCGCCGACGTCACCCAATCCGCGATCGGCGCTGGCCATCAGCGTGTTGAGGCCTTCGACCATTTCGCGATAGACGAATTCGAAACGCTGCGCGTCGCCGCGGTGGCTGAAGTCGCCTTCGACGGCGGCGTCCACCAGCGTCTTCACTTCGCTGTTCACCGCCTGCATGCCCGCCTTCACGGCGTCGATGGCCTGGGTGATGCGCGCCTTCTGGCCGGGGTAGCGCTCGATGTCGGCCGACAGGTCGCCGCGCGCGTACTGGCCAACGATATCGATGATGTGCATCTCGACGTCGATGTGCGAGCCGACCAGCGTGTTGACCTCGTCGGCCATCGTGCCGAACGCGCCCGGGAAGGCGGCCGCGTCGATGCGTGCGTCGATCTCGCCGCTCTGGTGCTGGGCGAACAACTGGCCCTGCGCATCGGCGAAACCGCGCAGCGTCTGGATCGCACGATCCAGGCTGCGCGCGATCTCGCGCAGTTCGTCCTGCGTTTCGACGGCGATGTGCGACGGGAACTCACCACGGCCCAACTGCGCGGCCGACTGTTCGATCTGGACCAGCGCGCGACGCGTGCCGCGGGTGAAGCCGGCGAACAGGTAGGCCGACAGCAACAGCGCGATGCCCACCGCGCCGAGGGTGGAGGCCGAGCGGCGTTCCAGGCGCACGATTTCGTTCTTCGCCGCGTTCTGCAGGCCGAAGTTGGCCGCGGCCATCGCGGCGGCGAAGGACAGCCGCGAGGCTTCCATGCGCGCGGCGAGCACCTTGACCGGCAGCACCGGCGTTTCGGCCTCCAGCACGTGCTTCTGGATCAGCGCGTTCTGCTTGGCCATGTCGTCCATCGCGCGACGCACCGGCTTGCCGATCGTCTCGTGGAGTTCGGGCATCGTCTTTTCCGCGCGATCCAGGTCGGCATCAATGCGGTTGCCCAGGAATTGCTGCATTTCCTTCGACACGGCCAGGCCCGTGCGATCGTCGACCCAGATCGCGCCTTCGCCGAGCACGTGCACGCCGACCAGCGCCTGGCGCGCGACGGTCTCGCCGAGCTTGGGCACCGACTCGGCGGCGGCGCGGCCGCTGAGGAACACCGCCGGCGCATCGGCCTGCTCCAGGCCGGTTTCCTGGTAGACGCCGGCCATCAGGCGGCTGAGCGCATCGATCGCCGCCGAATGCGTGGCGACGGATTCGGCCGCGTCCTTGTGTTCGCCGACGGCCTTGGCCCATGCGGCGCGCGTCTGCTCGAGCGGTTCGTTCAACTCTGCGTCGGGCAGCGTTGCTTCCTGCCACTTGCCGATCGCCGTCAGTTCGGTCTCGACGGTGCGCGCCGATTCGGCGAGCGCTTCGCCCGACACGGTCGCGTCCTTCGCATCGCGACGCGCCACCAGTTGCTCGTGTTGCTGCATGGCCAGCATCGCGCCGTGCAGGTGCATCAGGCCGTCGCTCGCCGACAGTTGCACCTTCGCCGCGGCGATCTCGGCGTTGCTGCGGACCACGACCATGCCGGCGAGCACCGCGCAGGTCAGCGAAAAGCTGGCGCCGATCAACAGGGCCTTCTGCCCGAAGCGCAGGCGCGCCATCAGGGAGACGGACGGCGCGAGCGCGCGATCCAGCAGGGAAGAGTTGGAACGAACGGACATGGTGGCAGCCTCGAGTGTGACAACGGGCCCCTGGACGGGCCGACACCCCCGGCATCGGCGCAGCGCGCGAAATCTTTAGGCCCCCGCCTTGCGCACGCGCGATTCAAGAAACCTGCGGCCCGGCCGATCACTAGGGCTCACTCCAACCAAAGAGCCGCTCTCATGCGCCATCTCTCCCTGATCGCCGCCACCGTCGCGACCCTCGCCTTCGCCGCGCCGGCCCATGCCGGACTCACGCCGACCAAGCGCGTCGAACCGCAGTACCCGCAGGCCGCAGCGCGCGCCAAGACCTCCGGTTTCGTGGAAGTCGAATTCACCGTCTCGCCCGACGGTTCGGTCGCCAGCGTCTCGGTGGTCAACGCCCAGCCGGCGCGCACGTTCGAAGCGGCGGCCGTCAAGGCCGTGAAGCAGTGGCAGTTCGCCCCGGGCGGCGACAGCCGCGGCAAGGTGCGCCTGGACTTCCAGCCCTGATCCACGCATAGGGCCTGCAGCGCATGTACCTGATCATCGGCGCGATCGTCGTCATCGCCAGCGTCATCGGCGGCTTCATGATGGTCGGCGGCCAGCTGCTGGCCCTGTGGCACCTCAACGAGATCATCGTGATCTGCGGCGCCGCGCTCGGCGCCTGGGTCATCGCCACGCCACCGAAGGTGATGAAACAGGCGCTGCGCGCAGTGCCCTCGATCACGAAGGGGCCGCGCTATCGCCGCCCCGATTACGTCGACCTGCTGAAACTGATCTACGAGATGCTGGTGAAGATGCGGCGCGACGGCATGATGTCGATCGAAGCCCACATCGAGAACCCGAAGGACAGCGCGATCTTCCAGAAATACCCGAAAATCCTCGCCGATCCCCACATGCGCGACTTCATCACCGACTGCCTCCGCCTGATGGTCGGCGGCAACATGAATCCCCACGAGCTGGAATCGTTGCTCGAATACGAACTGGAAACGCACCACCACGAGTCGCTGGAGCCCGCGCATTCGGTGCAGAAGATGGCCGATGCGTTGCCGGGCTTCGGCATCGTCGCCGCGGTGCTCGGCATCATCACCACGATGTCGATCGTCGGCAGCGCGGCGCCCGCGGAAATCGGCGAGAAAGTCGCCTCCGCGCTCGTCGGCACGTTCCTGGGCATCCTCGTTTCCTACGGCTTCGTCGGCCCGCTCGCGTCCGCGATGGAGAATCGCGCGAACGAAGACGGCAAGGCGCTGGAAGTGGTGAAGATGGCGCTGGTCGCCTCCTTGCGCGGCTACGCACCCTCGGTCGCGATCGAATTCGCGCGCAAGCTCTTGTTCTCCGACGTGCGCCCGAGCTTCCAGGACCTCGAAGCCGACCTGAAGTCCGCGAAGGGCTGAGCACGCACCCATGGCCACCGTGCCGCCGATCATCGTCGTCCGCAAACGTCAACGCGGCCGCAAGGCCCATCACGGCGGATCCTGGAAGGTGGCCTACGCCGACTTCGTCACCGCGATGATGGCCTTCTTCATGGTGATGTGGCTCGTGGCCACGATGCCGAAGGAACAACTCGGCGGCATCGCCGATTACTTCAAGAACCCCAGCGCCGTCGAAGGCAAGGCCGCGAGCATGGCGCCGGGCAGCAACGGCCCCGGCGGCGCGGGCGATGCGCCCATCAAGATGTTCGAGGCCAAGCGCCCGCAGATCGCGACGCAGCAAGCAAAGCTGGTGCAAGAGGCCAACGATGCGCGCGACAAGCGCCGCCTCGAAGCGCTCAAGCGCGAACTCGAGCAAGCGATCGCGAAGAGCCAGGCGCTGGCGCCATTCAAGGACCAGCTGCTGGTCGACATCACGCCCGAAGGCCTGCGCATCCAGATCGTCGATGCACAGAACCGCCCGATGTTCGACCTCGGCTCGCCGCAGCTGAAGGACTACACGAAGACGATCCTGTTCGAGCTGGCGACCTACCTGGACCACGTCGACAATCGCGTGGCGATCTCCGGCCACACCGACACCACGCCGTGGTCGGGCCAGAACGGCATGGGCAACTGGGAGTTGTCCGCGCAACGCGCCAATGCCGCGCGCCGTGCGCTGGTGGCGGGCGGCATGCACGAGGAGAAGGTCGCGCGCATCATCGGCCTGGCTTCGTCGGTCCCCTTCGACAAGACCGATCCGCGCAATCCGATCAACCGCCGCATCAGTATCGTCGTGTTGAACCAGGGCGCCGAGCGTGCGGCGGCGGCGATCGACGCGGCCGGGCGCTGATCTTCAAGAGCGAGAAATCATTGGCGCGCCGCCCGAACGTCGAGGGTTCCAAATTTTTTTGGGAAAAAAATTTGAAACCCTCAACGCTGGGGCATCACCATTCGGGTCGCTTCGATCAGGGGTTTTCGCCCGGGCGCTTGCTGGGGGCTGCAAGGCAAGCCTTGCAGGAAGCCGATCGTTGCTGTGAGAGTCAAAAGCAGGCCAAGAGCGAGAAATCATTTGGCGCGCCGCCCGAACGTCGAGGGTTCCAAATTTTTTTGGGAAAAAAATTTGAAACCCTCAACGCTGGGGCATCACCATTCGAACGTTGGCTTTCGATCAGGGGTCTTTCGCCCGAGCGGTCGCTGGGGGCTGCAAGGCAAGCCTTGCAGGAAACCGATCGTTCTCGTCAGAGCCAAAGCCGGAGCGCCCAGGCCTTTGCCTTCTGGGCAACATCGGGGCGGTGCGAAGCTTGCTTCGCACCGGCAAAAAAATGCTCGGGCGAAGTGCCCGAGCGAGAGCCAACGCGCGAAAGGTGATGCCCCAGCGTTGTGAGTTTCAAATTTTTTTCCCAAAAAAATTTGGAACTCACAACGTTCGGGCGGCGCGAAAGCGGAGGGTGTAAGCCCTTTTGGACAGACGCCGCGCGCGCGTCACGCCGCCTCGGCGATCAACCCCATCTCGGCGCTCGTCATCAACCGCTCGATGTCGAGCAGGATCAACATGCGGTCATCCAGCGTGCCGATCCCCGTGACGAACTGCCGATCGATGCCCGCGCCGCCCAACTCCGGCACCGCGCGCAACTGATCCGGCGACATCCGCACCACGTCCGACACCCGATCCACCACGATCCCCACCACCCGCTCGGCGATGTTGAGCACGATCATGACCGTCTGCGACGTGTACTGCGCATCGGGCAGCCGGAACTTCACCCGCATGTCGACCACCGGCACGATCACCCCGCGCAGATTCACCACGCCCTTGATGTAATCGGGCGCATCGGGCAGCCGCGTGGCGGTGTCGCAACCGCGGATCTCCTGCACCTTGAGAATGTCGACCCCGTATTCCTCGCCGCCGAGGGCGAACGTCAGGAATTCCTCGGCGGGGTTGGGCGCGGCGGACGTGGTGGCTTGGACGTGGGACATGGGCGTTACTCGTTCGGTATGGGTCGCGGCGTCAGGCGGCCGCGGCAAGGCGCGCGGTCTGCGCGAGGGTGGCGGGATCGACGATCAGCGCGACGCGACCGTCGCCGAGGATCGTGGCCCCGGCGATGCCCGCGACGCGGCGGTAATTGCTTTCGAGATTCTTGACGACCACCTGGTGCTGGCCGAGGAGGTCATCGACTTCCAGCGCCAGGCGCCGGCCATCGCTTTCGACGACGACGGCGATCGGGCACGCGCCCTCGCGCTCGCCGTCGAGGGACGGCAGGCCGTATTGCCGGGCGAGGTTCAGCAGTGGCAGGTAATCCTCGCGCACGCGCAGCACGCGCGTGTCGTTGGCGATGGTGCGCACGTCGCCGGGCGCGAGCTGCAGCGATTCGACCACGATGTTCAGCGGCAGGATGAAGGCCTCGCCGCCGACCGCGACGGACATGCCGTCGACGATGGCGAGCGTGAGCGGCAGGCGGATCGACACCGTGGTGCCGCGGCCGCGTTCGCTGCGGATTTCGACCTGGCCGCCGAGCGCGGTGATGTTCTTCTTGACCACGTCCATGCCCACGCCGCGACCGGAGAGGTCGGTGAGTTGTTCGGCGGTGGAGAAGCCCGGCGCGAAGACCAGGTCCCACACCTCGGCGTCGGTCGGATTGTCCGACACGCGCAGGCCGCGTTCGGCCGCCTTGCGCAGGATGCGCTCGCGATCCAGGCCGCGGCCGTCGTCGCCGATCTCGATGACGATGCGGCCGCCCTGGTGCGCGGCGGTCAGCGTGATCGTGCCGGTTTCGTCCTTGCCCGCGGCGCGGCGTTCGGCCGGCGACTCCAGGCCGTGGTCGATCGAATTGCGCACCAGGTGTACGAGCGGATCGACGATCTTCTCGATCACGCCCTTGTCCAATTCGGTGGCTTCGCCCGACGTCCGCAACGCAACCTTCTTGTCGAGGCGCGCCGCGAGGTCGCGCACCATGCGCGGGAACCGGCTGAACGCGAATTCCACGGGCAGCATGCGCACGCCCATGATCGATTCCTGCAGGTCGCGCGTGTTGCGTTCCAACTGCGCCAGGCCCGCGAGCAGGGCGACGTTGGCGGCCGGATCGAGGTGTTCGGAACGCTGGCCCAACATCGCCTGCGTGATCACCAGTTCGCCGACGAGGTTGATCAGTGCATCGACCTTGGAGACCGACACGCGGATCGAGTTGTCGTGGTCCGACGTGCGACGGCCGCCTTCGATCGGGGCGACCGACAGCGATGCCTGCGACTCCGGCATTTGCGCGGGCGGCGCGACGAGGGTATTGGCCACGCCGCTTTCGATCGACAGCTCGCATTCGTCCTGCACCCAGGCGAAGGCTTCGTCGATCGCGCTGCGCGGCACGCTGCCGGGCAGGGTGAGGTCCCACGCGAGGTAGGCCGAATACGGATCCATCGCGTCGAAGGCCGGCAGGCGCGCGTCGAGGCATTGGATGCCGAGCTCGCCGTGGGTCGCCAGTTCGCGAAGGATGCGGAGCGGATCGTTGCCGCTCATGAACATCGATGGCGCCGGCACGAACGCGATGCGCCAGTCGCCTTCTTCGCGCATTGCGTTCGCGGCATCGGAGGCCGAGGTCTTCGGCGCCGTACCGCCACCGAGCAAACGGTCCAGCCCCGCGCGCGCCTGCGCAAGCGCCACCTGGTCCACCGCGTCGCCGTGTTCGCACGCCGCGAGCAACGCGCGCAGCACATCGACCGCGACAAGCAACGCGCCGGTCGCATCGTTATCCAGCCTACGACGACCACTGCGCGCTTCATCGAGCAGCGTTTCCAGCAGGTGCGTGAGGTCGGTGACGGCGGTGAAGCCGAACGTCGCCGCGCCGCCCTTGATCGAATGCGCGGCGCGGAAGACGACGTTGATGGTCTCGGCGTCGGCGCGCCCGGCTTCGAGCGCGAGCAGGCCGCCTTCCATCGCATCGAGGCCTTCGCGGCTTTCATCGAAGAACGCGGCGTGGAAGCGGGTGATGTCCATGGATCAGCCGAGGACCTTCTTCAGGGTGGCGACCAACTGCGCGGGATCGAAGGGCTTGACGAGCCAGCCGGTCGCGCCGGCGGCCTTGCCTTCCATCTTCTTGTCGCCGCCCGATTCGGTGGTGAGCATCAGCAGCGGCGTGAACTTGTACGCCGGCAATTGGCGCAATTCGCGGATCAGCGTGATGCCGTCCATGCGCGGCATGTTGACGTCGGTGACGACGGCATCGAAGCGTTGGGTACGCGCGATTTCCAGCGCGGCCTGGCCGTCCTCGGCCTCGCGCACGGTGTAGCCGCCGGAGGTGAGGGCGAACGCGACCATCTGCCGCATCGAGGTGGAATCGTCGACGATCAAAAGTTGCGCGCTCAAGCGGTCTCTCCGGTGTGGGTGTCGACCCCCAGGCTGACGGCGAGGCCGAGCTGGCGCACGGCGGTCGCGAGGGTGGGCGATGCGTGGGTGACGAAAGTGGACTGGCCGCGCGCGGCGCGGTCGCGGACGAAGGCATGCAGCACCTGCAACGCGGCGGCATGCACGCGTTCGACGCTTTCCCCCGACAGCGCGACCGGCGCATCGCTCGCCAGGTGCGGTTGCAGCGCCGCCTGGAGGTCGGCGACGTGTTCGATGCTCAGGTCGGGTTGTAGCTCAAGCTGGTGCATGGCGGTTGCGTGCGCTGGGATCACGTGGATTAACGGCGTGGACGCGCGGGACTTGAGGCGGCGGTCAGTCGCCGAACAGGGCCGTGGCATCCAGCAGCACGGTCGGCGCGGCGCCGACACGTGCGATGCCGAGGATCGCGCCCTGTCGCGTGCCGACCAGCGGCGGTTCGATGCGGTCGCGTCCCAGCGTGACCACGTCGTCGACGGCGCTGACGAGCACGCCGATCAACTCGTCGTCGCGTTCGATCACGACGATGCGGCTGCGCTCGTCGGCCTGCACCCATCCGGCGTCGAGCCACAGGCCCAGGTCGAAGACGGGGACGATGCGGCCGCGCAGGTTCATCACGCCGAGCACGGCGCGGTCGGCGCCGCGCATCGCCACCACCGGCGCGAGGCGCACGACTTCCTGCACGCGCAGCAATTCCAGTGCATAGCTGTCGGTGCCGACGGCGACGCGCAGCCAGCGTTGCGCGCTTGCGATCGCGATGCGGGGCGGAAGTGCAAGGTCGGGCGCAGATGAGGGCGCGGGCGCGGGAGCGGGCGCCGGCGTCGGCGCAACGACGGGCACGTCCGCCACCACAGGCGGAGGCGGCGGTGCGTCATCGAGCAATGCATCGACGTAGGCGTCGACGATCGACAACACGGCAGGCGGATTCATGCGGCCAACTTCCGCGCAGGATCGGCTTGCGCGAGCAGCCAATCGAGTGCGCGTGCGTATGCGGTCGCGCCACGACCCACCGGATCGGCGACCGACGCCACCGCGTGCGCATCGCGCAGACGCGTGTCCATCGGCACCGCGATCGGGCAAACGCGCCCGTCGTAGCGCTGCTGCATCAGTTCCAGGCTCTCGATGCCCGAGCGCGTGCGGCGATCGAACAGGGTCGGCAACACGAAACCGGGCAGCGGGCGCCGGCGCGAGCGCTCCACCATCTCCGCGGTGCGCAGCATGTCGGCCAGGCCGTGCAGTGCGAGTGGATCGGTTTGCGTCGGCACGATCAGCCGATCGGCACCGGCCAGCGCGTTGATCATCAGCAGGCCCAGCGTCGGCGGGCAATCCATCAGCACGTGGTCGTACTGCGATTGCGCGGCGTGTAACGCGCGACCCAGCGCGAGACCGAGCCCCGGTTGCGTGGCACCGCGACGCTCCAGCGTGGCCAGCGCGGGTTGCGCGGCGACGAGCGAGAGACGTTCGATCCCCGTCGCGCGCGCCATCGACGACAGGGTCGCGTTGGCGGCGAAGACATCGTGCGTGCCCGTCGCGGGCGGATCGGCCGGGACGCCGAAGGCGCGCGTCAACGACGCATGCGGATCGAGGTCGACGAGCAACACGCGATGACCCGCTTGCGCGAGTCCGCGCGCGAGGAAGAGGGTGGTCGTGGTCTTGCCCACGCCGCCCTTCTGGTTGGCGATTGCCCAGGCCTGCATGTCAGCCGGCTCCCGGTAGCGGAAGGGAAGGTTGTGCGTCGTCGATGTTCGGCAGCAGCGCGACGGTCGGGCCCGGTTGCGGCACGGCATCGGGCGCGACGGGCGCGGCGAGGATCACCAGCAGCACGCGTCGATTCGCGTTGCGGCCGGCTTCGGTGGCGTTGTCGGCGATGGGTTGGTACTCGCCGAACCCGACCACCGCCAGGCGTCGCGGTGCGACGCCTTCTTCGCTGAGCACGTGCACCATGCTCGCCGCGCGCGCGGACGAGAGTTCCCAGTTGGACTGGAACTGCGCGGTGCGGATCGGCTTGTCGTCGGTATAGCCTTCCACGCGGACGGCATTGGGTTCGCCGCGCAGCACCGCGCCGATCTTGCGCACGGTCGCGATCGCGGTCGTGCTCGGCACGGCGGCGCCGCTGCCGAACAGGATGTCGCTCTGGATCTCGACTTCGATGTAGTCGTTCCCGCGACGCACGGTCACGAGCTTTTGTTCGACCAGCGCGCTCAGGGCCTCCTGGATCTGGCGGCCGAGCGACGCCAGTTGCCGTTCGCGCGCGCCTTCGCCCTCGCCCATGCCGGGCGACTGCGTGGTCTGCAATCTCATCTGCTTTCCGTACGTCGGCTGGTCGAGCAACTGGTGCACTTTCTTGACGGCCACCGGGCTCGTCGTCGACGGTCCGCTCTTCGCCGCGGCGGTCTGCAAGGACGGACGATCGAAGGCCGCGCCGCGCAACTGCGTCTGGCCGATGCTGAGCGGCGAGATCGTGCGCGGCGGACCACCGAAGGCCGACGACAGGGCATCGGCCATCACGCGGTACTTGCCTTCGTTGACCGAGGAGATCGCGTACATCACGACGAAGAAGGCGAGCAGCAACGTCACCAGGTCGCCGTAGGGGATGGCCCAGGCTTCGTGGTTGGCGTGTTCTTCGTGGCGGTGTTTGCGGGCCATGCGCGGACTCAGGGCAGGTAACCGTTGAGGCGCGCTTCGATGTTGCGCGGGTTCTCGCCCTGGGCGATCGCGATCAGGCCCTCGACGATCATCTCGCGCTCTTCGGCTTGCGCGTTGACCAAACCCTTGAGTTTGGTAGCCATCGGCAACAGCGCGAGATTGGCCAGGCCGATGCCGTAGATGGTCGCGGTGAATGCAGCGGCGATGCCGTGCCCGAGTTTGCTGGGGTCGGCGAGGTTCTTCATCACCGCGATCAGGCCGAGTACCGCGCCGATGATGCCCAGCGTCGGCGAATAGATGCCCATGCCTTCGAAGACTTTTGCGGCGGCGAGATCGCGCGCGTTTTGTCCGTGCAGTTCGATCTCCAGCATCTGCCGGATCGATTCGGGTTCGACGCCGTCGACGACCATCTGCAGGCCCTTGCGCAGGAAGGGATCGGGCTGCGCCTGCACTTCGGCTTCCAGGCCCAGCAGGCCCTGCTTGCGCGCGACCGTGCTCCACCCGACCAATTGCGTGATCACCGCGCTGCGATCCTGCGACGGCGGACGGAACACCCAGCGCACGATCTGCAGCGCACGCTTGAACGTCGCGGCGGGCGTCTGCAGGAGAATCGCGGCAATGGTGCCGAGCACGACGATCACGAACGCCGCCGGCGACCACAACGCCGACAGGCCCGCGCCCTTGAGCACGCTGCCCACGAGCAGGGCGGCGATCGCGAGGACCGCGCCGACGACGCTGAGTCGATCCAGGGGTGTCTTCATCGGTCAGTCCGCAGGCCCGTGCGCAACAACGCATCGACATCGAGGATCAAGGCCATGCGGCCGTCGCCGACGAGGCTGGCGCCGGCGTAACCGGGCAGGCCGCGCAGCGTCTTCGGCAGCGCCTTGATCACCACTTCCTCGCGACCGCGCACGCGATCGACCGCGAGGCAACACCGTTGCTCGCCCGACTGCAGCACCACGTTGGTCGCCACGCGATCGGGCGCCGGCGCCGCGCCGAGCCATTCGCGCAGGTCGAGCAGCGGCACGGGTTGCTGGCGCAGGTCGAGCATGCGGCGACCGTCCAGCCACAGCACGTCGCCCGGCGTATGCGAGAGGACTTCGACCACGCGCACCAGCGGCAAGGCGTACACGTCGTCGTCGATTTCGACGAGCAGCGTCGGAAGGATCGCGAGCGTCAGCGGCACGCGGATCACGAAGCGACTGCCTTCGCCGACGACCGACTGGATCTGCACCTGGCCGCTGAGTTCGCGGATCTTCGATTGCACGACATCCATGCCGACGCCGCGGCCGGACAGGTCGCTGACTTCGTCGCGCGTCGAGAAACCGGGAAGGAAAAGCAGTTGCAGGCATTCGTCGCTGGTCAGGCGCGCCGCCGCATCGGCGGCGACCAGGCCCTTTTCGATCGCGCTGCGGCGGATCTTCTCCGGATCGATGCCCGCGCCATCGTCGCGGACTTCGATCGCGACGTGGTCGCCTTCCTGCTGCGCGCTCATGCGCACGCGGCCCTGTTCGGGCTTGCCGGCGCGGCGCCGCGCCTCGGGCATCTCGATGCCGTGGTCGATCGCGTTGCGCACCAGGTGCACGAGCGGATCGGCGAGCGCTTCGACGAGATTGCGATCCAGTTCGGTGTCCGCGCCGACGACGTCGAGCTCGACGCTCTTGTTCAATTGGCGCGCGACATCGCGTGCGACCTTCGGGAAGCGCGCGAACACGCGGCCTACCGGCTGCATGCGCGCGGTCATCACCGCCGACTGCAGGCGCGAGGTTGCGACGTCGAGCGCGGCGACGGCGCGATCCAGGTCGTCGTCTCGCAGGCGCGGGCGCAGCGTCTTGAGGCGATTGCGCGCGAGCACGAGTTCACCGACGAGGTTGACCATCGCATCGAGGCGGCGCACGTCGACGCGCACGGTCTGGTCGGCATCGGACGCCGCGGGTTTGGCGATCGGTGCAGGCTTCGGCGCGATGGGTTGCGGCGTCGGTGCGACGGGCGCGATCGTCGCGATCTGTCCCGGGATTCCGCCGGCGCCATGCAAGGTGTCGAGCAGCGCTTCGAAATCGAGGTCGTCGATGTCGTCGCCGCCCTGCGCGAATTGCGCGATCGCGTCCGCTGCGGGGGCCGCCGGCGCGGTGCCGGTGGCGCGCAACGCGGCGAGCAAGGAGGGCGGTGCCGGATCCAGCGGAAGGCCCGCCGCCACGGCGGCGAGCATGTCCGACACCAAATCCAGCGCCTGCAAGAGCCCATCGAAGGCCGGCCCATCCAGCGGTGCCGCGCCCTTGCGCGCAAGATCGAGTCGGTCTTCCATCGCGTGGCAGACCTGCACCATCGGCACGAAATCGAGAAACCCCGCACCGCCCTTGATGGTGTGGAATCCGCGGAACACCGCATCCAGCCCGTCGCGATCGGTCGGATCGTGTTCGAGCACGATCATCTGCGCCCCGAGCTGGTCGAGGATCTCGCGCGCTTCGACGAGGAAGTCGGCGCAGATGTCGGAGGCGAGGGCGGACACGCGCGTGGTCGCCGTCAGAGGCCGAGCGAGGAGAGCAGGTCGTTGGCGTCGTCCTGCGTGGCCGGCGCGGCGTCGAGGCCGGCGAGCGACGGGCCGAAGCCGCTTGTCGACAGTTCCTGCGCCGACAACTGCAAGGGACGCGCTTCCAATGCCACGCCGCCCAGGCCTGCATGCACGGCGCCCACCAAACCGATGACGCGGCGGATGATCTGTCCGGTCAAATCCTGGTAGCCCTGCGCCGCGGTCATCTCGGACAGGCGGCTGCGGATCGCGGCGGTCGTGGCAACGGTGCCTTCGTCTGCGCTCGCGTGCGTGGCGAGTGTTCCGACGAGCACGCCGCACTCCTGGATCAGGTCCAGCGTGTGATGGCTCGCGTCTTCGCAGATGCGCACGACATGTTCCAGGCGCGCGCAAGCTTCCGGCAAGGAGCCGTTGCCCGACGCCGTGCCTTGTCCCAGCACCTGGTCGAGCTCGCGCGCCAGTTTGGCCAGGCCCTGCACCAGCGGCTGCGTGCGCCACTGGATCAGCTCGTCGACGCGCGCGCGCCACGCTGCATGATCGTCCGCCTCCAGCGCATCGAGTGCGGCATGCAGGCAGTCGATCACGACGGCGCGGTCTTCCAGGCCCGCGTCGAAGGCCGTCTCGGCATTCACGCCGCGGCCCCGAGGCGTTCGAAGACCTTGCCCAGCTTGTCGCCCAGCGTGGCGGCGGTGAAGGGCTTGATGACGTAACCGTTCACGCCCGACTGCGCGGCTTCGAGGATCTGCTCGCGCTTGGCCTCGGCGGTGACCATCAACACCGGGATCTTCGCCAGCGTCGCATCGGCGCGGATCGCCTTGAGCAGGTCGATGCCCGGCATGCCCGGCATGTTCCAGTCGGTGATGACCAGGTCGAAACGGTCCTTGCGCAGCTCCACGAGCGCGCTGTTGCCGTCGTCGGCCTCGGCGGTGTTGAAGAAGCCCAGGTCGTTGAGCAGGTTCTTCACGATGCGGCGCATCGTGGAGAAGTCGTCGACGATGAGGATGCGGATGTTCTTGTCCATGGGGATGCTCAAGCCTCGCGTGTTCGGAGGCACTAACGGCCGCAGGCGGAAAACCTGAAGGGTTGGGGTTGGTGAGGGACGTCAGTCGGCCGGGCCGTCGTCGTCGCCGCCGCGCCATTGCCCGAGGCGCGCGCGCAGCCGGACCATCGCCTGGCCATGGATCTGGCACACGCGCGATTCGCTGACGTTGAGCACCGCGCCGATCTCGCGCAGGTTCAGTTCCTGCTCGTAATACAGCGACAACACCAGTTGTTCGCGCTCGGGCAAATCGCCGATCGCATCGCCCAGCGCATGCCGGAACGCATCGCCTTCGAAGGCGCGCGCCGGCGTGGCGGTCGAGGACACGGCCAGGCGCGGTTCGCCRTCGTGTTCCTCCATGTGCGCGTCGAGGCTGATCAACTGTCCGCGCGCCGCGTCGTCGACCATCTGGTGGTATTCGTCGATGCTGACGTTGAGCGCCGCGGCCACCTGGCGCGCGGTGGCGGCCTGGCCGGTGCGTTGCTCGATGTCGCGCGTGGCCGAAACCAGGTCGCGATAGCGGCGATGCACCGAACGCGGCACCCAGTCGCCGCGGCGGATCTCGTCGATCATCGCGCCGCGGATGCGGATCGAGGCGTAGGTCTCGAAGGCCGCGCCCTGGTCGGCGTGGAAGTTCCGCGCCGCGTCGATCAGGCCCAGCATGCCGGCCTGGATGAGATCGTCGATCTCCACGCTCGCCGGCAAGCGCGCGGCGACGTGGTGGGCGATGCGGCGCACGAGTTCGGCGTGGCGTTCGACGATCTCGTTCGCCGATCCGTTCTGTTGCGCGCGGTAATGGGCCGCGGCGACGGCGTTCATGCGGCGGTCCTCGCAACGCCCGGGCCCTGCGCCTGCACGAGGCGCTCGAGGAAGAATTCGACGTGGCCGCGCGCACCGGGCGGCGACTGCCACTGGCGCGATCGCCGTGCGATGTCTCGGAAGGCGAGCGCCGACGGGCTCGACGGGAACGCATCGACCACCGGTTCCTGGCGCTGGATGGCGCGTCGCAGCCATTCGTCGCGCGGGATCGAGCCCAAGTGGCTCAGCGTGACATCGAGGAAGCGCGAGGTCACGCGTTCGAGCTTGCGGAACAATTGTTGGCCGTCGGCTGCGTCGCGGACCTGGTTGCCGAGCACCTGCACGCGCGAGACGCCGCAGTCGCGATTGAGCACCTTGATCAGCGCGTACGCGTCGGTGACCGACGCCGGTTCGTCGCAGACCACCACGACGACATCCTGCGCGGCCTGGCAGAAGGTGAGCACGCCGTCGGCGATGCCCGCGGCGTTGTCGACGACCATCGTGTCGATCTCGATGTCGAGCTCACTGAAGGCGTGCACGAGGCCGACATGCTGCTGCGGCGTGAGTTCGGTCATGTGGCGCTTGCCCGACGCGGCGGGAATCACCATCAGGCCGTTGGGGCCTTCGAGCACCGTCTCGCGCAACTCGCAGCGACCGGCGAACACGTCGGCGAGCGTGAAGCGCGGCGACAGGCCGAGCATCACGTCGACATTGGCCAGGCCCAGGTCGGTGTCGAGCAACAAAGTGCGCTGGCCGGCGTTGACCAGCGCGGCCGCCAGGTTGATCGAGACCGACGTCTTGCCGACGCCGCCCTTGCCGCTGGCCACGGCGATCACGCGCGGCGCCGCGGGGCGCGGCGGCGCAAGGTCCGAATGCGTCAGGCGCACATCACGCGAATGCATGGCGATCCTCGAAGTCGTGGGCGGAGTCGGCGCGGTTGCGCTTTTCGGTGGGCAGCTCGAACGTCAGCGATATCCGATCGGCGTCCGCGGCGTCGATGTCGGCGGGCACTTGCTGTCCGGCGGTGGTGTAGGCGATGCCGATGTCGTGCGCGGCGAGCATCGAGAGCGCGGCGCCGGGGCGGCCGGTTTCGTCGAGCTTGGTGAGCACCACGCCTTCGGGCGCGGCCGGGCGATAGCGACGCAGGATGTCGCCGAGGTCGAGCGCATTCGCGTTGGCCGGCAACACCAGCAGGCTGCGCACGCGGCTGGCCGAACGCAGCCACAGGATCTGGCGCAGCAACGCGCGATCGCGTACGCCGTAGCCGGCGGTGTCGACCAGCACGAGCGGGTAATCCTGGAGTTGGTCGAGCGTTGTGCCGAGTGCATCGCTGCCGTCGGCGTCGCACACGGTGACGCCGAGGCGACGACCGAGCGCATGCAGTTGTTCATGCGCACCGGTGCGTTCGCTGTCGATGCTCACCAGGGCGACGTCGCGTGCGCGATGTCGCTTGGCGAAGCGCGCGGCCAGCTTGGCGGCGGTGGTGGTCTTGCCGGCGCCGGTCGGGCCGACGAGTGCGATCACGCCGCCTTCGTCGATGGGTTCCGAACGCAGTATCGGCACGCGCGCCATCAGCGCCGCGCGCAGCGGCGCGAGGATTTCGTCCGGCGGCAGGCGCGGATCGAGGCCGGCGGCGATGTCCTGCGCGAGCGCCGGGTCGCAGCCATAGGCGAGCAGCGCATCCAGTGCGGCCGCGCGCGCGGGCGAACCGCGCAGACGTTCGACCGACAGTTGCGCGAGTTGTTGTTCCATCAGGTGGCGCATCGCCGCCAGTTCGCCGCGCATCGCGACCATGCCGGGATCGGTGGTGGGGTTCGGGACGGGGTGCAGGGTGGGCAGCGTTGGCTGCGGCGCGGGCGCGACATCGATCGGTTCGAAGGTCGCCAGCGGAACGACGTCGTTCGAACCCAGTGCAATCAGATAGTCGGCATCGCACAAGGCGTCGCCGGCGGTGTCCTGGATTTCATCGTTGGCAGGCGCGGCCGGCGCAGATTGCGCAATCGGCAGTGCCGGCACCTCGAACGCGGCCATCATCGCTTCAAAGCGCGGCATCTCCGCCTGCGCCTGCTGCGATTGCGAGGCAGTGAGTTCGGCGAGCGTCGGGCCGGTGTCGGTGTCGGCGTCGGCGCCAGGCAGGTCGTGGCCCAACTTGAAGATGGCGCGCGCCCGCGACATCAGCGATTCGCGCGGCGCGGGCGCCGGCGTTTCGACGACCGGCGCGACGACAACCGGTGCAACGACAACCGGTGCGGGCATGGCTTCGGGCACCGGCGCGATCTCGACATTCGCCGCAACCGTTGCCTGCGTCGGCATCGACACGATCGTCGCCACCTGCGCCGGCGTCGCGGCACGCAGTGCCTGCGCGGCCAGCGCTTCGTCGTAATCGGTCGCCGACACCACTTCGATGCCTTCGGGCGTCGCGCGGTTGGACAGGATCACCGCATCCGGGCCCTGGTCGTCGCGCACCATGCGCAACGCGGTGCGCATGTCGGGGGCGATGAAACGCTTGATTCTCACTGCATGCTCCTTCAATCAACTCAACCGATCGCACCCACCACGCGCAGTCGCTTGTCCTCCGGCACCTCGCCGTAGGCCAGCACCGACAACGACGGAATGCTGTGCCGCACGAGCCGGGCGATCGCCGCGCGGATCCCGCCGGGCACCAGCAGCACCGCGGGTTCGCCGCGACTTTCCTGCCGTGCCACGCACTCGCCGAGGTTCTGGTGCAACCGCTCGGCGAGCCCGGGTTCCATCGCGGCGCCCTGGCCGCTGACGGAGTCCTGCAACACCCGTTCCAGAGACGGCGCGAGCGTGAACACGGGCAGTTCCGGCGCCAGGCCATTGAGTTCCTGGACGATGAAGCGGCCCAGTCCGGTGCGCACCGCGGCGGTGAGCAGCGCCGGATCCTGGCTGTGCACGCCGTGGTCGAGCAGCGCTTCGACGATCTGGCGCATCTGCCGGATCGGCACGCGCTCGGCCAGCAGCGATTGCAGGACCTTCACCACCACCGACAGCGGCAGCAGCTTGGGTGTCAAATCCTCGACGAGCTTCGGCGCGCTGCGTCCAAGCGCCGTCAGCAGGTGCTGCGCTTCCTCGTGGCCGAGCAGTTCGGCGGCGCGCTCGCGCACCAGGTGCGAAAGATGGGTGGCCACGACGGTGGCCGCATCGACCACCGTGTAGCCGAGCGATTCGGCGTGCGCGCGCTGCGAGGGCAGGATCCACACCGCATCGAGCCCGAAGGCCGGATCCTTGCCGGGAATACCGTCGAGCGCACCGAACACCTTGCCCGGATCGAGCGCGAGGTCGCGTTCCGGATGCAGGTCGCCGCTCGCCACCGGCACGCCGTGCACGAGCACGCGATAGTGGTTGGGCGACAGCTCGAGGTTGTCGCGCACGTGCACCGCGGGAATGAGGAAGCCGATGTCCTGCGTGAGCTTGCGGCGCACGCCCTTGAGCCGCGCCAACAATTCGCCGCCCTGTTGCTTGTCGACCAGGCCGATCAGGCGATAGCCCACTTCCAGCGCCAAAGGTTCGACGGGGCGGATCTCGTCCCAGCCCAGTTCGGCCACCGCGGTCGATTCGGCGTTCGTCGCGGTGTCGACCTCGGGTTGTTCCGCCGCGCGCTTCGCGCGCTGGTGCAGCTTCCACGCGGCGTAGCCCAGCACGCCGGCCAGCAGGAGGAAGGGAATGTTGGGCATGCCGGGGATCACGCCGATCACGCCGAGCAATACCGCCGCCACGGTCAGCGCGCGCTGGTGGCCGAACAACTGCAGCGACACCGCCGAGCCCATTTCCTGCTCGCCGGTGGAACGCGTGACCAGCATCGCGGTCGCCGTGGCGATCAGCAGCGCGGGCAACTGCGCGACCAGGCCGTCGCCGATCGCGAGCATGGTGTAGGTCTGCGCCGCTTCGGCGAAGCCCATGTCGTGCTGGATCACGCCGATCAGCATGCCGCCGACGACGTTGATGACGAGGATCAAAATGCCGGCGATCGCGTCGCCGCGGACGAACTTGCTCGCGCCGTCCATCGAACCGTAGAAGTCCGCTTCGTCGCGCACTTCCTGGCGCCGCTGGCGCGCGTCCTCGCGCGTGAGCAGGCCGGCGTTGAGGTCGGCGTCGATCGCCATCTGCTTGCCGGGCAGGGCATCGAGGATGAAGCGCGCCGACACTTCGGAGATGCGCCCCGCGCCCTTGGTGACCACGACGAAGTTGACGATGGTGAGGATCGTGAACACCACGATGCCGACCGCGTAACTGCCGCCGACCACGAACTGCCCGAAGGATTCGATCACGTGGCCGGCGGCGCCCTGGCCTTCGTGACCGTGCAACAGCACCACGCGCGTGGAGGCGACGTTGAGCGCCAGCCGCAGCAGGGTGACCATCAGCAGCACGCTGGGGAAGGTAGAGAATTCCAGCGGGCGGCGGACGTAGACCACCGCGAGCATCACCACCAGCGACAGCGCGATGTTGATGGTGAACAGGCCGTCGAGCAGGATCGGCGCCAGCGGCACCATCACCATCGCCAGCATCGCGAGCATTACCAATGGCGCGGCGATGCCGTTGCGCAAGGCCGTCGCCATGCCGCGCGGTGTTGCGTCGCTCATGGCGTCGAACCCTTGGCGTCGTCGTCCGGTGCGCCGTCGGCGCCGACGTCGATGGCGGGCAGCGCGGGCATCGGGCCGCGGCCCGGCACCCAGGCCTTGAGCTGGTAGACGTAGGACAGCACCTGGGCGACGGCGGCGTAGAGCTTCACGGGGACTTCCTGGTCGAGCCTGGCCTGTCGATACAAGGCGCGTGCCAGCGGCGGGGCTTCGACGATCGCCACGCGATGTTTGTCGGCCAGTGCGCGGATCGCGAGCGCCGTTTCGTCGACGCCCTTGGCCACGACCGTGGGCGCGCGCATCGAGCCTGCGTTGTATTTGAGCGCCACCGCGTAGTGCGTCGGGTTCATCAGCACGACGTCGGCGGTGGGCACCGCGTCCATCATCCGGCGACGCGACATCTCGCGCGCGACATGGCGCACGCGCGCCTTCATTTCGGGATTGCCTTCCGATTCCTTGGCTTCGTCGCGCAATTCCTGGCGCGTCATCTTCAACTTCGCGCGATGGCGGATGTGCTGCCACGGCACGTCGACCAGCGCGAGGACGCCGAGCGCACCGACCATCGCGAGCAATGCGTGCAGGACGAGGTCGACGCCTTCGCTCACCGCGACTTCGATCGGCGCATCGGCCATGCCGACCAGCGTGCCGAACGCACCGTGCACCACCCACGCGCCGACGCCGCCGATCAACAGCACGCGCAGCACCGCGCGCACGAGTTCGGCCAGGCTGTCCTTGCCGTACATGCGCTTGAGGCCCGCGGCCGGGTTGAGGCGGCTGAAATCCGGTTGCAGCGACTTGGAGGCGAAGCGCAGGCCACCCATCACCATCGGCCCCACCACGCACGCGATGAGCGCAGCGCCCACCAACGGCAGCATCGGCGGCACCAGTCCGAACAACAGGTGCGCCGCGTGATCGGGCAGGCGCTCGGGTGCATCGAGCAGGCTGCGGTCGAAGCGCAGGGCGCCCTGCATCCAGTCGCGCGACGCACCGCCGATGTGGCCCGCGGTGGCTTTCAGCGCGATCGTCGCGCAACCGAGCACGGCGACGTTCGCCAATTCGCGCGATCGCGGGACATCACCGCTTTCGCGCGCTTGTCGGAGGCGTTTCTCCGATGGCTGTTCGGTCCGGTCTTCGTTGTCGGCGGCTTCGCTCATCGCACCCTCAGGCGGTGAGCGCGCGCGCGGCGGCGAAGGCGTCGTCGAACAAGCCCTGCACGGGGCCCTGCAGGTGCGTGGTCAGCACCACGAGCAGGGCGAGGCCGACCAGCAGCGACACCGGCAGGCCGATCGACATCGGATTGAGTTGCGAGGCCGCGCGCGAGAGCACGCCGAAGGCAATGTTGACCGCGAGCAGCGCCATCATCACCGGCAGCGCAAGCAACACGCCGGCGGCCAGGCAATGGCCGAAGAAGTCGGGCACCGCGCTGAGCACGGCCATCACGTCCGGGATCGCGACGCCGATGGGCAATTGTCGATAGCTGTCGGCAAGTACGCGCACCAGCGCCAGGTGTGCGTCGAAGGTGAAGAACAACAACGCGAACACCAGGTAGAACCACTGCGACAACACCGGCGAGGACGCGCCGCTGAGAGGATCGGCCATCGTCGCGAAGGACAGGCCCATGCCCTGCGACGCCAGTTCGCCCGCGAGTTGGCCTGCTTCGAACGCGAGCCGCAACATCAGGCCCATCGCGATGCCCAGCGTCACTTCGCGCAGCACGCCGAGCACCGTCACCGAATCCAGGCGCATCGGCGGCGGCGCCGGCAGGATCGTGGAAATCGCGACGGCCAATGCAAGCGTGATGATCAACCGCGCGCGCGCCGGCATGCTGCGACCACCGAGCACCGGCAACACCTGGACCGCCGCGCCGATGCGCAGCGCGTACCAGAGCGTCGCGCCGAGCAGGCCGAACAGATCGACGCCGGTGGCGGTGGTGAGCGTGACGGCGTCCATCGTCTACCCGATCAGGTGCGGGATCCGATGGAACAGATCGGTCGTGAACGACACCAGGCGGCCGAGCAGGAAGTGCCCCGTCAGGCCGAGCATCGCGACCAGAGTCACGCCCTTCACGACGAAGGCGATCGTCGGTTCGTTGATCTGCGTGGCCGCCTGCACGATGCCGACGAGCACGCCGGAGAGCAGCACGGCGAGCAGCAAGGGTGCGGACAGCAGCAGCGCCAGTTGCAGGCCGCCGGCGATTTCGGTCATTGCGGTTTCGGGCGTCATCGCGTCGGCCTCAGAAGGGATTGAAGCTGGCGGCGAGCGAACCGACGACGAGCACCCAACCATCGACGAGCACGAACAACAAAATCTTGAACGGCGCGGAGATCAACATCGGCGAGAGCATCATCATGCCCATCGACATCAGCACGCTCGCCACGACCAGGTCGATGATCACGAACGGGATGTAGATCAGGAACGCGATTTCGAACGCGGTCTTCAGTTCGCTGGTGAGGAACGAAGCTGCGAGCACGCCGAAGGGCACGTCCTGCGGCGTCGCGTACGGGCCGCTGTTCGAAAGGCCCGCGAACGTCATCAGGTCGTTCTCGCGCACTTGCGCGAGCATGAAACCGCGGAAGGGCTCGGAGCCCAGCTGCCACGCCGTCTTGAAATCGATCTTGTGGTCCAGGTACGGCGCGATGCCGTTCGCCCATGCGTGGTCGAACACCGGCATCATGATCATCGAGGTGAGGAACAAAGCCAGCGCCAACAGCACCTGGTTGCCCGGCGTCTGCCCCGTGCCGAGCGCCTGCCGCAGCAGGCCAAGCACGATGATGATGCGCGTGAACGCGGTGATGCCGAGCAACGCCGCCGGCAGCAGCGTGATGCCGGTCATCAGTGCCAGCACCTGCAGGGGCATGCTCACCGGTTGGGCGCCGATCTGTCCGACGTTCACCGACGGCAAGGCTTGCGCGGGCGCTGCGCTCGCAGGCTGCGCGGCGACGCTGGCCGCCGGCGTCGCAGTCGCCTGCGCATGCGCCGTGGACGACGTGCCGATCACCAGCGCGAACAGGAGCAGCGTGCACGCGAAGGCCTGCATCGCGCATCGAATCATCGAACTCATGCTTTCTTTCCGAAATGCTGTGCGAGCAATTGCGCGAATGCGGGCGTCGCGCCCGGCGCGGCTTCCGGCAGCGGTTGCGCGAGGGTGTGGAGCATGCGCGTGCCGCCGGCGCCGACGCCGAGCAGCAATTGCGTCTCGCCCACCGCGACGACGACCACGCGTTCGCGCGGGCCGAGCGTGAGCGAATCGACCACGCGCAAGGCGGCGTTGCGATTGCCGGCGCGCATGCCGGGCATGCGGCGCGCAACCCAGCCCAACGCGAGGATCAGCCCGACCACCAGGACCAGCGCGAGCAACGCGCCGCCGATGCTGCCGGCGCCGACGGGCGCGGCATGGGCGACGGTCGCGGGGTTCATCGCAGCCTCTTGATGCGTTCGGCCGGGCTGACGACGTCGGTCAGGCGCACGCCGAAGCGGTCGTTGACCACCACGACTTCGCCCTGCGCGATCAGCGTGCCGTTGACGTACACATCGAGCGGTTCGCCGGCGGCGCGATCGAGTTCGACGACCGAGCCCTGGTTGAGTTGCAGCAGGTTGCGGATCGGAATGCGCGTGCGGCCCACTTCCAGCGACAGCGAAACCGGCACGTCGAGGATCACGTCGAGGTTGAGCTCGGCGTTGGCGCCACCTTCGGCGGTCAGGGGATCGAATGCGGCGCGCGCCGCGACATCGGACAGGTTCATGGCTGGGCCGTCGTGGGATCGAAGGAAGGTTGGGCGCGCGCAGCGTGGACCTGCGCGACCTTGATGGAATTGCGGCCGTTGTGGACGCCGAACTCGCCGGAGAACAAGGGCATCTGTTCGACGTGCAGCGGCACCTGCGGCAGCAGGTCGATCGGGATGATGTCGCCGACCTTCAGCCGCGAGAGCTCGCGCAGGCTGATCTGTCGGCGCGCGAGCGTGGAGCTGAGTTCGACCGTCGCGTCCTGCAACTGCGATTGCATCGCGCGCGTCCAGTTCTCGTCTTTCTCGATGCGGTCGCTCTGCACGCCGGCATCCAGCGCCTCGCGGATCGGTTCGAGCATCGCGTAGGGCAGCGCGATGTGCACCTCGCCGCCGCCGCCGTCTAGTTCGCAATGGAAGCGGCTGACGACGATGTAATCGCGCGGGCTGATGATGTTGGCGAAGTGCGGGTTGACCTCGGAGTTGAGGTACTCGAATTCCACCGGCATCACCGGCGCCCAGGCTTCGGCGAGATCGGCGAAGGTCTGCTTGAGCAACAACTGGATCACGCGCATCTCGGTCGGCGTGAACTCGCGGCCTTCGATGCGCGTGTGGAACTTGCCGTTGCCGCCGAAGAAGTTGTCGACGACGGTGTAGACCAGGCGCGGTTCGTGGACGATCAGGCACGTCCCGCGCAGCGGCTTCATCTTCACCAGGTTGAGGTTGGTCGGCACCTGCAGCGAATGCATGTATTCGCCGAAGCGGACCAGGTCGATGCCGCGCACCGACAGGTCGGCCGAGCGGCGCAGGAGATTGAACAGGCCGATGCGCCACGTACGCGCGAATCGCTCGTTGATCATCTCCAGCGTCGGCAACTTGCCGCGGACGATGCGGTCCTGGCTGGCGAAGTCGTAATTGCGCGCCTCGCCCGGTGCCGGCGGCGGTTCGGTTTCGACCACGCCGCTGTCGACGCCATGCAACAGGGCATCGATCTCGTCCTGCGAAAGCAGGTCGGCGCCCATCATTGCGTCACCAGGCTGGTGAAGATCACCGCTTCGACTCGGTACGGGGCGCCTTCCTGCTTGAGCACCGTGCGCACTTCGTTCAGCGCGGCGGTCTGCAGGCGTTCCTTGCCGCTGCGCTGCGCCAGTTGCGCGGAGGACATCTGGCCGAACAGCAGCAACAGGCGATTGCGGATCATGGGCGCGTGGGTTTCGAACGCCGCACGCGTGTCGTTGTCGCGCGTGACCAGTTGCACGTCGGCCTGGAGGTAACGCACGGCGTCGTCGTCGACGAGGTTGACGACGAAGGCGGGCTCGAGCGCGAAGTACTGCGCCGGTGCGTGCGCCGGTGCCGCGCTCTTTTCAGCGTCGTGCGCGGCGGCCGCCTGGCCGGCCCACCACCACCAAGCGCCACCGCCCGCACCGCCGATCAGCAGCGTGGCGCCGACGATCAACGGCCACTTGCGGCCCTTCTTCTTCGCTGCGGTCTTGGCTGCGGCTGGGGCTGGGGACGACACGAGCGGACACTCCGGTAAGGCGATGTCCGATCAGTGCAAGCGCCGTGCCCGACGCGGCGACGGGGATTTGGCGTGGTCGTGTGCCGGAATGCCGTCAGGCGTATTCGTCGACCAGGCCGCGGGTGCGCAGCGGACGGGAAAGCGTCGTGGCGGCCGTGGTGCCGTCGTGCGAAGCGGCCGCATCGGGTGTTGCGTCCTGCGGCATCGGGCGTGCGTCGTTCTGGCGCCGTTGGCCCACGTCCGCGTGTCCCAGTTGCAGGCCCTGCTGCCCGAGCATTTCGCGCAGGCGCGGCACGCTCGCTTCGAGCGCATGGCGGACTTCGGCGTGCGCGCTGTGGAATTCGGCATTCACGCGCGTGCCGTCGACTTCCACCCGCACGTCGATCGGCCCGAGGTTGTCGGGGCTGATGCGGATCTGCGCATGGCCGATGCGCTGACCCGCCATCCAGCCGATCTGTGCGCCGAAGTCGTCGTCGAAGCCTGCATCCGGGTCGATCGGCATCGAAAGCGGTGGTGTGGTCGGTGCGACGGCGGCGGTTGCGCTGGTCGAATGCGAAGCCGCTGCGGGCGCGGGCGCCGCCAGGAGGTTGCTGAAGTCGGAGGCCGGCTGCGGCGTTGCGTTCGGCGCATCGCCGTTCGCCGCGTCCATGAATGCAGTCACGGCCGCATGCGTCGGCAGCGGCGTGGTCGTCGCGGCGGCGTCGGTGGAAGTCGAGGCGATGGCCGCGGGCAACGCCGTGCCCGCGATCGGCTGTGCGATCGACGCAGGACGCGCGGCGCGCATCGCCTCGTCGCCCTGCGGCGTTGCGGTCGCTTGCGCGGGCGCATTCGCCGGCGCGGCGGAGAATGCCTGGCTGCCGACGAGCAGGGCCAGCAATTGGTCGGGCGGCATCGGCGTGGTCGCGGCGTCGAGCGCATTGTCCGTCCGTGACGCGGGTGCGCGCGCGGGGTCGGCCGGGGTTGCGGCGGCGGCCTCCGCGGGATCGTGCGCGGCCAGCAGTGCATCGAAGTCGCGCGGCGCGTTGGCGTCTGCGCCATCGTTCGCAGGCGACGGCGGGGATTTCGGTTTCGTCGTCGCGGCGGTGCCTTGGGTGTCCGAGGCTTGCGCAGCGGATGCGTCCGCAGTCGCGTTCGCTGGCGTCTGTGTCGGCGCCGGCGTCGGTGCCGTCGCCGTCGCGCCCATCGTGCCCCCGATCACGCCGACGTCTCCCCGTCGGGCGCAGTGCCCCCACGACGCCCCGCGAGCTCATCGAGTTCGCGTTGCACGCGGCGGTCGGCTTCCTGCGATTCGCTCGCCTTGTAGCTGCCGGACAGTTGTTCCATCACCTTGGTTTCGCGACTGGCCAGCAGCAGGCGCATGCGTTGCACGTCGCTGAGCTGGCGGTTCTGGTCGACGATGCCGGCCTGCTGCACGACGGCGGCATTGAGGCGTTCGCGGAACGCGAGCCGGTTCACCAGCAGCGCGGGCGTGGTGGTGTCGCCGGGGGCCGCCGCGTATTCCTCGGCGTAACGGCGCAACGCGTCCAGGCGTTCCTGTTGCTCGGCGAGCACGCGGTCGCGCTCGGCGACCTGGCGCGCGGCCGTGTCCTGGCGTTGCTGCACCACCTTCAGGAGGGGTTCTAAGCGTCGCGAACGCATGGGTAGTGGACTCCGGGATCGATCACTGTTTCGAACTTGCTGTATGAAAATCAGGCATCGGCCAGCACGCGCTCGAGGGCGGCGCGACTGGATTCGACGTTGGCGGCCTCGCTGACATCCTGGCCGAGGAATTGCTGGATCGCGGGCCAACGCGCGGTCGCTTCGTCGACCACCGGATCGCTGCCGCGCTGGTAGGCGCCGATGGCGATCAGGTCGCGTTGCGCGTTGTACGCGGCGATCAGGCGTTTGAGTTTGCGGATCCGTTCGCGCCACGGGGCATCGGTGATGTCCTGCATCACGCGGCTGACCGACACTTCGACATCGATCGCCGGGTATTGGCCGGCGTCGGCGATGCGGCGCGTCAGCACGATGTGGCCGTCGAGGATCGCGCGCGCGGCGTCGGCGATCGGTTCCTGCTGGTCGTCGCCTTCGGTCAACACGGTGTAGAAGGCGGTGATCGAACCGCGTCCGTCCGCGCCGTTGCCCGCGCGTTCCACCAGCGCCGGCAACTTGGCGAACACCGACGGCGGATAACCGCGCGTGGTCGGCGGTTCGCCCACCGACAGGCCGATCTCGCGCTGCGCATGCGCGAAGCGCGTCAGGGAATCCATCAACAGCAGCACGTGCAGGCCCTGGTCGCGATACCACTCTGCGATGGCGGTGGCGCGCAGTGCACCGTGCAAGCGGGCGAGCGGCGGACGGTCCGCGGGCGCGGCGACGACCACCGCGCGGCGCAGGCCTTCCTCGCCCAGTGTGCTTTCGACGAAATCGCGCACTTCGCGGCCGCGTTCGCCGATCAGGCCCACGACGATGACGTCGGCGGCGGTGTAGCGGGTCATCATCCCGAGCAGCGTCGACTTGCCGACACCCGAGCCTGCGAACAGGCCGACGCGCTGCCCACGGCCGATCGGCAGCAGCGCGTTGATCGCGCGCACGCCGACGTCGAGCGAGCGCGTGATCGGTTCACGCGTGAGCGGATTGATCGCGACGGCCGCCAGGCCGACGCTGTGTTCGCGTCGCACCGGCCCGCGGCCGTCGAGCGGCACGCCGTCGCTGTCGATCACGCGGCCGAGCAGGCCTTCGCCGACCGCGACTTCGCCACCGCGGCTGCGCGAAGGTACGACGCGCGCGTTCGGCAGCAGGCCGCCGAGGTCGGCGGTCGGCATGAGGAAGGTGCGGTCGCCGGAGAAGCCGACGACTTCCGCTTCGACCCAGCGGCCGCCGTGCGTTTCCACGCGGCATCGCGAACCGAGCGGTGCACTGCAACCGGACGCTTCGAGCGTGAGGCCCACGGCGCGGCGCAGCACGCCTTCGCGAGAGAGGCCGAGCGATAGCGGTTGCGGCGTGCGCGCCTGCAATTGTTCGGCCAGGCGCAGGTTGCGCGCATCGCGCCAATGATCGGCGGGCACGCTCACGCGTCGGATCCCGTGTGCGCCGCGACGGTGGCTTCGAGCACGCTGCGCAGGCGTGCGGCCAGCGTGCCGTCGATGCGCACGCCTTCGCTGTGCAGCCGCAGTTCGCCGCGCCCGAGCGCGGTGTCCATCGTCAGGCGCACGCCGTCTAGGCCCATCAGGTGTGGTGCGAGCACGCCGAAATCGTCGGGGTGCAGGCGCAGTTCCATTTCGCGACTGTCGCTGCCGACGGCGTCGAGCGCTTCGCGCACGAGTTCGGCGAGCAGCGTGGGATCGGCGACATAGGCGCGGCCGAGCAGGCTGCCGGCGATGCGCACCGCGAGGTCGGCCAGCGCGTCGGCGACTTCGCCGTCCAGGCGCGCGAGCGGACGCGTGAATCCATCGAGGATGCCTTCGATCTGCGCGATCATCCGCCGCACTTCGGCCTGGCCCGACGCGAGTCCCTCGGCATGGCCGCGCGCATGGCCTTCGGCGTACGCAGCTGCTTCGAGTGCCTGCAACTCTTCGACGCTGGGCGGCGCGGGAAGATCGGGTTTCGGCGTATTCGCCGTCGCCAGGCCCGGCGCGGTCCAGCGCACGGCTTGTGCGTTCATACGAAGGCCTCGGTCTTCGCCGACAACTGGATCTCGCCGGCTTCGGACATGCGACGCACCGTGGCGAGAATTTCCTTCTGCGCAGCTTCCACTTCGGCCAGGCGCACCGGGCCGCGCGCTTCCATGTCTTCGAGCAGGATTTCGGCGGCGCGCGAGGACATGTTCGAGGTGATCTTGTCCTTGACGCCCGGATCGGCGCCGCGCAGCGCGATGGCGAGCTTGTCGCTCGGCACGTCGCGCAGCACGGTCTGCATCGAGCGGTCGTCGAGGTCGGCGAGGTTGTCGAAGACGAACATCAGGTCGCGGATGCGCGTGCCGAGTTCGCCGTCGACGTCGCCGATCGCGCCGAGGATCGCTTCGTCCTGGCCCGAGTCCATGAAGTTGAGGATGTTCGCGGCGACCTTGATGCCGCCGACCATCGAGGACTTGATGTTCTGGCTGCCGGCGAACTGCCGCTGCATCACGTCGTTGAGTTCGTTCAGTGCGTGCGGCGGAATGCCGTCGAGCGTGGCCAGGCGCAGCAGCACGTCCACGCGCACGCGGTCGGGCAGGCACTTGAGCACTTCGGCGGCCTGGTCGCTGTCCAGGTGGGCCATGACGATGGCGATGATCTGCGGATGCTCGTTGCGCACCAGCTCGGCGATCGCGCGCGGCTCCATCCACTTCAGCGAATCCAGACCCGAGGTGTTGCGGCCCATGAGGATGCGGTCGATCAGGCTGCTCGCGCGCTCCTCGCCCAGCGCCTGGGTGAGCACGGCGCGCACGTAGTCGTCGGCGGCCGAGCCGAGCACGCCGGGTTGCGCCAGCGTGTCGACGAATTCATCGAACACGTGGGCGACCGATTCTCGCGAAACGCCGCCGACGGAGGTCATCGCCAGGCCGAGCTTCTGCACTTCCTTGGCGCCCATGTGCTTGAGCACTTCGGCGGCCTGCTGTTCGCCGAGCGAGAGCAGGACGATCGCGGCGCGCTGCACGCCGGACAACACGGGCGCGTCAGCCATCGGATTCCACCATGCTGCGCACGACCTGGGCGACGCGCTTGGCGTCGGTGTTGACCGCCGAACGCGCGACTTCGAGTTTCTCGTCGAAGTTCATCAGCGCGGGCGAGGGCGTCTTGGCCGAGCGCGTCGTGGACGATGCCGACAGGCTGACCGGAATCTCTTCGTCGGGATCGACGATCGTGGCGGTGATTTCCTGCGGCTTGCGCGTCTTCGGCGCGAGCAGCGCACGGAACGCGGGGCGCAGCACGAAGAAGATCAGCAGCAGCACGGCCAGGCCGCCGAGCACGACGCGCGTCAAGTCGCGTGCGCGCGGTTGTTCCCACAACGGGGGCGCGTCGTCGGCGTTGTCGGCGACGTCGCGCGCGAAGGGCGCATTCACCACCGACACCATGTCGCCGCGTTGTGCGTCGAAGCCGATCGCTTGTTGCACCAGCGTTTCGACGCGCTTGAGTTCGGCGGCGGCGAGCGGGCGCAGCTTCTGCGGCTTGCCGGCTTCGGCCGCGCCCTGCGGTACGTTGTCGAGCAGGACCGCGACCGTGACGCGACGGATGCGACCGGGCGCCTGCAGCGTGTGCGTGAGCGTGCGGTCCATTTCGTAGTTGCGCACGGAGCTGCGGCTGCCGGGGCCGGAAGCCGTGCTGGCTTGTTGTTGCGGCTGCGCTTGCGTCTGCGCAGTAGACGCGGCATTCGCACCCTGCGCGGGCGGCGTATTGCTCGCGCTGCCCGGCACGCCCTGCGCCGGCGCCGAGCTCGTCGACGACAAATTGCCCGATTCGGACAACTGCTCGCTGCGGATGTTGGTTTGCGGGCCGTAGCGTTCGCTGGCCTCTTCGGTGCGCGCGAAGTCCATGTCGACGCTGACCTGCGCGCTGACGCGGCCGGGGCCGGTCATCGGTTCGAGCAATTCCTGGATGCGCTGCACGTACACCGCTTCCTGGCGGCGCTGCTGGTCGAACTGCCGCGCGCCGATCGCGTCCTCGCCCTCGGGATCGTCGTTGGAGAGCATGCGGCCGAACTGGTCCACGACCGTGACGTGCTCGGGCGCGAGGTCGGGAATGCTGGAGGCGACCAGGTGCACGATCGCGTTGACCTGGCCCTGTTCGAGCGCGCTGCCGCCGCGCATCTCGAGCACGACCGACGCCGTCGCTGGTTCCTTCTGCCGCGTGAAGGCGCTGGGCTTGGGCAGCGCGAGATGCACGCGCGCTTCGCGCACCGGGCGCAGGGTGGCGATCGTGCGGGCCAGTTCGTTCTGCAGGGCCTGCTGGTAACGCGCGTTCTCGATGAACTGGCTCGTGCCGAAGCCCTGGTCGCCCTGCAGCGATTCGAAGCCGGCGTGGTCGTCGTTCGGCAGGCCCGCCGCGGCGAGCGCCAGGCGCGCGGAAGCGACCTGGTCGGTGGGCACGGCGATCGCGCCGTTGGGATCGATGCGATAGGGGATCTTCGCGCCCTGCAGCAACTCGGTGGCCTCGCTGCTGGATTTCGCATCGAGCCCGGCCTGCACCGGCACGTAATCGGGCTTCTGCGTCCAGAAGAACAACCACAGCCCGAGCGCGATGGTCCCCGCGACGAGCGCGAGCATGCCGAGCTGGCGCACGGCCGGGATGTCCTGGAGATAGCCCAGGTCGCGCAGGCTGCTTGGCGTTTTGGGAAGAGTGATCGCGCTCATGTCAGATCGGCATGTTCATGACGTCCTGGTACGCCTGCACCAGTCGGTTGCGGACTTCCACCGTGGCGCGGAAGGCGACCTGCGACTGCTGCATGGCGACCATCACGCGCGCCAGGTCGGCGCGCGGGTCGCCGAGTTCGAATGCGGTCTGCAGTTGCGAGGCGTTGGCCTGGGTCTGGTTGACCTGGTCGAGCGCGTTGGTGAGCGACTGCTGGAAACCCGACGCGGCCGGCGGCGTGGCGGCGACCGCGTTGCCGGCCGGTGCGTCGCCCAGGCCGCGCGTGCGTATTTCGTGCGCGCGGATCTGCGAGAGGATCGAGTTGATGGCGTCGGTCATTGCGGTCGCGGTCGCTGCCAAACGGGCTTGCGATGACTAGGCAAGACGCGTGCCACGGACGCGGCGGGAAATTGGCGTCGGCTCAAAAACCCGAGGCTTCGTCCGTGGCCTGCTCGCCCTGGTCGCGGAAGATCCCGTACTTGCGGAGCTTCTCTACCAGCGTCGTGCGACGCAGGCCCAGCAAGGGCGCGGCATGCGCGACGACGCCACCGGATTGGTTGAGCGCGCTTCGGATCAGCTCCAGTTCGATGCCCGCCATGTGGCCGCGCAGGTCGATGCCCTGCGGCGGCAGCGTGGTGTTGGGCGAGAAGCGCGAAGGGTCGACCGCCGCCGGCGCGCTCGCACCGATCGCGGCCGCGATCTGCGCCGGTTCCGGCGCCGGTTCGAAGCCCTGCGTCGGCATGCCGGCGCGGTATCGCGCGGGCAGGTCGGTGGCGCGCACCACGCCGCCGGGATGCAGCACGGCCAGGCGTTCGATGAGATTGCTCAACTCGCGCACGTTGCCCGGCCAGGCGTAGTGCTGCAGGACCACGATCGCGTCGGGCGCGAGCGTGGCCTGGCCGCGCCCGCCTTCGGCGAGCTGGCGGCTGATCGCTTCGATCAGGTCGGGCAGGTCCTCGGCGCGGTCGCGCAGCGCGGGCATCTCGATCGGGAACACGTTGAGCCGGTAGAACAGGTCCTCGCGGAACTTGCCCTCGCCGATCTGCGTTTCGAGGTTGCGGTGCGTGGCCGCGATCACGCGGACGTTGCAGCGGATCGGCGCGCCGCCGCCGACGCGTTCGAACACGCGCTCCTGCAACACGCGCAGCAGCTTGACCTGCATCGCCATCGGCATGTCGCCGATTTCGTCGAGCAGCAGCGTGCCGCCCTCGGCCATTTCGAAACGGCCCTTGCGCTGCGTCAACGCGCCGGTGAAGGCGCCCTTCTCGTGGCCGAACAGCTCGCTCTCGAGCAAATCGGGCGGGATCGCGCCGCAATTGATCGCGACGAAAGGTTTGCCGCTGCGCGACGAACGCGCGTGGATCGCGCGCGCGGCGACTTCCTTGCCGGTGCCCGATTCGCCGAGGATCAGCACGGTCGTGTCGTGCGGCGCGACCTGCGCGATGGTGTTGTTGAGGAACAGCACGTCGGCGCTGCGACCCGTCGGGCCGATCTGCGGCACTTCGCGGCGCGCGTCTTCGTCCAGGCGCTTCAGGCTCGCGCGGCGCAGGACTTCCTGCAGCTGCGTGCGGCGGATCGGGAAGGCGAGCGGCCACACCGCCTGCGGATGCAGGCAGGCGCGCCACTTCGCATCGGGCGCGTGGCCCGGCAATTCCAACACCGGCGGATGCAGCGACTGCGCCGCGAGCCATTGCGCGAACGCGGACCAGCTGGTGCCATCGCCGATGTCGCCGACGACCACCGCCAGCCAATCGCTGGCGCGCCAGCGCGTGCGGTCGAGCTCGTCGGCATCGGCGGCGATGCGCGGCTTGAAGTCCATGAATTCGAGCAGGCCGGCCACGTGTTCGGCGCGACGCATGTCCTGGTCGACGATGAGGATGCGCGACTCGCTCATGCGGGTGCCGTCTCGTCTTGCGTCGAGCGTTCGAGCTGTTCCAGCAGCGGCAGGACGTCGTGGAGGTAGGTGAGTTTGCTGACGAAGGCATCGGCGCCGGCGCGTTGCGCATGCGCACGATGTTCGCTGTCGTCGAAGTGGCTGGCGATGACGACGAAGGGCGCGCCGTCCTGCGCCTTGATCAGGCGCGTGGCCTGCAGGCCGCCCATCTCGGGCATCGCCAGGTCCATCAGCACAGCGTGCGGGCGCAACACTTCACATTGCGAGATCGCCTCGATGCCATTGGACGCGGTGCCGACGATGTCGATCCACGGCAGGCGGCGGAAATGGCGGATCGCCGCGGAGATGAACCCGGCATGGTCGTCGACCAACAACACTTTCAGTCTGCTCATTGCTTCGAATCTCAGGCGCGCAATGCGATGCGCTGGCGCGCACGCACGGGGCCGATGGACAGTTGGTCGCGATACTTCGCGACGGTGCGCCGGGCGATGCGGACGCCCTGGCGTGCGAGCAGTCCGGCGATGACATCGTCGGCCAGCGGTGAGTTGGCGGGCTCGGCATCGATGAGCTGCTTGACCATCGCGCGCACCGCGGCGCCGCCGACTTCGGCGCCTTCCAGGCGAACGGCGAACAAACGCTTGAGTTCGATCGTGCCGCGCGGGCACTGCAGGTACTTGCCGTTGACGATGCGCGAGACCGTGGATTCGTGCATGCCGATCGCATCGGCGACTTCGCGCAGCGTCAGCGGGGCCAGGCCGACGTCGCCGCGTTCGAGGAAGCCGCGCTGGCGTTCGACCAGGATCTGCGTGGTGCGCAGCAGGGTGTCGTTGCGCATCGCCAGGCCACGCACGAGCCAACGCGCTTCGTCGAGCAATTCGCGCAGCACGGCGTGGTCGCCGTTGTTGCCCGACAGCGCGCGCTCGCAGTGCGGTGCGATGCGCACGCGCGGCGCCGAACGTGCGTTGAGCGCGACGCGCCAGGCGCCGCCGCCGAACCAGGCGACCACGTCCGGCACGATGTGTTGCCCGTCGGCCTCGATGGGTGCTTCGATCGGATGCGGACGAAGCGACAGCACCAGCGCGATTGCAGCGTGGATCTCGTCCGCGGAGGCGTGCGTGGCCGCGACGAGCGCGGGAACGTCGTGCGCCGCGAGCAGTGCCAGATGCTGCGCGAGGATACGCGTGGCGAGTTCGCGCACGGCGCTTGCAGGCTGCATCGTCAGTTGCGCGCGCAGGCATTCGCCGGCGTCGGCCGCGGCCATGCCCGGCCACTCGCCGTGCAACAGGCGCTGGCGGATGGCTTCGAGGTCGTGCTTCGGAAACGCCGCCGCGCCTTGCGCGAGCAGGTCGGCCAACGGGTGTTCGAGATAGCCGCGATCGTCGCAATGGTCGAGCCACCAGGCTGCGGTTTCGAGGTCGCGCGCTTCCCAGTGCAGCGCCATTTCGCGCAGCAGACGCACGCGCGGATCGCTCGAGGCCTGGTCGGCGATGCGCGCCATCGCGTCGTCTTCGCCGTTCCAATCGCCCGACACACCGGACTGGAACGCCGGCTCGGGCAATTCGTCCCAGGCGGCCGTTTCGGCGCAGGCCGCGTCGGCGGCGTGATCGACTTCGTCTTCTTCGGAAGTCTCTTCGTGCTCGAGCAAAGGATTGCGTTCGAGCGCCTGGTGGACTTCCAGTTCGAGCTGCTGCGCGTTGAGCTGGAGCAGCCGGATCGACTGCAACAACTGCGGCGTGAGATTGAGCCCCTGCACCTGGCTGGTGCGGACTGACGCTTTCACTACGTTGTCTCCCCTGATCGGCCTGGACCGATCCCCTGGGACACATGCTGTCGCAACGGCGCGTGAATCCGAATCGGGGCAAACCCGCGCGAAAGTAGGGGGCGCCCCTAAGTGACGTAGGGGTCTCCCCTACATTGCGTCACAAACCAGTCACCGCGCGTCACCTTTTGTCGTGATGTCGCATCGCGATGCGCAGCAGCTCGGTGGCGTTGCGCACGCCCAGGGTTTCCATCATCCGCGCGCGGTGCGTTTCCACCGTCTTGGCGCTCAGGCCGAGGTCGGCGGCGATCTGCTTGGTGGTGCGGCCGGCGCCGAGTGCTTCGAGGATCTCGCGCTGCCGCTTGGGCAGCGATTCGATGTCGCCGGTGCCGAGGGTCTTGCGCCCGCGGTGCGCCTGCAATTGCGGGGCGAACACCTGCGGGCTGAGGAAGGTGCGGCCGGCGGCGGCGGCGCGGATGGCCACTTCCAGTTCCGCCGGTGCGGCTTCCTTGACCACGAATCCGATGGCGCCGCGCTTCAGGGCTTCGCGCACGTGCGCGGCGTCGTCGTGCATCGACATGATGACCACGGCGGTTTCCGGTTGCGCGGCGTGCATTTCCTCGAGCGCTTCGAAGCCGCTGCGCCCGGGCATCGCCACGTCGAGCAGCATCACGTCGGGAATCATCTGGCGCGCGCGGAGCACGGCCTCGTTGGCGTTGCTGGCTTCACCGACCACCTCGATCCCGTCGAAGGAATCCACGAGCCGGCGCAAGCCCGCCCGCACGAGAGTGTGGTCGTCGCAGATCATGACCCGAACCAATCCGTCGCCTCCCTGGCAACTTTTCCGGGAGTCAGCTTACGCAAGGTGCCGTCGCCGCGTGTTGACGGCCGGTCACCACTTGCGCCGGCCTCATCGGCGCATTCGTGCGGATCAGCGCGGACGGCGGCTTTCGGCCACGGCGCGCCGATGCAGGCGGAACAGGTGGCGTTCCAGCGCCGCTTCCAGGGCCGGCGGCAGGTCGTCGAAGCGCAGCAGTGCGCCGTCGTCGGCCGAGGCGATCACGGTGGCGGGCAGCAGCAGGGGCGAGGGCAGCCAATCGGCGGGCTGCACGCGCAGCAGGCCGGTCGTGCCCACCGCGAGCGGGGCATCGACCGCCAGCAATGCGCCACGCGCCGACCACTGCAGGGCGCGCAACGGGTCGGTCGCATGCGCGCCCGCGAGCGTGGCCACCAGCGTGGTGAGCAGGTCGAGCTTGGCTTCGATGCGGTGAAGCGAGGACGCATCGTTGCCGTCGGTGTCCTCGTGGCGCGGGCTGTCCTCGACCACGGCCAGTGCGCGCAACAGCGCCTCGCTGCGCGCGAACAGTGCCTGCAGGCGCGCGCCGTCGAGCACGGTCGCCTCGAACGCCGCGGGCCGCGTTTCCCGGCAGGCCAGGACGTCGCCGAACAGCGCTTCGCGTGCGGCCTGCACGGCGTTCATGCCAGTTCCCGCAGCCAGGCGCGCGCGCCGCGATGATCCTCGCCCAAACGCGCGAGCGCGGTGGCGACCTTCGCGCGCGCGGCGTGCAGTTCGCCCAGCATCGCGCGCTGCGCGAGCAGCAGGTCGATCCAGTGTTCGCGCACGATCGTCGTCGAATCCAGCGTCGCCAGGGCCGCGGCCACCGCGCGCTGGTGTTCGCTCAGCAATTGCGTCGCGCGCAGCCAGTCGTGCGCTTCGATCGCCTCGCGCAATTGCACGGCGGGCAGGTTCGGGACGCTGGCGACCACCGCATTCATCGACCGGCGTCTCCCGGCGCGATCGCGCGCCACGCCGATTCGATTTCGCCGAGCAGGGTGTCGACTTCGTGCAGGGGCACCGTGTCGTTCTCGGCGTTGGCGGTCAGCAGGCGACGTTGCGCGTAGTCGTACAGGGCCTGCAGGCCGTCGGCGATCTCGCCGCCCGCTTCGAGGTTGAGCGCGCCATCGAGCGCGGCCACGATCGTGCTCGCTTCGCTGATCGCCTGCGCCTTGCGGGCGATGTCGCCGCGTTCGAGGCAGGCGATGGCCAGGCGCGCGCGCTCGCGTGCGCCGGCCAGCATCAGCGTGATCAGCTGGTGCGGGTTGGCGTCGAGGACGGCACTGGACACGCCGGTGTTCCGGTACTGGTTGGCGAGGTTGCGGGCGCTGTACATGGGATCGTCCGGCGTCAGAGGTTGGACAGTTGTTGCGTGAGGTAGCTGCTGATCGACTGCATCTGCGTCATCAGCCCATCCAGCGCGACGAACTGCGCGCGATAGCGTGCTTCGACCTGCGTCATGCGCGTATCCAGGTCGTCGCGTTGCTTGGCGATCGATTTGGTGCGCGCCGACAAGCCCTGGTCGCGATCGTGCAGCAGGCCGTCGTCGTCGAGCAGGCGGTCGAGCGACTGGTCCAGGTGCGCGGACAGGCTGTCGTCGCCGGTGAACAGGCGCGCAGCGGGCGCAGCATCCTTCGCCATCGCGGCGTCGAAGGCAGCGTCGTCCATCTTCAACAAGCCATCGGCGCCGACCGTGATGCCCAGCGCCTTGAGATCTTCGACCTGCTCGCCGACCTGCGCGCGCAGATCGCGGCTCACGCCGCGCACGAGCGGATCACCATTGAGCGGGGCAGCGACCTTCGTCGCTGCGTCGTAGCGCGAGACCGACTTCAACGCGGTCGTCGCACTGTTGTAGGAGGAGACGAACGCCTTCGCCGCCGTGCGCAACACCGAGCTGTCGGCGGCGACGGTGAGGGTCTGCGTGGTCCCCGGCTCGGCCTTGGTCAGCGTGAAGCTCACGCCTTCGACCAGGTCGGCGATCGTGTTGGTGGGGCTGCTGCGCTCGAAGCCATCGACCTTGATGCGTGCGTCGGTCGCGGCCTCGAGTTGTTGCATGGTGTTCGGTGCGGACGCGTTCGCGAACACCGCCAGGCCGCCGTCGCCGCCGCTGGCGGTGATGTGCAGCGCGTTGGCCGCGCCGGTCTGCGTCGCGCTCAATACCAGGTGCGCGCCATCGTCGGCCTGCACGATCGTCGCGACCACGCCCTTGCCGCCGGCCGCCTTGTTGATCGCGTCGCGCACGCCGTCGAGCGTGTTGTGCGTCGCATCGATGTCCACCGCGATCGTCGTGTCGCCGCTGGCGATGGTGAGCTTGCCGGTGCCGACGGGCGTTTGTTGCGTCGCGAACGGGGTCGAAGCGAGTTTGTGCGCGCTGGAGAGCGCGAGGACTTCGACGTCGTAGCGGCCGATCGCGGCGTCCGACGTCGTCGTCACGGAAAAGTGGGCGCCTTCCGGCACCGAGGCCTTGCGCGCCTGGACGGTCTCAGGCAGGCGGAGCTTGCCGATTGCGGTGCGCAGGCCGTCGAGGGTGCTGCGCAGGGTTCCGAACGCCGAGATCTCGGCCTTCGTCTTTTTTTCGAATGCGTCGATGCGCGCGGCGGTCGGCGATCGTTCGGCCGTGACCAGCTGCGACACCAGCGTGTTGACGTCGAGCCCGCTGCCGATGCCTGTGGAGGTGATGCTCATCGGCGGCGGCTCCTTCTACTGGAAGAAAAAAGACGCAGGGCGCGATGGATCCGCGCCCTGCGTTCGTAACGGTTAACGCAGCAGGCTCATCACGCCCTGCGGCGCCTGGTTGGCCTGGGCGAGCATCGCGGTACCGGCCTGCGTGAGGATCTGCGTGCGGGTCAGTTCCGCCGTTTCCTTCGCGAAGTCGGTGTCGCGGATGCGGCTGCGCGAAGCGGTCAGGTTCTCGGACGTCGTGTTGAGGTTCGCGATGACCGAAGTGAAGCGGTTCTGCACGGCACCCAGGTCGGCGCGCGCGCTGTTGACGGCGTTCAGCGCACCGTCCATCGCGAGGATCGCGTCGTCGGCGCCCGAGGCGGTCGAGATGTCGAGCGTGGCGAAACCGGTGTGCGCGGCACCTGCGACCTGCGTGGCCGTACCGGCGGTCGCGCCGGCCGTCACGCCGCTGACGTTCGTCAGGTTGGCGAGGGTCAGCGTGGCGTCGGTCGAGGTCAGCTTGCCGGTGTTGTCCATCGAGACGTTGGCCAGCGCGGTGTTGGCCGGGTTGGCCTTCGCGGCGTCGAACGCGGTCTTGAGCGCGGCGGTGGCGGCGGCTGCGTCGGCGGCGCCGTTGGCGGTGGAAACCGTCACGCCGTTGATGTCCATCGACACGCCGGTGGCGAACGCGGTGGCCGAGGCCGAGGCGGTCGTCTGCGTGTAGGTCGTCGTCGACGGCGAGTTCCACGAACCCAGCGCGGCGATGTTGGCGTCGGCGATCGAGGCGACGGTGATCGTCTGGCCCTGGTTGGCGCCGACCTGGAAGGTCTGGGCGGTGAACGAACCGTCGAGCAGCTTGGTGCCGTTGAACGAGGTCTGGTCGGCGACGCGGTCGATTTCCGACTTCAGCTGCGAGACTTCCTTCTGCAGCGCGGCGCGGTCGTCCGACGAGTTGGTGGCGTTGCGCGACTGCACGGCCAGCTCACGGATGCGCTGCAGGTTGTTGCCGATTTCGCCCAGCGCGCCTTCGGCGGTCTGCGCGAGCGAGATGCCGTCGTTGGCGTTGCGCGCGGCCTGGTTCATGCCGCGGATCTGCGTGGAGAAGCGCTCGGAGATCGCCAGGCCGGCGGCGTCGTCCTTGGCGCTGTTGATGCGCAGGCCCGATGACAGGCGCTGGATGGTCGTGGCGAGGCTGGCGCTGTTGGTCGCGAGGTTGCGCTGAGAGTTCAGCGACATCACGTTGGTGTTGATGATGGACATTGCGTTGTTCTCCTGGTGACGGTGCCGACGGGGACGCCGGATCTGTGGTCCGCAGGGGCGTGCCGTTGGTGGCGATGTCCTCTGCTGGGGTCGATAACGGCACCGTCTTCCGGGTCTTTAGCGCCTCTTGTCGCTCAGGTCGATTTGTCAACCGATTTTGTCGAACAACGACAGCCCCTGGATCCGCAGCATCGACTTCTGCGCGGCTTCCAGGGCGGTGGATTGCAGGGTCAGGCGGCTGATCGCCTCGGCGTAATCGGTGTCGCGCAGCTGGGAAATGCTGTCGGACAGCGCGATTTCGTCGCTGTCGCGGCGATCGGCGGTGTCGTCGATGGCCTGCAGGCGCATGCCGGTGCTCGCGCGCACGGAGAGCATGTGGTCCTGTGCGGTGGCGATGTCGCCGATCACCCCGCCGATGGCGTTGGCGCGACGCGCGGCATCGGCCGGCGTGCCCGAGGGCGCTTCGAGTGCATCGGCCAGGGCATCGAGCGTAGCGAACACATCGCGTGTGGGTGCCGGTTGCAGCGTGAACGCGTCGCCGGTCGCAGGCGCGCCCGTGATCGAGAATTGCACGCCGAGCCCCGCGGCGGGATCGGGGATCGCCTGGCCCGTCGCATAGGTGCCGACGACCGGCGGCACGAGCGCCACGCCGCTCGCGTCGACGACTTCGTAATTGGTGGGCGACGTGAAACGCACCGTGAGCGCGCCGCCCGACCACGCCGTCGCATCGCTCACCTGCGCTTGCTGCAATACGCCGCTGCCGGTGTTGGCCGCGTTCGCGCTGCCGCGCACGAATCCATCGCCGGTGCGCACTTGCAGGAACACCGCGCTGCCGGGATCGGTGTCGGCGATCGCGACTTCCGGCGCGATGTCGATGTGGTTCTGCCCGTCGTCGCCTTGGTAGGCGATGCCCGCCGCGCCGTCGACGAAAGGCGCCACGCCATCGCGCGTGCCGGCGAACAGGCGACGCCCGTTGCCATCGTCGCGGTTGGCGATGCTGATCAGCGAGGCGCGCAACGCACGGATCTCCACGGCCACGGCGCGACGATCGCCGTCGGACATCGTGGCGTTGTTGCCCTGGATCGCCAGTTCGCGTGCGCGAGAAAGCACATCGCCCGTGTCGGCGAGTGCGTCTTCCTGCGTGCGCAGGCGATGTTCGGCCGCGCCTGCGCTCTTCTCGAATTCGCCGAGCATCGACAGCACATGGTCGAGCCGTTGCGCGGTGGCCGCGCCGACCGGATCGTCCTTGGCCTGCGTGATGCGCACGCCGGTGGTGAGTTGTTGTTGCGTGTGCGCGATTTCCTGCTGCTTGCGCAGCAGCGCGGACAGGCCTTGCGCATGGAGGGCGGCGGTCGAGACGCGAAGAGTCATCAGCGGATCGCTCCGAGCAGGGTCTGGAACACGTTGTCGGCGGTGGCGATGACCTGCGCGGCCGCTTGGTAGGCCTGCTGGTAGCGCAGCATGTCGGCCGCCTCTTCGTCGAGGTTCACGCCCGAGACCGAGTCGCGCTCGGCGGCGATCTGCGTGTCGAGCGTTTCCTGCGCTTCGAGCGCGAGATCGGCGTGGCGTGCATCGCTGCCCACGCGGGCGGTGAGTTGGCTCAGCCCGTTGGTGAGGCTGGTCGCGCCGCCATCGAGCACGCCCTTGGTGTCGAGCGCCGCGAAGTTGCGTGCATTGCCGTTGTCGGCGGCGCGCGGCGGCGTGCGCGACAGGGTGAAGGTGTCGCCCGCGCCCGGCGTGCCCTGCAGGTTCAGCGACCAACCGTTGCCGGCGATCGGCGTGCCGGCGGTGAAGGTGTACGGGCCCGCGCCATCGATGGTGTAGGTCGTGGCGTCGATGAAGTCGATCGTCGCGCCGGCGAAGCTTGCGAACGCCGACGGATCGGTGACCACCGGTGCGTCGGCTTTCGCATTGCCGATGTTGGTGGCGTCGGCTTTCACCTGCAGCGGCGATGCGGCCGCGATGCCGTTGGGATCGCGCATGATCAGTTTCAGGCTGCCTGCGGCATCCGCGGTCGGCGCGACGGCGAAGCGATCGCCGGCCGCGGCCGCGCCACCGACGACGATCGACACGCCTTCCGCGCGCAGCGGATCGGCGGCCGTGCCGGTGCCCGTCAACGTGACTGCTTCGCCGGTGCCCGCGCGCGTCGCGCTCCAGGTCGCGCCGTCGAAGCGCAGTTCGAGGTCGTGGCCGGTGAGTGCGCCGGTGTCGGTAATCGTCGCCGACAAGGTCGCGCTGCCGGTGTTCTTCGCATGCGCATCCACGCGCGGCGGTGCGATCGCGAACAGATCGGTGCCGGCCACGCCGTTGTAATCCACGCCCGCGCGTTGCACGTCGTTGGCCGCCATCGCGAAGGCGGTGGCCACGCGGCCGAGTTCGGCGCGCGCCGGATCGAGCGAATGCGTGCGGAATTCCAACAGCCCGCCGACTTCGCCGCTGAACGCCGACGCCGACAAACGCACCGTGCCGCCACTGCCTTCGAGCGCGACCTGCAGGCGATCGGAACGATAGGGATCGGTCGCCGTCGTCAGTTGCATCGAACGCGCACCAAGCACGAGCGGTTGTCCGCCGGCGGTGAACACGTTGATGGAGCCATCATCCTGCGCGACAGTGCTGCCACCGACGAGCTTGGCCAATTCGCCGATGCGTTGTTCGCGTGCGTCGAGCAGATCGGGCGAGGCGTTGGTGCCCGCGGTGGCGATGTCGCGGTTCAAGCCGGCGATCTCGCCGGCGAGGCGATTGGCGTCGCCGACGGTCGTCTTCAGGCGTTGGTCGGTGTCTTCCTCGATCGAGGAGAGTTGGCCGTCGAGCGAACGCCAGCGCGCGGCGAGTTGGTCGCCCGCGGTGATCAGCTGGCTGCGCGCGACCGGCGAGGTCGGATCCGACGACACGCCCTTGGCCGCGGCGAAGAACGCCGACCACGGCGTCGACAAGCCGGTGGCCTTGTCCGACAGCAACGCATCCACGCGCGAGTTCAGCGACGAGAGTTGTTCCAGGCGTCCCATCTCGCCGCTGCTGTCGACCTGGCGCGCGAACACCAGGCCATCGGCGAGACGGCGCAAGCGCGCGACATCGACGCCCTGGCCGATCGCGCCGATGTTGGTGGCCTGGCCCGGGCGCGCAGACAGTTCGACGCGCTGCCGGCTGTACCCGGGCGTGGCCGCGTTGGCGACGTTGTGTCCGACGGTGCCCAGCGCGCGCTGGAAGGCGAGCAGGGCGGAGGTGCCGGTGGAAAGGATGCCTGTCATGTCAATTCAATCCGGCGAGTGCGCGGTTGAGGGTGTCGCCGTAGGCGATCGCGGTGACTTTCGCGGCATACGCCGGGTCGGTCGCGTAACCGGCTTGCTGCAAGGCCGCGGCGAAACGGTGCGTGTCCTCGCCCGTGCCGCGCGCGGCGGCGTAGCGTGCATTGCCGAGCAGGCGCGCGTAATCCTCGAAACTCTCGGCGGCCGAGCCGTAGGCGCGGAAATCGGCGCGCGTGGTTTCGCGCACGCCGTTGGTGTATTCGTGTGTCGATGCGCGCATGCGCTGGCCGTTCCAGCCGCCGCCGGCCTTGATGCCGAACAGGTTGTTCGACGTCGTGCCCGGCGTTTGCGCGAGGCGACGGCCCCAGCCGGTTTCGAGCGCGGCCTGTGCGACGAGCGCCTTCGCCGGTACGCCGAGTTCCGCTGCCGTCTTCTGCGCATGCGGCCAGACCGAGCGCACGAAGGCTTCGGGGCTGCTGCAATCCAGCGGTGCATCCGGGTCGCAGGTGGGCGCGGTGGTCGGCGCGGGCAACGGCATCGGTGCGATCGCGGGCATGGAAATGCCGGATGTCGACGGCGTGAGCGACAAGCCGCCGTTGGTGGCGGGTGCAAGCGTCGGCGCAGCGACGGGCGCAGCGGGCGACTGCGCGGCACCGGTCGTACGTTCGAGCTGCCGCATGATCATCGGCGCGAGGCCGAGGCCGCGTCCCTTCGTGAGTTCGCGCGCGAGTTGCTGGTCGTGCATGTCGCGGTAGGTGGTGTCTTCGCCGAGCAGCGAATCGCCCATCGAGGCGCTGCGCATCGACTTGATCAGCATCTGCGCGAACTGCGTTTCCAGTTCGCGCGCCGCTTTCTCGATGCGCGCATGCGACGTGCCCGCCGATGTCTCGGCGGGCGCGTTGAGTGGCAATGAGGCGGAAGGCAATCGCATGTCCGGGTTCCTCAGATCACCTCGAGTTCGGCGCGCAATGCACCTGCGCGCTTGAGCGCTTCGAGGATCGCGACGATGTCGCCCGGCGCGGCGCCGACGGCGTTGACCGCGCGCACGATCGATTCGAGCGACGTGCCGCCCTGGAACAGGAACATACGGCCGCCGTCTTCGCGCACTTCGACGCTGGATTGCGGCGCGACGACGGTGACGCCGCTGCGGTTGCCATAACCTTCCGGCTGGCTGACCTGCACGGCTTCGACGATCGACACGGTCAACGCGCCGTGCGACACCGCCGCCGGCAACACGGTGACCTGGCCGCCCATCACCACGGTGCCGGTGCGTGCGTTGACGATCACCTTCGCCGCACCGACGCCCGGATCGATGTCGAGCGATTCGAGTTGCGCGAGAAAGGCGATGCGGTCGCCGGCAGGCGGCAGGATTTCGATGGTCACGCCATCCAGGGCCTTCGCGCGGCCCGGACCGAACGCGCGATCGACCGCCGCGACGATGCGCGCGGCGGTGGTGAAATCCGATTCGTGCAGGTTGAGCGTCACGGTGCCGTCCTGCAGGCCACCAGCCACCGCGCGCTCGACGATCGCACCGTTGGGAATGCTGCCGCCGTTGGGCGCGTTGACCGAAATCTTCGAACCATCTCGGCCGGCCGCACCGAAACCGCCGACCATCAGCGTGCCTTGCGCGATGGCGTACACCTGTCCGTCGGCACCGCGCAGCGGCGCCATCAACAGGCTACCGCCGCGCAAGGAACCGGCGTTGCCGATCGACGAAACGGAGACATCGATCGTCTGGCCCGGCTTCGCATACGCAGGCAGTTCGGCCTGGATGGCGACGGCGGCGACGTTCTTCAGCTGCGGATTCACGCCCGGCGGCAGCGTGACGCCGAGTTGGTCGAGCATCGTCTTCAGGCTCTGCACCGTGAACGGGGTCTGGCTCGTGCGGTCGCCGCTGCCGTCCAGGCCGACGACCAGACCATAGCCCACGAGCGGATTGCCGCGCACGCCGGCCACTTGCGCGAGCTCCTTGATGCGTTCGGCGTGTGCATTGCCGACGAAGGCGCACAGCAGCGCGAATGCGGCGAAGAGGCGGGCGCGTTGCATGCGGGCGTCCTTCAGTACGGGAATGCGGCGGAGTTGAAGAAGCGGCCCAGCCAGCCCATCGCGTTGGAACGCGCGAGCGTGCCGTTGCCGCCGTAGACGATGCGGGCCTCGCCGATGCGATCGGATCCGATGCGGTTGTCGGGACCGATATCGGCCGTGCGCACGATTCCTTGAACCTGCACGAGTTCGTCGCCCTGGTTCAGGCGCAGACGCTTTTCGCCGGCCACGCGCAGGTGGCCGTTGCCGAGGTTCTCCACGACGGTGACCGTGATCGTGCCGGCGAGCTGGTTGCTCTGCGCGCTGTCGCCGTTGCCGGAGAAGTCGCGCGAGCCTTCGATCTCCGCCTGCAGGATCGGCTGGCCGTTGTGCGTGATGTCCTGGCCGAAGATCGTGGGCGCGGCGAGGTTGACCCCCGCGGCCTTGGTCACCGCCGTCTTCGCGTTGGCCTTGGCGCGCGTGTTCTCGAGCAGCACGATGGTCAGCAGGTCGCCGACCTCGCGCGCCTTGTTGTCTTCGAACAGGCGCATGCGCCCGCCGTCGGCGCCGCCACCGGCGCTGGCGTAGATCGAGCCTGCATTCGCCGCCGAAGGCTGCTGCATCGCTTGTGCATGCACGGCCGGCGCGCCGGATTCGGGCGCGAAGGTGCGCGCGTCGCCGACAAGGCTCGCGCAACCGGACAGGGCCAGCATCGCGAGCACGGCAAGGATCGCTTTCATCGGCGTCACAGGTTGTTGTTGAGGTAGCCGAGCATCGAATCGACGGTGGAGATCGCCTTCGCGTTGGTCTCGTAGGCGCGCTGGGTTTCGATCATCGACACCAGCTCTTCCACGACGTTGACGTTGGAGCCTTCGAGCGCACCCTGTGCGAGCACGCCGACGCCGCCCTGGCCGGGCGCGCCGCTCTGCGCGGGGCCGCTGGCGCCGGTTTCGACGTAGAGGTTTTCGCCCTTGGCCTGCAGGCCGGCGGGATTAACGAAATCGGCCAGCGTCAGCGCGCCGACCTGCACGGCCTGCGCCTGCCCGGCGATCTGCGCGCTCACCGTGCCATCGGCGCCGATGGTCACGCTCTGCGTGCCTTCGGGGAATTGCAGGCCGGGCTGGATCGGATAACCGGAGTTGGTGACCAACTCGCCCTGCGAATTGATCTGGAAGCTGCCGTCGCGCGTGTACGCGGTGCTCCCATCGGGCATCAGCACTTCGAAGAAGCCGCGGCCGTTGATCGCAACGTCCAGCGCATTGCCCGTCTGGTTGAGCGCGCCTTGCGCGAACTGCTTGGCGGTGGCCGACACGCGCACGCCGGTGCCGGTCGACAGGCCGCTGGGCAACTGCGTCTGTTCGGAGGACTGGCCGCCGGGCTGGCGCACGGTCTGGTACAGCAGGTCCTCGAAGCTGGCGCGATCGCGCTTGAAGCCGGTGGTGCTGGTGTTGGCGAGATTGTTGGACGTGACCGCCATGCGCGTCTGCTGCGCGTCGAGGCCGGTCTTGGCGATCCACAGAGCCTGGGTCATGGCGGATTACTCGGAAGGGTTCGAAAGGTCAGCGCGAGGAGAGCAGGGAATTGCCGGAGCGCGCGTTCTCGTCACCGCTGTGCAAGACGCGTACCTGCATCTCGAACTGGCGGGCGAGTTCGATCATCGACACCAGCATCGCGGTGCCGTCGACGTTGCTGTTTTCGAGCACGCCGGTGCTGAGCACGTTGCCGGACGCGGGCACCGGCGGCGTTGCGCCGGGTTTGGCGTGCATCAGGCCGTCGTCGCCGCGCACGAGGTCGCGGTCGTCGACTGCGACCACCTGGAGGCGCCCGGCGTTGGCCATCGTCGACGCCGGCTGGCCCTGCGGCACGATCGACACCGTGCCGTCGCCGCCGATGTTCAGCGCGTCGTTCGGCGGAATCGACATCGGCGCGCCGGATTGATCGAGCACCACCAGGCCGTTGCCCGTGACGAGCTGGCCGTTGGCGTTGATCTGCAGATCGCCCGCGCGCGTATAGGCCACGCCGCCCGCGCGGTCCTGCACCGCCAGCCAATGGCCGGGTTGCAGCGCGACGTCGAGCGCGTTGCCGGTGGTGGTCAACGCACCGGCGGCGCTGCTCACGCCCATCTCCTGTGCGGTGGTGGCCACGCGCGAAGGCAATCCCGCGCCCGCGACGGGCGCGGCGACGGTGCCGGCGAGCGTGGCCCGGAATCCGACCGTGTCCGCGTTGGCGAGGTTGTGCGCGACATTCGCCTGCGCGCGCAGCGTGGCGCTCGCACCGGTCATCGCCACATAGAGGGAACGGTCGGTCATGTCGGTCAGCGGATGTTGATGACCGTCTGCGTGATCTGATCCTGCGTCTGGATCATCTGCGCGTTCGCCTGGAAGTTGCGCTGCGCGGTGATCATGTTCACCAGCTGCTCGGTGAGATCGACGTTGGAGGCTTCGAGCGCGCCGCCCTGCACCAAACCGAACTCCGACGTGCCCGCCGGGCCGCGACGCGCCTGGCCGGATTCGAAGGTTTCCGCCCAACCGTTGTCGCCCAGCGGCTGCAGGCCCTGCGGATTGGCGAACGTGGTCAGCGCGACCTGGCCCAGCGGCGTCGACACGCCGTTGGTGTAACGCGCGTTGACGATGCCTTCGGGCGAGACTTCGATGCCGGTGAGGCGGCCGGTCGCATAACCGTCCTGCACCAGCGAGGACACGCCGAACGCGTTGCCGTATTGCGTGGACGTGCTCAGGTCGAGGTTGATCGCGATGGGCGCCGCGCCCGTGGTGGGCGTGTAGGCGGGCAGCGTGATGCGGCCGGGCGAGGGCGAGGTCAGTGCGCCGGTGTTCGCGTACTGCAGGGTCTGCGGCGTGCCGACGTCGGTGCCGTCGATCTGCGTCTGCACCTGCCATTCGTTCGGATTGGCGGTCTTGATGAAATACATCGACTGCGTGTGCGCCGCGCCGAGCGAGTCGTACACGGTCAGCGACGTGGTGTGGGTGTAGGTGTCCGGATCGTTCGCGTCGAACGGCGTGAGCGTCGGCGGCGTCGCGTTGGCGGGCAGGTTGGTGCCGACTTCGACTTCGCCCGTGGCGCGCGGCGCGGAATCGCCGACGGCCAGTTGCAGGTCGCCCATGCGACCGGTGTCGAAGCCGTTGCCGCCGGCGTTGGGCAGGAACACCTGCAGGCGCTGGCCCGCGGGGTTCACCACGTAACCATCGCGATCGGTGCCGAAGTTGCCGGCCCGCGAATACACCGTCGCGCCACTGGCGGACAGCGTGAAGAAGCCTTCGCCCGACAAGGCGAGATCGAGCGAACGACCCGTGAAGTCGACGTTGCCCTGGCCGAATTGCTGCGCGACTTTTTCCAGTCGCACGCCCGCGCCGATCGCGTTGCGCGACAGGCCCGCCGCCGACGCGGCGAAGACGTCGCCGAATTCGGCGCGCGACTGCTTGAAGCCGGTGGTGTTGGAGTTGGCGATGTTGTTGGACGTGACGTTGAGGTCGGCCGAAGCCGCGTTCATGCCGCTGAGCGAAATGCGGAAACTCATGTCGTGCTCCCTTAGCCGATGCGGCGGATCGACGACAGCGGATGGCTGCCGAGGCCCGCGAGATTGAGGACGAGGCCGTCGGCCCCGATCGAAACGCTGTCCACCTTCGCCGCGACGTTGACCGTCAGCGCTTCGGCGGTGCTGCCGCTGCCCGCGGTGGCCTTGATCGTGTAGCGACCCTTGCCCGCCGGTTGTCCGGCGTCGTTGAGGCCATCCCACTGGAATGCCGTCGTGCCCTTGGCGGCGGCATCGACGGTCATCGTGCGCACGCGTGCGCCGGAGGCATCGACGATCTCGAAGGTGAGCCGGCCGGCCGACGGCGCGTCGACTTCGCCCTTCACGCCCGCGCCGGTGTCCAAGTCGAGCGTGGAGGCTTCGACGAGTGCGTCGTGCCCGACCAGCGATGCTGCGCGCAGCGCCTGGTCGGATTCCATGACGCTGGCGACCGCATCCATCGCGTTCTGCATCTTGTCGATGCCCTGCACGGTGGAGAACTGCGCGAGCTGGCCGAGGAACTGCGAATTGTCGAGCGGCTTGAGCGGATCCTGGTTCTTCAGCTGCTCGGTCATCAGGCGCAGGAAATCGGCCTGGCCGAGCGAGGTGTTGCGTTGCGACTGCGGCACGTTGAGGCCGAGTGCGCTGTACGCATCACTGTTGTTGTTGGTGTTGATCGTGGTCATCGGGTGTCGTCCCTTGCGCGTCAGCGGCCGAGGTTGAGGGTGGCCATCGCCAGTTCCTTGGCGCTGTTGAACACCTCGACGTTGGCCTGGTAGCTGCGCGAGGCGGAAATCAGATCGACCATCTGCGCGACCGGATCGACGTCGGGCGCGTACACGTAGCCCTGCGCGTCGGCGAGCGGATGGCCCGGTTCGTAGCGCTTGATCGGTGCGGCGGTACTCTCGGTCACCTGCGTGACCTGCACGCCGGACAGCGCGGGATCGCCGTTGACGGGCGTGGCTTCGAACACCGGGAGCTTGGCGTGGAAGACCGCTTCCGGCGTACCGGCGATGGAGTCGGCGTTGGCGAGGTTGGAGGCGACCGTGCTCAGTCGCACCGACTGGGCATTCATCGCCGAGCCGGCGACATCGAAGATCGGAAGGTTGCTCATGCGCGTGCCTTATTGGCCGGTGATCGCGGTCAGCATCGAGCGGACGCGCGATTCGATGAAGGACAGCGAGGCGCGGTATTCCAGCGTCGCCTGGGCGAAGGTGGCCTTCTCGCGATCGCCGTCGACGGTGTTGCCATCGAGGCTGGGTTGCGTCGCCGGGCGCAGGTAACGCGCGCCCGCGGCGGCCTGGCCCACGGCATCGCCGGCGGCGGCCGTCGCCGGATCGAGCGCTGCGTTCAGCGCGCCGGTGAAGTCCAGGTCCTGCGCCTGGTAATGGGGCGTGTCGGCATTGGCGATGTTGGCGGCGAGCAGCTGCAGGCGCCGTTCGCGCAACTCCAGTGCCGTGCCGTGGATGCCAAGGAAGTCGGACATGGGCCCCTCCGGGAGCGGAATTCCTCCCGGATCAGGCAAGGCGCGTGCCAGCGCGCGGATGTCTTCGGCGGAAAAGCCGTCAGCCGGCGGCGGTCACGCGCGCGGCCACGCGTTGCGCGAGTTCGCGCTCGGAGTACTTGGGAACGAAGTCGTCGGCGCCCACGCGTTCGACCATCGCCTGGTTGAACACCCCCGACAGCGAGGTGTGCAGCAACACGAACAGGCCGCGCAGCGCGGGGTCGCGACGGATTTCCGTCGTCAGCGTGTAGCCATCCATCGCGGGCATCTCGATGTCGGAGATGACCATCGCGTAGCGCTCGTGCGGGACCTGGCCGGCCTGCGCGAGTTGCTGGAGGTGGTCGAGCGCCTGGCGGCCGTCGGAGAGCAGGGTCGCCTCGAGCCCGAGTTGCTGCAGCACCGCGCGGATCTGGTTGCGCGCCACGCGGGAGTCGTCGACCACCAGCACTTCGCGCGGACCGCGGCCGGCGGGAATCGCCGACAGCGTCCCCGCATCGCCGGCGCGCGGTGAGGATTCGGCCAACACGCTCTCCACGTCGATCAACTGGATCAGCTCGCCCTGGTGGCGCGTCACGCCGGTGAGGTAGCGGCATTCGCCGCCCAGTTCCGGCGTCGGCTGGATCTGTCCGACCGCGACGTTGACGATGCGGTCCACGCCACCGACGAGGAAGCCCTGCACCGAGCGGTTGAATTCGGTGACCACCAGGTAGGTCGGGTCGAAGTCGGGCTGCACCGGGTGGTTGATCGCGCGCGCCAGGTCGAGCACCGGCACGCTGCGACCGCGCACGTCGGCCGCGCCCACGAACGCCGGCGGCAACGAGGGCAGGGTGAACAGGGGCGGGCGCAGCAACACTTCCTGCACCTTGAAGACGTTCACGCCAAAAAGCTGACGCGAGGCGAGCCGGAACAACAGCAGGGCCAGCCGATTGTGGCCGGCCAGGCGGGTGCGTTGGTCGATGCGGTCGAGAAGGTCCTGGCTCATGCCCCGCGTTGTCGGCGCGAATGCGCGTTCCTTGAATGGCGGCGTCGGGCACGCGCCTTGCACGCTTCCCGCATCGATTCCGCCCGATGCGTCCCGCCGTGCCCRCACACCGTTCCCTTCGCTTCGCCGTCGCCGTGCTGCTCGTTGCCTTCGCAACGTGCGCGTGCGCGGCGACGCCGGCCGTGCAATCGCTCGACGCCATCCGCGCCGCGGCGATCCAGGCGCTGGGGGGCACGGGCCAGCCCGCCGACGCGTTGCTCGACTCGGCCTTGCGCCTGGCGCCGTGCGCGCAAGCGCTCAAGGCCACGGCCACCGGGCCGAGAACGGTGCAGTTGCGCTGCGAGGACACGCCGGGTTGGCAGATTTATGTCCACGTGCGAATGCCGCGCGGGGGCTTGCCGAACCCTGCGCCCGCCCCGCAGCCCGAGTTCGCGCCGCTGCGGCGCGGCGACCCCGTCGTGATTGTCGCGCGCACGCAGGGCATCGAAGTGCGCATGGACGGCCGCGCGCTGGGCCCGGCCCAGGCCGGCGGCCGCGTCGCGGTGGAGAACACCGCCTCGCATCGCGTTCTGCGCGGGCGTGTTGTCGCCGACGGCGTGGTGGAGGTCGTGCCTTGATCACGGATCGACAAGACCACCGCCTGGGGCGTTCAAGTTTCCGAACGGCCCGCCGTTACAGTGCCCGAACGAGTCATTCAAGGAGCGTCCCATGACCCACAAGATCGACGGCGGACTGCCGGTCGCCCGCGCCCCGGGCGCCTCCGTCACGTCCGTCACTCCGCGAGCGGGTGCCAAGCGCCCCGACGCCGTGGGCGCGACGCCGCAGGCCGACAGCGTGCGGCTCACCGACGAAGCCGCGGGCCTGCAGGCGCTCGGTCGCCAGCTGGGCGCCGGCTCGGCCGGCATCGACATGCAGCGCGTGGAAGCGGCGCGCGCGGCGATCGCCGACGGCAGCTATCGCGTCGATGCGCAGACCATCGCCTCGAAGATGCTCGAGCTCGACAAGCAGCTGGCAGGCAAGTAAGGGATGCACGTCGCCGCCGAGGCCCTCGATGCGCTCGACGCTCTCGAACAGGCGCTCGCCGCCGAGCGCCGCGCGCTGCTCGAGAACGACGCCGAGGCGCTGCTGATCTCGACCGCGGAGAAGGTGGCGGCGTTGCGTCGCGCCGAAGCGCTGCAGCCCGATGCCGGCATCGCCGGGCGCGTGGCCGCGCTGCGCGAAGCCAACCACGCCAATGGCGTGTTGTTGTCCCGCCGTCGTCGCGAAGTGGCCTGGGCCCTGCGCCATCTCGGCCGTATCGAGTCCACGCCTGTCTACACCGCCGCCGGCCAGGCCAGCGCGCGCCCGCAGGCGCGGCCCCTCGGCGTCGGCTGACAGTCGCCACGGGTCGATCCTTGCCGTCGCGCCGCCTCCAACGTCGCAGCCCTACACTGGCGCTCCGACTCCGCGCGCGCCACGCCACCATGCCCAGGCACGACGAACTCCGGGAAACCTACCGGCAACTGGCGAGCACCCAGGCCCAACTGCTGCAGTCCGACCGGATGGCCTCGATCGGCCAGCTCGCCGCCGGCGTCGCGCACGAGATCAACAATCCCATCGGTTACGTGCATTCCAACATCGGCACGTTGCAGGAGTACATGGGCGCGTTGCTGGCGATGATCGAATGCCACGAGAACGCGCTCGCCGCCGAGGATCCGGGCGCGCACCGCGAGGCCGTGCGCACCAAGCGCGAGCGGCTCGACATCGAATTCATCATCGGCGACCTGCCCAAGCTGCTGTCCGAATCGCGCGAAGGCATCGAACGCGTCACCAAGATCGTGCAGGACCTGAAGGACTTCTCCCGCAGCAGCGGCAGCGACGAACCCATGCGTCCGTCCGATTTGCACCGCGGCCTGGAATCGACGATCAACATCGTCTGGAACGAGTTGAAATATCGGATCCAGCTGGAGAAGCACTACGGCGACATGCCGCCGGTCGAATGCCACCCCTCGGAGATCAACCAGGTCCTGATGACGCTGCTGATCAACGCCGGCCAGGCGATCGAGCACCGCGGCACCATCGTCATCGCCACCGGCAGCGAGAACGGCGAGGCCTGGATCAGCATCGCCGACACCGGCACGGGCATCACGCCCGACGTGTTGCCGCGCATCTTCGAACCGTTCTTCACCACCAAACCCATCGGGCGCGGCACGGGCCTGGGGCTGGCGGTGGCCTACAACATCGCGCAGAAACACCACGGGCGCATCGACGTGACCAGCACGCCCGGCGTGGGCAGCATCTTCCGCCTGGTGTTGCCGGTCACGCAGCCCGCGGGCGCGTGATCAGAACTCTTCCTCCACGTCCTGCGACTCCGACGCGCGGAACGCATCGCGGATGTGTTCGCGCAATTCCTCGTCGTTCCAGGGCTTGGTGAGGAAGCGGTAGATCGCGCCGCGGTTGATCGCGTCGGTGACGGTCGCAAGGTCGGTATAGCCCGAGAGCACCATGCGCACCGTGTCGGGATACAGGTCGCGCACGCGGCCCAGGAATTCGGTGCCGGTCATTTCCGGCATACGCTGGTCGGACACGATGACCTGCACGCGATTGCTGGCCAGCAGATCGAAAGCATCGCGCACGCTGTTAGCGGTCAGCAGGCGATAACCGTCGCGGCGGAACAGGCGCACCAGCGAGCGCAGTACGTTGTCTTCGTCGTCGAGCAACAACAGCGTGCGTTCCGGGCGCATCGCGGCGAAGGCTTCGGGCAACAACACGCGCTTGCGCAGTACCTCGTCGAGTTCGTCGGCGGGGCGCGGCGAACAGAACAGGTGCCCCTGGAAGAAGTCGCACTGGTTGCGGCGCAGGAAGTTGAGCTCGGCTTCGGTCTCCACGCCCTTGGCCGTGAGCGTCATGCCGAGGCGGTGGCCCACCGCGAGGATGCCGCGCACGATCGCCGCGGTGCGCGGATCGCTCGCGGCCTCGTGGATGAAGCTGCGATCGATCTTGAGCCGGTCGATGGGATGGTGCGCCAGCGCGCCCAGCGCGAGCCGCCCCATGCCGAAGTCGTGGACGGTCAACAGCGCGCCCAGGCCGCGCAGCCCCATGAGGTTGTCGTGCACCACGCGCGTGTCGAGCGACAGCGCGCTTTCGGAAATCTCGAACTGCATCGACGCCGCGGGAATGCCGCAGCGTTGCAACTGTTCGCCGATCAGGTCGATGCAGTCGCGCCGCAACAGCATCGAGTTCGCCAAGTGCACCGACATGTTGAGCCAGTCGAAGCCCTTCTCGCGCCACTGCGCCAGTTGCCGCGTCGCGCGCTCCACCACCCACCAGCCCAGCCGCGAGGCCAGGCCCGAGGCCTCGACGATTTCGAAGAAGTGGTTCGGACGCAGCAGTCCGTATTCGCTGTTGCGCCAGCGCAGCAGCACGCTGACCGCGTCGATGCTGCCGTCGTGCGCGTTCACCGTGGGCTGGTGGAACAACAGGAACTCGTCGTTTTCGATGCCCTTGAGGATGCTGCGCGAGGCCGCTGCGTCCTGCTCGGCGTCGCCGCGATCGGGCAGGGCCGACAGCCCGGTGCCGCTGCGCCCGGCATCGCGCCGGGCCTTGCGCACCGCGACTTCGGCGCGCGCCAGCAGCGCGGCGGCGTCCTCCGCGTGATCGGGATAGACCGCGATCCCGATCGACAGCGTCACGCGCACGCTGTGCGGTGGCACCGACAGCGGCGCATCGAAGGCATCGCGCAGGCGATCGGCCAGGACCATGCCGTCGGGTTCGTCGCGGCGGTAGCCGATGGCCGCGATGAATTCGTCGCTGCCCAGCCGCCACAACCACCCCCCGTTCGGCATCGTCTTCTGCAGGCGCTGCGCGACCGCCGCCAGCACCTGGTCGCCCACGGCCTCGCCGAATTGGCGGTTGATGGTGCCCAGACGATCGACGTCGATGTGCAGCAGCGCGATGCGCCGGCCGGTCGCGCCCGCGGCCGCCAGGCCCGCGCTCAGGCTCGGCCCGCCCGCGCCCAGCCGATACAGCTGGGTGGTCGGGTCGACACCGATGCCGTTGCGGGGGTCGTTGCGGGAGTGCATCGACGCGGGGGGGGAACGGTGGGGCATGCCCGGAGGGGTATACGTCCGAACGCCCCCGATGTCCAAGCATGCGCATCGGAAAGGGGCAATGTGTCAAATACTCAATTGCGCACTGGCGTGATGCTGAATCTGGCCACGCCCTCGGATCTGCACAACTCATCGGCGAGTAATGAAGGCGACAGCGCGCGCGAACGCTCCAGGGCGATGGCGGCGAGGCGCCATTCCGTGCGGTTGTCGGCGAACGCGATCGTGATGCTGTCGTGGAGGATGCGGTATCCGCGTGCGCCTGCGATGGCGACGAGTTCGTCCAGGTTGGGCTGGAACCCCGCCTTGAACGTCAGGACGAGGTCCAGGGTGTTGCGGCCGGGGAGCCGACGCTCCACGCGATGCAACACCGACATCGACAGCGCGCAGAGCACCGCGAAAATCGTGGCGGCGGCGTGGAAGCCAGCGCCGAAGAGCACGCCAACCGCGGAGACAGCCCAGATCGAGGCGGCCGTCGCCAAGCCGCGCACGCTCAGGCCATCCTTGATGATCACGCCCGCGCAGAGGAAACCGATGCCGGTGACGACGCCCTGGACCACACGCGTCGGGTCGGCCCGGAAGACGCCGGGGACGCCGCCGAACCACATGGATCCGAATCCGATGACGACCATCAGGGCCGCCGAGGACATGCAAACCAGTCCGTAGGTGCGCATGCCTGCTGCCCGGCCGCGATAGGACCGTTCATAGCCAACGAGCATCCCGAGGCCCAGGGCGCCGAGGAGGGTCAGGACGATCGAAACGTTGGCCCTGAGCACAGGGTCGTTCCAGTAGTGGTTGAGAGACACGGGGAGCATCGGTGCGGCCAGGCTCGGTTCGGCGTTCGATCAGACTAGTCCGCGGGATCGGCGCAACGGTCAGGGATTGGTCGCCGATCAGTCGCAAATCCACGTGCCGCGTGCGGCCCGGCTTTCATCGGGCTCGCCGGGGGGTGAAAATGGACACCGGCGATGAAGGGCGAGGTGGATAACGTGACGGCAGGTTCGGATTCCCTGCATGTCCGCTTCGACGAGTTCGAACTGGACCAGGGGAACGCTCGCCTGTCGCGTTCCGGATCGCCGGTTGCGCTCGCGCCCACGCCGTTCGACTTGTTGTGCGCGCTCGCGCGGCAGCCCGGCGCCATGCTGACCAAGCATGCGTTGCTCGACGGGGTGTGGGGCCATCGCTTCGTCAGCGATTCCGTCCTGAAGGGTGCGATCAGCGACATCCGCAATGCGCTGGGCGACGATCCGCGACACCCCCGCTTCATCGAAACCGTGCCCCGGCGCGGATATCGATTCGTTGCACGGCTGAAGGACACGCCGCTCGAGGGCGAAACGGAAGCGGAGCAGGCTTCACCCCTCGGCGACGATCGTCCCGGCGAATCGAGCGGATTCATCGGCCGCGCAACCGAGCTTGCGAGCCTGCGGGAGGCGTGGACCTCGGCAAAGGCGGGTCGTCGCACGCTGTTCTGGGTGGCGGGCGAACCCGGCATCGGCAAGACGACGCTGATCGAGCAATTCATCGCACGCTCGGGTGACATCGCAATCGCACGCGGCACGTGCGTGCAGAGCTTCGGCACCGGCGAGCCCTACCACGCGCTGCTCGAGGCGATCGCCGAACTCGGCCGGCGCGACGCCACGGTCGTTCCACTCTTGCGCGACGTCGCGCCCACATGGCTGTTGCAATTGCCCTGGCTCTGCACGGCGGAACAGCGCGAGGCGCTCCAGCGAGAACTGGTGGGCGTCCATCCGGAGCGGATGTTGCGGGAGTTGGGCGAATTCCTGGATCGTTACACCGAGCAACGTCCGTTGCTGCTGGTCACCGAGGATCTGCACTGGGCGGACCGCGCGACGACGCAACTCATCGACTACGTCGCGCGTCGCCGGGGATTCGCTCGATTCATGTGGCTGGCGAGCTTTCGACTGACCGAGGTGATCGCGCACGATCACCCGCTCGGGGCCCTGCGACACGAACTCCGAATGAGCGGGCTGTGCGAGGAGATCGTGCTCGACTCGTTTTCCGAGCGCGAGACCGCGGCGTTTCTCGCGGCTCGCGTACCGGAGTTGGCGGAAAAGGAGGACGTCGTACGCGCCCTGCACGATCGTACGGAAGGGGTTCCGCTGTTCATCGCATCGCTCGCCGGCGATGTTGCGTTGCGCATGCGCACAAGCGAATTGACCGCGACTCAGCTCACCGACCTTCCCGTTCCGCGGGGGCTTTCTGCGCTGATCGACCAATACGTCGGGCGCCTGGATGAGGACCGGCGCGCGCTGCTTGGCGCCGCTGCCGTCTGCGGCTTGCGGTTTCGCGTCGATACCTTGGCAGGCGCGCTGGATCGCGATGTGCTCGAAGTCTCGGACAGATGCGATGCCCTGGCGCGGGAACAGGGGTGGCTTGTCGGGATCGACGGATCAAACACCTCGGCAGATGCGTTGGACGACGACTACGCGTTCCGGCACGCGCTCTACCGGCAAGCGCTGCTCGACCGCACGACGCCCCCTGCACGCATCGAGTTGCACCGACGGGTCGCCCATTCGCTCGAGCGCGAGCGCGGGATGGGCGCGAACGTCGTGGCCGCCGAGCTCGCGGTGCATTTCGATCAGGGGCGCGTTCGGATGCCGGCGCTGCGCTATTACGCCGAGGCCGCACAGTCGGCCTTGCAGCAGCTTCGTCCGAACGAGTGCATGTCCTTGACCGAGCATGCGCTTGAATTGGTCGATCAGGTGGCCGCCGGCCCGGAGCGCGCGGGGCATGAGCTCACCCTGGGCACGCTGCGCGGCGTGGCTGCCTTCCATGCGCTTGGTGCGGGAGACGTTGCCCGTGATGCATTCGCGCGTGCTTCGTCACAACTGGCCGACACACCCGAGCACCCGATGCGAGGCCTGCTCCTGCACGGACTCGGCTTTTTGCTCAACCTGCGCGCCGAGTACGACGAGGCGCTGCTGACGGCCGCTCGCGCCGAGGCACTGGGCGAGGCGAAAGGCGATGCGCTGTTGACCGTGGCCACCGGGACCGTGCAGGGCCAGGCGCACATGATGCAGGGTCGGCACGAGGTGGCGCGGCGCGCGCTGGAGCGAACGCTGCCGGCGCTCGCGTCGCTGGTCGACGCCTCGGAGACGCGGCTCTACGGCTTCATCGCCGACCCGCATGTCACGGCCCGCGCGATCCTGAGCCTTCCGCTGATCCACCTTGGCCTCGTGCGCCAGGCGCGCGCGCATCTGGACGCAGCGTATGCGCGCGCACGCACGCTTGGGCAGCCCATGGCGGTGATGGTCACGATGTGGTTCGACGCGCTGCTCGAAACACGGATTGGAAACGCCGAGCGGGTGGCGTCCCTCGCGGCAGAGATGCAAGCACTTGTCGATGAGTACGCGTTGGCGCAGGGGAGAACGGCATCTCGCTGGTTCCGCGGGTGGGCGCAGGCGCGCCTTGGGCAACCGCTGGAAGGGTTCCAGCGCATTCGCGAGGCATACGACGAAAACATCGCACTCGGGATGGTGTCCGGCGGCACCGAAACCCTGACCTATGCAGCCGAGGCGCTCATCGAGGCGGGCGACTTCGATGCGGCGCAGTCGCAATTGGACGAGGCGCTGGCGCTGGTCGACCGGCATGACGAACGCATCTGCCTGCCGCAGTTGCGATTGATCGAGTCGGCCATCGCGCGCCACCGGAACGACCCGGCCCACGCCGATGCGGCGATCCGGGAGGCGATCGACGAGGCGCGCGCGCAGGGCGCGCCCTGGCTGGAGTTGCTCGCATTGGTCCACCTCGTCGAGCACGCTACGCCGAACGCGGGTGACATCGTCGCGCTGGAATCGCTGGTGGCGCGGCTCGACGAGGCGCAGGACACGCCGCTCGTCATCCGTGCGCGGGCCCTGCTCGCAGGCCGGCGGTCAATGCACTCCTGACCGAAGCGCCACCCTTCCGCGACCACGCGGGGTCGCGACATCCCTAGCATGACCTGCAGTCAACAAACCCGCGGTCGTGCAATGTCCCTCAGTGCTGATTCCAAATATCCCAATCGCCGCGCCTACGTCGTCAAGCTCCGAAACGATGCGACGCCCGACGCCCTGCGTGGCCGTGTCGAGAACCTGCTCACCTGTGAACAACGCGAGTTCGAAACCGCGCCGGAACTCCTCGCGCTGATCGCGGCCGACCTCGGCCCCGGATCGACGCCCCCGGATCGCTGAGGCTGCGTGCACTCCGACCGAACGCCGACGCTTCGCTGACCACACGCGGCAACGCGCCGCCTACCGTGGACGTCCCGAAACGTTGCTCGGCTGCAGTGAGGCAGCCCGCATGAAGATCGAACTCGAACGCTACACCAGCGGGCGATCGGCGCTGGAAGACCTTTGTTCCGCCATTTCCCGCCTGGAGCGCAAGCGACGCGACGGCGCATGCGTCGAAGACTTGGTGTCGCTGGCGGAGCTGCTGTTGCTGCGCGGCGATCTGCTCGGTTGCATCGCCGACCACGACCTCGCCGAGGCGGCCGCGGAGGAAGCGATCGAATCGTTTCCCGGCGACGGCGCCGCGATTCTCACGCGTGCCCGAATATGCGCTCGCTTCCATCAAGTCGGGCAATCCGAAGTGCTGCTCGATCTGGCGATGGTCGCCGGCTGTTCGCGCCAGCAGATCCAAGGGGCGCGCGCAGCGTTGCTCCAGGCGACCGGGCAGTTCTGGGACGCGCTCGAATTGCGCGACCGACTGGCGCGGGAGCGACCCAATCTCGAGACGCTGGGCGCGCTTGCGACGCTCTCGGCGGAGATGGGCCAGTTCGCCTTGGCTGAAATGCTTTATGCGCAGGCCATCAAGGCCGACGACGGCATCGTCCCGTTGCGGTGCGCCCAGTTGCTGTACGCGTGGGCCAGGGCAGCGATGCGACAAGGCGACTTGGCCCGTGCCGATGAGCTGCTCGTTCACCTCGAGATCGTGCTGCCCTGGCACATGCCGGGCCGGGCGGGCCGCGCTGAAATCGCGCTCGCACGCGGTGATCTCGACGGGGCGGCTGCGCTCATCGAATCCCCCCTCGAAGCGTCGGACGATCCGGCATACGTGGCGCTCAATGCGCAGATCCTCGCCGCGCGCGGGGAAGACACGGAGGCCGCGAACGAAGCGCAGCGTGCCGCCGCGGTGTACGACGCGCTCCTCGAGCGCCGTCCCGAAGCCTACGTCGACGAGGCGGCCAAATTCTTCATGGGCGTTGGCAACCGCCCACTCCGTGCGGTCGAACTCGCTGCAAAAAACCTCGCGCTGCGCGATACGCCTTGCGCGCGGGCGCTGCTCTCCAAGGCGCGTCGAGCGGCCGTCGCACGCACGGCAGGGAGGACCGTCCAAACGTTCCGTTCCCGCGCCGCGTCACTGAAAACCGATCGAGCTCCCACGCTCTGTCGACCATCGACTTCCCATGGATGAGACACCCACCTGCATGTCGCAAAACCTCTTGCACCTCGATTCCAGCATCCTCGGCCCTTCGTCCGCGAGCCGCGTGTTGTCTTCCCACGTCGTGGATCAGCTTCGTCGCAAGATGCCCGCGCTTCGCGTGACCTATCGCGATCTGGCCGCGGAGCCGATTCCCCATCTCTCCGGCGCATACCTCGCCGCCATGCGTGGCGATTCGAACGCCCCCTTCGACAACGTTTTGCGTCGCGACATCGCATTGGGCGAAACCGTCATCCATGAGTTCCTGTCCGCAGACATCGTCGTGATCGGCGTGGCGTTCTACAACTTCTCCATCGCCAGCCAGCTCAAGGCGTGGATCGATCGCATCGCCGTCGCCGGAAAGACATTCCGCTATTCCGAATCCGGGCGGCCGGAAGGCTTGGCAGGCAACAAGCGCGTTTTCCTGGCGATTGCGCGCGGCGGCTTCTACGGCGACGCATCGCCTGCCCGCCCGATGGAGCACGCGGAGACCTACCTGCGAAGTGCTTTCTCGTTCATCGGCGTCACCCATTTGGATGTCGTCGCAGCGGACGGACTCAACGTCGGCGACGTGCAACGCGACTCGGCGATCGCGCAAGCACAACTGCGGATCGAGCAAGCCGTCTCGGCGTTGCAGGCATGAGCAAGCGATCGACGTGGCGAAACGCCCACCGATCGCCGACGGTTTGCTGACCCTTCGCGCGCGCTGCGTGTCTACGCTGACCCCATCGACAACAGCGAGTCAGCGCAATGTCCCCGAACGCTTCAACACGACTTTCCCGTTCCCCGTCGCCGCGGCCACTTCCCCCCTCCCGACGCTTCCCCCCGCGTTTGGCCGCGGCGACCCTTTCATTCGGCATCGCGCTCGCAGTGTCCGGCTGCGCAACACCGATGTTGCAATCCACCGTCGACGTGCCCGGCAGTTTCAGCACGGTCCCCGCCGACCAGACTGCGAACCAGGCAGAGGTCGCATGGTGGAAGACGTATGGCGATCCCGTCCTGACCGACCTCATCGAACGCGCTGCAATCCAGAACCGCGATGTGCGCATCGCTGCCGAACGCGTCCGCGCTGCACGCGCGGGTGAACGCATCAGCCGATCGGCGCTGTTGCCCAGCATCGGATTGAGTGCGGGCTCGACGAAGAGTACCAACGGATACTCCGGCTCCGCGCAGCGTGCCGTGCCCGAGATGGAAAGCAGCTCGGCCGGCCTGGATGTCTCCTGGGAAATCGACATCACCGGACGACTGCGCGATGGCGCGAACGCCGCCGCTGCGGACGTCACGGCGACGCAGGGAGACGCGCGTGGCGTGCGACTGCTCGTACTGACCGAGGTCGCTTCGCACTATTTCTCGCTTGCCGGCGCGCTTCGCCAGCTCGAAACCCTGCAAGCAATCTCCAAGGCCCAGGACGAGACCTTGCGTTTGGTGACGGCGCGCCAGAGCGTCGGACTCGCATCGCAATTCGACGTCGAGCGCGCGCAAGCCGATGCCGATCGCGCGCGCGCCGACATTCCGCCGCTGCAGACGCTGGCTGCGGTTTCCCGGCACCGCATCGCCGCCCTGATGGGCGACACGCCGGAAAAGGGCGAGAAGCTCGTTCCCTGGAACGGAACCGTGACGCCGCCCGAGATCAGCCCGGGGCAGCCCGCGACATTGCTCGAGCGTCGTCCCGATCTCCTCGCCTCCCGCGCGCAACTCGAGTCGGCGAACTGGCGACGCAGGCAAGCGGCGACCGAATGGTTTCCGCGCTTGTTCACGAGCGCGTTGTTCGGCAGCCAGGACACGCAAGTCAACGGCGCGAGCCTGGGTGCCGCGCGATTCGGAAACGTGGCAGGCCTGCTGACGATGCCGTTGCTCAACTGGGGACGCACCAAGGCGATCAACGATGCCGCGGGCGCCGATCAGAACGCAGCCGTGCTGCGCTACGAGGATGCCATCGTGCGCGCGCTCGAGGATGTCGAGAACGCGCTCGTCGCGTCGAAGGACGGCCGCCAGCGCGCAGCCTCCCTGACGAGCGCCGCCAACGCTGCGGACGCCGCGCTGCGCCACGCGCGCTCGCTCTACGACCGCGGCCAGATCGACCTGCTGCCGTTGCTGGATGCGCAACGCGCGCAACTCCAGGCGCGCCTCGGGGCGAACGACAGCCAGACCCAGATGCTGCTCGACAGCGTGCGGGTCTTCAAGGCGCTCGGCGGCGGGTGGGAGGCGTTCGAACCCGGTGCGGTGCGCGCCGCGAGCGCGGACACGCCTGCAAAGGATGCCCGCTCATGAAAACCGCCATCGCCCGCCCCTGCCAGCCAAATCAAATCCGCCAACGAGGTCCGTTCGTGAAAACTTCCATCGCCGCTCCACTCGCCGTTGTCCTGATTTCGCTGCTGTCGGCGTGTTCGTCCGACGCTCCGCCCGAGGTGTATCGCCCGATCCGCTGGGCCCGCGTGCACTATGACCAGACGCGCGACACCAATCGCTACTTCGCAGTCGTGCAGGCACGACACGAGGTGGACCAGGCGTTCCAGGTCGGTGGCAAGGTGACTGCGCGACGGGTCGAGCTCGGACAGACCGTGCGCAAGGGCGACGTGCTCGCGGTGATCGATGCGGTCGACTACCGACTTTCCGAGGATGGCGCACGACGCCAGCTCGATGCCGCCAATGCGCGCTGGCACCAGGCCGAAGCGGACTGGAAGCGCATGCAGGCGCTGAGGAGCGATGCGTCTGTCAGCGTGTCCGACGAAGAGCACGCGAAGAACGCTTTCGATACCGCCGAGGCCGCAGCCAAGGCGCAGGCGCGTACGGTCGAGCTGGCGCAGAACCAATTGGGCTACACGGTGTTGCGCGCATCGCAGGATGGCGTGGTCACCAACGTGCGCATCGAAATGGGCCAGGTGGTCGCCGCCGGCCAGCCGGTCGTCGCCATCGCGGACGATGCCGAGCCTGAAATCGTCGTCGATGTCCCGGAAGAGCGCCTCGATATCTTCAAGCAATCGCGTTTCCGTGCCTTCCTCGCGAACGCACCCGGCATTTTGTTCGACGTGGAGATTCGGGAAGTCGCCGCACAGGCCGCGGCGCAGACGCGCACGTATCGCGCACGGCTGAAGCCGACGCAGGCCATGCGCCTGCCGTTGGGTGCGAGCGCGACGCTGGTCGCCGAACGCGTCGGCGCCGACGCGCCCGCCGCATCGGTGCCGTCCACGGCATTGACGCAACGCGATGGCAATCCTGCCGTGTGGGCCGCACGCCCGGTGCCCGGCAAGCAGACCGCGCGCGTCGAACTCGTGTCGGTCGCCGTGCGTGGTTATCGCAACGACACGGTGCTGGTGTCGGGCCCGAAGGAAGGCACAATCGTGGTCACCGCGGGCATCCACAAGATGGCACCCGGCCTGGTGGTGGCGATGCCTGACGACCGGCCTGCTTCGTCGTCCATCGCCCAGGCGGGTGCACCATGAAATTCAATCTCACCGAATGGGCGCTGGGGCACCGTTCCCTCGTCCTGTTCCTGATCCTCATCGTCGGCGTCGCGGGCGCGCTCGGCTTTCCGCGCCTGGGGCAACTGGAGGATCCCAACTTCTCCGTACCGTCGATGACGGCGATGGTGGCCTGGCCCGGCGCCACTTCCCAGCAGATGCAGGACGAAGTCCTGAACCGCATGGAGAAGAAGTTCGAACAACTCGATCACTTCGAAAAAGTGGTGACGTTCGCGCGCCAAGGCTATGGCGGCATGACGCTCACGGTGAAGGGAGGCACGTCGAAGGAGGACCAGCGCGAAGCGTGGTACCAGGCGCGCAAGAAACTCGAAGACCTCAAGACCGAGCTGCCCGAAGGCGTGGTCGGCCCGGTGATCAACGACGAGTTCGGCGACGTCTACAGCCTGATGTATGCGGTGAAGGGCGACGGCTATGACCTCGCCGCGATGTCCAGGACGGCCGAAATCGTCAAGCGGCGGTTGCTGCACGTGCCGATGGTCAAGAAGATCGACATCATCGGCAAGCAGTCCGAACGCGTGTACGTCGAGTTCTCCAACGAGCGCCTCGCCGCACTCGGCGTGACGCCGCAACAGATCGCGCAGAGCCTGCAAAGCCAGAACGGCATCGCCCCGGCCGGGTCCGTCGATACGCGCGGCGATCGCGTGTACGTGCGCACGAGCGGTCAATTCACCAGCCTGGAGGACATCCGCAACGTACCGATTTCCGCGGGCGGACGGCTGATCCGCCTGGGCGACTTCACCACCGTCAAGCGTGGCTACCAGGATCCGCCGACCTACACGGTGCGCCACAACGGACAACCCGTGCTGATGATCGGCCTGGTCATGACCAATGACGGCAACGTCGTTGCGATGGGCAAGGCGGTGGCGCAGGCCGTGGACGGCATCCAGAAGGAGCTGCCCTACGGTGTCGAGCTCGAGCGCGTGGCCGACCAGCCGACGACGGTGAGCGAAGCGGTGTGGGACTTCGAGCGCTCGCTGATGGAAGCCCTCGTCATCGTCATCGCCGTGAGCCTGCTGAGCCTGGGCTGGCGCACGGGCATCGTCGTCGCGCTGTCGGTGCCGCTGGTGCTCAGCGTCGTTGCGATCGCGATGATGGCCATGGGGTGGAACCTCGAACGTATTTCCCTCGGTTCGCTGATCATCGCGCTGGGGCTGCTGGTCGATGACTCGATCATCGCGCTGGAAATGATGATCGCCAAGATGGAAACCGGTTGGGACCGCACCAAGGCGGCCGCGTATTCCTATTCGGCAACCGCGATGCCGCGCCTGAGCGGTGCGTTGATCACCGTCGCTGCCTTCATGCCGGTGGGCTTCTCGAAGTCGACGACGGGCGAATACGCGGGCGGTATCTTCTGGATCGTCGGTATCGCCGTCGTGGTCTCCTGGCTCGTCTCGGGCATCTTCACGCCGTACCTCGCCGTCAAGATGCTGCCGAAGGACCTCGGCAAGCACCATGGCGCCGACCCGTACCAGTCGAAGGGCTATCGGCGCCTCCGCAGCTTGATCGACACGGCGATCGCCCGTCGCTGGTGGGTGATCGGCGCCACCGCCGCGGCCATGGTCGTCGCGCTGGCGTGCATGAAGTTCGTGCCGCAGCAGTTCTTCCCGAACAGCACGCGACCGGAACTGATCGTCGACGTGCGCTCGAAGGAAGGCGCTTCGTTCGCGGCGACGACCGCGCAGGTCAAGCGCCTGGAATCGGTACTCGCCCACGACAAGGACGTGCGCTTCTTCACCGCTTACACCGGCGCCGGCGCGCCGCGCTTCTACCTGTCGCTGAATCCGGAACTCCCCAACCCCGGCTATGCCCAGTTCGTCGTGATGACCCGCGACCTCGAAGCGCGCGAGCGTGTGCGCACGCGGTTGATGGCGCTCGCCGAGCAGAAGTTCCCCGAAGCGTGGGTCCGCGTCACGCGGCTCGAACTCGGGCCGCCGGTCGGATTCCCGGTGCAGTTCCGCATCGTCGGGCCCGACACCCAGGTCGTGCGCCACATCGCGCGCCAGGTGGAGAGCGTGGTGCGCGCCAATCAGAACGTGCGCGATGTCCAGCTCGATTGGAACGACCCGGTGCGCACGATGCGCATCCAACTCGACCAGGACAAGGTGCGGTCGCTCGGCTTGTCGCCGACGGATGTCTCGATGGTCACGCAGACCTTGACCAACGGCGCCACGCTTTCGCAACTGCGCGAAGGCGAGGAGCTGATCGACATCGACGCCCGCGCCGTTCCGAACGAGCGGCTCGACATCGAGGCGCTGAAGAACGTGAACCTCTATGCGCGTGATGGAACTGCCGTACCGCTCGCGCAAGTGGCCCGAATCGTCAACGGCCTCGAAGAGCCGGTGCTGTGGCGCCGCAATCGTGACATGGCGATCACCGTGCGCGCCGACGTCAAGGATGGCCAGCAGGGCGTCTCCGTCACGCAGCAGATCCGGCCCAACCTGAAGGACATCGAAGCGAAGCTGCCGTCGGGCTACCGCATCGACGTGGGTGGCGCGGTCGAAGAGAGCGACAAGGCGAATACCGCGTTGATGGCCGTCGCGCCCGTGATGCTGGTCGTGATCCTGCTGATCCTGATGCTGCAGCTCCAGAGCTTCTCGCTGATGACGATGGTGTTCCTCACGGCACCGCTCGGCCTGATCGGCGTGGTCGCCGCGCTGCTGGTGTGCCAGGCGCCGCTGGGCTTCGTCGCGATCCTCGGCGTGATCGCGCTGTCGGGCATGATCATGCGCAACGCGGTCATCCTCGTCGACCAGGTGCGCGCGGAGATCGCCGCCGGACGCGATCGCTGGAGCGCGGTCGTGGAGGCCGCCGTGCAACGTGCACGTCCCGTCGTGCTCACGGCGGCCGCCACCGTACTCGCCATGGTGCCGCTGACCCGCAGCGTGTTCTGGGGCCCGATGGCGATCGCGATCATGGGCGGCCTCACCGTCGCCACCGTGCTGACGATCTTCTTCGTGCCGGCGCTTTATGCCGCTTGGTTCAAGCTGCGTCGCGAAGCCACAGCCAGCGAAGGCGATGTCGACGGTGCGCTCGCCATGGAGGCGTCATGAGCCGCCGCACGACCAAGCGCTCGCGCAACATGGTGCCGGGCTTGTTGTTGCTCTCCTCGCTGTGCGCCGCCGGGGTTGTCGCCCCGGCGGACGCGGCCGAACCCCGAGGCGCCATCACGCTCACGCTCGAAAACGATGTATTGACCGGATCCGACAACGCTTACACCAATGGTCTCGGAGCGACCTGGGTTTCGGGTGATCTTGCTTCCTACGACGACAAGGCACTCGTCCGTCGATGGGGGCGCTTCTGGGATTTCCTCCCCTTCGTCGGCGACGCGGGTTACACCACGTATGCGTCCTGGACGATTGCCCAGGAAATGCATACGCCCGACGACATCACACTCTCCGATCCGCCATTGAACGATCAGCCTTACGCCGGCGTGCTTTACGTCGACAGCGTGCTCTACGCGCGTTCGGAACGTTGGACGCACGCGTGGGATCTGCAGTTGGGCGTGACAGGCGACGCGTCCGGCGCGGCGAGCACGCAGCGCAAGTTCCACAAGGCCATCGGTGCGGACGAGCCGATGGGCTGGCACACGCAGTTGCCCGGCGAGCCGATCTTCAACGTCGGATTCACCACGGCGCACCTTTGGAAGCAGGGCCGTGTCGGCGAGGCCGCGCAATGGCGGCTCGTCCCGGTCGGCAACGTGAGCCTCGGTACGTATTACACCGGCGCCAGCCTGGGCATGTACGGCGAAGTGGGCTGGAATCTTGTGGATGCGCTGGGAGGAACGTCCCTGCGCGAAGGCCTCAGCGCCGCATCGACGGTCGGCGTGGCGCCGACCGATCGTTGGTCGGTGTCCTTCTTCGGCGGCATCGGCGGCCACGCGGTCGCGCATTACCTCCCGCTGGACGGCACGGTCTTCCACGACAGCCGATCCGTTGACACGCGTCCGTTCATCGGCAACGCCACCGTGGGTGCATCGGTACGTCGTGGACGATTCGCCGTCAGCCTTTCGACCAACTATTCCACCAAGGCCTTCGACGACCAGGACAAGGGCGCGGAGTTCGCGAACCTGAGCGTGTCGTGGCTGCGATGAGCGGACAAGAAGGCAATCCCATGCGAAATCAAACTTCCAACAATCCCCTGCTCGTTCGATCCAGTGTCGTGCGGGTTTATCGATGCGACGCCGGACAAATGGTCGGCGTGATCGAGGACGTCGAGTCCGGGCGATGCACACCCTTCAGCTCGATGGATCAACTCTGGAACGCACTCTGCGAACCAACTCCTACCCCTGCCCAACACAAGAGGAACCCCGAATGAATTTGCACCCCCGCGCCTTGATGCTCGCCGCAGCCTTGCTGGTCACGCCCCCGCTGATGGCGGCCAATCTGTCCAATCCAACCCTCGACGAGACGAAAGTCCTGACGCAGGCGCAGGAAATGCAGAACCGCACGAGTGCCGAAAAGCGCGCCTTCATCGAACAGCAACTGACGCTGACGTCGGAGCAGGCCGAACGTTTCTGGCCGATCTACGAGGAACACCAGACCGCCTTGGCGGTGCTCAATCATCGGCGCATCGAAAACCTGCTGGTGTACGCGCGCGCCTGGAACACCGGCAGCGTGGACGACAAGACCGCCAGGGTGCTCGCGAAGGACGTCATCGCGATCGAGGAAGACGAGGTGGCGCTCCTCAAGCGAACCTACCGGGACGCAAGCAAGGCGGCCTCGCCGGCGCAGGCCGCGCTGTACGTGCAGATCGAGGCCAAGCTCCGTGCCCGGCTGCGCTTCGAGGAAACGGAGATGGTGCCGCTGGTCAAATGACGCGTTGCTCAAATGGCTTGCGCTGCCAGCTCCGCGCACAGCCCTTCTGAACGCATCGCCTTGGCGAACAACCATCCCTGTCCGTAACGCACGCCGTTCTCCCGAAGAAAATCGGCCTGGTGCGCCTGCTCCACGCCTTCGGCGACCAGGTCCAGCGAAAGCGTCCTGCCCATCTCGATGATGAGCAGGGCGACTTGCGCGGTGACGGCCCGCGTGCCGATCGTGTCGACGAAGGCTTTGTCGATCTTGATCGCGTCGACCTCGAAATCCTGCAGGTACGCCAGGTTGGCGTACCCGGTGCCGAAGTCGTCGATCGCCACGCGCATCCCGAGCGAGCGGATCTCCCGCAACACCTGGGTTGCGGCCTCTTTTTCCATCACGCCGCGCTCGGTGGCTTCGACAGTCACGTTGCCCGGCGCGAGGCCTGAGGCCAGGAGTTTGCGCAGGTGATCGATGGTCAGCGGATCGATCAGGTCGTGCTGCGAAAGATTGACGCTGAAGCGGAAGTCCGGACGCAACGCAAGAATCGCCGGGGCGTCGTCGGCAAGAAGTTCCAGCACGTGGCGGGACAACAGCGATATCAAGCCGTTGTCCTCCGCAACCGGGATGAACACATCGGGCCGCACCATGCTTCCGTCCGGGCGCTTCCAGCGGATGAGTGCTTCCGCACCGATCCACCGGCCTGTCGCCAGTTCGACGATCGGCTGGTAGGTCAGATAAAACTCGCCGCGACGCAGCGCCGTCCTGATGACCGCGGGCAGCGCCCGTTGTTCGCGGGCGAGCCATAACACGGCGAAGCACGAGAACGCACCGACCTGAAGCGCCGGCGGCAACAGGTTGCCAAGCAGTGCATCGGCCCGCTGTCGGACAAGCGCAACCGGTACTGCGACGTAGGTGACGAGATCGAATCGCGAGGAGCGTTGAAGCGACACCACGCTCGCACCGTCGACGAATGACATCGCGTTCGCGTTGCCGAGGCGATGCAGCCAACGTGGAGCGAATGTGCCGCGTCCTGCAATCGGCAAGCCGGTGCCGGTGGCGACGCCCACGACGATGCTGCGCATGTCGGGGTACAGATCGGTGATCAATTCCGGCGCGAGCACCACTGCGGTGCCCTTTCGCACGCCGACCACGCGCGTGCGTCCGGGTGCGAGCGGCAAGTGCAGGGCGGTTCGCAGTTCCAGGCCGAGCGCGTTGATGTAACGCGGCGGCCCGAGGGAAATGGGCGGGTCATGCACGCCCAGGGAGGAACACAGCAGGCGATCGCCTTCCACGTAGCCAACGGCCAGCAACTGGCTCGATCCCAGGTCGATCTGCCGCATCACTTCCAGGTTGGCGGGAGAACACGGCTGTGAGCCGCGCACTGCCAGAAGGCGGTTGGCAGCGGCCTCGGCTTGCGATGCCACGGATTCGGAGCGACGCAGCACGGACACGGCCATGAGGTGCGTCTGCTCGAACTCGGCGTCACGGCTCCATTGGCGTGCGGCATACCAACTGCCAGCCAATGGGGCGAGCAGGACCACCGCGGCGAGCAGGACATAGGGCCAATGTTTGCCCATGCGCGGCAGCATACGCCACGCCTTGCTGCGTCTACCTCAACGGCTTCACGGTGCCGGCGTAATCGCCGCGCCGCCAACTTCCAGCGGTTTCTGCCAATGCCGATGCCGATTCGAGTCGGAGTTTGTGCTTGATGCCTTCCCGATGCGTTTCGACCGTCTTGACGCTCACGCCCAGGTCGAGCGCTATTTGCTGTGTGCCATGGCCGCGCCCGATGCGATCGAAGACTTGGTACTCGCGATCGGATAAACCCAGCCTGGGCAGCGAGATCGAATTCCGCAACCAACAGCTGTCGCAAGGGCCTTGCCAAAGGCGCGGGGCTTCACACGCGGCAATCATTTGCAAAGCCGCGCGGATCTGCGGCAGAGGCGACTGTTCCCGCACGAAACCGCAAACGCGGTCATCGGCGCAGGTCGTGTCCGTGCCGGGGTGATGGCGTGCCGAAATCAGCAGGACGCGTGGGCCGGATGCGGTGAAGTCGATTCCGTTCCTCCTGGCCAACGCATGGACATCGGAGGTCATTTCGTGGTCGAGCAAGAGCACGTCGGGTTTGCAGCGAATGACCGAATCGACGACCCCGGCCGCATCGTTCGCGCTTGCGACGAGGACGAGTTGCGGGATTTCGGCAAGCAGCGACAGCACGCCCGCCTCCAGCAGACGGCTTCGCGCGCCGATCATCAACGTCGACGGGAACGCATCGTGCGCAAGGCGAGGAGGGGAGCCCAACGAAATCGGGAAAACGCTCATGTGGCGATGACTGCATGACCAACGTGCATGGTACGCCCGAGTTTCGCAAACCGGCGCACGAATGACATCGGGGAACCCCCGATACGCACGAAGTTGGAGTTCATGTCAGATGCGTGACATCGCGGTCCAACGCCCGGCGATGTCGTTGCATTCCATCAACCGAGACCCACCAATGCCTGCAAAGCCGTCGTCCCGATTCCAACGCCGTTTGCTCAGCGTAGCGCTCCTGTCGATCCTCGCTTCGCCCGCCTTCGCCGGCGCCAACTGCCAGCTCGTTGACGACATCGGTGCGCCGATCGCGATCGACAGCACTGCCCCGGGGGCCGAAGCGCTCGCCTGCGGGCCGGGCGCCGCGGCGGACGGTGACGGCGCAACCGCCGTCGGCGACGAAGCCACCGCCACTGGCAAGAACGCGACCGCCGTGGGTTCGTGGATCGACCTCGACGGCGACGGTCTCGTCGACCCGGATGAAATCACGTGGGCGATGGGCGACAACGCCACCGCATTCGGCGCGGCCGCGCAGGCCATCGGCGGTTCGAGCGTGGCCATTGGTGTGCACTCGGTGGCCGGCATCGACAACAGTGTTGCGCTGGGGAACCAGTCGCAGACGCAAGCGGTGACGACGACCACCGTCGATACGTTCATGGAGGGCGCGCCGGGTCCGGTGACGACCACCAGCACTTCGCCAGGAACGGGGACCGGCAGCGTGGCGATCGGCGATCAGGCGCGCGCCAACGGCGACAACAACATCGCCTTGGGCACGGCGGCGACCACCGAGCTGGTCGACACGACGCTGGACATGAGCACCACCGGTGGCGTGAGCACGCTGGTGACGACGACCACGGTCTCGCCCGCGCACGATGCCATCGCCATCGGCACGTCCGCGCGCGCGAACGGCGACGGTGCGGTCGTCATCGGCAACGGTGCGGTGGCCGAAGCAAGCGTCGGCCAAGTGCTGACCGGCTTCGGCAACACCTATGGCTATTTCACCGCCGCCCCGGCGGCCAACGCCACCGTCATCGGCAATGGCGCCGCTGCACGAGGCAACAATGACGTCGTGATCGGTGCCGGCGCCCAGACGAGGGGCGATGGGCTGATCCAGATGGTCGATCCCAACACCGGTGTTCCGCTCACGGATCCCGTCACCGGCTACGACTTGTACAGACCGGTGTTCAAGGACCAGAACTCCACGGTCATCGGCACGTCCGCGTATGCGGCGCGCGGCTGGGGAACAGCGCTGGGTTATCTCGCCGGCGCCTATGGCTACCAGAGCAACGCGTTGGGCAGCTTCAGCTTCGCAGTCGGCGCGCAATCAACCGCGGTCGGTGGCTATCTCGACTGGAGCGCCGCATTCGGCAATGCGCCACAAGCCACGCCGAGCCTTCGCAGTCCCTATGGCCGTGCCATCGCGCTCGGCGTGGGTTCGCAGACGTTCGGGAGCGGCGCCTACACCTGGGGCAACTACGACACCGCGGTGGGCCCCGGTGCCCAGACCAGCGACAGGATGTATTCCGATCCGGATTACGTCGGCAACGCCCTCGACCCGACCGTGATCAACGGCTCGATCGCGGTCGGTTTCATGGCCAATGCCCACGGTCATTCCAGCGTCGCCATGGGTCTGAAGAGCGTTGCGGCGATGGAGTACGCCGTTGCGATCGGCAACGAGAGCTACGCCGGTGCCTGGGCCACCGCCGTCGGCAACCAAAGCGTGGCGCAGGGCAAGTACGCGGTCGCGATCGGCGACAACGCCAGCGCGGCGTGGCACGACACCGTCGCGATCGGCCATGGCGCCGTCGCCGGCATCGGCGGTGATGACACCACCACGCAGGCCGTCGCCATGGGAACCAACGCGACCGCCACGGGATACAAGTCGATTGCCGTCGGCAACGAGGCCAAGGCAATGGCGCAGTCCACGTCCGCGTACGGCGACGGCAGCCAGGCCTTGGGCGAATTCGCATCGGCGTTCGGCGCGTATGCGTACGCCGAAGGCGGCTACAGCACCGCAATGGGCACGAACGCCTTCGCGCTGGGAATCAACAGCGCCGCGTTCGGCTACAACAGCATCGCGATGGGGAACAACAGTCTCGCGCTCGGCAGCGGCGCGGTGGCGACCAGCGATAACAGCACGGCGATCGGATACGGCGCGGTGGCCGACCGCGACAACACCGTATCTGTCGGCGCCATCGACGCCGAGCGCCAGATCACCAACGTCGCCGCCGGGACGCAGGATACGGACGCAGTCAACGTCGGCCAGTTGAACAACGCACTGGTCGCAGTCGGCGCGAGCAATGCTGCACAGCTGGACTCCGTGGCAGCCGCGTTCGGTGGAGGTTCGAGCATCGACGTCAACGGCCTGTTGGTTGCGCCCACCTACAGCGTGCAGGGCAGCAGCTACTACGACGTCGGGTCGGCGTTGTCGGCGATCGACGGCACGCTGAGCAACCTGACCTCGCAGATCGTCGCGGTCCAGCAGGGCCAGGGTGGCGGTCTCCCCATGGGCACTGGCAGCGGCCTGGCCATCGGCACCGGCAGCAACGCGACCAGCACCACGGACACGGCGTACGGCACGGGCGCCAACGTCGGCGCGGCGGGCGGCACCGCTGTAGGCAGCAGCGCCACCGTGACGGCCACCGGCGCGGTCGCGATCGGCCAGGGCTCGGTGGCCGACCAGGCGAACACCGTCTCAGTGGGTTCGGTCGGAAACGAACGACGCGTCACCAATGTCGGCGCCGGCACCGCTGCGACGGACGCCGCCAACGTCGCCCAAATGCAGGCCGGCGATGCCGCGACGCTGACATCGGCCAACAACTACACCGACACCAGCGCGACGCAAACCGTGGCACGCGCCAATGCGTACACCGACCAGCGCATGCAGGCGTTCGACGACCAGTTCATGCAGCTCAGCGACAGCGTCAACCAGCGTCTGTCGAAACAGGACCTGCGCATCGATCGCGAGGGCGCGATGAACGCCGCGATGATGAATATGGCGATCAACGCCGCTGGCAGCCGAGGCGCGCGCGGCCGCGTCGCGGTCGGCGCCGGTTGGCAGAACGGCGAGAGTGCGCTGTCGGTCGGCTATTCGAAGCAGATCAGCGAGCGCGCGTCCTTCAGCCTCGGCGGCGCCTTCAGCAGCGACGACTCGTCGGCTGGCGTCGGCTTCGGTATCGACCTCTAACCGCGAATCCGCGGCGGGCTGTTGCCCGCCGCGGCTCCAACGCATCTTCTTCCAGGAATTGCACATGACCATTCGCAAACCCATTCTCGGCCTGCTGCTCGCCATCGCATGCGCACCGGCGCTCGCCGGCGCGCGCATCGATTTCACTTCGATCGACGACGCGACGGTTTCGCCGACGCCGCGCTTCATCATCAAGTTCCGCGACGGCAGCGCCGAGCGCACGCAAGCTGCGGCGCGCGCGCGTTCGCTCGCCGCGGCTGCGGGACGCGCGCAGCCGCAGATCCAACCGACCGTCGCCAACGGCCGCGCCATGACGCTGCACATCGACACGCTGCGTGCGACCGCACGTGGCGGCATGCATGTGATCAAGGCGTCGCAACGCCTGTCGCGCAGCGAGGCCGAAGCGCTGATGCATTCGCTCGCCGACGACCCCAACGTCGATTACGTCGCCGTCGATGCGATGTCGCATGCGACGGCGCTGCCCAACGATCCGATACTGGCCACGCATCAGCTGTGGCAGTACGGCACCGGAAACGGCGGCGCGCGCGTCACCACGGCCTGGGACATGGGCGCCCGCGGCAACGGCGTGGTCGTCGCCGTCCTCGACACCGGCGCGACCCACCACGCCGATCTGCTGGCGAACCTGTTGCCGGGTTACGACTTCATCACCGATGCCTATGTCTCGCGCCGCCCCACCGACGAGCGCGTGCCGGGCGGCTGGGACCTGGGCGACTGGATGGTGGATGGCGACTGCGGCGGTGCATCGGCGAGGAACAGCAGCTGGCACGGCACGCACGTCACCGGCACGATCGCCGAAGTGACCGACAACGGCATCGGAGGCGCTGGCGTTGCGCCGCTGGCGAAGGTCGTCCCGGTGCGCGTGCTCGGGCGATGCGGCGGTTACAACTCCGATATCGCCGATGCCATTGTCTGGGCCGCCGGCGGCACGGTTCCCGGCGTGCCGGCCAATCCGTATCCGGCCGAGGTCATCAGCATGAGCCTGGGCGGAGAGGGGACCTGCGCGCAGGTCTTCCAGGACGCCATCAACGCGGCGGTCGCCCTCGGCACCACGGTGGTCGTCGCGGCCGGCAACGAGAACGACGATGCGTCGCGACATGCGCCGGCGAGCTGCGCCAACGTGGTCGCCGTGGCCGCGACCGGGTACAGCGGCCAGCGCGCCAGCTATTCCAACTACGGTGCCAAGGTCGATCTCGCCGCGCCGGGTGGCGCCGGCGTCGAAGGCGCGCCGAACGGGTACGTGTGGTCCACCGTCAACGACGGCGCCACCTCTCCGGGCGGCGATACCTACGGTGGATACATCGGCACGTCGATGGCGACACCGCATGTCTCCGGCGTGGTCGCGCTGATGCAGAGCGTGGCTCCGATGCCGCTGACGCCCGCGCAGATCGAAGGCCTGCTGGTGTCCTCGGCCCGGCCGTTTCCCGTGACGCCGAGCAGGCCGATCGGCAGCGGCATCCTCGATGCCGCCGCGGCGGTGGAGCGTGCCCGGACGTTCGGTCAGCCGATCACTGCGCGCCCGTTGCGCAGCGGCGTCAACGAGGCGATGCCGGCGCTGGTGGCCGGCCAGGGCGTGCTGTATTCGATCGACGTGCCCGCGGGCGCGACGCGCCTGGAGTTCACGAGCTACGGTGGAACCGGAACGATCGGCGTGTACCTCAACTTCGAGGCCGAACCATTCCCCACCGCGAACATCGGCAGCTCGCTGCGCCCGGGCACCAACCAGACCATGACGCGCAATTCGCCGGCGCCGGGCCGCTACTACTTCAGGGTGGTGGCCAAGACCAATGCCTCGGGTGTGCTGCTTCGCGCGAAAGCGTACTGACGTTCTCCGGATCAGCAACGAAAACGCCGGGGCGTCAACGGCCCGGCGTTCGGCGATCGACGTGCCGGAGCTCAAGAAACGCGGCGACCGGTCGATGTAGATCCATCGATTCCCACGTCCGGCTGATCGCGGGTTGTCGGCACGCGCCCACCACTGAACACCTCACTCTTCGGACCAAGACATGTTGCAGAATCTCAACATCGGCAAGCGACTGGCGTTCGGCTTCGGCGCCCTCGCATTGCTGATCCTCGTGATGGGCGCGTTCGCGGCGCAGCGCATGGGGGCGGCCCAGCAGATGGTGCGCGCCGTGACGCAGGAATCCGTGCCGTCGATCCGCAACCTCGGCCAGGTCGCGACCCTGCTCGCCGAGTATCGCGTCAGCGAACGCGGCCTCGTCGCCAGTTACGAAG